>NZ_JBSJOY010000002.1:306253-664570 GCF_056633115.1 Marcopretia estuarina LEGE 06307 | reverse complement strand
GAGGACGTCGAACCATCCCCGAGCCGAAGGCGCGCGCCCTACAGCAATCGTCATGATGAAGAGGCTTCATGAAGCTTTACAAGGGCACTGTACGGAAATCAGCCGGTGGCCGGGGCTTCCGCCGCCCTGGCCCGGGGGCAATGAGTACTTGCACTCACCGGCTCCGTCAGCCCCAGGCCTTGCGGCCGCCCCGGTCGTCTGAACCGCACCGGAAGCAGCCCTGAATCCAGCCCCGAGCCAAACCGGAGCCAACCGGGAGCCGGCCGGCCCTTCAGCGGAAACCGCAGCGCCGCGCCATTCGCCAGAGTGGCGGCTGCCCTCACCGAAACCGCCGTGTACGTCGTCGAGCTCTCGCTCAAGCTCAGCCCCATGCCCGTCTCGGTCCAGCGCAAGGAACTGGCCGACGCCCAGGCCCTGTATGGCCAGATCAAGGCGGTCCTGGAGAGCGGTCAACCGCGCGTGCTCGAACTCAGCTGCGAGAAAGCCGAGGAGAAACGGGTCAGCCTGCTGAGCAGTGAGCTGGTGGCCGTTCAGCTCTACGAACGTTCGGCCGCGGGTGGCACCGGCACCAAACGTCCCGGCTTCAGCGTCGACAGTTGACCAGCTCGCCACCGGCCCATGCCAGCGCCGGTTTCTCCGCCCCTGATCCTCCGCTGGTGGTGGAGAACCTGGGGTTCCGCTGGCCCAACGGCAGCCTCGCCCTTGACCACATCAACCTCGAGGTGCCCCGTCCAGGGCTGTGGATGCTCGTGGGGGGCAACGGCAGCGGCAAGAGCACCCTGCTGCGGCTGATCGCCGGGCTGCTCGATCCGCAGCGAGGGCGGATTCACCGCCAGCGCACGCCGGCTCTGGTGTTCCAGAACCCCGACCACCAACTCTTGCTGCCCAGCTGCGGCACCGACCTCCAGCTCTCGTTGGCGGAGGGCCTCAGCCGTGAGGAGCGGCGCTGGCGGGTGGCCGAAGCCCTGGCCCAGGTCGGCTTACCTGGCCTGGAAGGGCGGCCGATCCACACGCTCAGCGGCGGCCAGAAACAGCGGGTGGCCATCGCCGGTGCCCTCGCCAGCGGTGCCGACCTGCTGCTGCTCGACGAACCCACCGCCCTGCTCGATCCAATCAGCCAGACGGAGGTTCTGGAGTTGATCCATCGCCTCTGCCACCGGCAGGAGCGACCCCTCACCGCCCTCTGGATCACCCATCGGCTGGAGGAACTCGAGCGCTGCGACGGGGCCGTGCTGATGGAAAGCGGGCGCATGGGCCGCTGGCAGGACGGGCCGGAACTGTGCCGGCGCCTTCGCGGCAGGGTCTCCCTCTTGCCTGGCGGCGCGACCGAGGGGTAGGTTCACCGGGTTGCCATCCTCGGTAGCTCAGCGGTAGAGCGGTCGGCTGTTAACCGATTGGTCGCAGGTTCGAATCCTGCCCGGGGAGTTCCTGTTCGCCTTGCCGCAGCGCTGCCTGCCGGTTGTTCACGTTCCAGTGGAGCGGTTGCCAGGATCGTGTTCCATACTTCTGCGAAAGCAGCTCATACGGCCTCTTCGAATCCAACGGATTGCCGCTGTCACCCGCCCTGCGCCGCCCATGAAGCCCTGCATCCTGCTGATCGAAGACGACAGGGACATGCGTGAGCTGGTGGCTGCCCATCTGATGCACGGCGGCTTCCAGGTGGAATGCGCCGAAGACGGCATCAAGGGCCAGGCCCTGGCCCTGCAGGCCCATCCCGACCTGATCCTGCTCGATCTGATGCTGCCCAAGGTGGATGGCCTCACCCTCTGCCAGCGCCTGCGCCGCGATGAGCGCACGGCCGGGATCCCGATCATGATGATCACGGCGCTCGGCGGCACCAAAGACAAGGTGAGCGGCTTCAACTCCGGCGCCGACGACTACCTGACCAAGCCCTTCGATCTCGAAGAGCTGCTGGTGCGGGTGAAAGCACTGCTGCGGCGCATCGATCGCGCCCCTCTGGCCGAAAAACACAACGAGATTCTCAATTTCGGGCCTCTCACCCTGGTGCCCGAGCGGTTCGAGGCCATCTGGTTCGATCAAGCCGTCCGGCTCACCCACCTGGAGTTCGAACTGCTCCACTGCCTGCTCCAGCGTCACGGTCAGACCGTGGCCCCCTCGCTCATCCTCAAGGAAGTGTGGGGCTACGAGCCCGACGACGACATCGAGACCATCCGGGTACACGTGCGCCACCTGCGCACCAAGCTCGAACCCGAACCGCGCAAACCCCGGTTCATCAAAACGGTCTACGGAGCCGGCTACTGCCTGGAACTGCCCACTGGCCCCCAGCTGGAACAGCAGGAGCGGCTGGTGCGAGAGCTTCGGCAGGACACGCGCGACCAGCTGCGCTCGCTCGAATCCGCCTGATTCCACCGACCATCTGCTGCTGAAGCGGCACCGACACACCCGGAGCGCTGCTTCAGCGACTCCCCAGGCGCCTGTCAGAGCTTCGCGCTGTTGTCCGTCAAGGGGCGCGTGGCGCAGGTGGCGGTCAGATCCCCCTGGAACTCCAGGCTCACACCAGCGATCCGCCCAGCTCCAGCAGCGCCACTTCCCAGGCCAGCCGGGGTTGCACAGCCCCCTGCAACTGGCGCCGGAGGCGCTCGATCCGCTGCTGATCGGCCTGGCAGAGATCGCGGCGCCAGCTCTGCAGTTGCCACCAGTCGAGCAGCCACAGCTGAAGATCCAGATCCAGGGCTTCGGTGAGCTCACGGGCCAGGGCCAGCGCCTCCAGCGGTTGGCCCGGCCGCTCCAGCAGCCGCTCCGCCAGCCCCGGTGGCAGGGCCTGCCATTGCTCCCGGTGGCGCAGCAACGCCCCCGGCGAGCCGGCCGCCAGCGCGATCAGGCCGGCGGCCTCTGGCCCCTCCGCCACGGGTGAGAGATCGGCGCGGCGGTGCAGCACCGCCTGCAGGGAGGCCGGATCCAGCCGGCTGAACACGATCTGCTGGCAACGGGAGCGAATCGTGCTCAGCAGGCGCTCGGGAGCGCTGGTCAGCAGCACGAGCAGCCCGTTGCCGGGCTCTTCCAGGGTTTTGAGCAGGGCATTGGCCGCCCCCTCCGCCATCATCTCCACCGCCTCGATCACCACAAGGCAGTGGTCGCCCTCCAGCGGCCGACGGGCCAGGAAACGGCTGATCGCCCGCACCTGCTCCAGGCGCAGCTGGGGCAGCGACCGCTTCGCCACTCCCTGGGCGATCGCCTCCGAACGGGGGATCAGCTGGCCCTGGTGCTGGTAGGTGGGCTCCACCCAGAGCAGATCCGGGTGGTTGCCCTCCTCCAGCCGGCGTCGCAGCGGGGCTGAACCAGCGATCCCGGCCAGGACGCCCTCGAGGAAGCGCAGAGCCGCCAGGCGCCGTCCCACCCCATCCGGCCCGCTGAACAGGTAGGCCGGCGCCAGCCGCTGGCGCTGCAGCGACGCGGCAAGCAGGGCCACGGCCTGGGGCTGGCCGATCAGGTCGGCGAACAGATCAGCCATCGCAGCCACCAGCAGCGGCGAAACGGCACCGCAGCAGCGCCGCAATCGCTTCCGCCACCTGTTCGGGAGCAGCGGCAGCCTCCACCCGCGCCCAGCCCCGCTGCGCCGCCAGCTGGGCGAATCCTCCAGCCACCCGCTGCAGGAAGGGCAGTCCCGCCGACTCGATCCGATCGGCGGGCCGGTGGCCGCGACGCTCCAGTGAGAGCGGCAGGGGCAGGTCCAGCCAGAGGGTGAGGTCGGCCGTCAGGCCGGCGGTGGCGATGGCCTCCAGCTGGCCGATCAACGCGAGATCCAGGCCACGGCCATAGCCCTGGTAGGCGGCCGTGGAGCCGGCAAAGCGGTCGCTGATCACCCAGTGGCCCGCCGCCAGGGCGGGCGCGATGCGGGCCTCCACGTGCTGGGCGCGGTCGGCCGCATAAAGCAGCAGTTCCGCGGTGGGGCAGGGGCTGGCCGCCTCCGGCGGATGCAGCAGCAGCTGCCGCAGCGCCTGGCCCAGCGGCGTCCCTCCCGGCTCGCGGCACACCACCAGCTCCGCCCCGGGCGCCAGCAGGCCGCTGCTGGGCAACCAGGCCTGCAGGCGTTCGAGCTGGGTGGTCTTGCCACAGCCATCGATGCCCTCCAGCACGAGAAAGCGCCCCCTGGGGCGATCGGGGTCAGGCTGGACCATGCAGCAGCAGCGCGTTCACCACCACGGTGATCGAGCTCATCGCCATCAGCAGGGCCGCCAGGGGTGGGGAGAGCACCACACCGAAGCCTGGCAGCAGGGCGCCGGCGGCGATCGGCAGCACCACAAGGTTGTAGCCGAAGGCCCAGAAAAGATTCTGGCGCACCTTGGCCAGCGTGCGCCGCGCCAGCTGCAGCGCCAGCACGAGCGAGGACAAGCGGTCGCCAAGGATCACCAGATCGGCGGTGTCCTGAGCGATCTGGGTGCCGGTGCCCACGGCGATGCCGAGATCGGCCGCCGCCAGAGCGGGCGCATCGTTGATGCCATCGCCCACCATCGCCACCGGCCCCAACTGCTGCCAGCGCACGATCTGGTCGAGCTTCTGCTCGGGGCGCAGTTCCCAGGCAAGGGCGTCGTCCGGCAAGCCGAGCCGTTCACCGAGGCGCCGCACGGCAGGCTGCCGGTCACCGCTGAGCACGCCGAGGTTCAGCCCCATGGCACCGAGCTCCTGCACGGTGGCGACCGCATCGGCGCGCGGTTGGTCGTGCACCGCCACGAGGCCCAGCAGGTGGCTGCCGACCGCCACGGCCAACACCGAGCCGCCGTCGGCCTCCAGTGCTGTGAGCCGCTGGCGGAGCGGAGCGCCCAGACCAACCCCTCGCTGCTCCAGCCAGTCGAGGCGACCCACCCGGCAAGGGCCGCTGACCCCTTCCAGTTCCCCCTCCACCCCGGCCCCGGCGAAGGTGACGCAGGTGCTCACCGGCCAGAGAGGAAGCTGGCGGCGCTCCGCCTCCTGCAGCAGGGCATGGGCGAGCGGGTGGCGGGTCTGCTGCTCCAGGCTGGCCGCCACACGGATCAGGGCATCGGCGTCGACCAGCTCGCCCGCCAGCTGGTGAGCTGGATCCGTGGGGGACAGTTCGATCGCCACCACCAGGGGGCGGCCCAGGGTGAGCGTGCCGGTCTTGTCGAACAGCACCGCCTGCAGACGCGCGGCGGTCTCGATCGCATCGCCGCCCCGGAACAGCACACCGGCCCGGGCCGCCAGCCCTGAGCCGACTGTGATCGCCGTGGGGGTGGCCAGGCCCAACGCACAGGGGCAGGCCACCACCAGCACGGAAATCGCCAGCTGCAGGGCCAGGCTGAACGGGGTCTCGACGGCGGCCCCCGCCAGCCCGTGGCCGGAGCCTCCCATGCCCATACCACCAAGGCCGTGCCCACCGAAGCTGTGAGCAGCCCCGGCGCCATGGCCCAGCAGCGGAGCCACCATCAGCACATCCGGCCACAGGCGGGTGCCCCACAGCCACCAGAACAGGAAGGTGGCCAGGGCGAGAACAAGCACCAGCACGGTGAAACGGCCGGCCACCCGGTCCACCAGGCGCTGTATCGGCGCCTTGCGGGCCTGGGCCTGCTCGACCAGCGCAATGATCCGGGCCAGGGCCGTCTCCGCACCGGCGCGGGTCACCTCCAGCACCAGCGGCGCCTGCAGGTTGAGCATGCCGGCCGCCAGCTCACAGCCCGGGCGGGCCTCCAGCGGCAGGGGTTCGCCGGTGAGACTCGACACATCCACCGCCGAGCAGCCCTCCAGCACCACCCCATCCACCGGCACCCGGTCGCCCGGCAGCAGTTGCAACCGATCAGCGGGCCGCAGCCCTCCCACCCGCACCTCTCGCGGGGGGCCATCGCCCACCAGCAGCAGCGCCGTTTCGGGTTGGAGCTGGGCCAGCTGCTCCAGCGCCCGGCCGGTGCGGAAGCGGGCCCGTTCCTCCAGGAAGCGGCCCAGCAGCACGAAGCCGAGCAGCATCACCGGCTCATTGAAAAAACAGGGCCAGCCCGCCGCCGGCCAGAGCAGGGCCGCCAGGCTGGCGAGGTAGGCGCTGCCCATGCCCAGGCCCACCAGGGTGTCCATGCTGGGCATGCGGTGCCAGGCGCTCAGGGCGCCGCGCACCAGGATCGAACGACCCGGCAGCGCCAGGGCCAGGGTGGCCACGAGGGCGTGGAACCAGAGCGCCGCCAGCAGGGCTCCGAGCGGGGACGCCAGCAGCGATGCCGGCAGGCTGCCCGCCTCCGCCAGATGGCCCAGCACCGACACCACCAGCAGCGTCAGCGCCGCGATCAGCTGGCGCCACTCCAGCCACCAACGATGGCGCTGGGCCAGCTCGGCCGCCGTGGGTGCCGGCAGCGACTGATCACGCAGGCGCGCCGCAAAGCCGAGCCCCTCCAGGCTGGCCAGCAGGGCCGCCACCTGGGTGTCGAGGCCTGGCTGCGCGGCCTCGACAGGAGCGGCCAGGCCCACCCAGGCGGTGTGGGTGAGCAGGTTCACGCTTGCCTGGTGCACACCGGGCACGGCCAGCAGGCGCTTCTCCACGGCACGCACACACCCCCCGCACTTCATGCCGTCCACCTCGAGCAGCACCGGCACCAAGGGACGGGGCGACGGTGCAGCCGGAAGCGGTGAGACGGCGGGGCCGGGGGAAACCTGAACCACTGGGATCGGCAGCTGGGTTTCAGGCTAGGGATGGCCACCGGCAGAAGCTGGCTCGCCGCGCAGGCGTCAGGATGGGTCCACAAACCAGACCGTTCCCGTGCCCCGCAGCCAACGCAACGACAACTTCATCGACAAGAGTTTCACGGTCATGGCGGACCTGATCCTCAAGGTGATTCCCACCAACCGGCGGGCGAAGGAGGCTTTCGCGTACTACCGCGACGGCATGAGCGCCCAGGGCGATGGCGAATATGCCGAAGCGCTGGAGAACTACGAGGAAGCCCTGAAGCTGGAGGACGACCCCAACGACAAGGCCTTCATCCTCTACAACATGGCGCTGGTGTTCACCAGCAACGGCGATCATCAGAAGGCGCTGGAGTTCTACGAGCAGGCGCTGGATCTCAACCAGCACATGCCGCAGGCCCTCAACAACATCGCGGTGATTCACCACCACCTCGGCTCCCTGGCGGAAGAACGGGGCGACACCGATGAGTCGGACCGCTGCTTCTCCCGCGCCGCCGACTACTGGACCAAGGCGATCCGCATGGCGCCGAACAACTACATCGAAGCCCAGAACTGGCTCAAGACCAGCGGGCGCGGCAACGTCGACGTCTACTTCTGAGCCTCGTCGGGGCGCCTGGGCAGGGCGTTGCCCGGGGCGGGGTGTGGCCTGGCCGGGGCAGGGTGGAGCCGCCGGCCCGGCTCAGTCGGCAGCAGGGTCAAACCCCAGCCCGGCCACCAGGGCCTCCGCCACAGTGGCGGCTTCCAGCAGCTGGAGATCAAGCCCGGCGGCGATCGCCCCGAGGCCGCTGCCGCGCGGCACCACCGCCCGGCGGAACCCCAGCCGCGCCGCCTCCTGGAGGCGCAGCTCCAGCTGGCCCACCGGCCGCAGCTGCCCCCCCAGCCCCAGCTCCCCTACCAGCACCGTGCCGGCCGGCAGGGTCAGATCGCGGTAGCTGGCCACCACCGCCGCGGCCACGCCGAGATCGGCCGCCGGCTCCTCCACGTCGAGGCCACCGGCCACCGCCAGGTAGCAATCGAAGCGGGAGAGGGGCAGCCCCATGTGCTTTTCAAGCACGGCCAGGATCTGATGCAGCCGGTTGATGCCGATGCCGGTGGCCGTGCGGCGTGGGCTGGCATAGCTGGTGGTGCTCACCAGGGCCTGCAGCTCGACCACCAGCGAGCGGGTGCCTTCACAGGCCACGATCGTGGCGGTGCCGGCGGCAGGGCCGTCATGACCGAGGAACAGCTCGCTGGGATTGGTGACTTCCGCCAGCCCCCGGTCGCGCATCTCGAACAGGCCCAGTTCGTGCGTGGCACCGAAGCGGTTCTTCACCGCCCGCAGCAGCCGGTGGCTGGCGAAGCGGTCGCCCTCGAAGGTGAGCACCGCATCGACGAGGTGTTCGAGCACCTTGGGCCCTGCCAGCATCCCCTCCTTGGTGACATGCCCCACCAGCAGCAGGGCGGTGTCCTGGCGCTTGGCCAGCCGTTGCAGGGCACCGGCGCATTCGCGCACCTGGGCGACCGATCCCGGCGCGCTGCTGAGCTGGTCGTCATGCAGGGCCTGGATGCTGTCGATGATCGCCACCGCCGGCCGCAGCGCCTCAAGCTCCTGCAGCACCAGCTCCAGATCGGTTTCCGCCAGCAGCTGCAGCCCGGCACCCGCCGGCACGGCCCCATCGGCCCCAACCGGCTGCTCCGCAGCGCCGGCATCTGGCGGGGCGAGCCGGCTCCAGCGCAGGCGAACCTGCTGCGCCGACTCCTCGGCGCTCACGTAGAGCACCGAGGTGATGGCGGCCAGCGCCTGGGCGCTCTGCAGCAGCAGGGTGGATTTGCCGATGCCGGGATCGCCCCCCACCAGCACCAGCGCCCCGGGCACCAGCCCGCCGCCCAGCACCCGATCGAACTCGGCGAAGCCGCTGGGCAACCGCTGGAGCGGCCGCTCCACCGCCATCAGGATCGATTCCGAGCGCCGGGGACGCCCTGGGGCCAGGGCCGCCTTCTCGCCCGCACCGGTACGGGCAGGCGCGCCCTCAGGGGCGGCGCGGCGGCGGCGGCCATCAGCGGCGGGGCCGCTCTGTTCCACCAGCGTGTTCCAGGCACCGCAGCCATGGCAGCGGCCGAAGAACTGGCGGGTCTGAGCTCCACAGGCCTGGCAGATGAACAGCGGTGCGGATCGGGCCACGGCGGTGTGTGAAGAATGGTGGCGTTGGGTGAATTTGCCGCCCCTCCGACCAGTTCAGTGGTCAGGACTTGTGTACCCAGGCCGGCGCAACCATGACGGCTTCCTCCTCCGCCAAGGAAACCATCCTGGTCGTTGACGACGAGGCGAGCATCCGCAGGATTCTCGAAACCCGCCTCACGATGATCGGCTACGACGTCGTCACCGCCTGTGACGGCGTGGAGGCGCTTGAGGCCTTCCGCCATTCCAGCCCGGATCTGGTGGTGCTCGACGTGATGATGCCCAAGCTCGACGGCTATGGCGTCTGCCAGGAGCTCCGTAAGGAATCCGATGTGCCGATCGTGATGCTCACCGCTCTGGGCGATGTGGCCGACCGCATCACCGGTCTGGAGCTCGGTGCCGACGACTACGTGGTGAAGCCCTTCAGCCCGAAGGAGCTGGAGGCCCGCATCCGCTGCGTGCTGCGCCGGGTGGAGAAGGAGCAGGTGGTAGGCATCCCCAACTCCGGCGTGATCCAGGTCAACGAGCTGCGCATCGACACCAACAAGCGCCAGGTGTACCGGGGCGAAGAGCGCATCCGCCTCACCGGCATGGAGTTCAGCCTGCTGGAGCTGCTGGTCAGCCGTTCGGGTGAGCCCTTCAGCCGCGGCGAGATTCTCAAGGAGGTCTGGGGCTATACCCCCGAGCGTCACGTGGACACCCGGGTGGTGGATGTCCACATCTCACGGCTGCGTTCCAAACTGGAAGATGATCCAGCCAACCCCGAGCTGATCCTCACCGCACGGGGTACGGGTTACCTGTTCCAGCGCATCGTGGAAGCCGTTGCCTCCGAAGGACTCTGATTCAGAACTGAGACAACGCCGCGCCAAACCCAGCCGCGCGATCCGCCGGCTGGTGGTCTGGTATCGCCGCAATGCGACGGTCACCAGCCTGGTTGACACGGCCACCTCCTCAGCCAGCACTGCCGCCTCCGCTGCTTCCGCCGCCGCCTCGGTGGCCGGCTCGATGGCCTCGGCGGCAGGTTCGGTGGCCTCCTCCGCCGGCACCATGGCGGGATCGGTTGCCGGCACAGTGCTGCAGCCGCTGATGAGCTACCCCCGCCGGCGCCTGCAGACCGGTGGCGATGGGTCCGCTCCGATCCGCGACCGTGACCGCATCTGGATGGCCGTCGACGGCATGGGGGGAGACCATGCCCCCGGCCCGATCCTCGAGGGCTGCCTGGCCGCCGTGCGCTGCCTGCCGGTGAAGATCCGCTTCGTGGCCGAAGCCGCGGCGGTGCAGCAGGCCGCGGCCGCCCTGAACCTGGAAGACGACCTGCGCGAGAGCCTGCAGGCCGGGCTGCTGCAACTGGTCGCCAGCGGCCCTTCGGTGGGCATGGACGAGGAAGCCACGGTGGTGCGCCGCAAGCGCGACGCCAGCATCAACATGGCCATGGACCTGGTCAAGAGCGGTGAGGCGGCGGCGGTGTACTCCGCCGGCAACTCCGGTGCCGTGATGGCCTCGGCGATCTTCCGGCTCGGACGGCTCAAGGGCATCGACCGCCCCGCCATCGGCGCCCTCTTCCCCACCAAGGACCCGGGCCGACAGGTGCTTGTGCTCGACGTGGGCGCCAACATGGACTGCAAGCCGGTGTACCTGCAGCAGTTCGCCCTGCTGGGCAGCATCTACAGCCGCGACGTGCTCGGCATCCCCCAGCCCCGCATCGGCCTGCTGAACATCGGCGAGGAGGCCTGCAAGGGCAACGAGCTCACCATCAAGGCCTACGCCCTGCTCGCCGCCGAGCAGCGGCTGCGCTTCGCCGGCAACTGCGAAGGCCGCGACGTCCTCTCCGGCAGCTTCGATGTGGTGGTCTGCGACGGCTACACCGGCAACGTGCTGCTCAAGTTCCTGGAGTCGGTGGGCAGCGTGCTGCTCGATGTGCTGCGGGCCGAACTGCCCCGGGGCAGGCGCGGCAAGGTGGGCTCCGCCTTCCTGCGCAGCAACCTGGTGCGGATCAAGAAGCGCCTCGACCATGCCGAGCACGGCGGCGCCCTGCTGCTCGGCGTCAATGGGGTCTGCGTGATCGGCCACGGCAGCAGCAAGGCCCTTTCGGTGGTCAGCGCACTGCGGCTGGCGCACCTGGCCGCCAGCCATGGGGTGATGGAAGATCTGCACAAGCTCAGCAGCGAGGAGAGCTCCGTTCCTGCCTGTGGTTGACTGAGCCGAACCGTGGGTGAGTCGGTGGCGCTTGGCCGGATGGGCGCAGGCATGGCGCTCGTGGGATGCGGCAGTTCGCTCCCCGCTCTGATCGTCAGCAACGACGCGCTGAGCCTTCGCGTCGACACCAACGATGAGTGGATCCGCAGCCGCACCGGCATCGCTGCGCGCCGTGTGGCCGGGCCCACGGAAACGGTGACGTCGATGGCCACAGCCGCCGCCCGCAACGCCCTTGATCACGCCGGCTGGTCGGCGGAGACGGTGGATCTGATCCTGCTGGCCACCTCCAGCCCGGACGATCTGTTCGGCACCGCGCCGCGGGTGCAGGCGGGGCTGGGGGCCACCAACGCCGTGGCCTTCGATCTCACAGCCGCCTGCAGCGGCTTTCTCTTCGCCCTGATCACCGCAGCCCAATACATCCGCGCCGGTAGCGCGCGCAAGGTGCTGGTGATCGGGGCCGACCAGCTCAGCCGCTGGGTCGACTGGGACGACCGGCGCACCTGCGTGCTGTTCGGCGACGCCGCCGCCGCCATCGCCGTGGAGGCCTGTGAAGGCGAGCGGGATGGCCTGCTGGGCTTCCGCATGCGTTCTGACGGCCGCCGCGCCGCCTGCCTGACCCTGGCGCAGCGGGAGGAGCGGCAGGCGCTGCTCGACGGCCACACGGCCCAGCGCGGAGGCTTCGCGCCGATCCACATGAACGGCCAGGAGGTGTACAAGTTCGCCGTCAAGGAAGTGCCGGCCGTGCTGCAGGAGCTGCTCGCCGCCACTGGCACCACCGCGGCCGAGCTCGACTGGCTGCTGCTGCATCAGGCCAACCAGCGCATCCTCGATGCGGTGGCCCAGCGTTTCGCCATTCCCAACCAGCGGGTGCTCAGCAACCTGGCGGCCTACGGCAACACCTCTGCCGCCACGATCCCGCTGATGCTCGATGAAGCGGTACATGATGGCCGCATCCAGCCTGGCCACCTGATCGCCAGCAGTGGCTTCGGCGCCGGGCTGAGCTGGGGAGCGGCGCTGCTCCGCTGGCGTGGACCCGGCGGCTGAGGGGGCTGGCCAGGGCGTCGCCGTAATCTCAGATTCCGTTCAAGACGAACAGGATGGGCATTGCCTGGGTGTTTCCCGGCCAGGGATCGCAGAAGCTGGGAATGGTGGGTGATCTGCTCGACCTGCCCGGAGCGCGCGAGCGGTTTGCTTCTGCTTCGGATCTCCTGGGCAGGGATCTGCTGGCGATCTGCGCCGGTGAACCGCTCAGTGATCCCACCGCACCGGCCGACCTGAACGACACCCGCAACAGCCAGCCGGCCCTGTTCGTGCTGGAAAGCCTGCTGGTCGATGCGCTCAAGGGGATGGGCCGCTGCGCCCATCTTGTGGCCGGACACAGCCTTGGGGAGCTGGTGGCGCTCTACGCCGCTGGTGTCTTCGACCTTGAGGCAGGCCTGGCCCTGATGCGGCAGCGAAGCGAGCTGATGGCCGCCGCTGGTGGCGGGTCGATGACCGCCGTGATCGGCTTCAACCGGGAGGAGCTGGACGAACGGATCGCCGCCAGCGAAGGGGTGGTGATCGCCAACGACAACAGCGCCTCCCAAGTGGTGCTCTCCGGCAGCACCGAGGCGGTTCAGGCCCTGTGCCAGAGAATCAACTGCAAGCGGGCGATCCCCTTGGCTGTGTCGGGGGCCTTCCATTCCCCCTTCATGGCAGAAGCCGCAGCCGCCTTTCGCCAGCTCCTGGAGCAGGTCCCATTCGCCAATGCGGCCATTCCGGTGCTCAGCAACACCGATCCCACCCCGGCCACTGACGGCGCCCTGCTCAAGGAGCGCCTGAGCGAGCAGATGGTCACGGGGGTGCGCTGGCGCGAAACCATGGACCAGTTCCCGCGGCTAGCGATCGAAACCGTGGTGGAGGTCGGGCCGGGCAACGTGCTGAGCGGCCTGCTGCGCCGGGCAGTCCCCGGCCTCGCCACCGCCCAGATCGGCGCGGCGGCCGACCTGGCGCTTTGAGCGAATCCAAAGGGCTGGATTCCTCCGATCCGCTGGCGCTGTTGAATCCACGCCCCAGCCTTACCTACCGGCTGATCAGCTATTTGCTGGTGTTCCCGCTCTACCGGATCCTGTTCCGTGGGCGCACCAGCGGCAATCGAAATGTGCCCACGGAGGGTGCACTGGTGGTGGTGGCCAACCACGGCTCCCACTTCGACCCGCCGTTGCTGGGCCACGCCTTGGGCCGACCCGTGGCCTTCATGGCAAAAGCAGAGCTGTTCAGGGTCCCCCTGCTGGGCCCGATCATTCGCGCCTGCGGGGCCTACCCGGTGCAGCGGGGGGCCAGCGACCGCGAAGCCATTCGGGTCGCCACAGCACGGCTGGCCCAGGGCTGGGCCACCGGAGTGTTCATCGATGGCACCCGGCAGCTGGACGGCCGCGTCAACCAGCCGCAGGCGGGCGCTGCTCTGCTGGCGGCACGGGCCGGCGTGCCGCTGCTACCGGTGGCGATCGTCAACAGCCACCGGGCCATGGGCGCAGGCCGTACCTGGCCACGCCTGGTGCCGATCCACATCCGTATCGGCCAGCCGATCCCGCCGCCCGCCTCGCGCCGTCGCGAAGACCTCCTGGCGACCACCCAGGCCTGCCAGGACCAGATCAATGCCTTGCTGAATGAGGGCCTGATCAGGCCCGGGTCTGAGCGTGCTGCGCTTGCGCCCAGTTCTTCAGATCCCGCCCGCTGAGCACCCACACCACGGCCCGCAGGCCGTCGCCCCAGCGCTTGGGGAGGCTCTCAGGATGGCAGTGCACCCCGCAGGACACCGCCACGGGCGTCAGCTGGATGCCGCGGCTGCCGGCCACCACCCGGCCGACCAGCAGGGCCCGGTCCATGTGATCACTGCTGGTGACCAGCAGCACGTGACGGATGCCGCCACGGCGCAGATCATCCACCACGGTGGTGAAGTTGGAAAGCGTGTCATGGGCGCGGTAATCCAGCCGGTATTGCTGCTGCCGCAGGCCTTCCTGATCGAACAGCCAGCGGGCGTATTCCGGGTTGCTGCCGCCGCTGACCACCACCGGCAGACGGTATTGAGTCGCCAAGCGCCCGGCCACCTTCTCGCGCTTCACGTCACCGCCCAGCACAAGGATGAGCTGGGGCGGCGAAGCCGGCGGCACCAGCAGGGAACGTCCCAGCCAGAAGCTGCCCGCCGTCAGCAACGTCAGCAGCACCAGGCGGCGCATCAACCCTCTCCCCCCACGGGGCTGGTGGGGTAGATCGGCAGCACCGTGCTCCAGGGGGCCGGCCCGCCGGCCAACGCCGCCGCCTTGCTGAAGGCGAGCAACTGGGCCACATCGGCTCTGGCTTCCACCACCGCCGGCAGCCGTGGGCCAGGAGGCACGGCATCGGCGTCGGCGAACAGACGCGGCGGCTGGCGCTCCACCACCCCCCCTGGAGCCCCTGCATCGAGCACGTAGGCACCCGCCACCACACCTCGGCGCGGCAGCTCGTGCAGCAGCCAGAACGGATCGGCGGCCGTCAGCGGCTCTCCGTCCTGCCAGAGGCGCCGCGCCACCAGCAGGAAACTGCTCACACCATCAAGGGGCAGAGCCAGCTGCTGGGCCAGCGTGCGGGCCATCACCACGGTGAGCCGGGTGCCAGTGAAGCCACCGGGCCCGGTGGCCACCGCCAGCCGTGCCAGCTGCGGCCAGCGGCAGGCTGGCAATACCTCCTCCACGCAGGCGAGCAGATCGTTGGAGAGCCGGCGCCCCAGCGGGAAGGTGTGGATCAAGGGCGGCGTCTCCGGCTCCAGCAGCGACTGGAGCGCCACTCCCAGCACCTCGCTGCTGCTGTGCAGGGCCAGGCCCCAGGCAGGAGCGTCCATCACCGCGGGACCGCCGCCAGAGGACGCAGCCGTTGCCAGCGGCCCGGTTCAGCCTGGAAGCTGGCGCAGGACCGCACGTCCCATTCCACGCCCACGCGGTTCTCCGGCAGATCCATCACCTGCACATGGATGCGTGGATCCACCGGGCGAAAGTCGGGGGCAACGGCGAGATGCTCGACGCCGTGCTGGCGCTCCACCGCGTGATAGGCCTGGCAGCGGTCCACCCAGTGGCAATCCACGCAGATGCACATGCCTGAGTGGTCTCCGAATGCAGCCATTCTGGCGGGCCAGGCCAGCGTGCCTCTGGATCTGGCCGCCGCCACGGCTCTGCTGCGCCGCCACCTGGCCATGGAACGCTGGCCGGTGCCTCCGGCGGCCTTCCCTGCGGGCACCGCCCTGGTGGGAGGCGCCGTGCGCGATGGCCTGCTCGGGCGGCTGGGGGAGCGGCCCGACCTCGATCTGGTGGTGCCGGTGGAGGCCATTGCCCTGGGCGAGCGGCTGAGCCGGGAGCACGGTGGTCGCTGCGTGGTGCTGGATCAGGAGCGCTCGATCGCCCGGCTGGTGATCCGGGGCTGGAGCGTGGATCTGGCCCGCCAGGCCGGCACGGACCTGGCCACCGATCTGCTGCGCCGCGACTTCTGTCTCAACGCCCTGGCCTTGCCCTTGGCGGCGAGCAGCCAGCTGCTCGACCCGAGCGGCGGCCTGACCGATCTGGCGGCGGGACTGATCCGGGCCGTGAGCGAAGCGAACCTGCTGGACGACCCGCTGCGACTGCTGCGAGGTGAGCGACTGGCCGCGGAACTGGGCTTTCACCTCGACGCCACCAGCGCAGCCTGGATCCAGCACCACAGCCGCCGGATCGACCAAGTGGCCGTGGAGCGCGTGCGGGTGGAGCTGGAGAAGCTGGCGGCGTGCGCCGGCGGCGGCGAAGGGCTGGCCCGGGTGCTGACGATCGGCCTGCTGGACGCCTGGCGCCAGCCGGACGCTGTGGAAGGCGGTGCAGCCGGCAATGAAGCCGCCGGTGCCGCATTGCGACAGCTCACCCTGGCGGCGGCCGCAGCCAGGGGCCTGAGCGAAGACGAAGCCCGCGTGGCCCTGCCCCTGGCACGCCTGGCCACGCTGCTCGACGCCGCCAGCTGGGGGCGGCTGCATGCCAGCCGGGCGCTGCAGCGGCGCTGCGGACTGCTGCGGAGCTGGCGGGCGCAGCTGGAGGGGCCCGGCGGGGTGCGGGATCCCGCCGCCCCGTTCGGCTCGGAACGGGAGCAGGTGCACTTTCACCGCGACCTGGAGGACGACCTGCCCGCCCTGCTGCTCATGCTGCCGCTGCCGTTTGCGCGGGAGTGGCTGCCCCGCTGGCGTGATCCGGGCGATCCTCTCTTTCATCCCAGGCCCCCGCTCGACGGCACGGAACTGCAGCAGCGGCTGGGGCTGGCCCCGTCACGGCGGCTGGGCGAACTGCTGGCCCACCTGACAATCGAGCGCGCCTTCGGCCGCCTGGAGAGCAGCGAGGAGGCCCTGGCGGCGGCGCGTCGCTGGCTGGCTGGACCGGCGCCGTGATTGACTGCTCTGTGTACAGGCATCTTCCATCGCTTCATCGAAGCCCGAACGGCAACGGTTGACGTCCAGTTCCTGAACGTCAGAAACACCTCCCCGATCGCTCTTTGGCGCCTCATGCGCTGCCCTGCGTTTCGCCGGTGCGTTCACCCGATGGCGCAGGCCGCCACCTCCCTTCTCTCCCCCCTCCTCCCATGAGTGTTCGTCTCTACGTCGGCAATCTGCCGCAGACTTTCGATGCCGCCGAGCTCGATGCTCTGTTCACTTCCATCGCCGAGGGCGTGCGCTTCAAGACCGTTCAGGACAGGGAAACGGGTGCCTGCCGTGGTTTCGGTTTCGCCAATGTCGAGGATGAGAAACTGGCCGAC
Source organism: Marcopretia estuarina LEGE 06307 (assembly GCF_056633115.1). Lineage (NCBI taxonomy): Bacteria > Bacillati > Cyanobacteriota > Cyanophyceae > Synechococcales > Prochlorococcaceae > Marcopretia > Marcopretia estuarina. The sequence continues at coordinate 647,793 of NZ_JBSJOY010000002.1, read as the reverse complement.
ACCGTGATCGAGCAGCTCAACGGCCACGACTTCGGCGGCAACAGCCTGCGCATCGAGCGCTCCGAGCGCCGTGACAGCCGCCCCGGCACCGGCGATCGCCGGCCCGCCGCCGGCGGTGCCGCTCCCGTGGCGGCCCGCAAGGCCGTCAACAAGGTGGTGCACAGTGACACCATCACCGAAGGCGCCCCCGATCCGCGTTGGGCTGGTGAGCTCGCCAAACTGAAATCCCTGCTGGCCAACCAGACAGCCACCACGGTCTGAGCCAGCACCCCGTTCCGCCGGTCGGCGGCGATGCTGCCTTGACCCACCCGCTGGCTTCCACCGCGCCCAGCCCTGCCTCCTCCTCCTGGACCTGGCAGGGTCACATCATCCGCTACCGCTGCCTTGCCGGCCCCGAACCGGCGGGGCTTCAACGTGTGGTGCTGATCCACGGGTTCGGCGCGAGCCTGGGCCACTGGCGCCACAACCTGCCGGTGATCGCCAGCCGCTTCTCGGTGTGCGCCATCGATCTGCTCGGATTCGGCGCCAGCGACAAGCCGCGCTCCCGCCTGGCCGATGAAGCCGAGCAGCCCGGAGCGGTGCGCTACTGCTTCGATCTGTGGGCCGAGCAGGTGGCGGATTTCGTGCAGCAGGTGGCCCTGCAGCACGCTCCCTCCGCCCGCATGCATCTGGTGGGCAACTCCATCGGCGGCGTGGTGGCCCTAAGGGCGGCCCAGCTGCTGGTGGCCCGAGGCGTTCCGCTGGCCCAGGTGATCCTGATCGACTGCGCCCAGCGCACGTTGGATGAAAAGCGCGTGGCGGAACTGCCGCTGCTGGAGCGCTGGAGCCGTCCCCTGGTGAAGCAGCTGGTGCGGCAGCGCTGGCTGGTGGCTCCCCTGTTCCGCGCCCTGGCCCGGCCCGCCTTCATCCGTCAGGTGCTGGAGCGGGCTTACCCCAGCGGCGCCAACATCGACGACGCCCTGGTGGAGCTGCTGCACCGGCCCAGTACCGATGCCGGAGCGCCCGAGAGCTTCCGCGGCTTCGTCAACCTGTTCGACGACCACCTGGCACCTGAGCTGCTTGCCGAGCTCACCGTGCCGGTGCGCATGCTGTGGGGAGCAGAGGATCCGTGGGAAGCGCCAGCCGAAGCCGAATGCTGGGCGCGCCTCTTCCCCTGCGTGCAGGAACTCAAGGTGCTGCCGGGGTTGGGGCACTGCCCTCATGACGAAGCGCCCGAACGGGTGAATCCGATCCTGCTGGACTGGCTGCAGGCGGAGGCCGGGGCCACTGCAGAGGTTCAGCGGGCCTGGGAGATCACGTAGGAGAGCGGCAGGTCAAGCAGCTTGAAGGGCTTGGGAACGTAGGCCCGGTGGTTGAAAACGTCGTAGTTGAGTTGCTCGATCACTGTGAGAATGCCGCGATACAGCCGCAGCGAGGCCCACACCGGCCAGCGGGCATCGGCCGCCAGCCAGCGCACCCCCGCCTCCGAACGGCCGAACCAGTAGCGGGCGCGTTGCAACTGAAAGGCCATCAGGGCCCGCCAGTTTTCATTGAGCAGCCCCGCCATCAGGTCGGATTCCGAGTAGTTGAAGCGCTGCAGATCTTCCTGCGGCAGATAGATGCGGCCACGGCTGCGGTCTTCGCCCACATCGCGCAGGATATTGGTGAGCTGGTTGGCGATGCCAAGGGCCACCGCCGCTTCGGAGGTGTCGGGCCGTTCGCTCCAGGGGGCCGTGGTGTAGGCCGGATCAAGCCCCATCACTTCCTGGGTCATCAGGCCCACGGTGCCAGCCACCCGATAGCAATAGAGCTGCAGTTCATCGAAGCTGGCGTAGCGATGGCAGACCAAGTCCATGCGCTGCCCCTCGATCATGTCGAGGTAGGGCTGGAGCGGCTGGGGATAGCGCTGGATGGTGTCCACCATGGCCAGATCGAGCGCATCGTGCACCTCGCCGGCAAACAGCCGGCGGGTGCGGGCTTCCCAGCGATCGAGCCGCTCGGCGAGTTGGTCTGTGGGCAGCCGCTGCGCCTGGGGGCTGTCCATCAGTTCGTCGGTGCGGCGGCACCACACGTAGATCGCCCAGATGGCCCGCCGCTTGGCGGGGGGCATCAGCAGGGTGCCGAGATAGAAGGTCTTGGCCCACTGGGCGGTTTCCTGGCGGCAGGCCTCGTAGGCGTGCTCCAGGTTCAGGCCGGAGCGGAGGGAAGCGGCGGTGGGTGAAGCGGCCAGCACGCTCACACCGCCACCGGCTGCACCAGCGCGGACGCCTGCCGGCTGACCGCCTCGGCGCACAGCTTGCCGCTCAGCACTGCCCCTTCCATCGAAGCCAGATAGCGCTGCATCGTGTAGTCGCCGGCCAGGAAGAAGTTGGCGATCGGCGATTGCTGCGAGGGCCGCAGCTGCTGGCAGCCGGGCACCGTCTTGTAGACGGAGAGGGGGGTTTTGACCACCCGGGCCTTGCGCAGCTTGGCCTGGTCGTCGCCGTTGAAGTGGTCGGGGAAGAGGCGGCGCAGCTCCTCGAGGGTGGCGGCCACGATGTCGTCATCGCTGCGGCCGATCCACTCCGCCGCAGGGGCGAAAACCAGCTCGAGCATGGAGCGGTCGGGGTCGGCGTACTCGCGGCAGGTGTTGCTCATGTCGGCGTAGACGCTGAGCAGGTCCGAACGACTGAACAGAAGATGGTCGATCGCGGTGAGTTTTCGATCGAACCAGAGATGAATGTTGATCACCGGCACCCCCTTGAGCCCGTCGAGCTTCTGGAAGTAGGGCAGCTGGCGCCAGGGATCCGGCAGCAGGAGCTTGAGCGGATCCACCGGCAGGGCGCTGACGTAGGCCTCCGCCTCCACCTCACGGCCGGGCTGGCCCTGGATGCCGCCGATCCGGAAGCTGCGCACGCTGCCATCGGCGGCCAGGCGGATCTCGCGCAGGGGGCTGTCGAGGTGCACCTCGCCACCGCGCTCCCGGATCGAGGCCACGATCGGCTCACAGAGACGCTCTGGGGGGTTGCCGTCGAGGAAGGCCATCTTCGAGCCGTTCTTCTCCTGCAGGAAGCGGTTGAGGGCCGTGAGGATCACCGTTGAGGAGATTTCATCGGGATTGATGAAGTTGAGCGCCTTGCTCATGGCGATGAACACTTCATCGTTCACCCGCTGAGGAATGTTGTGAAGGCGCAGCCATTCCGACCAGGAGTATTTGTCGCACTCCTCCACGTAGTCCTGGCCGCGGAGCATGGCGGGCACCAGGCCGAGCCCGAAGGCGATCTTCTCGGGCCAGGTGAGCATGTCGTTGTTGCCGAGGATGGCGGCAACACCGTTGAGAGGGGCGGGAAGGTCGGGGAAATCGAAACGGCTGTAGGTGCCTGGCGCCTCCTTCTGGTTGAAGATCATCGCGTGATCCTTCCACTGCAGGCGATCCTCGATGCCCAGCTCCGCGAACAGCTGCAGCATGTTGGGGTAGGCCCCAAAGAAGATGTGCAGGCCGGTTTCATACCAGTCGCCGTCTTCGTCCTGCCAGGCCGCCACCTTGCCGCCGAGCACGTTGCGCCCCTCGAGCAGCACCGGCGTGTGGCCGGCATCGCAGAGGTATTTGGCACAGGACAGGCCGGCGAGTCCTGCTCCGGCAATGGCGACGCGCATGCAAAGACGAAAACCAGACGCCAACCTAAAAGGATGCCCCCTGCCAACGTCGGGCGCCTGGCTGCCGTGGCCCTGCACGCACCGGCGGTTCCTAGAGTTGCGGCGGCCCATCTCCGTCCGTTCGCCTCCGTTCCATGGCCGACGACCTGCTGCTCAAGTCCACCACCCGTCATGTGCGGCTGTTCACGGCACGGCTCGAGGGGGGTGAACTGGTCCCCGACCCGCACCAGCTGACCCTCGACCTCGACCCGGACAACGAGTTCCTCTGGGACGCCGGCGTGCTGCAGAAGGTGCAGCAGCGTTTCCGTGATCTGGTGGCCGGTTTCGCCGGCGCCGAGCTCACCGAATACAACCTGCGCCGCATCGGTTCGGAGCTGGAGGGCACGATCCGCCAGCTGCTGCAGGCGGGCGAACTCCGCTACAACCCGGACGCGCGGGTTCTCAACTACTCCATGGGCCTGCCCCGCAGTGCCGCTTCCACATGACCCGCTCCCGTGATGGCAGCGCCTTCTCCAGAGGCGATGGCAGAGGCAGCCGCGGCCGCTCCAGCGCCGATTACGCCGGGTCGGACTACGCCAGCTCCGACTACGCCTACGACCGCCGCGGCTCCCGCTACGACGCCGCCCGTTACGACGCCGCCGATGAGCGGGATCCCGGCGACCGCTCCCGCGCCGCCCGCCCCACCCGCAACGGGGGTGGCGGCGGTGGCGGTGGTGCCACACCGGGTGGGGGTGGGGGCAAACCCGGAGGCGGCCCCTTCGTGTTCAACGTGGCCACGATCGCGGTGCTGGCCGGGGTGCTCGTGGTGGGCATCGGCATCGGCACGGCGCTCTCCAGCAACACCGTGGGCAACCAGGGGAACATCGCCAGCAGCCAGCAACTCGACCTGGCCGTGCCCGACCCCGAGTTCTGCAAGCAGTGGGGTGCGAGCGCCTTCGTGATGGACGTGGAGCTCTACACCACCATGAACCCAAGCAGCAGCTTCGTGACCCAGCCGACGCTGCAGCCGGGCTGTGTGATCCGCCGCGAGAACTGGAGCGTGCTGCAGAAGGAGGGCGCCGTCACCTCCGAGCAGATGCGCCAGTGCAAGCAGCGCATGAACACCTTCGCCTACATCGGCTCGATCCGCGACAAGCCGATCGTCCGCTGCGTCTACCAGACCGACATCAGCGGCAACAAGTTTCAGACCCGGGGCATTGCCGGCGCTGCCGACGACGCCGTGGGCATCACCCCGGAAGGCGACCAGTTCTGAGTCTGATCCCGAGCCCCCGCCTGCGGGAACCTTCGGTCTCGCTCAGGCGGGCTCACGGGGCGGGCTGAAGCACCGTGGTGGCGGCTTCGGCCGGAGGGCTGGTGCGGGGGGTCTGCCGCAAGGGGCTGTCGGGGCTGGCGAACACCGGCAGCACCTCGCGGCGGAAGGCTTCCGAAGCCCTGGAGCAGTAGCGGGCCGGATGGGTGATCAGCTTCAGCTGGCGGCGCACCAGCAGGTCGGTCACGTTGGGACGGTGCAGGGATCCGGTCGCCAGTTCCCGCTCGATCGACACCACCGGCAGGAAGGCGGCACCCAATCCCGACTGCACGGCGTTCTTGATCGCCTCGAAGGAATTGAGCTCCATCTCGATCTTGAGCCGCTGCACTTCCAGGCCGGAGCGGGCCAGCAGCTGGTCCACCATCTTGCGGGTGGTGGACTGGGCATCAAGACAGACGAAGCTGAGCCGGTAGAGGTCGTCCTTGTGGAGTTCCGGCAGGCGGGCCAGGGGATGGTTCACCGGCAGCACCAGGGCCAGTTCATCGCTGGCGTAAGGAATCACCTGAAGCAGGTCGTTGAGCTCGCCGGGCAGCTCACCGCCGATGATCGCCAGATCCACCTGGCCATTGGCCACGCTCCAACTGGTGCGCCGGGTGCTGTGCACCTGCAGCTGCACCGACACGTCGGGATACTTCTGCCGGAACAGGCCGATCATGCGCGGCATCAGGTAGGTGCCGGTGGTCTGGCTGGCGCCCACGATCAGGGAACCGCCCTTGAGATTGTGCAGGTCGTCGAGGGCGCGGCAGGCCTCCTGGCACTGGCCCAGGATGCGGTCGCAGTAGCTGAGCAGGAGATGACCCGCCTCGGTGAGCTGAGCCTTGCGGCCGCCCCGGTCGAAGAGCGACACATCGAGCTGCTTCTCCAGGTTCTGGATCTGCAGGCTCACCGCCGGCTGGGTGACGTAAAGGCTGTCGGCAGCCTTCTTGAAGCTGCCTTCGCTGGCGATGGCCCGCAGGATGCGCAGCTGATCGAGGGTGAACGGCAGATCAGCCATGGAACGACCCCGGGGCTGGACGCCGGCATGAACGGGGAACTTTAGGAGCAAAGCCCGGGCCGCCCTGCACGCCATGCCGCGGCGGACGAAGCAGAATCGCCGCTGCAGCTTCTGCCCCGTGCTTTCCCCGCTCCACCACACCAGCCTGGTGATGGTTGCCCTGCTGGTGGCCTTTGCGGTGCTGCACAGCGGCGGGGCCGCCCTGCGCGTGTGGGGGGAGCAGCGCATCGGGGCCCGGGCCTGGCGCCTGCTGTTCGCGGCTGTGAGCATTCCGGCCGCTGTGGTGGTGGTGGGGTACTTCCTCGCCCATCGCTATGACGGGGTGCGGCTCTGGACCCTGCAGGGCACCCCCGGACTCATCCCTGTGATCTGGGTGGGAACAGCGATCAGCTTCTTCTTTCTGTATCCCGCCACCTACAACCTGCTGGAGATTCCCGCGCTGCTGCAGCCCCAGGTGCGCCTCTACGAAACCGGGATCATCCGCATCAGCCGCCACCCCCAGGCCGTCGGTCAGATCCTCTGGTGCGCCACCCACCTGCTCTGGATCGGCAGCAGCTTCATGGTGGTCACCTGCGCCGGATTGATCGCCCACCACCTGTTTGCCGTCTGGCACGGCGACCGACGCCTGCGGGCGCGCTTCGGCGAGGCCTTCGAGCAGCTCAAGGCGCGCACCTCCGTGGTGCCGTTCCTGGCGGTGATCGACGGACGCCAGACGCTGGAACTCACAGAATTCCTGCGGCCTTCCCAGCTGGGGATCGCCATCGCCATCGGCCTGTTCTGGTGGAGCCACAGCTACATCGGGCCTGCGGCCAGCGCCTTTCTGAACGGACCCCTGGGACGGACGCTGGGCTGATCGCACACCCACACACAGGCCGGCCGTGCCCAGGAAGCTGCCTACACTCGCGGGGCCGCTAACTGGAGCTGGATGACATCGGCCGCTGAAATCGCCTGGTTGATTCCCGTTCTGCCCTTGGCGGGGGCGGCACTCACCGGTCTCGGGCTGATCAGCTTCAACCGCACCGTCAACCGGCTGCGCAAGCCTGTTGCCCTGCTGCTCATCACCCTGATCGGGGCGGCAGCCGTGCTGAGTTACGCCGTGCTGGCGGAGCAGCTGGCCGGAGCGCCAGCCACCGAAGTGCTCTTCAACTGGGCCAGCGCCGGCACCTTCAACCTGCAGATGGGGTTCCGGGTTGATGCCCTCGGCGCCGTGATGCTGTCGCTGGTCACCACCATCGCCTTGCTGGTGATGGTGTATTCCGATGGCTACATGGCCCACGACAAGGGCTATGTGCGCTTCTTCACCTATCTCGCCCTGTTCAGCAGCTCGATGCTGGGGCTGGTGATCAGCCCCAACCTGCTTGAGATCTACGTGTTTTGGGAGCTGGTGGGCATGTGCTCCTACCTGCTGGTGGGCTTCTGGTACGACCGCGAGGGTGCCGCCCATGCCGCCCAGAAGGCCTTCATCGTGAACCGCGTCGGCGACTTCGGCCTGCTGCTCGGCATCCTCGGCCTGTTCTGGGCCACCGGCAGTTTCGGCTTCGAGGAGATCGGCGCCGGCCTCTCCGCCGCCGTGGCTGAAGGCTCGCTCTCCAACGGCGTGGCGGTGCTGCTGTGCCTGCTGGTGTTCATGGGCCCGATGGCCAAGTCGGCCCAGTTCCCCCTGCACGTGTGGCTGCCCGATGCGATGGAGGGTCCCACCCCGATCTCCGCCCTGATCCACGCCGCCACCATGGTGGCCGCCGGCGTGTTCCTGGTGGCCAGGCTGCAGCCGGTCTACGAACCCTTCCCGCTGGTGCAGGCCGTGATCGCCGTGATCGGCACGATCACCTGCTTCCTGGGGGCCTCGATCGCCCTCACCCAGATGGATCTCAAGAAGGGCCTGGCCTACAGCACCGTGTCACAGCTGGGTTACATGATGCTGGCGATGGGTTGCGGCGCTCCCGAGGCGGGCATGTTCCACCTCGTCACCCACGCCTTCTTCAAGGCCATGCTCTTCCTCTGCTCCGGCTCGGTGATCCATGCCATGGAAGAGGTGGTGGGCCATGAGCCGGTGCTTGCCCAGGACATGCGCCTGATGGGAGGGCTGCGCCGCTTCATGCCGGTCACCTCCACCACCTTTCTGATCGGCTGCGTGGCGATCAGCGGCATTCCGCCGCTGGCGGGCTTCTGGAGCAAGGATGAAATCCTCGGCCAGGCCTTCAACGCCTTCCCGCTGCTCTGGGCGGTGGGCTTCCTGACTGCCGGCATGACCGCCTTCTACATGTTCCGGCTCTACTTCCTCACCTTCGAGGGCAGCTTCCGCGGCGGTGACCTCAGCGTCCGCAGTGCCCTGCTCCAGGCTGCCGGCAAGGCTCCGGAAAGCCATGAGGAGGGCCATGGCTCCCACGCCTCCCACCCGCACGAATCGGGCTGGCAGATGGCCGCACCACTGGCGGTGCTGGCAGTTCCCTCGGTGCTGATCGGCCTGCTCGGCACGCCCTGGAACAGCCGCTTCGCCGCCCTGCTCAACCCCGGCGAGGCCGCCGAGATGGCCGAGCACTTCAGCTGGGGCGAGTTCCTGCCGCTGGCCGGCGCTTCGGTGACGATCTCCGTGATCGGCATCACCATCGCGGTGCTGGCCTACGCCCTGCACAAGCTGGATCTGGCCACCGCCGTGGCCGCCCGCTTCCCCACCATCAATGCCTTCCTGGCCAACAAGTGGTACCTGGATGCGATCAACGACCGCCTGTTCGTGAAAGGCAGCCGCAAGCTGGCGCGTCAGGTGCTGGAGGTGGACGCCAAGGTGGTGGACGGGGTGGTGAACCTCACCGGCCTGCTGACCCTGGGCAGCGGCGAAGGACTCAAGTACTTCGAAACCGGCCGCGCCCAGTTCTATGCGCTGATCGTGTTCGGCGGCGTGATCGCCCTGGTGCTGCTGTTCAGCAGCTTCTGAGTCCGCTCCGTGCGCGCCTCGGCGCGGGCTCTGTGTGTCATCCCATATCTGGGCGGTACTGGGCAGTTGAGCATTTCTACACTCCGTCCAGAACTGAATTCCCTGGCCAGTGCCGCTTGACCCTGCCGTTGCTCCGGAGGCCCTTGCGGCCCTGGGCACAGCCTCCACCGGGGCCTTCCCCTGGCTGAGCGTTTCGATCCTGATGCCGATCGGAGGCGCGCTGCTGATCCCCTTCATCCCCGACCCAGGCGACGGCAAGACAATCCGCTGGTACGCCCTCGGCGTTGCCCTGCTCACCTTTCTGGTCACCGCCGGGGCCTACCTGAACGGCTACGACCCCTCGGTGGCGGGGCTCCAGCTGGTGGAACGGGTGGAATGGCTGCCTGATCTGGGGCTGGCCTGGTCGGTGGGCGCCGACGGGCTGTCGATGCCGCTGATCCTGCTCACCAGCTTCATCACCGCGCTGGCAGTGCTGGCCGCCTGGCCGGTCACCTTCAAGCCGCGGCTCTTCTACTTCCTGATCCTGGCCATGGATGGCGGCCAGATCGCCGTGTTTGCTGTGCAGGACATGCTCCTGTTCTTCCTGGCCTGGGAGCTGGAGCTGCTGCCGGTCTATCTGCTGCTGGCGATCTGGGGCGCCAAGAAGCGCCAGTACGCCGCCACCAAGTTCATCCTCTACACCGCTGGCGGCTCAGTGTTCATCCTGCTGGCCGCCCTGGCCATGGGCTTTTATGGCGGCGGCACGCCCAGCTTCGAATTCACCACTCTCGCGGCGAAGGAGTTCGGCACCCGCTTCCAGATGCTGGCCTACGCGGGCCTGCTGATCGCCTTCGGGGTCAAGCTGCCGATCGTGCCGCTGCACACTTGGCTGCCAGACGCCCACGGCGAGGCCACAGCACCGGTGCACATGCTGCTGGCCGGCATTCTGCTGAAGATGGGCGGCTACGCCCTGCTGCGCTTCAACGTTCAGCTGCTGCCCGAGGCCCACGCCCAGTTCGCGCCGCTGCTGGTGGTGTTGGGGGTGGTGAACATCATTTATGCGGCACTCACCTCCTTCGCGCAGCGCAACCTCAAGCGCAAGATCGCCTACAGCTCGATCAGCCACATGGGCTTCGTGCTGATCGGCATCGGCAGCTTCAGTGCCCTCGGCACCAGCGGCGCCATGCTGCAGATGGTGAGCCACGGCCTGATCGGTGCCAGCCTCTTCTTCCTGGTGGGCGCCACCTACGACCGCACCCACACGCTTCAGCTCGATGAGATGGGCGGCGTGGGCCAGAAGATGCGCAAGATGTTCGCCCTCTGGACGATCTGCTCGCTCGCGTCCCTGGCCCTGCCTGGCATGAGTGGCTTCGTGTCGGAACTGATGGTGTTCGTGGGCTTCGTGAACAGTGAGGCCTACGCGCTCAGCTTCCGCATCGTGATGGCAGCCCTGGCGGCCGTGGGGGTGATCCTCACTCCGGTGTACCTGCTCTCGATGCTGCGCGAGATCTTCTTCGGCAAGGAGAACGTGGAGCTGGCGGCCCACACCCGCCTGGTGGATGCCGAACCGCGCGAGATCTACGTGATCTCCTGCCTGCTGGTGCCGATCATCGGCATCGGTCTTTACCCTCGCCTCGTCACCGACAGCTACCGCGCCTCGATCGAAGCGCTCGTGGCCCGTGAGGACGTTGCCCTCACCAAGGTGGTGGGCCCCACGCCCAAGGGGCTGATCCGGGGGGCGGTGGGCAAGCAGCTGGCCTTGGCGCCGCCCCTGCTCCATGCGCCCGCCCTGGGCTGAGCGAATCGAGATCCTGCCGGCTGCCCAGCACCATCACCAGCACTGTGCGACGGCTTGCGCCCAATTCCGCTCAGGTGCCGCAAACTGGTCGACGGGATCGCTCCGCTGAGGCTGCCACCGGCCTGCCAGCCATGCGCTCCCGATTCAGAGCCTCGACCCACCACCCGCCATGCGACAGCTGAATTTCCTGCTGATCTTCAGTTTCGGCCTCGCCACGGTGATGTTCACGCTGGAGAACACCGATCCCACCACCGTGCGCTTCCTGCCGGGAGCCGCGGTCACCCTGCCGCTGGCGGCCTTGCTGCTGGTGGTGGGTGGCATCGGCGCCACCGCCGCCTGGGTGTTCGCCGTGTGGATCGGCGTGGTGAAGAAAGTGGAATTGATGCAGGACCGCAGCGAAATTGACGCCCAGCAGGTGCGCATCCGCGAGCTGGAAGACGACCTGCAGCGTTACCGCGCCACCGTGGACGCCCAGCTGGCCCTGTTGCCGGCCGCCGGAGAAAGTTCAGGGGGATCCGCGTCAGCGGATGCCGCTGGCTGAGTCGCCTCAGACCGGGTACGTTTCCGGCAGATCGGGGAGAACTGTGCCGAACGCAGGCGCCAGGCTGGCGATCCGCCTGCTTCAGGAGGCCGCCGAGCGCGGTGACCTTGACCCCTGGGATGTCGATGTGATCGCCGTGGTGGACGGTTTCCTCGATCAGCTGCGTCAGCGCATCGAGGTGCCACGTCTGGTGGCCCTCAGCTCCGGCCAGGGCGGCAGCTATGAGCAGGATCTCGCCGCCACCAGCGAGGCGTTTCTGGCGGCGTCAGTGCTGGTGGGCCTCAAGGCCGAAGTGCTGGAACGCCAGACCTTTCCGCCCATTGCCCTGGTCGCCGATCCTTGCGAGAGCGAGGATCCGGGCGAGGACAGCTGGTCGCTGGGGATCCAGCTGCCCCATCGGCCGGAGCGACAACTCTGGCGCAGGCCCGTGGCACCGCCGCCGCTGCAGCGGCCCGTGAGCCTCGGCGAGTTGATCCGCCAACTGGAAGACATCGCCGAGCGGCTGGAGAGCGATAGCGGCCCGCGGCGCCACAAGCCGCGCAGCCGCCCCTACAGCGAACGCGACGCGATCGAACAGGTGAGCGCCCTGGCCCACCGGGAGAAACTGCCTGAAACCACTGCCGCCCTGAGCTTCTTCCTGCAGCAATGGCCAGAGGCCCTGGAGTGGGTGAACTTCGATGCGCTGGTGGAGGCCTGGAAAGACGCAGCGCCCCCCGATCTTGATCACGACCGGGTGGGGGTGTTCTGGGCGCTGTTGTTCCTCTGTTCACAGGGACGCATCGATCTGCGGCAGGAAGGGGGCCTGTTCGGGCCGCTGCATCTGCGCCGCGCACGCGAGGCCGAATGCACGCTTCCGCTTCCCAGTCAGAGCGCTGCCGCAACCGCCACAGGCTCCTGGCCGGCCGTGCCAGCTCCCTTGCCGGCTAGGCCGGCACTGGCAGCCTGACGCCCTTAATTAGGGTGCATGCAGAACCAACCGAGCAGTAAGGCGCCCATGAAGGCGATGATCCTCGCAGCCGGCAAGGGAACACGGGTGAGGCCCATCACCCACACGATTCCCAAGCCGATGATTCCGATCCTGCAGAAGCCGGTGATGGAATTCCTGCTGGAGTTGCTCCGGGAGCATGGATTCAACGAGATCATGGTCAATGTGTCGCACCTGGCGGCAGAGATCGAGAACTATTTCCGTGATGGGCAGCGCTTCGGCGTGGAGATCGCCTACAGCTTCGAAGGCCACATTCAGGACGACGGCGAACTGATTGGCGAAGCCATGGGTTCTGCAGGCGGGATCAAGAAGATTCAGACCTTTCAGACCTTTTTCGACGACACCTTCGTGGTGCTCTGCGGCGATGCCCTGATCGACCTCGACCTTACCGAAGCGGTGCGGCGGCACAAGAAGAAAGGAGCGGTCGCCAGCCTGATTACCAAGCGGGTACCGAAAGATCAGGTGAGCAGCTACGGTGTCGTGGTCACTGACGACAACTCTCGAGTGCTCTCCTTTCAGGAGAAGCCCTCGGTGGAAGAGGCCGCCAGCGACATGATCAATACCGGCATTTATATCTTCGAGCCCCAGGTGCTCGACCACGTTCCCGCCGGCGTGCCCTTCGACATCGGCGCTGATCTGTTTCCCCGTCTGGTGGCGGCAGGGGCACCTTTCTACGCGCTGCCCATGGATTTCGAGTGGGTGGACATCGGCAAGGTGCCGGATTACTGGCAGGCGATCCGGAGCGTGCTGCTGGGGAAGGTTCGCAAGGTTTCGATCCCTGGCCGCGAGGTGCGGCCCGGCGTGTTCACAGGCCTGAACGTAGCGGCCGACTGGGACAAGATCAACGTGCAGGGGCCCGTTTACGTGGGCGGCATGAGCAGGATCGAACCAGGGGTCACGATCATCGGCCCAGCCATGATCGGCCCCAGCTGCCACATCTGCGAAGGCGCCACGATCGACAACTCGATCATCTTCGATTACTCCCGCATCGGGGCCGGAGTCAGGCTCACCGAAAAGTTGGTGTTTGGCCGTTATTGCGTGGACAGCAATGGTGACCATTTCGACCTCCAAGAGGCCGCCCTCGACTGGCTGATCACCGATGTACGCCGCCAGGATGTGGCTCTACCCTCCCCCGAGCAAAAGGCCCTCGCTGATCTGCTGGGCAACGATCTCACCGCCAGCCAGCGCGGCGGCTGAACAACTCTGGATGCGCCTGCCCCAGTGTCAGGCGGATGGGCATGCCGTGAGCGGATCGATCGCCTCGATGCCGGCGAGGCTGAGGATGTTGGGGATCCGCTCTTCGGCCTTCACAGCCATCAGGTGCACGCCCTGGGCGATCTCACGGAAACTCGTAACCTGCTCCGCTGCGATCCTGATCCCCTCACTGGCCGGATCTGCCGCTGCCGCAAGACGCTCGATCACGTGCTGGGGAATGGAGGCGCCGGGCACCACACGGTTGATGAATTCGGCGTTGCGGGCGGATTTGAGCAGAAACACCCCCGCCAGCACCGGCAGGCCCAGCGGCGCGGCGATCTCCTCGCAGAAGCGGCGCAACACGCTCGCCTCCATGACCATCTGGGTCTGGAGGAACTTGGCGCCAGCAGCCTGCTTGCGGCTGAGGCGGCGGCGCAGGCCGCTCCAGCTGGGGGACTGGGGATCGGCGGCGGCGCCGGCGAACAAGGCGGTAGGGCCATCAGGGAGCGAGCCTCCCAGCGGATCACGGCCGGCATTGAAATCGCTCACCTGCTGCAACAGCCGCACCGCCTCCAACTCGTTCACCGGCCGGGCGTTCGGCTGATCGCCGGCCCGCACCGGGTCGCCCGTGAGGCAGAGCAGGTTGCGGATTCCCAGCGCATGAGCGCCCAGCAGCTCTGCCTGCAGGGCAATGCGGTTGCGATCCCGGCAGGCCAGCTGCAGCACCGGTTCGAGCCCTGCGTCGAGCAGCAGGCGGCAGAGGGCCAGGCTGCTCATGCGCATCACCGCACGGCTCCCGTCGGTGACATTGACCGCGTGCACCCGCCCCTTCAGCAGCCTGGCCATCGCCAGGGTGCGGCTCGGATCACCGCCCCTGGGCGGCATCACTTCCGCCGTGACCGCGAACGCTCCACGCGCGATGGCCCGCTGCAGCAGCACGACAACCGGGAAACAACCAGCGCCCATCATGCGTGAAGAGCGGCACCATCCAGGCCCCCCAGCCGGCAGCAGCCCCGTGACCGTGGCGGTGGGCGTCCGTGGGGAGGTGTTGGAGGGGCTGTCTAGGATGCGTCCAGTCAGGCGGAGTGCGTTGATGTCCGTTCGAGACGACCTCAGCGCGCCGCGAACCGGCTTATCCGAACGGGAGCTGGAGATCATCAGCCTGGTGGCCACCGGCCTCACCAATCAGGAAATCGGCGAGCAGCTGATGATCAGCAAACGCACCGTCGACAATCACGTCAGCAACATCTTCACCAAAACCGGCGCGAAGAACCGGGTGGCGCTGCTGAACTGGGCGATGGACAACGGCAAGATCTGCCGGGACGGCTTCAACTGCTGCAATCTGCCGGCCCCGTCGCCGGGGCTCTGAGGCCCATCGCCGCCAGTACGGCCCGGCGCTCGTCCTCAGGCCACTGCGACAGCGGCGTGATCGACAGGGAGGCATTGCTGAGCTCCAGGCGGCCGGTGACCTCCAGGGCGCACCAGGGCGGCACCACCAGGGGCTGATCGGCCCGCTCCAGCTCCACTTCCGCCAGCACCAACGGCGCATTCGGGGCCTCGAACACATCGAGTACCCAGTCGCCGCCCGGCAGATCGAGGCCATAGCGGGTCTTGCCGAGGCGGTGGGCCGCCAGGTTCAGCAACGCCTCCCCATCGGTGGCGGGAATCGGATACTCGAACTCGTGGCGGGCGATGCCGGCGGCGGCCGCCTTGATCGTGAGCCGGGCCTGGTCGGTGGCGGTGTCTTCCCCGAGGCGCACCCGCACGGTGACACCAGCGGCGTCGCGCGTGAGGTAGCCCTGCCGCAGCGGGCGGCTCCAGCGCACCTGCGGCCGCCAGCCGTCGCCATGCACCAGGAAGCGCCGCTCGATCTCCAGGGCCAACGCCGTTCTCCGGGGCTAACCCCTCCAGCATGGGCCGCAACAGACCCGTTGGGCGACGGCCTAGTTCGGCGACGGCTCCGCAGCGGTGAGGTCACCGGCCCAGTGCAGCTTGTGGCTGAGGGTGCGGTAGTAGGAGGGGCTCTGATCGAGCACCACCATCAGTGCGTCGTGGCTGGAGCGCTGCACCACGCAGCGGTCACCCGGTTCGAGCACGGTGGCATGGGCGCCATCTTTCCAGAGCTTCACCCGGCGACTGGTTTCCCCCAGTGGCCACACCGCCAGCATCGCCCGGGGTGGCACCACGATCGGCCGACTGGAGAGGCTCATCGGGCAGATCGGGTTGACCACGATCGCGTCGATGCCGGGATGGAGGATCGGACCGCCCGCCGCCATCGAGTAGCCGGTGGAGCCGGTGGGGGTGGCGATGATCAGGCCGTCCCCGCGGAACTGGTCCACCACTTCGCCGTCGATCTCCAGCTCCAGCACACAGGTGGGCGACACCTCATCAAGGCTGGGGCGGAAGTAGAAGTCGTTGAGGGCGCGGTGGATCGGCTCGCCATCCACGCTGCCGTCACTGCGCACCACCCGGCCCTCCAGCATCATGCGCCGCTCCAGGGCGAAGCGGTCATCGCGCAGCCGCTGCCAGAGGTTGTCCTCACTGGAGCCTGAGCTGAGCACGAGCCGCTTGCGCTCGTGGGTGAGGAAGCCAAGGTGGCCGCCGATGTTGAAGCTCAGGATCGGCACCTGCAGGGGCGCCAGATGGCGGGCCGCCCCCAGCACCGTGCCGTCGCCGCCAAGAACGACGGTGAGATCGGGCAGGAGCGGTTCGCTGGCCAGGAGCCCCGGAAAGGGGTTGGAGGCCAGACCACTGACGGCCACGGCCACATGCACGCCCTGGTTGCGCAGATCCTCCGCGCAGATGCGGGCCTTACGCTGGGCGGCCTGGCTGTGGGCACGAACAATCAGCCAGACCCGCTGGAGCTGCATGACGGAACCGTGCCGCTACCAGCGCAGCAGGTTGAAGCGCTCCATGTCGACGGTTTCGCGGTTGCGGTAGAGGGAGAGCAGGATGGCCAGCCCCACCGCCGCCTCTGCGGCCGCCACGGTGATCACGAAGATGGCGAACACCTGGCCGCGGATCTCCTGGCCATCGATGTAGCTGGAGAAGGCCATCAGGTTGATGTTGACGGCATTGAGCATCAGCTCGATGCTCATCAGCACGCGTACGGCGTTGCGGCTGTTGATCAGGCCCCACACCCCCGTGCAGAAGAGAACGGCCGCAAGCACCAGGTAGGCCTGGAGCGGCACATCGATGGGTGTTTCGATCGGCATCAGAGGGTCTCCTGAAGAGCGGAGGGAGATGGGGTGGGGGGATCGAGGAGCAGGGGAGGGCGAACCTTCTCGATCAGGCCCTGATCGACGTCTTCGCCGGTGGTGAGGTCGGTGCCGAACACATCGCGGCGGGCCAGCACGATGGCGCCGATCATCGACATCAGCAACAGCACCGAAGCCAGCTCGAAGGGCAGCAGGTAGTCGCTGAAGAGATGCTCGCCGATACGGATGGTGGCGCCTTCACCGAGGGAGGCCGGGCCTGGAACGGCCCAGGGGGTGGTGAGATCGACCCGGAGCAGCAGCAGGAAGAGGCCGAGGCAGACGCCACCGGAGAGCAGGCGCCGCAGGGCAAGACGGGGGATCTCGGAGAGGTCTTCCTTCTTGTTCACGAGCATGATCGCGAACAGGATCAGCACGTTCACTGCGCCCACATACACGAGCACCTGGGCGGCGGCCACGAAGCTGGCGTTCAGCAGCAGGTAGAGACCTGCCACCGAGAGGAAGACACCGCAGAGCAGGAAGGCGGAATAGACGATGTTCGGCAGCAGCACGACCCCGAGGGCTCCCAGCACCAAGGTGATGGAGAGCGCCACGAAGCAGATCAGCTGGGTGGTGGAGGCGATCGTCATCAGACCCCTTCCTCGCTGGCGGTGGTGGTGGAGCTGGACGCGGCCAGCACCTGTTCAGGCAGTTTGCCGGCCCGGGGGCTGGCGGGATCCACCGTGTGGGGATCGAGCTCGCCGGCGGGCAGATAGGCCAGCTCGCGCAGAGCCACCACGGCAGGGTCGCTGGTGACGCTGGTGGGCAGGCGACCGAGGGCGACGTTGTCGAAGTTGAGGCTATGGCGATCAAACGCCGCCAGTTCGTACTCCTCGGTCATCGAGAGGCAATTGGTGGGGCAATACTCCACGCAGTTGCCACAGAAGATGCACACCCCGAAATCGATCGAGTAATTGCGCAGCTCCTTCTTCTTCGTTTGCTTGTTCATCGCCCAATCCACCACCGGCAGATTGATCGGACAGACCCGCACGCACACCTCGCAGGCGATGCACTTGTCGAACTCGAAGTGGATGCGGCCGCGGTAGCGCTCCGAAGGGATCAGCTTTTCGTAGGGGTACTGCACCGTGATCGGCCGGCGGCGCAGGTGATCGAAGGTGACCGAAAGCCCCTGGGTGATGGCGCTGGCGGCACCGACGGCGTCCTTGGCGTAGTCGCCGACCTTTTGGAGAAAACCGAACATGGGCGTGGCGGAATTCGAGGGGAGGGACGGAGGAGGAAAGCGGTGGGCTCAGCGGGCCTGGATCAAGGCCTGAGGGCCGGTGGGGTCATGATGGCTGGCCCGTGGCTCAACCGCCGAAAAAGGCGGGAAAGGCCAGTTTGAGCCCGGCGGTGACGAGCAGATTCACCAGGGCGATGGGCAGCAGGAACTTCCAGCCCAGATCCAGCAGCTGGTCGATGCGCACCCGTGGCAGGGTCCAGCGCAGCAGGATCGCGATGAACACCAGCAGGTAGGCCTTCAGCACGGTCATCACGATGCCGACAGACCCGGTGATGACCTGCACCAGCGGAGCGTCCACCGACTGGCCAAGGGCGCCGGCCAGCCATTCGACCGGCAGGGGGAAGCCCCAGCCACCCAGGTAGAGCACCGCCACCAGCAGGGCGGAGAGCACCAGGTTGATGTAGCTGCCCAGGTAGAAGAGGGCGAACTTCATGCCGGCGTACTCCGTTTGGTAGCCGGCCACCAGCTCCTCTTCGGCCTCGGGCAAGTCGAAGGGGAGGCGCTCGCATTCGGCCAGGGCACAGATCCAGAAGATCAGGAAGCCGACCGGCTGACGCCAGATGTTCCAGCTGAGGATGCCGGCGCCGCTCTGCTGATTGACGATGTCGACGGTGCTGAGCGAATTGCTCATCATCACGACGGCCAGCACGGCCAGGGCGAGCGGGATCTCGTAGCTGATCGACTGGGCCGCCGCCCGCAGGCCGCCCAGCAGAGAATACTTGTTGTTGCTGGAGTAGCCGCTCATCAGCAGGCCGATCGGCTGGATGCTGCTGAGGGCGATCCAGAGGAAGATGCCCACCCCCACATCGCTGATCACCAGGTGCTGGCCGAAGGGAACCACCAGCCAGGAGAGGATCACGGGGATCAGCACCAGCACGGGGCCGAGCGTGAACAGCAGGCCATCGGCCCGCTTCGGGATCACGTCTTCCTTGAAGAGCAGCTTGAGGCCATCGGCCAGGGGCTGCAGCACCCCGAGGGCACCGGCATACTCCGGGCCGATGCGCTGCTGGACGGCGGCGGAGATCTTGCGCTCCAGCCACACGTTCACCAGCACGCCCACCACGGCGGCCACCAGCACCAGCAGCATCGGCAGGGGCAGCCAGATGAGATGGGCGGCGGCGGGGCTGAGGCCGAAGCCCTCCAGGATGGTGGTGAATCCGCTCTGCAGGTCGATGCCGGGGGGCACCGCCGCCTCGAGGACCGGGGGAGGCGACAGGGTCGCGGCTGTGGTCATGATCTCCACGGCGTCCGAACTCGAAACCGAACCGACGAGGGCAAGTTAAGCGCCCGCACCGCTGGATCGGGTGTCGATGGGCAACCAGGTCTTGCCGGACGCCCCCGTGTAGATCTGCGTGGGCCGGTAAATCCGGTTGGCACCGAGCTGCTCTTTCCAGTGGGCCAGCCAGCCGGCCACGCGCGCGATCGCGAAGATCGGCGTGAAGAGGTCACGGGGGATGCCGAGCTTGCGGTATACGAGCCCGGAATAGAAATCCACATTCGGATAGATCCCCTTGGCGCCGAGGCGGCTTTCAGCAGCTTTCTCGAGCCGTCGGGCCACGTCGTACATGTGGTCGTGGCCGAAGCGGTCGAACAGCTCCTCGGCCAGCTCCTGCAGGATCACGGCACGGGGATCCTTGACGCGGTATTCGCGGTGGCCGAAACCCATGATCTTCTGCTTCTCGGCCACCGCCCGCTCCAGGTAGGCCTCCACCCGGTCTTCGCTGCCGATCTGGTCGAGCATGGTGAGCACGTCTTCGTTGGCGCCGCCATGCAGCGGGCCGGCCAGGGTGCCCACTGCCGAGGCCACCACCGCGTAGGGATCGGTGAGGGTGCTGGCGGTGACGCGGGCACTGAAGGTGCTGGCGTTGAGCGAGTGTTCGGCGTGGAGGATCAGGCAGGCATCGAAGATGCGGGCCGCCATCGGGTCAGGCACCCGCTCGGTGATCATGTACAGGAAATTGGCCGAGTAGGACAGATCGTCGCGGGGCTGGATCGGGTCCTGGCCTTTGCGGATCAGCTGGAAGGCCGCCACCATCGTGGGGATCTTGGCGATCAACCGCACCACCGCCTCCTCGATGTACTGGGGGTCGTCGAGGGCGCGGCGCGAATAGAACAGGCCCAGTGAGGCTGCGCTCGACTGCAGCGCGTCCATGGGGTGCCCGTCGGCCGGGAAGCACTTCATCATGTCGCGGATGCGGAAGCTCACCCGCCGGTGCATCTGCACCTCGTACTCGAAGCGCCGCAGCTGCTCGCCCGTGGGCAACTCACCCCAGATCAGCAGGTAGGCGGTTTCCAGGAAGCTGCTGTGGTTGGCGAGCTGCTCCACCGGGTAGCCCCGGTAGGTGAGCACGCCGTTGCGGCCGTCGATGTCACAGATGGCGGACTGGGTGGCCGGCACCCCTTCAAGGCCGGGGCGGAACGCCGGCATGGCCGGCTGGGCCGCGACAGGTTCGCTGGCCACCGGGGTGGCCGCTGGAGTTGTGGCGGAGTCACCGGCCGCTGAGAAATCCGTGACCGCCGGCGCCCCATCCGTTGCCATGCCGAGCTTCCACGCTGTTGATCGAAACCTAGATCCATTCCTGACAGCCGCGCCGTAACACCGCCGACCGGCCACCAGGGCCCCGTTTCAGCGGCGTCCGCGCCTCAGCCCTCCCCCAGCAGAGCGCGGGGGGAGAGCAGCAGGGTGAGCCGCGTGCGGCCCAGGGCAGCCTCCCAGCCGCGCGCCTCCCCGGAACCACCGGAAGGCACCGGAGCCTGCCAGGGAAGCGCCAGGACCACCACACCGGCCTTGCGCAGGCGCAGGGCGCCGGGAGGGGCGCCGCAGAGCCGGCAGGCCAGCTCGCTGAGATCGGGTTCATGCCCCACCAGCGCCAGACGCCGCCAGGGGCTGGGCCGCTCGGCGCCTTCGCCCCCGGCGCTGAACCAGCGCTCCAGCAGCGGCGCTGGGTCACCACCCGGGGCCAGCTCCGCGCAGACCTCGAAGCGGTGGAGAGCCAGTCCGCCCTCGCGGGCCAGCTCCGCCGTCTGGTGCGCACGCAGCAACGGGCTGGTGAGCAGTGGATCCACAGCCAGTCCGAGTGTCACGAGACGGCGCACCACGGCGGCGGTGCGCCGTCGGCCGGCGGCGGTGAGCGCCCGTGCCTCGTCGTCCAGGCCGCGATCGGCCGCCAGCTGGCGATCGATCGCGACCCCATGGCGCAGTAGCAGCAGCTCCGCAGCGGCCATGGCCTCAGCCCAGCTCCAGGCGGCCATGCAGCCGCAGTGCCGGGGCCGCGGCTGCAGGATCGCTCTCCAGGCTCACGGCCAGCCCCTGCACAGTGGGAGCGAGCGGCTCGCCGGCCAGGCCGGTGAGCAGCAGCCAGGGGTCCCAGCGGGCCAGCAGCGCACGGGCCGACGGGGCGGCCATGGCCCACTGCAGGGGTGCGGCCTGATCCTCCAGGCCCTGAAGCTGGGCCAGCCTCTCGCTGGGCGGCGCGGCCCCCTCCAGCAGACCGGTGAGGGCGGTGATGCCCTCACTCCACCAGGCCACACCGCGCTGGTCGAGGCGGGCGCCGGCGATGGCGGCGTCCAGTTGGTCGGGGTGGCTGCGGGAATTGCCGGCGGTCAGCTGGGTCCAGAGCTGCAGCGTTTTGCCATTGCGGCTCAGCGGAGCAGCGATCAGGCCTTTGCGCGCCAGCACGTCGCTGATCGAGGCGATGGCGGGGCTGTCAGGAGCCGTGGCCAGCAGCCAGCCGCGGGAGCTATGGCTCAACAGCAGGGGGCCTGGATCCTGGGCAACAACCAGCGGGGGCAGCACCCCCGGCAGGCTCGCGAGGGCTTGGGCGAGGACAGGTGCCACCAGCTCCGACCAGACATCCGGAATGTCGGCGGGGACGCTGCTGGTGGCTTCAGGGCTGGGGATGGTGGTGTCTCCGTCACCATCGGCAGCGGCACTGTCCGTGGCGTCCCCATCGGAGCCGGCGGAATCCGGGCTGGAGGCGGTGGCCTCAGGGATCGCCTGGGCGACGGCGATGGCTGCCGCTGAGGCAGCTGTTCCTGGTGCAGCAGGAGCTGAGAGCAGGGCGGGGTTCTGGATCATCGCCAGGCTGTCCGAGGGACCCTGCAGGCCCGCCAGCAGATCCGGCGTGGGCGTGAGCGACAGTGCTGCGGGGGCGTGGCGCAGCTCAAGGCGGCCGTTGAGGTCGAGGGTGCGGCCTCGGGGAGCCAGAGCTGCCACCAGGCCGAGCACCTCCTGCTGTGCTGCGACGAAAGGGGAAGCAGCCAGCCAAGGGGTGAAGCTGTCGGGGCGGGCCACCACCAGGGCCACGCCCTGGCCGAGGGTGGCCACGGCGGTGGCGAGGCGGGGGTCGCCGGCCTGGTTGAGTTCGTCGATCTGGGAGACATCCAGCGCCTGCTCCAGCACCCCCCGACCCGAGGCGATCAGCACCAGCCGGTCGTCGATCAAGGCGGTGGCCAGGGGCAGGGCGTTCTGGCCCAGCAGGGCGCCCCGGCCGCTGATCAGCCCCATGCCTCGATAGGTGCTCACCTGCAGCTCGTTGCCGGCCAGGCTGCGGGTCTGCCAGAAGCGCTGCAGAAAGCGCCGAGCCCCCTCCGACTCACGGCTGCGCAGGGCCAGCAACCAGCCCGCCGGCTGTGACGCACCCGCCGGGGTGAGCAGCGCGACACTGGACTCCTCCCCCACCCAGCCGGCCAGTTCCTCGGCGTAGTCGAGGCCGGCAGCGGCGAAGGCCCCGTCCCGCAGCTGCTCAAGGGCGGCGGCGGCATGGCGGCGTTGGCGGGGCGGCGCCACGGCCCGGGCGTAGGCCCCGAGCTGGTCGGGCGGGACCAGCAGGTGCAGGCTCAGCGAGGCCTGCCGGGGGATGAAGCGAGCCGCCAGCGGCAGGGTGAGGGGTTGGTGCTGCAGGGCGAGAGGGCTGCTGCGCCAGAGCACCACCCAGCCCGCCGCTCCGATCAGCAGCAGCGTGACGGCCACGGCCAGGATCGCCGCCAGGAATGGGCGGATCTTCATGCGTAGCGCGCAGGAATGGCCTCATCTTTATGCATGAAGCCGCCTCCGTGCATCGTCAACGCACACCCGGCCAGCCACCACGCCCATGCCCGCACCCATGCCCCAGGAAAGCCAAACCACCCCCACCCCGGCCCCGCTGCAGGCACGGGAGCTGCAGCAGCGGCTCAACGAGGGTGCCGATCTGCAGCTGGTGGATGTGCGGGAACCGGCAGAGCTGGCCATGGCCGCGCTGCAGCAGAGAGTGATCCATCTGCCCTTGAGCCGCTCCTCGGAATGGGTCAGCCGGATCGACGCGCTGCTCGACCGCGAGCGTGAGGTAGTGGTGCTCTGCCATGCCGGCATGCGCAGCTGGCAGTTCGGCTGCTGGTTGATGGAGCAGCAGGGTTTCGAGCGGGTCTGGAACCTGGAGGGGGGCATCGATGCCTGGAGCGTCCAGGTCGATCGGTCGGTGCCGCGTTACTGAGCAGCGCTACCAGACCGATGGCGCGGTACATGTCCTCGCCTTACCGCAGTCAGCGGAGCTGCGGCGGTAAGACGGGCTGGCCCAGATCGGCTCCAGCCTCTGACGCCGGAGCAGCTCCACAGTTTGTGGCGGTGATGGTGCTGAGCTGCGCAACAAGCAGGGACTGGCCGACCCGGCGGGTTCGGACCCCGCTCCGCTTTTGCACGTGCTGACGCTGGAGATCGTGGAGGGTGATCGCCTGCTCCAGCCGCACCGCTCCATGAGCAACAGGGGCCGCGCCTGTGGGCGGAGTGGTCTCCGCGTTCCTGGGCACGCTGGTGTCCTCAAGGGTCAGGTTGGATTCGCTGTCGACTGCGGCCGCTGCCAACGCTTCACTGGCTTCTGCCTGCTGCCATCCAAGCGATCAGCCATGAAGCCCGAACCAACGCCTAGCGGCCTTGTGGCCCAGACGAAATGGTGTTCCTGTTGGCCAGCGGCGTCGTTGGTATCGGTTACGGTTCGCGCACCATCCGTTAACTAGCCCCTCGTTGCCTCACCTCAGCCGCCGCCATCAGCAGGTGTTGCAGGCAACGGTGCAGCATTACGTGGACACGGTCGAGCCCGTGGGGAGCCGCACCCTGGTGCAACGCTTCGGCTTCCAGACCTCACCTGCCACGGTGCGTTCGGCCATGGGGGCGCTGGAGCAACAGGGCCTGCTTGTGCAGCCGCACACCTCCGCCGGGCGTATTCCAAGCCAGCGCGGCTACCGCCTTTACGTGGACAGCCTGCTGCCACCCCCCGGTGCCGGAGCGCTGCAACTGGAGCAGGAACTGCTGGGGCTGAGCCTGCGCTGGGCTGCCCTCGACGATCTGCTGCTGCATCTGGCGCGGCGGCTGGCTGATCTCACCGGCCTGCTGAGCCTGATCACACGCCCCCAGGGCGATCGCTCCGCCCTTCAGGCCGTGCGCCTGGTGCCAAGCGGCGACCGCCTGCTGGTGTTCCTGGTGGAGAACGCCGTGATGACCAGCTGCCTGAACCTGCATCTGCCACCGGCGGCGGCCCCCGAGCTGCTGCCGCTCGAGCGCTGGGTGATGGATCAGCTCAGCCTGCATCCGGGCCAGCCAATCCCCTGGAACGCCCTGCCGCCTCAGCTGCAGCGCAGCGGCTGGCTGCTGCGCGAGGCGCTCCGCAGCCACCGCATGGCCCGTCCGGGCGATGCCGACGGCGCCCTCGCGCTCGGGCTGGGGGGATTGCTGGGGCAGCCGGAATTCAGCCGCACCGCCACGCTGCGGCCGCTGGTGCAGCTGGTGGAGGAAGACCCCCATCTGCTGCTGCAACCTGACGGCAGACCCAGCGAAGGCGTCTGGATCGGTGCCGAAAATCCCCATCCCGCCCTGCAGGACTGCGCACTCGTGCAGGCCACTTACCGCACCGGCGACGGCAGCCAGGGGCACGTGGCCCTGGTGGGGCCGATGCGGATGGCCTACGCCACCGCCCGGGCGGCGGTGCGCTCGGTGGCCGCCAGCCTGCAGCGGTTGCTCAGTTGAGCGGCCGGCGGCTTGAGAGCATGGCGCCATGACTTACTGCGTCGGTTTCCTGCTCAAGGAGGGTCTGGTGATGTGCGCCGACTCCCGCACCAATGCGGGGGTGGACTACATCTCCAGCTACCGGAAGCTGCACGTGTTCCAGCCGGCACCTGACCGGCTGTTCGTTCTTCTGGCGGCGGGCAACCTGGCCACCACCCAGGCGATCCTCAACTGGATCCGTCGCGACCTCAGCGCCGCCGCCACTCCGGCGGCCGTGGGGGCGCCGGCCAGCGCTGCAGCTGATGACCGGACCGCCGGACCGGACCTGCTCAGCTGCCGCCATCTGTTCGAGGCGGCGGCCTACATCGGCCGCCTGAGCGTGGCGGTGCAGAACGAGAACGAGAGCGCCCTCAAGCAGGTGGGAGCGAGCGGTGAGGCCACCTTCATCCTTGGCGGCCAGATCGCCGGCAACGACCACGGCCTCTACCGGATCTACGCCCAGGGCAACGCGATCATGGCCACGCCGGAAACGCCGTTCCTGCAGATCGGCGAGAGCAAATACGGCAAGCCTCCCCTCGATGTGGTGGGTGACTACGGGATGTCGCTGGAGGATGCCACCCGCCTCTGCCTGATTTCCCAGGTGATCACCCGGCGCTCCAACCTCACGGTGGGGCCCCCGTTCGAGGTGGCGCTCTATCCGCGCAATTCGCTGGCCATCTCCCAGCACCTGCGCCTGGAGCGGGGCTCCAAGCTGCTCGGCGAGATGGCCCGGATCTGGGCAGACAGCCAGCGCGATGCGCTCAGCAACCTGCCCCGGCTGCCCTGGGAGCCTCAGCCGGCCAGCTGATCCCCCAGCCGGTCAGCCACGGTGTTCACGTCCTTGTCGCCGCGGCCGGAGAGGTTCACCACCACTTCGGTGCCCGGCGCCAGGCTGGGGCAGAGCTGCTCCAGCCAGGCGAAGGCGTGGGCGGTTTCCAGCGCCGGGATGATGCCCTCGAGCTCAGACACCAGGCGCAGGGCAGTGAGCGCCTCGTCGTCGGTGACGGCGGCATACTCCGCCCGGCCCACATCCCGCAGGTAGCTGTGCTCGGGGCCGACGCCCGGGTAATCCAGGCCGGCGCTGATCGAATGGGCCTCCTGCACCTGCCCTTCGCCGTCCTGCAGCAGCAAGCTCATGGCGCCATGCAGCACGCCGATCCGCCCTTCGGTGATCGTGGCGGCATGGCGGCCTGTGGCCACGCCCTCACCCGCTGCCTCCACCCCGATCAGCCGCACGGAGGTGTCTTCCACGAACGGGTGGAACAGGCCCATGGCGTTGGAGCCACCACCCACGCAGGCCACCAGCACATCGGGCAGACGGCCGAAGGCCTCCTGGCACTGGCGCTTGGCCTCCTGGCCGATCACGGCATGGAAATCACGCACCAGCATCGGGTAGGGGTGCGGGCCGGCCACCGAGCCGAGGATGTAGTGGGTGGTTTCCACGTTGGTCACCCAGTCGCGGATGGCTTCGCTGGTGGCGTCCTTGAGGGTGGCGGTGCCGGCGGTGACCGGCTGCACCGTGGCGCCCAGCAGGCGCATGCGGAACACGTTGAGCGCCTGGCGGCGCATGTCTTCGGCGCCCATGTACACCACACACTCGAGGCCGAAGCGGGCGCAGACGGTGGCGGTGGCGACGCCGTGCTGGCCGGCGCCGGTTTCAGCGATGACCCGCTTCTTGCCCATGCGCAGGGCCAGCAGGGCCTGGCCGAGGGCGTTGTTGATCTTGTGGGCGCCGGTGTGGTTGAGGTCTTCGCGCTTCAGCCAGAGGCGCGGGCCGCCTTCCGGGCGGGCGTAGTGGGCGGTGAGCCGCTCGGCTTCGTAGAGCGGCGTGGGGCGGCCCACATAGGTGCGCAGCAGGTGGTCGAGCCGGCTGGTGAAGGCGGGATCGGCCCAGGCCTCCGCAGCCGCCTGCTCCAGCTCCGCCAGGGCGGGCATCAGCGTTTCCGGCACGTATTGCCCGCCGAAACGGCCGAAGCGCCCCTGGGGAGTGGGCCGCACGGACACCTGAAGGTCGGCGGGATTAGGGGAGAGCGGGGGGAAGGTGCTGGTCACCGGTGCCGGGCGGTATCGGGCCAGCCTAGGAAGCGGAAGTCGCTGCCACACTCCCGGGCGTCAGCGCTGCTGACCACCTCAGGGGGGAAGCGGTGGTGGCGGCGTCAGCCGCGGCCAGGTCGACGGGGCACGCTGGCTGGGGGAACCGGCCGGCGGGACGCAGGGCGCCTGCCCGGGTACCACGAAGCGCAAGGCCCGCACCTGGCCCGGCGCCGGCGGCCCGGTACCGCCGATGGCGGCGTCAGGCGGCGGCGAGGGAGTCAGCCCCGCCGGCGGGCAGGGCAGGGGTTGGCGCGTGTCCAGATCGAGGCGAAGCATCTCCAGACGGAGGGGAGGCAGGTCCATGCCCGGCAGGTGCGCTGTGATGGAAGCGTCGCCACCACGATCGCCATGGGCAAGGGAAGCTGGCAGGAATTCAGCCGCGCCGAGAGCACGGCACGGCCGGCGGGCCCGGTGTCCCCGGCCGCACCCCGCAACCAGCAACGGGTGCGGGTGCAGCGCACCAAGGCGGGCAAAGGCGGCAAGACCGTCACCGCCATCACCGGCCTGGAGTTGCCGGAAGATGACGCCCGCACCCTGCTGAAGCAGCTCAAGGCCCGTGCCGGCACCGGCGGCACCCTCAAGGACGGGGTGATCGAGCTGCAGGGCGATCAGGTAGGGCCGGCGCTGGAAGCGCTTACGGCAGCGGGCTTCCGACCGAAGCAGGCGGGGGGGTGAGCGGCTGGGGCTCCGGCAGCCCCAGCCGCCGGGCCAGTTCATCGAGAAAGGTTTTCAGGCAGCTCGCCACCGGCACCGCCAGCAGCAGGCCCAGCAATTCACCGAGCCCCAGCAGGCTGCCCACCCGGGCACCCACCGGCAGGCTGAGCAGCAGCCAGGCCGGCTGCAGACCCACGATCTGGCCCATCAGCCGGGGCTGAATCACCTGATCCACCACCTGCCCCACGCTGATGGCCGCCACCAGCACCTCCACGCCTGTGCGGGGGTCTTCAAGCACCAGCAGGCCGCTCACCAGCAGGATCGTCAGCGCGCTGGCATAGGGAACCAAGGTGGTGAAGCCGATCGCCACGGCAAACAGCACGCCGTAGGGGATCTGCAGCAGGGTGAACACCACGATCTGCGCCACGCTGAGGATCAGGGCCAGCACCACCTGGCCGCCGAAGTAGCCGCGAAAGGTGGTGACCAGGGTGTTCAGGACCATCGCCCGCCAGCTGGAGGGCAGCCAGCGGGCCAGACCGCGTGGGATCGCCTCGCCGCCCACCAGCAGAAAAACAGCCAGCACCACCACGATCAAGGTGTTGATCGTGAGGTTGAGCGTGGCGCCGAGCAGCCCAAGCAGGCGCTGGCTGAGCTGGCTGGCGAACTTGGTGGAGCCGGTGAGCAGTTCGCTGCTGAAATCGCTGAAATCAGCGGGCAGGCCATGGGCGGCGGCCCAGAGCTGGGTCTGATCCAGCAGCATCTGCCCCTGCACCAGCCAGCCGGGCAGGGCATTGAGCAGATCGCCGAGCTGCTGCACCAGCCGCGGCAGCAGCCAGAGGCTCGCCAGCACCAGCAGGGCAAGCCCCAGCCCGAGCACCAGGAGCAGCGCCAACACGCGCGGCATGCCGCGCTGCGTGAGCCAGCGGCTGGGGATGTCCAGCAGGAAGGCGATCAGGGCAGCGCCCAGGAACAGGGAGGGGAAGGGCGCCAGCGGCACCAGCACCTGCCGCAGCACGAACATGTTCAGCACCAGCAGCGGCAGAGTGAGCCCGAAGCGAACCCAGAGCGGCAGCGGCATGGTGAAGCGTTCAGCCATCGATCAGCTCCCCATGCCCTGCAGGTAGGCCGCACTGCCCAGCTCCTGCAGACGCCGGTCCTTGGTGGTCACCTGGTCGTGGAGAGCACGGCGATGGGCGAGCACACGGTCAGCCAGCTCGGCATCGGCGGTGGCCAGGATCTGTGCCGCCAGCAGGCCCGCATTGGTGCCGCCACCGATCGCCACGGTGGCCACCGGGATGCCGGCCGGCATCTGCACGATCGAATGGAGTGAATCCACCCCAGACAGGGCCCGGCTCTGCACCGGAACGCCGATCACCGGCAGAGGCGTGAGCGCCGCCACCATGCCGGGCAGGTGTGCGGCACCGCCGGCGCCGGCAATGATCACCTTGAGCCCCCGGCCGGCGGCGGCTTCAGCGAAGGCCACCATCTCCAGCGGCGTGCGATGGGCGGAGAGCACGCGCACCTCCACCGCCACCCCGAACTGCTCCAGCACGGCCACCGCCGGCTGCAGCGTGGGCAGGTCGGAGTCGCTGCCCATCACCACGGCCACACGGGGACAGGCGGCCTGCCCAGGGCCGGCGGCAGCAGCGGAAGCAGACACAGCAACCACAGGGGGCAGGGCAGCGAGGATGGCATTCTCCCGCCGACCGCGGCCCGCCGCTGACGTTGATGCGCTGGCTCAGCAACGTTCGCCTCCCGGAGGCCGTGCCGCCCTGCAGCCCAGGGCGCTGGCGCGTCGGCGTGGACACGGCCGGAACGATCGCCTGCCTTGAACCACTGGAGGCGGGCAGCGCCGCCGCAGGCGACGACTGGAACGGCGACTGGCTCAGCCCGGCCGGGGTGGACCTGCAGATCAACGGCGGGCTGGGACTGGCCTTTCCGGAGCTCACCGACGCGGATCTGCCCCGCCTGCTGGAGCTGCTGGAACTGCTGTGGCGCGATGGCGTGGAGGCGATCAGCCCCACCCTGGTGACCTGCGGCGTGGCGCCGCTGCGCCAGGCCCTGGCGGTGCTGCGGACGGCCCGCGCTCTTCCCGCCCCTGGCCGGGCCCGGCTGCTGGGGGCGCACCTGGAGGGTCCGTTCCTGGCGAAGGCGCGGCGGGGCGCCCACCCGGAGGCGCACCTGGCGCTGCCCAGCCTCGCGGCTCTGCAGGCGCGAATCGAGGGGTTCGAATCCGAGATCGCCCTGATGACGCTGGCGCCGGAGCTGGACGGGGCCGAAGCGGTGATCGCCGCCCTGTGTGCGCAGGGGATCGTGGTGAGCCTGGGCCACAGCGAAGCCAGTGAGCGGCAGGCGCAGCACGCCTTCGAGGCGGGCGTGGGCATGCTCACCCACGCCTTCAACGCCATGCCCGGCCTGCACCACCGGGCGCCGGGGCCGGTGGCGGCGGCGGTGCTGCGCGGCGACGTGGCCATGGGCCTGATCGCCGACGGGGTGCATGTGGCGCCGTCGCAGGCGGTGCTGCTGCAGCGGCTCGCGCCCCGGCAGGTGGTGCTGGTGAGTGATGCCCTGGCGCCCTACGGGCTGCCGGAGGGGCGGCACCGTTGGGACAGCCGCAGCCTGCTGGTGGAGAACGGCAGTTGCCGGCTGGAGGACGGCACCCTGGCTGGGGTGACGCTGCCGCTGCTGGAGGGCGTGGTGCGGCTGGCGGGCTGGAGCCGGGCGCCGGGCGCTGCGATCGCCGCGGCCACCGTGCTGCCCCGGCGCGTGCTGGGTGATCACCGCCCCGTGCAGGAGCTGCTGCTGGGTCAGCCGCTGGCGGAGGCCCTGCGCTGGAGCGGCGGCGACGCGGACCCGCTGCGTTGGTGCCGTGCCGGCGAAGCCACCCGCACTCCTTAGGATCCGGCCACCCACACCCCCTGAGCGCATGGCCGCCGAACCGCTGCTGGACACCGACGCGGCGCCCACCACCAGCGAGAAGGCAGCGGAGAAGCTGGAGGTGCGCGACTACTTCAACAGCACCGGCTTCGAGCGCTGGAATCGCATCTACAGCGACAGTGACGACGTCAACAAGGTGCAGCGCAACATCCGCATCGGCCACCAGAAGACGGTGGATCAGGTGCTGGCGTGGCTGCAGGAGGAAGGCGACCTGGCCGGGCGCAGCTTCTGCGACGCCGGCTGCGGGGTGGGCAGCCTCAGCCTGCCGCTGGCCGGCCTGGGGGCCGGCAGCATCTCGGCCAGCGACCTCTCGGACGCCATGGTGCAGGAAGCTGGTCGCCGCGCCGCCGCCGCCGGCATCGATCCCGCCCGGCTGACCTTCCACACCTCCGATCTGGAGAGCCTCAGCGGCCTCTACGACACGGTGGTGTGCCTCGATGTGTTCATCCACTACCCCCAGGCCGCCGCCGAGGAGATGGTGCGCCATCTGGCCGGTCTGGCAGAGCGGCGGCTGATCGTGAGCTTCGCCCCCTACACGCCTCTGCTGGCGTTGCTCAAGGGGATCGGCCAGCTGTTCCCCGGCCCCAGCAAGACCACCCGCGCCTACACCCTGCGTGAAGACGGCATCGTGGCCGCCGCCGCCGCCGCCGGCTTCCAGCCGCTGCGCCGCAGTCTCAATCAGGCGCCCTTCTACTTCTCCCGCCTGATCGCCTTCGAGCGGGCATGAGGGCCGCCGCGGAGGCCGCGGCGTCAACGCCGAAGCGGGAGCCGGTGGCCTTCATCGGCCTCGGCGCCCTGGGAGCGCCGATGGCGGCCCGGCTGCTGCAGGCGGGCCACCCGCTCACCGTGCACAACCGCAGCCGTGAGCGGGAGCTGCCGCTGGCGGCAGCCGGCGCCCAGCGGGCCGCCTCGGTGCCGCAGGCTGCCGCCACTGCTGCGGTGCTCTGCCTCTGCCTCAGTGACGACCGGGCCGTGCAGGCGGTGCTGCTGGAGCAAGCGCTGGCGGCCCTGACCCCCGGCGCCTTGGTGATCGACTTTTCCACGATTGCTCCCGCCACCAGCCGCGCCCTCGCCACCCGCCTGGAGGCCGATGGGATCACCTACCTCGATGCACCGGTGACCGGCGGCACCGAGGGGGCCCGCGCCGGCCGGCTGGCGGTGCTGGTGGGCGGCAGCGCGACGGCGCTGGAGCGGGCACGGCCACTGCTGGAGGCGGTGGGGAGTTCGATCAGCCACTTCGGCCCCGTGGGCGCCGGCCAGCAGGCCAAGGCGGTGAACCAGGTGCTGGTGGCCGGCAGCTATGCCGCCGTGGCCGAAGCGATTGCCCTGGGCCGACGGCTTGGACTGCCAATGGCACAGGTGTGCGCCGCGCTCGAAGGGGGTGCGGCCGGCTCCTGGGCCCTGCGCCACCGGGCGGGCAACATGCTCAGCAATCACTACCCGCTGGGCTTCCGGCTCGCCCTGCACCGCAAAGACCTGGCGATCGCCCTGGCGGAAGCGGCCGCCGCCGGGCTGGAGCTGCCGCTCACCGCCCAGGTGGCCGCCATGGAAGACACGCTCATCGCCGCCGGCCACGCCGAAGAGGATGTGTCGGTGCTGGCCCGCTGGTTCGAGGCCGGCCACTGAGCGCCGGCCACTGAGCATCAGCCGCCAGCTGCCGGGGCGAGCTCCAGAGCTGGCGGCAGCGGCGCCTCCAGCTCCAGCCAGGTGCCTTCGGGCCGGGGCAGCACGAGCCGGTGGGCGTGCAGCTGGTAGCCCCCCAGGCCCGGCCGGGCCTGGGGGCGGGCCTGGCCGCCGGGCAGGTAGAGGGGATCGCCCAGCAGCGGCGTGCCGACGCTGGCGGCATGGATACGGATCTGATGGGGGCGGCCGCTGCGGATCGCCACCTCCACCAGATGGGCCTGCGGGCGCACCTGCAGCAGGTGCAGCTCGCTCCAGGCCGGCAGGGGCGCCGCCGCAGAGTCCGCAGCGGAGGCGGCCGCCCACACCTGGCCCAGCAGCGGATGGGGCCAGCGGCCGATCGGCGTGTGGATCTCCAGCCGCTCGCCCACCGCGATCGGCAGGGGGCCTGCCTGCGTGAGTGCGCGGTAGAGCTTGCGACAGCCGCTCTCGGGGGCAGAGGTGCTCTCGCGCAGCAGGGCGCTGAGCCAGGCGCGGGTGGCCGGCTGGCGGGCCAGCACCAGCAACCCGGAGGTGAAGCGGCCGAGCCGATGGACGGGCCGGGGCACGCCGGTGATTGCAGTGGCGGCCGCGTCCCGCTGTCGCCGCTCGATCAGACGCAGCACGGTGTGCTCCAGGAAGCCGCCGGCCGGCAGCACCGGCAGGCCGCTGGGCTTGTCGATCACCAGGATGTCGCCGTCGTCATGGACGACCTGCCACTGATCCGGCACCGGCGGTTCGTGCCAGGGGGGCCGATGCCACGCCAGTCGATCCCCCGGCGCGAGGCTGCCATCGGCCCGGAGCTGCTGGCCGTTCCTGTGGATCTCGCCGGCCTCCAGCCGCGTCTGCCACACCTGTTGATCGGAATGGCGGTAGCGGGCGGCGTAGAAGGCGGAGATCTTCTGGCCCGCAGCGGCGCTGCCGGCCCGGTCGGTGTAGATCCAGCCCTGGTTGAGCGACCCTGCAGGCACGGGCTTCAGGGGGATGGAGGTGGAGGAGCAGCTGGTCGAGGCGTCAGCTGGTGTTTGTGCGGCAGCCGGTGTTTGAGCGGCAGCTGGTGGTTGAGCCGCAGCCTGCCGGACGGCAGCCGGAGCCGGGTGGTGGCGGCCGATGGCTATCTCACTCCACCAGGCTGTTTTCGAGGGCGTAGCGGACCAGTTCGGTGCGGCTGGTGGTGCCGGTCTTGGTGAACAGGCGGCTCACGTACTTCTCGACGTTGCGGATCGAGGTTTCCAGACGGCGGGCGATCTCCTTGTTCATCAGGCCTTCGGCCACCAGCTGCAGCACACTCGCCTCGCGGGGCGTGAAGTCGAGCTTGACGCCGGTCGGCGCCTTCTTGCCGCCACCCCCCTGCAGCAGCGAGCGGATCTCGGTGATCTGGCGCGCCATCTGGCCGATGTCGGCATCGGCGTAGCGGGCGGCCTCGGCCAGCAGCCGCTCCTGGCGCCGCACCATGTTGCGCACCCGGGCCACCAGCTCGTCAGGGTCGAATGGCTTGGGGATGTAATCGTCGACGCCCGCCTGGAAGCCCTCGATGCGGTCGGCGGTCATGCCCTTGGCGGTGAGGAAGATCACCGGCGTGCCCCCCAGCCGCTCATCGCCCCGCAGGCGCCTGAGCAGGCCGTAGCCATCGAGGCGGGGCATCATCACGTCGGTGAGCACCACATCCGGCACGATCTCCTGAGCCACCTTCCAGCCTTCTTCGCCGTCGTAGGCGGTGACCACTTCGAAGCCCTCGTCCTGCAAGTAGGCCTGCACCGCGGTGCGCAGCCCCGGCTCGTCGTCGACGAGCAGCAGGCGCGGCGGCTGGGCGGCCACAGGGGTGGCGGCGCTGGCCTCGCCGGAATGGGCCGCGGCGGTGGGCTCCAGACCCTGTGCAAAGGGGTGGTCCGGGGCGGCGTCGCCGTCGGGTGCGGCTGCTGGGATGGCTTGGCTCATGGACCCACCGGTGGTGCCGGAAATCTATCCAGGGCCGCCAACCCGGCTGCGGGCCGGCTTCAGAGCGATCCTGCGGGCAGCAGTTGCTCCCGTTCCTGCAGGTTGCCGCTGTAGCCCAGCTGCAGCGCCACGGCACGCAGCCCATCCGGGTCCTGGCCCGCATGCTGTGGGTGGCACGAGGCCCACCAGACGAGATGGTCCCGGCGGTTGACGCTGGTGATCACCCCGCCGGGGTTGAGCTGGCGCAGGATCAGCTGGCGGCCGTCATTGGTGACCCGCATCGGCGCCGTGACGGAGCAGCCGATCGTTTCGCTGCGCACCTTGACATCGTTCGGCAGCTCCTCCCACACCTTGATGCGCAGCAGACCGGGGCGAGCCGGATCAGCGGTGACGGCATAGACCCCCAGCGCCTGCACGCCCCCGGGCACCACACGCTCCACCAGCAGCGCCATGCCCGGCGGGCGGTTCTGGGAAGGGATCAGCACCGGCACGCCCTGGCCATGGGCCGCGGCCACCACCAGGACCATGGAGCTGAGGGCCAGTGCGCAGCGAGGCATCAGCAGGAGAGCGCAGGGGCAGGACAGCAAGCCAAGGATCTGGCGCCTGCCGCCATTCTCCACGCTTCTTCCCGGCCAGCGCGCCCACATCGAAGCCACAACGCCGCTGTGATCGTGCGGCGACACTGCTACAAGGGAAGCGGGGTCGCCGCAGCGTCCCGACCCTTCTTCCCAGCCCCAGGCGATCCCGTGACCCATCCCTACCTGGACTACCAGGCCACCACCCCCTGCGAGCCGGCGGTGGTGGAAGCGATGGCGCCCTACTGGAGCGAGTTGTTCGCCAATCCGTCCAGCCGCCTGCACCGGCCGGGGCTGGAGGCGGCCACGGCGGTGGAGCGGGCGCGGGAGCAGCTGGCGGCGCAGCTGGGGGTGTCGATCGAGCGCGTCGTGTTCACCAGCGGCGCCACCGAAGCCAACAACCTGGCGCTCAAGGGGCTGGCGGAAGCGCGGCAGCACCTGGGCCGTCACCTGATCACGGTGGCCACGGAGCACAAGGCGGTGCTCGACACCATGCGCGAGCTGGAGCGGCGCGGCTTTGCTCTCACCGTGCTGCCGGTGGGCGCCGATGGCCTGCTGGATCTGGGCGATCTGGTGGCGGCGCTGCGCCACGACACGATCCTGGTGAGCGTGATGGCCGCCAACAACGAAATCGGCGTGCTGCAGCCGCTGGCGGCGATCGGTTCGCTCTGCCGCGCCAGCGGTGTGGCGTTTCATTGCGATGCCGCCCAGGCCTTCGGCCACATGGCGCTGCAACCCGACGCCCTCGGCATCGATCTGCTCAGCATGAGCGCCCACAAGTTCTACGGGCCGAAGGGCATCGGCGCGCTGGTGGTGGGCGAAGGACTCACGCTCAACCCCCAGCAACACGGCGGCGGCCAGGAAGGGGGCCTGCGGGCCGGCACCCTGCCGGTGCCGCTGATCGTGGGCATGGCCAAGGCCGCCACGCTCGCCCTGGCTGACCGGGAGGAGCGCGAGGAGCGGCTCGGCGCCCTGCGGCAGCGGCTGCTGCACGGCCTGCTGGCGATCGAGGGCGTGGCGGTGAACGGCAGCCTTGAGCAGCGCCTGGCTCACAACCTCAACGTGCGCATCGCCGGTGTCGATGGCAACCGGCTGCACAGCCTGTTGCGGCGCCAGCTCACGGTGAGCGGCGGCTCGGCCTGCAGTGCCGGCAGCCCCTCCCATGTGCTCGCCGCCCTGGGGCTCGACCGCGCCGCGGCAGCGGCCTCGGTGCGCTTCGGGCTGGGCCGCGGCACCACCACGGGCGACATCGATCAGGCGATCGCCGCTGTGGCCGCCGCGGTGGCGGAGCTACGCCAGGCGCCCGCCGCGGTGACCGCGCTGGACACGGAGGCGCTCAGGGCGCCAGCACCGTGCTGAGCAGCACAAAGCCCGCCACCCCCAGCAGCGCCAGCAGGAACTGAGCCGCCCGGCTCACCAACATGCCGGCCACCACGGCCAGCCCCACGAGCAACGCACGGCGCAGCCGCTCCAGCCCCAGCGGCCCCAGCGCCGACGACGCCGACACCAGCTCCCCGAGGGTGGCCCCCAGCAGCGGCCCCACCAGGGCACCGAGCAGCGGTCCGCCCACCGGCAGGGCGGGCAGCAGCCCCAGCAAGCCCACCACCAGCCCGAGGCCGGCGCCGATGTAGGCCCAGCGGGTGGCCTGCAGACGGGCCGCCCCCAGCACCACCCCGAGCGCGTCGGCCCCCCAGCCCAGCAGCAGGATCAGGCAGGCCAGCAGCAGGGTGGGCCAGGCGGTGCTCCAGCCCGCCGCCCACACCCACAGGCCGGCCCCGAGCGGCAGGAAGATCAGCCCCGGCAGCACGGGCAACAGGGTGCCGGGAATGGCCACCAGCTGCAGCGTGAGCGCTACCCACCACAACGCATCGAGCGAAGCCATCAGCGCCTTGCCGCCAGCCGCAGCTTGGCGGAGCGGCTGCGGGGATTGGCCTCCTGCTCTGCCGCCGTGGCGATCAGAGGCTTGCGCGTGCGCCGCTCCAGGCGTTCATCGCCCAGAAAGGCCGTCTTGACGCGGCGATCTTCGAGCGAATGGAAGCTGATCACCGCCAGGAGGCCGCCCGGCAGCAACCACTGCGGTGCCTGCTGCAGGAAGCGGTCGAGGGCGCCGAGCTCATCGTTGACGGCGATGCGCAGGGCCTGGAAGGTGCGGGTGGCGGGGTGAATGCGGCCGCGCCGGGCCGCTGGCGGGTAGCAGCCGGCCACCAGGTAGGCAAGGGCGCTGGTGCCGCCGCCCGTTCGGTCAGCGGGGCTCCAGGGGCGCTGCTCGACGATGCGGCGGGCGATCCGCCGCGAGAGCCGTTCCTCGCCGTAGGCATAGATCAGATCCGCAAGGTCCTTCTCATCGAGGCGGTCGAGCAGCTCGGCGGCACTCTCGCCGGCGCTGGTGTTCATGCGCATGTCGAGGGGGCCATCGGCGCGGAAGCTGAAGCCGCGCTCCGCCACATCCAGCTGGGGACTGCTCACGCCCAGATCGGCCAGCACCCCGTGCACAGGAGCGGCGGGAGCGTAGGCGGCGAAATTGGTGGCGATCAGGCGCACCCGCTCGCCGAACGGGGCCAACCGCGTGGCGGCGGCGGCCAGGGCGGTGGCGTCCTGATCCAGACCGATCAGCTGCAGGTCGGGATGGGCCTCCAGCAGCAGGGCGCTGTGGCCGCCACCGCCCACGGTGGCATCGATCACGGTGGCGCCAGGAGGCAGGTCGCTGAAGGCCGCCAGCACGGCATCGGCGAGCACCGGCAGATGGTGGAACCCGGAGGGGGCGTCTGGCGGCAAAGGCCCTGGTTGCGGCGATCCCTTCCTAAGATCCGGCGGATCGCTCGCCCGCCCCGGCGCCATGACGCAGCTCGAAACACGCACCGAGCCGATGGTGGTGAACTTCGGGCCTCACCACCCCTCGATGCACGGGGTGTTGCGGCTGGTGGTGACCCTCGACGGCGAGGACGTGGTGGACTGCGAGCCGGTGATCGGCTACCTCCATCGCGGCATGGAGAAGATCGCCGAGAACCGCACGAACGTGATGTTCGTGCCCTACGTGAGCCGCTGGGACTATGCCGCCGGCATGTTCAACGAGGCGATCACGGTGAACGCGCCGGAACGGCTGGCCGACATCCCGGTGCCGAAGCGGGCCAGCTACATCCGGGTGCTGATGCTGGAGCTCAACCGCATCGCCAACCACCTGCTCTGGCTGGGCCCGTTCCTGGCGGATGTGGGCGCCCAGACCCCTTTCTTCTACATCTTCCGCGAACGGGAGATGATCTACGACCTCTGGGAAGCAGCCACCGGCCAGCGGCTGATCAACAACAACTACTTCCGCATCGGAGGCGTGGCTGCCGATCTTCCCTACGGCTGGCTGGAGAAGTGCCTCGATTTCCTCGATTATTTCGGCCCAAAGATCGATGAATACGAAAAGCTGATCACCAACAACCCGATCTTCAAGCGCCGGATCCAGGGCCTCGGCGTGATCAGCCGTGAGATGGCCATCAACTGGAGCCTGTCGGGCCCGATGCTGCGCGCCTCCGGCGTGCCCTGGGATCTGCGCAAGGTGGATCACTACGAGTGCTACGACGACTTCGACTGGGACGTGGCCTGGCGCACGGAAGGCGATTGCTACGCGCGCTATCAGGTGCGCATCGAGGAGATGCGTCAATCCCTCAAGATCCTGCGGCAGGCCTGCAAGGGAATCCCCGGCGGCCCCACCGAAAACCTGGAGGCCAGGCGCATGAGCGAGGGCAAGGGGGGTGAATCCTTCGGCTTCGACTATCAGTACATCGCCAAGAAAGTGGCCCCCACCTTCAAGATCCCCGGTGGTGAGCTCTACGCGCGGCTGGAATCCGGCAAAGGGGAGCTGGGCGTGTTCATCATGGGCAACGACGACGTCACCCCCTGGCGCTGGAAGATCCGCGCCGCCGATTTCAACAACCTGCAGATCCTGCCCCACATCCTCACCGGGGCCAAGGTGGCCGACATCATGGCGATCCTCGGCTCCATCGACGTGATCATGGGCTCGGTGGATCGCTGAGCGCTTCGCGCCGCCGTGATCCACAGCGGAGCCGGCGCCAGCGCTGGCTCGATCAGTTGCGGCGCTGCGGCGTTGCCCTCCCGGCCTTGCTCACCGGCTATCTCTGGCTGAAGGGCTGGCACGCCGGCCTGCCAGGACTGTCCTGTCCGCTGCGGGCGCTCACGGGAATTCCCTGCCCCACCTGCTTCCTCACCCGTGCCACGGCAGCCGCTCTCAACGGCCAGCTGGCCACCTCAGTGCAGCTGCACGGCTTCGGGCCGCTCGCCGCAGCCGCCCTGGTGGTGTGGTCGGTGGCAGCGTTGCGCAGTGGTCGACTGGTGCCCCGGGCTCTGAACGGACGTCATCTGGTGCTGGCCGCCTCGGCATTGCTGCTCTACTGGGCCGCACGGATGCTGTTCAGTTACGGGCTCGGTCTGCCTGCGTTTCCAAGCGGGTAGCCCACTCCACCTCAGCGGATATGGGCGTGATGCTTCCGGGGAGCTAGCTGATGGCTCCCTGGTGATACGCCGAGTTCTGGATGTAGAAGGTTCCCACCGGCACGGCCACGAGAGCTCCGAGGCCACAGGTGCAGACGGAAACGATCAGTACGACCAGCCAGGTGAGCAGCTGGATGCCGGCAAACGTGCGACCGCGCGGTGAGCGATACACCGCCTGGAACGAAGATACGAAGGCCTCCACGATCGGCTGATCACTGAGGAAGATCCTGTTCACGAACACCGGCGTCACCAAGGCCACGGCAATACCGGGCAGGATGCAGAGCAGGAAGCCCACGGTGGTCACCACCGAAAACAACGCACCGGCGAGGAGGTAACGCAAGGGCCGCTGCAGCAGGGCGCGGAAGGCCACCTGAGAGGAAATGTTCTCGCCGCTGTCGTAATGCATGGCGGGCACGGCCACGAACAGCACCCCCACCAGATTGGAGAGGATCGCGAACGGCACCTGGGAGAGATTGCCCAGCCAAACGGCCAACGACCCCACGGCTTCAGCATCGGTATTGCCGCCGGCCAGACCGATCCCGATCAACGAAAAGATCACCGATACGACAAAGCCGATCACAGCGATGACGATGGTGGCCACCCAGATCAGCAGGATGGTGGGGATGTGGGCCACAAACGCCGCCCAGGCCTTGTTGATGCTGGGCGGCTCGTAAGCGATCTCGGCGGCCAAAAGAAAAAACAACGCACTGAGGGGAACGTAGTCGTGGTGACCACAGCCGACAACAGACCTGTCATGAACGGCGGAAATCTCCCGCCCACAAGCAAGCACGACACGGCGCTGCAGGCCTCGTCCGCCACTCCGGCGGCGTGCGTGGCTTGACCACCACGCCGGCTTTGTGGGGCGGCCCACCAGGATGGTCAGACGGCGGGAAGGATGGAGGAAGGTGATGCAGCCAGGGGAGGGTGCGATCAACCCGGAGGTGGGGGAACCCGGCACCCGCCAGGATCCCGCCGACTGGCTGGAGCTGCGGCGAACGGTGCGCTTCGGCGACACCGATGCCGCCGGCGTGATGCAGTTCCACCAGTTGCTGCGCTGGTGCCACGAAGCCTGGGAGGAAAGCCTGGAGCGCTTCGGCATTGCGGCCGCAGAGATCTTTCCGACCCCCGCCGCCACGCCCGCCCGCGCACTGCCGGTGGTGCACTGCGACGCCGACTACCGGCGGCCTCTCGTCTGCGGCGCCCCCCTGCGGATCAGGCTGGAGCCGCAGCGCCTGGAGGCATCGAGCTTCGAGGTGGCCTATCGCTTCACTTCTGAAGGGCGTGAAGTGGCGCGGGCCCGGCTGCGCCATGTGGCGATCGATCCAACGGTCCGGCAACGGCAGGCGCTGCCGGATGCGGTCGAACGGTGGCTTGCGGCCTCAGCACCGGCTGCGTCATCAGCTTCTGCAGCGCCAGTGGAGCCGGCAACACCACCAGCGGAGTCCGCTCCGGGCTAGCGGCCGAAGACCCACAGCAGCCCCGCCAGCTGGAGCGGCAGCAGGGAAGCGATCAGGGTGAGGGGATGGAGCGGTTCCAGCGCGAGCCCGGGAGCCAGGCTGACGCTGGCCACGCCTCCCACACCAAGCACCATGAGCAGCAGGGCTCGACGTGCTGCGCCGGCGCGTTGCTTCGCCATCAGAACCACTCCTTCTGGGCATCGATATAGGTGGCCTTGAAATCCTGCGGGGTGGCGGCGAGATAAATGATGCCTTCGATCAGGCCGATCACACCCATCACGAAGCCGCCGAACCCGCAGGTGAGCACAGTGACGAGCAGCATGATGATGCCGGCCTTGGTGTAACCGAGCATGAACTTGTGAATGCCCAGTGCACCAAGAAAGAGCCCCAGCAGCCCTGCCACCAGTTTCTTGTTGGCGATCTCGGAATCAGTCAGGTCAGCCATCGGTGGCAGTCAACGCGCACCCTCTTTAGCGGGGTTCGGGGTTGATTTCATGCTGTTGCCGCAACCATTCATGCCAGCGCGGCCGCTGCCACTTGCCCGTGGCGGTGCGCGCCAGGGATGTGCAGGTCCACCAGTGCAGCGGCCGCTCGGCCGGCGGCAGGCGGCGGGCGAGCTCCATCAGGCCTTCGCGCAACGGCGCAGCAGCTCCGATTGGCAGCGGGCGGACCAGGGCCACCAACCGCTCCCCCCAGAGAGGATCCCGCACCGGCAGCAACAGCAGATCCGCCAGTGGCAGGCCGGCGGCGGCGGCCAGCCGCTTCAGCCGCTGCTCCACCTGCTCGGGAAACACAGTTTCGCCGCCACTGTGGATGGCGCCGTCGAGCCGGCCCAGCACCTGCAGACCGGCCGGTGTGAGCTGCCCGGCATCACCACTGGCCCACCAGCCATCGCCGCCGGGTTCAGCGAACGGGCGCAGGCCGCTGCCGTCGGCAGCCAGCCAGCCCGGGCTTAGCCGCCCGCAATGGAGTTCGATCGCGCCATCGGCAGGGTTCAGGCGCAGGGTCACATCGTCGAGGGGGTGGCCGCAGCCCCCATCGCCGGCCAGAAAGCGCTGCGGCGGCAGCGCCGTGACCATGGCGGCGGTTTCGGTGGCCCCATAGCAAGGGGAGAGGCGGATCTCCTCGCGCCGGGCCCAGGCGGCCAGGTCCGGCGCCAGGGGAGCCCCACCCGTCCAGATCACTGCCAGGCCCCGCAACCAGCGCCGCCCTGCCGGATCCGCCAACAGGCGCTGCAGCTGGGTGGGCACCAGCGACAGCAGCACCGGACGATCCGTCGGCAGCGGCACCGCCTCCGGCAGCTCAGCCGGAGCGCGCAGCAGCTGCGGCGGCAACCAACGCCACTGGCCGCCCCACTGACGGGCACGCAGCACCGGCATCAGGCCGCTCGTGTGCTGCAGCGGCAGCGGATTGAGCTGCAGGCAGGCGGCGGGATCGAGGCCCAAGGCCTGCAGCCAGGCGGCCGTGGCGCGGGCCGAAGCCTGCAGATGGGCCAGTGGCTGCACGCACCAGCGGCGCCCGCCACGGCTGCCGCCGCTGCCGATCACCACCCCCGGCGCCGCCAGCGGCGGGCAGCCGGCCATGGCCGCCACCAGCTCTTCCCCTTCCCCCGCCGCACACAACCCCACCAGTTGCCCCCGCTGCCAGGCGGCCAGCAACCGGGCCACCTGCGGCTCAGGCGCCACCTCGGCGTGCACTTCGATGCTGAGGGCCATCGTCTGCCCGATCAGGCGTCACAAGCTATGGCCTTCCTCGGCCCGCTGGCCGGCGCCAGCCGCCTGCCACACGGTTTCCGGATCGGCGGTGCACAACGCTGAGGCCTGCGCCCAGCCGGGCGCCAGGCCGGGAGCGGCGGGGGTGGCGCTCCGGCTCTGCAGCGCCGCCAGATGCCCCACCAACCGCTGCGCGATGCCCGTTTCAAAGGCCGTGCTCAGCACCACTGCATTGGCGCCGCCGTCGCCCTGCTGCAACGCCGCCAGCAGCTGCCGGGGATCCCCTTCCACGGCAGGGCGCCGCACCTGCCAGCCCGGCCAGTGGCAGCGCAGGACGGGATCGAGCTGCAGCGACTCATCCAGCGCCACCGGCACCCGCCGTGCCAGCTCCATGAGGCCGGGAAGGTCAGCGGGAGCCAGGGGCTGCTCCAGCCATTCCAGGCGCGGATCCTCTGCCAGCCGCTCGGCCCACTGCCAGGCCGTGGCGCGGTCCCAGCCGCCGTTGGCATCCAGGCGCAGGCGGCTGCCGGCAGGCAGGCGCGCCAACAACTGCTCCAGCAGCTCACGCTCGACCTCATCGCCAGCGGCGGCCACCTTCCACTTGCAGGTGAACGGCGGCTCCGCTCGCCGATCGAGCGCCGCGTCCAGCGCCGCCACCGCCGCTTCCCCTGCCGGCAGGAGCACGGCGGAAGGGGGCGCCGCCAGCCAGCCGCCGGCGGCCGCGCCCAGCAGCCCATCGGCTTCCGCCAGGGCCAGGCCGAGTGCGAAAGCCAGCTCGGGCGGCAGGGAAGGCAGGGACGCCTCCAGCTCCTGCCGGGGCAGAGCGCTGCCAAGGTCCTTGATCGCCGCGGCCAGCGAGCGCTGGCGCTCCTGGGCGGTGGCTGGGGTGAAACACAGCGGCGCCGCTTCTCCCCAGCCAAGGCCGGCTGGGGCGGCCAGGCCGGAGCTGGTGCTGCCATGGCCGGAGGCGTCGATGCGGGAGTTGCCCGGGCCTTCGGCCTGGAGCCGCAGCAACCAGCCGTGCTTTTCGGCCATGGCGCCCTGGGCCGTGACGAGCGGACGCGCCAACGGCAGCCGGAAGGGCCGCCAGGTCAGCGTCACCAGCGGCTCAGCCATGGCCCCACCGCCAGTCCACAGGCCAGGCCGAGTCCGTTGAGGGCTTGAAACTGAAGCGCCAGGAACTTGCTGCTGGTGATCCGCTCAGGGGCGGCGTGGTGCTCCCGCAGCAGCTGGATCAAGGCGCGGGCCGGCGGCAGGCCCACCACACCGAGCAAGGCCGTGAGCGGCCAGCGACCCAGCAGCACCGGCGCCCACTGCAGCGCCAGGGTGAGGGCCACGAACCAGGGCACCAGCGCCGCCGCAGGTGCCGTGCCGAGCCGCACCACCGGCGAGTGCTTGCCATTGGCGGCGTCTTCCGCCACCTGGTGGAAATGGGAGCAGAACAGCACCAGGGTGGTGGCAATGGCAGGCCCGCCGCCAAGCAGCAAGGCGGTTCGCCAAGGTATCGCTGTGGCCGTCGCGGCGGGGGCGAGTGCCAGCAGGGCGGCGGCTGTGGCCAGCGGCCCGAAGGCCAGCCAGCACAGCGGTTCCCCCAGCCCCCTGTAACCCAGCCGCAGCGGCGGCCCCTGGTAGGCGTAGCCGAGCCCGCAGCAGGCCAGCACCAGCGCCAGCACCGCCGGACTGCTGCGGGCCGCCACCACGGCGATCAGGACCAGACCCAGCCCCAGGCAGCC
The DNA here is from genome assembly GCF_056633115.1 of Marcopretia estuarina LEGE 06307. NCBI lineage: Bacteria > Bacillati > Cyanobacteriota > Cyanophyceae > Synechococcales > Prochlorococcaceae > Marcopretia > Marcopretia estuarina. The sequence goes on along the minus strand of NZ_JBSJOY010000002.1, from coordinate 603,681 downwards.
ATTGGCCAGCACAGCCACCTGGTCGCGGCGGCCGGTGAGGTTCACCACTGAATGGGGCTTGCCGAGCCGGTCCACGCCGGTATCGGCATCAAAGACATCGTTGGCCAGGTTCTCCCAGCCGAGCAGGAGCACAGCCGCTACAAGGAACCCCAGCAGCTGGTCCCAGCGCGGAACCTGTCCCTGGCCGGCCAGCCAGCCAGCGGCCAGCAGCACGGGCATCACCGCCACCGAATACATCGGCCACTTGATGGCTGCCTTCCACAACCGGCGACGGGCGGGATCCGCGCAGGCGTAACGGCTTGCGACGACCTTGGGGTCGGACATGGGCAGCGGAGACGTCGGACCGAAGAGGACCCATACATTTGAGCAGCTTCCGCCCGCCGCTCCCGGCCCTCCCCCTGGTGCAGGTCGCCCCTTCCTTCACCGATCTGCTGGCAGCCGCCGCCCTTGGGGCACGGCAGCTCGAGGAGGAGGGCGTGCTCAGCCTGGCCCTGCCGATTCCCGCTCGGGACCCGCTGGCGCTCCTCCCCCACCTGGGAGATGGCCATCGTTTCCGCTTCCTCTGGGATGGCGCCCCCGGGCTCTGCCTGGCGGCAACGGGCCACACAAACAGCCTTGTTCTGAGCGGTCCACGCCGCTTCGAGATGGCCCAGCGGTTCAGCGCCGTGAGCCTGAGCCGGCTGGTGACGGTGCCCCAGTTCTGCCCCGCCGCGGCGCGGCCCCGGGTGCTGCTGGCCTTCTCCTTCTTCGACAGCCCGCTGCAGGAAGGCAATGGTGTAGCCGGTGTGGAGGCGGTCCTGCCCCGCTGGCAACTCAGCCGCCAGGGCCGCCATTGCTGGCTGAGGTTGCAGCGCAATCTGGGCGGGGATGTCACCACCCGAGCGATGGCCGAAGAGCTCTGGGAGCAGGCCCGCCGTCTGGAACAGCTGCCGACGGATCACGAGGCGGAGCTCCCCCTGGGCAGGGGCCCGGGCATCGCCAGCCGTTCTCCCTGGGAAGCGGGCTACCGCGAAGCGGTGACGCGTGCCCTGGAACTGGTGGAGAGCGGTGCGCTGCGCAAGCTGGTGGTGGCGGTGCGGCAGCAGTTGCAGCTCGACCGCCCGCTGGATCCACTCCAGTTGCTGGCCCATCTGCGACGCCATCAGCCCGGCAGCTGTCGCTTCCTGTGGCAGCAACGGGAAGGTGCAGCCCTGATCGGCGCCTCGCCGGAGCGGCTGCTGACCGTGCGCCAGGGCCAGCTGCGCAGCGACGCCCTGGCCGGCACCGCCCCCTGCGGGCCGCTGGCCGACCAGCTCAGCCGATCCGTCAAAGACCGGCACGAGCACGAGCTGGTGGTGGAGGCGATCACTGAGGTGCTGGCCGGCGCCGGACTATCGCCGCGGCGGCCGCGCCATCCGCGGCTGGCTCGGCACGGCCAGCTGGTGCATCTGCACACCCCCATCACCGCAGCTCTCGGGGACCAGCAGTTGCTGGCCCTAGCGGCGGCGCTGCACCCCACACCGGCGGTGGCGGGGCTCCCCCGGCGGGAAGCGATGGCCTGGCTGCGCAGCCTGGAACCGTTCGAACGAGGCCACTACGCCGCCCCGATCGGCTGGATCGACAGCGCTGGCGACGCTGAGCTGCGGGTGGCCATCCGCAGCGGGCGCCTGCACGGTGACCAGCTGGAACTCACGGCGGGTGCGGGCCTGGTGCGGGGTTCGGAACCGGAGCGGGAGCTGCAGGAAGTGGCCCTGAAACTGGGTGTCCTGCAACAACAACTCAATCTGCCGCTGGATCCAGCGATCCCGCACATACGCAGGCCAGCCAGTAGCAGCCTGCAGGGGTAGAGGGATAATCACACGCAGTTCAACAGTGCCGCACAGACGGGATGACGACGAGGGAGCGGCTGCAGAAGGTCTTCAAACACTCCCGGATGTTCAGAAGCATTCCGTCCAGCTGCATCGAGGCTCTGAACCCGCAGACAGGCACGATCAAAGAAGGCGATCTTCTCTTCCGAGAAGGGGAGTCAGCCGACTTCGCCTATGTGATTGAAGCAGGAATTCTCGGCCTGTTCAGCGGCGGACTGGAGCACACCACCTGCTGCTTCCGCAAAGTGGTGCAGGGGGATCTGGTGGGTGAATACGGGTTGTTCTGTGATCAGCCACGATCCGCTTCTGCGATCGCGCTGACCGATCTGAAGTACTTCCAGTTCGGCAAGGAAGATCTCCAGCAGATGCTGCATCAATCGGCTGATTTTCAGACTCAGCTGTTGGCATCGCTGGCCGAAGCCGCCTCCATCGGCAGGGATCCAAGGCAATCTCCTCTCAATACCATTCTGATTCACAATGTCCACCCGGAGTCCTTGCTCACACGCCAGGTCCTTGTGGAGCTGGCCAGCCATCTACGTAGCCAGGCAGGCAAAACCATCACCTTAGAAAACCCTGTTATCACACGTCATTGCAGCAGCGAGGCTGAACTTCACCACCAGCTGACGGAAGCCACCAAAGCGCGCGATCTTCAGGTGTTGATCACGGACGATCCGCTGGCAGTGAGCTGGAGGAATCAGAAGTTGATCGACCGGCTGGTGATTCTCAGTGATGGCACCGTTGACCATGCCGATCTACCCAGCCGTATGGATTCGGAGGCGATTCTGGTGCGGCTCTGGCCCATGGAGCAGGATTGCCCCAGCACGCAGGGCTGGTTTAGCGACAAGAGTTTTGCCTTCGTGCTCAACATCAAAGCGGCCAAGCAAAGCCATTTGGAACGGCTGGCCCGCACGGTGCTGCGCCTCCAGAACATTCTGGTACTGGGCGGTGGTGGTGCCAGGGGATTTGCTCATGTTGGAGCGATCGCGGCCCTACAGGAACTTCCGGTGGACGACATCGACATGGTCATGGGCGTGAGCATTGGAGCGCTCGTTTCCTCCTTGGCAGCCTTTGAGCTGACCGCGCAGCAAATCCTCGGACACCTTGAGCGAGTGATCATCGACGCCAAGCCCTACACCATCACCATTCCCCGCGACTCCCTGTTTTCGTTGTCCAATTCCCAGCGTGAGCTCGCCGCCTTCTTCGGTTGCTCGATGATTCAAGACAGCTGGTTGGTGCTGCAGTGTTTCTCCACCAATCTCTCCACCAATCAACTTCAAGCCTGGACGGCTGGCGACATTCCCACGGCTGTGATCGCCAGCATGTCAGTGCCGGGAATCTTTCCACCCGTTGAAGATGCCACTGGCGAACTGCATGTGGATGGCGGAATCCTGAATAATCTTCCCATCGCTCCGGCCCGGCACCTGACCGATGGCAGGATCATCGCCATCTCGCTGGATGTAGAGCCAGATTCCGCCAATCAATATGGTGTGAACCGGCAGCGGCGCAGACCATCCCTCGGCAAAACCATCATCAACGCCATGATGTGTGCCTCCCACGCTGCTTCCCAGTCACAGGAACACCTTGCCGATGTGGTGCTGAGGCCTGAGATCGGGCACTACCCCTTCATGGAATGGAAGAGTTACAGCCAGATCTTTGAAGCTGGCTACAACCATGCGCGCAGCCAACTCCCCAGTTCACTCGCTTCGGGAAACACCCCCCAGACGCCGAGCAAGCCGAGCAGCCTCTGAGCGAGTCGGTCGAGCGCTGCGCGCTTAGCCATCAGCCACCCACCAAGTCAGCTTGGCCATTGGATCGGCATCGAGCGCATCGGGATTCCACTGGTGCTGGTCTTCCTGCCCCGCTTGCTGCCAGGGTTGTGAAGCACGGCATCACATCAGCAAGGCCAGTCCCTCGATGTAGTTGTCCACCTTGGGCAGCGGTGGCTTGCCATGGCTGAGCAGTGTCTTCTCTGCGATGGCCGTGGCCTCGGGTAGCCGGTCGTAGGGGATCGACGGGTAGGCGTGATGCAGCGAGTGATGCGGCAGGCCTCCCATCAGCACGTTCACCAGCGGACCGGCGGCAATGTTGCGCGAGGTGTACAGCTGAGTGAGCTCATAGGTGGTATTGGCGTGCCAGAGCCTGTGGTGCTCGATCATGCCGCGCACCTGCATCAGTCCGCCCACGAGGCGCTCCACCACCACCAGCATCAGGATCAGCTTGATCACCTCGCCCTGGCTGATTGCCCAGGCGAACATGCAGGTTTGCACCACCAGGATGCCGATCAGGTCGTTGACCATGCCGGCGACAAGGCGTGAATGGCTGTCACGCAGTTTCCAGCCGAACCAGAACATCGACACAATCAATTGCAGGCCGCCGAACACGAGCACGCTGATCCAGAACGGGTGCTGAAAGTGGAGACGCCGCAGCGCACCGGCCCTGGCCTCCTCCTCCTCAGACGGTTCCCGCCGCTCCGGGTCGCGCAGGTCCATCCCATTCATACGGTGATGGAGCTGATGCAGATTGCGGTAAGTGCGATAGGGCCAGCCGATCGGCCAGCTCAGCGCGCAGCCCACGGCCTGTTCAATGTCACCGAGGTCAAGCAGGGTGGAGTGGCTGATGTCGTGGGTGCTGATCATCACAAAGGCGTAGAGCAGCGTGCTCGCCACCAGCCAGGGCAGGGCCAGAAGCAACCTGGGTTCCTGCCAGTACATCCACAGACAGGCGAGCGAAGGCACCAGCAGGGCGAACAGACGCAGCCAGCCGAGGCCTTGATTCACCTTGAACAAGGGCTGAACCAGGTCCTCGATGCCTTCGGTCATCAGGCGGTCAGCGCGACGCTGCTCCTTACTGAATCCGGTGTCCTGATTGGAATCGCTACCCGGGACCAGGCTGGCGTCGGACGTCATGGTTCCGGTCGCGAAGATGGACCCAGAGACTAAACCCGATCCACGAATCAGCAGCAACGGCTCCTCTGGTGGACGGGCCCTGGCGGATGGCCAGGCCTCAGGCCTTCAGAAGCCGCTCCATGGTGAGATCGGCCACGGGCACACCGCCCAGCCGTTCGATCTCGCGGATGCCCGTGGGGCTGGTCACGTTGATCTCGCTCAGGCGGCCGTCGATCACATCGATGCCCACGAAGAACAGGCCTTCCGCCTGTAGCACCGGCGCCAGTTCGGAGCAGATGGCGGTTTCGGCGGCGGTGAGGGCCGTGGGTTCAGGGGCGCCGCCCACCGCCAGATTGCTGCGGAACTCGCCGGGCAGGGGCCGGCGGTTTATCGCCCCCAGCGGCTCGCCGTTCACCAGCAGGATGCGTTTGTCGCCGGCGGTGACGGCCGGCAGGAAGGCCTGCACCATCACCGGCAGCGTCTGCTGGTGGGTGACCAGCTCCAGCAGGGCACGCAGGCCCGGTGCGGCGGCGGCGGTGCGCACCACGCCCTGACCGGCGCGGCCCCCCAGCGGCTTGAGCACCACCTCGTGGTGCAGGGCGGCGAAGGCGGCCAGCTGCTCGGCATCGGCACTCACCAGCGAGGGCGCCATCAGGTGGCTGAAGCGCAGCGCGCCGAGCTTCTCATTCCAGGCCAGCAGGGCTGCGGGCCGGTTGAGCACGCGCACGCCCTGGTGCTCGGCCCGCTCCAGCAGCAGGGTGGCGTAGAGGAAGGCTTCATCGACGGGGGGATCCTTGCGCATCCACACCACCGGGAAGTGATGAAGCGGCAGCCAGAGCGGTTCCCCGGCGCTGAACCAGGGATCGGGCACCTGCCAGCCGTCACCGTCAGGGTGCATGGGGGCGAAGGTGACGGGGCGGGCGCGCACCAGCGGCGTGCAACCGGGGCCAGCGGCGCCGGCCCGCTCGCCTTCCACGGCCAGCTCGGCGATGGTGCAGACCCACACTTCCTGGCCGGCCCGCTGGGCGGCCTGCATCAGGGCGACGCTGGAATCCTTAGCCGGCCGCAGCCGCTCGATGGGGTCGACGACGAAGAGCTGGGAAGCGGGCGCCGGGGTGCGTGCTGTGGCCCCCACCCCTCAGGCTCCCTGCAGCAGGGGATCGAGGCGACCGGTGCGTTCGAGGGCATGGAGCTCGTCGCAGCCGCCGATGCCCCGATCGGCGATGAAGATCTGGGGCAGGCTGGTGCGGCCATCGGCGCGGTCGGCCATGGCGGCGCGGGCCGCGTCATCGCCATCGATGCCGTATTCGGTGTAGGCGACCCCTTTGCGATCCAGCAGCGCCTTGGCGCGCATGCAGAACGGGCAGAACCGCCAGGTGTAGATCTCCACGCTGGGGCTGGCGGAGGAGGGAGCGGGGGATACCGCCATCAGGCTGGACCGGTGCTTTGGCTGGATCCTAGGAGCGGCCCCGGTCGGGGAGCGCCGACGCGGGCGTGGCAAGCAGGCGCGGCTGATACGGTCGAATCCACCACGCCCCAGGCCCGCCGGTGCTCGATCTCACCGATTTCAAGCGCGATCTTTCCGAACTCACCGACCGCCTGGGCCATGCCCAGGACTGTCTTTGACGTACCGGCCCTGAACGCGCGCCAGCAGGACCTCGAGCAGCTGGCTTCCCAGCCCGGCTTCTGGGACGACCAGCAGCAGGCCCAGAAACAGATGCGCCAGCTCGATGAGGTGAAGGCGCAGCTGGAGCAACTGCAGCAGTGGCAGGCGGCGATCGACGACGCCCGCGCCACGCTGGAGCTCTACGACCTGGAACCCGACGAGGAACTGCTGGGCGAGGCCAACGGCGGCCTGCAGAGCCTCAAGGGCGCCCTCGACCGCTGGGAACTGGAGCGGCTGCTGAGCGGCCCCTATGACAAGGAAGGCGCCGTGATCTCGATCAACGCCGGCGCCGGCGGCACCGATGCCCAGGACTGGGCGCTGATGCTGATGCGCATGTACACCCGCTGGGCCGAAGACCACGGCATGAAGGTGTCGGTGGACGAACTCTCGGAAGGGGAGGAGGCGGGCATCAAGAGCTGCACGATCGAGATCGACGGCCGCTACGCCTACGGCTACCTGCGCAACGAGAAGGGCACCCACCGGCTGGTGCGGATCTCGCCCTTCAACGCCAACGACAAGCGCCAGACCAGCTTCGCGGGGGTGGAGGTGATGCCGAAGCTGGACGAAGACGTGAAGCTCGACATCCCTGACAAGGATCTGGAGGTGACCACCTCCCGCTCGGGCGGCGCCGGCGGCCAGAACGTGAACAAGGTGGAGACGGCCGTTCGGATCCTGCACATCCCCACCGGCCTGGCGGTGCGCTGCACCCAGGAGCGCTCCCAGCTCCAGAACAAGGAGAAGGCGATGGCGCTGCTGATGGCCAAGCTGCTGGTGATCGCCCAGGAGCAGCGGGCGTCGGAGATCGCCGACATCCGCGGCGACATCGTGGAAGCGGCCTGGGGCAACCAGATCCGCAACTACGTGTTCCACCCGTACCAGATGGTGAAGGATCTGCGCACCGCCGTGGAAACCACCGATGTGCAGGGGGTGATGGATGGCGATCTCGATCCCTTCATCCAGGCGCTGCTGCGCCAGGGTGTGGAGATCGCCGCCGATGAGGCCGCCTGAGCCCCGTTGATCCCCTGATGGCCAATCCCCAGATGCCTGAGAGCAGCCCCCCGGACGCCTCCGGCGCGACCACTGCCGCTCCCGCAGTGCCACCGCCGAGCTTCGTGAAGCTGGCGATGCGCAACATGGTGCGCAAGGGGCGTCAGAGCCTGCTGCACTTCGGGCTCACCGCCGTGGGGCTCAGCTCCCTGCTGCTGCTGCTGGCCTGGTTCGGCCGCCCCACCCTGCCGCAATGACGCTGCCAGCCGCCCACGGCAACCTGCCGCTCCCGCCCGACCTCGACCTCGCCTTCTCCAGCGACGACGACCTGCCGGACGATCTGCTGGCCGCCGCCGGGGATCTGGCCGATCCGCTGGCGGGGGCCGATCTGTGGCATGGGGCTCTGAGCGTGTGGCTGGCGCAGCTGCAGGGCGAACTGCCGCCCGAGCTGGCAGCGTCCTCCTACAGCCTCGGGCTCACCCTGGTGAACGATGCGGCGATGGCGGAGCTGAACGCCGACTGGCGCCAGAAGGAGGGCCCCACCGATGTGCTGGCCTTCGCGGCCCAGGAGGAGGCGCCACCGCTGCCGACCGGCGACGACGACGAGGACAGCGAGCCGCTCGAACTCGGCGACATCGTGATCTCGGTGGAGACGGCCGCGCGGCAGGCCGAGGCGGCGGGCCAGAGCCTGGCGCGGGAGCTCACCTGGCTGGCCAGCCACGGCCTGCTGCACCTGCTGGGCTGGGACCATCCCGACGACGCCCGCCTGGAGGCCATGCTCGCCCGTCAGGACCAGCTGCTGGAGGGCATCGCTGCGGCGGCGCCAGCAGGAAGCGGCGACGCCGGCCCGGTGTGCGAGCCGTGACCGGCAGGGGGAGCGTGCCAGTGAAACCAGCGGTAAGGTTCGACGCAGGCCCGAGTTGCGGCGCCCATGACCACGCTGCTGCCACGCTCCACCGAACCGATGGCGAGTGAAGCTCCTCGCCGGGGGCGCGGCCGCCGGGGCGGAGCCTGGAGGGTGGCCGGCGATCTGCCGCTGAGCCTGCGCTACGCGATGCAGGGGCTGGGCTACGGCTTCGTCAGCCAGCGCAACTTCCGCATCCATGTGATCACCGGCGCGGTGGTGTTCGGCCTGGGGCTATGGCTGCAGCTGAGCCTGGATCGCCTGGCAGTGCTGGTGCTCACGGTGGCGGCGGTGCTGGTGCTGGAACTGCTGAATACGGCGATCGAATCGGTGGTGGATCTGGCGATCGGGCGCCGCTTCCACCCGCTGGCCAAGATCGCCAAGGATTGCGCAGCCGCCGCCGTGCTGGTGGCCGCCCTGGCTGCCGTGCTGATCGCGGCGCTGCTGCTGGTGCCGGCCCTGCTCCTGCGGCTGGGGATTTGAGCCGCCCAAACCGCCGCTCCCTGGCGCGGGTGGGTTGAATGGCGGCAGGTCCGGCAGCCGGGATGCTTCTCGTTCTCGACAACTACGACAGCTTCACCTTCAACCTGGTGCAGTACCTGGGCGAGCTGGCGGCGCAGCACCCGCTGGCGGCCGAGCTGCGGGTGGAGCGCAACGACGCGCTCACGCTGGAGCAGATCCGCCAGCTGGAGCCGGCCGCGATCCTGATCTCGCCGGGCCCCGGTGATCCGGATCAGGCGGGCGTGTGCCTGGAGGTGCTGGCGGCGCTGGGGCCGACGGTCCCGATCCTTGGGGTATGCCTGGGGCACCAGTGCCTGGCCCAGGTGTACGGCGGCAAGGTGGTGCGCGCCCATGAGCTGATGCACGGCAAAACCTCACCGGTGCTGCATACAGAGGTGGGGGTGTTCGAGGGGTTGCCCAACCCGCTCACGGCCACCCGCTATCACAGCCTGATCGCCGAGCGCGAGAGCCTGCCCGACTGCCTGGAGATCACCGCGTGGCTGGAAGACGGCACGATCATGGGCCTGCGGCACCGGCAGTACCGCCACGTGCAGGGGGTGCAGTTTCACCCGGAGAGCGTGCTCACCCAGAGCGGCCATCAGCTGCTGGCCAACTTCCTGCGGCAGGCCGCCAGCACGACGAGCGGAACCAGCCGGTAGGGCTCGCCCCGGCAGCGCTGCTAGGTTCCGCCAAGATCCGGCGCCATCGGGGCGCAAAGCAGCCCATGGCGTCCGACTCCCCGGCACCGGCCCCGTCCCGGCGCCGCCTGCTTGCCCAGCTGCTGGTGGGGGGCTTGACCCTGGCGATGCCCCTGGCCCTGGCGATGCCACCGGCCGGCCATGCCGCCGGTGGAGTGAGCATCACTAGCTACGGGCACAGCGCCCTGCTGATCCGCGGCGGTGGCGCCACGGTGCTGCTGAATCCGTTCAAGGCGGTGGGCTGCGCCGCCGGGCTGCCGGAACCGAGGGTGAGCGCCGACGTGATCCTGGCCAGCAGCCGCCTGCTGGATGAAGGGGCGCCGGTGGCCACCGGCCGCTTCCTGGTCAGCCCGGGCTCCTACCGGGTGGCGGGTCTGCGCATCGAAGGCTTCGCCGCCCCCCACGACCGCCTCGGCGGCCGCCGCTTCGGCATGGCCACGCTGTGGCGCTGGAAGCAGGGAGGACTGGAGATCGCCCACCTCGGCGGCACGGCCGCACCGCTGAAACCGGAAGACCGCGTGCTGCTCGGCAAGCCCGATGTGCTGATCATCGGTGTGGGCGGCGGCGCCAAGGTGTACACAGGCGCCGAAGCCGCTGAAGTGGTGCGCGAACTGCAACCACGCCGCGTGATCCCGGTGCAATACGTGAGCGGCACCACCCCCGCCAGTTGCGACCAGGGCAGCGTGAAGCCATTCCTTGATGCCATGCCCGGCACCCCCGTGCAGCGCCCGGGCCGCACGGTGAGCCTGGGGGCGCCCCTGAGCGACGCCACGCAGATTCTGGTGTTGCGCTGAAGACGGGCGGAGGCGACGTCATGGGTGGGCGGCTTGATCAGACAAGCGGCCTGCTGACCAGCGAGCCTTAGGCCTCAGCCATGGAGCCCATGACCACCGGGTGCTGCGGAGCTGCTGACTCCGATCAGGCGCCGAGCCCGCTCCAGCAGCTGCGGAAGTTGTTCCGCCAGGGTTGCTGTCCGCTCATGGTTGGCCAGGAAGTGATCAAGTTCACGCTCCATCTGCAGCAGATAGCCCTGCAGCAATCCCACATGCTCCTTTTCCAGGTCAAGGAAGCGTTCAAGCTGTTCACAACGCTCCTCCAGCTGGCGGTGTCCTGCGCTCGCCTTCAACCCCTGGCCTTCCAGAGCTGACAGGATCCGGGCCAATGGCATTGGTCGGCGCCAGTCGACACCCTCGGCGTGGCCGCTGGCATCGGCCCATTGCTGGGCGTCAAGCCAAGCCTTCAGCAGGCTCGGGCGGGCCTCCAGCAATGCACGCGTGGCCAATTCCATGGCGCCGCTCGACACCCCGCTCGCCAGGATTCCGCGGCGTTGCCCAGTGGCCAGCTCTGGCAGTTCTGCGGCCAACAGCGCTGCCCCATCGCCACAGATGTTGATCAACTGGATCCGTTCCCGCCAGCGCCGCTTCAGGGCCGCCGATCTGGAGAGATCTGTCTGCCATTGATCAAGTGCGGCCTCCAGCTCCTGGGGACCGTCAGAGCGCATCACCACGTCCGCCAGTCCGTCCGCCAGTTCCCCGTAGCAGATCCAGATGCGTGTGGACTCCCCCACTGCCGCAGGTTCCTGACAGGCAAGCTCCTGCAGCGAAGGAGCCCCAGCCGCCTGGCTGTACATCAGTCCGCTGCCGGGCAGGCCGTACAGCCAGAGGGCGCCATGGCCGTCGTAGGAGCTGGTCTGGGGCGATAAACCCATGGATTGGTGGCCATCGCCGATCCCGAGGCTCCATCCTGCCGCCCTTGCCTCACGGCTGCCCGGCCAGCTCTTCGGTGGTTGGCTGCTGGCCAAGGCCAGACAATGGGAGCACACCACCAGGGGCTCGCCTTGCGGAGGGAAACACTGCTGGAGAGTCTGCGCCGGTTTCCCGGTGATGCCGGGATGATTCAGCGGCTGGGGCACGAGCTGGAGGCCAGCGGCGATTGGCCATTGATGGTTGAGGCGCTTCAGCCCCAGCTCCAGCATGTGAAGGCGGGCACACCGCTGGAAGCGCAGATCACTTACCTGCTGGCGAAGGCCTCCCTGGAACTTGGCGACGAGCGGCGCGCCCTGGCGCTGATTGGTCGCTCCCTGCTCGGACGCCCGGATTTCGCCTTCAGCCACCACATCAAGGGTCGGGCGCTCGCCCGGCTGCAGCGCTGCGCCGAAGCGATTGCCGCGCAGCAGCGCTGTGTGGAGCTGGCTCCCACGTTTTGCTGGGGTTGGTTTGAGCTCGGTTGCCAGCTGCGGCACCAAGGCGATCTTGAGCACGCCATGGGCAGCCTTCGCCGCGCCCTGGCTCTGCAGCCGGCTGAGAATCAGCACCACCACCGCCTCATTGAACGGGCGCTGGGCGAGGTGGAAGCTGAGCTCGCCCAGCGGGAACGCCAGGAAGCGGCCTTGTCGCTCTGGCCGGATCGAGCGCTGGTGCCACAGGGACAACGGCTCCCATCACTGGACGAAATCGAGCTGCAACTGGAGCAGTTCCGCCTGTTTCTCCATCGCCACGAAGCCCAGCGAAGCCGCTGAACCGGCAAGACGTCAGTCCCAGCCGGGGATCTGCAGTTCGCGGGGGCGGCCATCGTGGTGCAGTGCACTGCTCGCGCCCGGCCAGCACAGGCCTGGGCCGGCCATGGCTGCAGGCCAGCGTTGCCGCAGACCGGTGAGGCCGGCATGGCGGGCCGCACGGTCGTCGCCGCGGCTGTGGCGGCTGCTCCCCTCGGCATGAACAAGCACCGCCTCCGGGGTGAGCACATGCCGCAGGCCGAAGGCTCCAAGCCGCAAGCAGAAGTCCACATCGTTGCCTTCCACCGGCAAGGCTGGATCGAATCCACCCGCCTCAAGAAACAGCGGCCGCCTCACCATCAGGCAAGCGCCGGTGAGGGCGGGCCAGGTGGTGAGAAAGGAACTGCGGCAGCGGTGCACGTGATGGTCTGGAGGAAGATCGCGGTAGGGGTGGGCACAGCCATCCCTGCCCAGCCCCGGCAGCACCCCGGCGTGCTGCAGGCGCCCTGCAGGCGTGAGCAGCAGGGCGCCTGCGCAGCCCACCACCGGGCGCAGCGCCTGGGCCGCCAGGCTTTCGAGCCAGCCGGAGTGGTGCCCACGGTGCTGCAGAGGGTGCACGTCGTTGTTGAGAAACAGCAGCAGATCTCCACGGGCGGTGCGGGCTGCCCCGTTGTTGAGCAGGCTCCAGTTGAACGGGCCATCGCCATCCAGCCAACCGGCGCGCAGACCTGGCCGCTCCTGCCATCGGCGCTGCAGCTCGGCGCTGGCCTGCTGGCGTGAACCGTTGTCGACCACCCACACCTCAAGGCGCAGCCGGGGCGTCTGCGCCCGGTCAACCCCATCGAGGCAAGCCGCCAGCAGATCGGGGCGATCGCGGCTGGGCACGATCACGCTCACCAGCGGTAGCGAGCAAGGCAGGGCCCAGGTGAAACGAAAACCGGCCACCCCGCCAGGCTGTGCTGATCCCGGCGGCCCCACCGCGTGGGGCGTGACGGCCGTGACCGCCTCACCCAGCTCGCGCAGGTGGCGGTGCAGCAGGTTGGAGCGAGCGATCGCCGGCCTGGCGGAGGGCTGGCCGCCTGCGGCAGCACGGCAGTGCACCAGGATCCGCGGCAGGGCAACCAGGCGCGGCTGGCAGGCGAGGGCCTGCAACTGCCAGGCGAACAGAGCGTCGGGTGCGGCAGGCGGTGGTGACAGGCCGGCCTGCTGCAGCCAGTCGAGCCGCCACACGCTCAGCCCATCCAGCCAGGGGGTGCTCCAGAAGCTCTCCGGTTGCCAACCCGGCTTGAACCAGGGCCCAAAACGCTCGCCGGTTGGGCTGATCAGGTCTTCGTCGGCGTAGAGGCCATCGGGGAGCCGTTCACCAGCGTCCTGCCGGCGCTTCAGTTCGGCCGCCACCCAGCCCAGAGCCCCCGCCCGCAGCTGGGCACCGGCACCGACGCAGACCTGCCAACCAGGCAGCGGATCAGCCGGCTCGACGGGGGGCAAGGGCGGCTCCAGCTGCCGGCACCAGTAGCGGTATGCGGCGGGGCCCAGCCCATCGGCGAGGGTCTCGCCGTCGAGAGCGGCGAGGCCCTCCAGCCGTTGCCGGCGGCGAGCGATCCAGGGCTGGTGCGGCAGGGCTGCCGCAGCCGCGGCCATGGCCCCGGCGGCAGCCGGCCAGTCGTTCTGCTCTTCCAGCAGTTCCGCCAGAGCGAAGGCGTTCCAGCCGAGGCCTGGATCGCAACGGGTGCTCTCTCGCTGCAGGCGAATGGCCTCCGGGCGCCGCCCCTGGCGCGCTCGCAGGCGGCCCAGCAGATGCAGGGCTGCGGCATGGCGCGGTTGCAGCGCCAGGCATTCCCACAGTGCAGCTTCCGCCTCAGCCCAGTGCTCCCGCTCGAGAGCCTGCTCGCCGAGGGAATACCAGTGCTGCGGTGTGGAAGCCAAGGGGAGGCCACACTGGATGGGTTGCCACAGCTCAGTGTCGCCCCTGGTTGTGAATCTGTGGGGCCATCTCGGCGGTGGGTTCGGCCTGGGCGAGGGTGCGCTGTGCACGGCGCGAGCCCTGCGTGCCGCCGGGCTCACGGTGCAGCTGCGCCACCTGCCCCTGGCGACCCATGCCGATGGAGCTGAGGGTGCCGCCGCGGGGCCAGCCGCCGCCGCTGCGATCGATCTGGTGCACACCAACCCCAATGTGCTGCGGCAGACCGATGGCCTGGCGGAGCGGTTGCAGCTGGAGGCACCGCTGCGGATCGGCTTCTGGGCGTGGGAGCTGGAAGCCTTCCCCGACGGCTGGGAGGTGGGCTTCTCAGGCCTCGATCAGCTCTGGTGCCCTTCGCCCTTCTGCGCTACAGCCCTTGGCCAGCGCAGCCCGGTGCCGGTCACGGCGTTGCCGCATCTGATCGATTGGCAACGCGCCGACCGGCTGGCGCAGTTGCGCGCCGGGCGCAGTGGCGGTGGGGAGCCCTTCACCGTGCTCTATGCCTTCGATTTCTGGAGCACCCGCGGCCGCAAGAATCCCGACGGCGTGATCGAGGCCTTCCTCGCCGCGTTCCCGGCAGGCGGTGCGCTGGAGGCACGGCTGGTGCTCAAGCTCGCCAGTGCCAGCCAGTTTCCGGAGGCCACCGCCCAACTGGTCGAGCGCTGCGCCGGCGATTCCCGCCTGCAGCTGATCACCAACCACCTGTCTGCGGGCGCCTTTGATGCGCTCTACGCGCAAGCCGACGTGGTGCTCAGCCTGCATCGAGCCGAGGGGTTCGGACTGCTGTTGGCCGAAGCCATGGCCGCTGGCATCCCGACGGTGGCCAGTGGCTATGGCGGCAATCTCTGCTTCATGCCCCCGGCAAGTGCGGTGCTGGTGCCCTGCCGCCGGGTGGCGATCCAACGCAGTGAGGGCGACTACCGGGCCGGTTGGTGCTGGGGCGAACCGGATCTGGAGGTGGCGGCGGCGGCCCTGCGGCGGCTGGCCGAGCATCCGGACCAAGCGGCCCAGCTGGGCGCGGCGGGGCGGCGGGCGGTGCGGCAGGCCCTCGATCCAGCGGCCCTCGCCGCCGTGGTGGCCGAACGGATCGGCTGCCTGCTGCGCTGGGGGGGCCGGGCCGAGCTGGTGAAGGCCCTGCCGCCCGATCACCCGCTGCGCCGGCTTCAGTGACCCTCGGGCTGCGGCAGGGGCGACTGCAACCGTTCGAGCCGCTGCCGCAGGGGAGCTGACCAGGGGGTGTCGATGGCACCCAGAAGCTGCATGGCGCTGTCGAGGTCCAGGCAGCTGAGGCGCCGCATGCAGACCAGGGCCCGCACCGTCTGATCGGCGGCGCCATTGGCGCAGAGCCACTCCGCCAGTTCGGGGGCCAAGCCGGAGCTGGCGGCGGCGCAGGCGCCCTCCTGCCAGCCGGGTTGCTGCTGGCTCGCCAATTGCTGCAGACGCTGCAGCGCCCGCGCCGGATCGAGGGGCACCAGCACCTCCAGCAGGTTGCGCACGGTGAGGGGGCTGTCGCTGCCCCAGGCGAGAGCCTGCTCGTAGGCCGCGGCCGCGGCCGTCAGGCGCTGCCGGCCGCGATGGGCGTCGCCGAGCTTGTGGGGCGTCCAGAAACTGCGGCTGCCGGCGGCCAGGGCCCGCTCCAGGGCAGCTTCGCAGGCATCGAAGCGCCCTTGCATCAGCAGCACGTAGCCGAGCAGGTCGAGCAGATCAGGCGCCTCGGGGGTGAGCAACAGCAGCCGCTGCAGGGCCCCTTCGGCCACGGGCCAGTCGGCCTCGGCCAGGGCGCGCCGCAGCAGCTCCGTCCATGACGCCGACGGGGTGCTCATGGTGAGGGGAGCTCCTGGCCACGGGCCACCGCATCGAGCAGCTCGATCTGGGCGCTGACGCAACGGCGGTGATCGAAGTGGGCGGCCACATGACGGCGGGCGCCGAGCCGCAGCGCGGCAGCAGCAGCGGGCTGCTCCAGCAGGGGCACGAGCAGGTCGAGCAGGGCGTGCGGATCGTCGGCGGGCAGCAGCCGGCCGTTCACCCCCTCCAGCACCAGACCCTCCACCCCCGCATCATGGCTGGCCAGAACGGGAGCGCCGCAGGCCATCGCCTCCAGCAGGCTCCAGCTGGGCACGTAGGGGCGGCTGAGGTAAACGTGCAAGCGGCTGATCTGGAACAGGCACCTGAGCTGGGAACGGGGCAGCAGGCCGGGGGTGTGCAGGCGGCTGCGGTCGATGCTGTCGCCGAGGCGAGCCAGCAGATGGGCCAACCAGCTCTCGCTGCCGGGGGGTGCGGCTCCATAGCAACCGCGGTCGCAGGCACCGGCCAGCACCACGTGCAGGCGGGGCAGGCGGCGTTGCAGGGCCGGCAGCACGGCCAGCAAACGATCGAGGCCCCGCAGGGGTTCGAGGCTGCGGGCCGCAAAGCTGAGCACCATCGCTTCGGGGCCGAGGTTGACGCCGCCGGGGAGCTGGAGGCGGGCGAGCGGATCGGGGGCACAGGCCTGCAGGTCCACGCCTTCGTGGATCACCCGGAGGCGGGGGTGCAGCCAGGAGGGATAGCTGTCGCGCTGGAAGCGGCTGGCCGTGACCCCCACCGCCATGCGGCGGATGGCCAGGGCATCAGCCCACTGCTGCAGCTGCCGCCTGCCTGGCGAGGCCGCCCCGCCCCACACCTGGGGGGAACTGAGGTCGAGTTCGAGCAGGGCCACCAGGGGAGCAGCGGGGAAGAGGTCGTCGAGCAGAAGCGCATCGCCCCAGAAACAATGCGCGAGCACCACATCGGGCCGCCATCCCGATGCGGCCAAGGGCTTGAGGCAGTCCACCACCCGGCGTGCCTGGTGCCAGGGAGCCAGCAGGCGCCGCTCGGGATCGCCATGGCGCAGATCGTTGTGCACGTTGCCGCCCGTGGCGAGCCAGCGCAGACGGCCAGCCAGGGCCGGATAGCTGCCCGTTCGGCGCCCCACCGCCACCACGTCGTCGCCGCGGTTCACCAGGGCGGGCGCCAGATGCTGGAACTGACCAGGGAAATTCTGGTGCAGCAGCAGCACCCGCAGCGCCAACGTCAGCGGATGGTGCGCAGGGCGCGTGCACCGCCGGCAAAGCTGGAAAACAAGAGTTCGAGAATGCTGACTTTGTCGAGTTTGAGGTGGGCGGTGAGGGCCATGCCGGCCTGAAGCGAATAGCGCTGGCCATCGGCTTCGAGGTATTGGCGGCTGAGCTGCAGCTTTGCTGGAAAGCGTGGGGTTTGCACGGGGCTGTTTTCGGCGGGCGGCAGCGCATCGGTACCGATGGAGACGACCTCGGCGGGCAACCAGCCGTAGCGGTCACGCGGGTAGGCGGAGAACTCGACTTCGGCTCTCTGGCCGGGGCGCACGAAGGCAAGGTCAGCATCGGGCAGGTCGACCTCAGCCCGGAGGTTGTCGCTGGGCACCAGCTTGAGCAGGGGTTCGGTGCCACGGGCCACCAACCCGGGCTTGGCCTGGAGATCGAGCACCGTGCCGTCGAGCGGCGCCTTGAGCACCGTCTGGCGGAGACGGTTGCGGGTGGCCACAAGACTGGAGCGCGTTGAAGCGAGCTCACCGGCCAGCAAGGCTTCCTTCTGTGCCGATTCGGCCTGGAGCCTGGTGATCTCGGCGCGGGTGGAGCGAATGCTGGATTCCAGTTCCACCCGGCTCTTTTCGGTGTCGAGGACGTTGAGCTGGCCGTATCCGCCCTCTTGGGCCAGGGGACGCAGGCGGGCGAGCTGTTCGTTGGTAATGGTGAGCTGCTCCTGGGCACCGGCCAAGCGGGCATTGGCCTCGCCGATCGCGGCCTCCAGCCGCTGCAGCTCGGCGATGGCGTTGGCCTGAAGGGATCCCTGCCTGTCGACCAACGAGGCCGATTCAGCCGTGAGGGTTTCAGGATCGAGCACCACCAGGGGCTGGCCCGCCCGCACCAGCTGGTTTTCCTTCACCAGCACCTTGCTCACCACCCCCTGCTCCGTGGAGGCCACATCCTGGGTGGAGCGCAGCGTTTTGAGGCGGCCAGGCACGGTGACAACCCGGTCAACCTTGATGAACACCGCACTGGCCACCAGAGCCAGCACCAGCACGGAGAGGGCCGAGCCGATCGCCACGGGCATCCAGGAGGCCGGCCGGCTTTCGAGGCGGATGTCTTCGCTGGAAAAGCCGGTGTCTTCGATGGAGCCCAGCATCCGGTTGTGAGACCGGACGGGGGCGGTGGGCCGCAGCCTGCCAAGCAAGGAGCGGGATGGCGCGGCGGGGGGCTTGTTGGGCTGCATGGCGGGGGCGCGGGTTGGGTTCAGGCCTGGCTGCCCTGGTTGGAATCGAAGGGAATCCCCACCTGCTGGTAATAGAGGGTGGCGTAGGAGCCAGCGAGGCGCATCAGGTCGTCGTGGCGGCCATCCTCAATGATCTGGCCCCTGTCCATGAAAAGGATGCGGTCGGCCTCGCCCAGGGTAGTGAGCCTGTGGGTGATGAACAGCACGGTGGTGCCTTGGAACCGTTGCCGCAGCCTGGCGAACACCTGCCGCTCGGTCTCGGCGTCGAGGGCGGAGGTGGCCTCATCGAGGATCAGCAGTGTGGGGTTCTGCAACACCATGCGGGCCAGGCAGAGCCGCTGGCGCTGGCCACCGCTCACGCCGGCGCCACGCTCGCCCAGCCGGGTGGCATAGCCATTCGGCAGGGCGCAAATGAACTCATGGGCGGCGGCAACGTTCGCGGCGGCCACCACAGCCTCCATGTCGGCATCCGGGCTGTTGAGGCAGAGGTTTTCGAGCACGGTGCCCTCGAACAGCAGGCCGTCCTGGGGCACGTAGCCCACCTGGGTGCGCAGGCTGGCGAGCTGAACCTTGCCCACATCCATGCCATCGAGAAACACCTTGCCCTGCTGGGGCAGGTAGAGGCGATCGATCAGCTGCACCAGGGTGCTCTTGCCGCTGCCGCTGAGGCCCACGATGCCCACGAACTGGCCCGCCTTCACGCTCAGGTCAAGGCCATCGAGCAGGTAGGGGGTGCGGGTGCCGTAGCGGAACGACACCTGCTCAAAGCGGAGGTCGCCACGCAGGGGAGGCAGCGGTTGCTGCTGCTGGTCTTCAGGGCCGGCCTCCGGCATGCTCTCCATCACTTCACTGATCGCGGCCAAGGAGATCTGCAACTCCTGAATGCCCTGCCAGAGCCCACCAAGCCGCACCAACGAGCTCACCAACCGACTGGAGAGGATGCGGATCGCGAAAAGTGCACCAAGGCTGAGGTTATTGGCCAGGATCATCACGACCGCCACACCCATCAGCACAACATCGGCGACGTTGCCGACGGTTTTGCCTGCCTGATTGAGCAGGGTGGAGAGGCGCGTGAGCCGGTAGCGGGCATTGGTGTAGCGGCGGTAGCGATCAAGCCAGCGCCAGCGGGCCTCCACCTCGAAGTTCTGGCTCTTCACGGTGCGCATGCCCGAGAGCAGCTCCACCAGATAGGAGTTGGCCGACGCCATGTAGCGGTTGCTGATCTTGAGGTTGCGGCTGATCAGCGGGCTGCCGATCAGATTGAGACCGATCATCACGGGCACCACCGCCAGGGTGATGTAGGTGATGGTGGGGCTGATGAAAAAGAGAATCACCAGCACGATCAGGCCGAGCACCAGGTCGAGGCCAACGCCGAGCACCTGATCCACCACGAAACGGCGGATCGAATACAGCTGGTTCACGTTGTAGAGAATGGCGCCCACCTGGCGGCTCTCGAAATAAGGCAAAGGCAGGCGCAGCAGATGCTCCACCACCGACGATCCCAGGCGAACATCGACCCGATCGGAGAGATCAGCGGTGACCAGGGCCCGCACGCCGCCGATCACGGCGTTCACCAGCGTGGCGGTGACGAGGACAAAGAGGATGGGCGCCAGCAGGGTGGGATTGTTGCGGCCGATCACCACATCGATCAGCAGCAGCACACTGAGCGGCAGCACCATGTCGAGCACCTGGTAAACCAGGCCCGAGAACACCACCATCGAAACCATGCCCGGGTAACGGGAAAAGGCACTGAGGAACCAGCCCAGGCCAGCCTTTTCCACCACATCACGGCCGGCCCTGCCCTCGCGCACCACCAGCACATCGAGGCCTTCGGGGCAACGCTTCTCCAGCTCGGCCAGGCTGAGCCGCACCGGCCCGCGGCGGGGATCACCGATCAGCACGCCGCTGCCGCGGCCGGCCAGCAGCAGCAACACGAACTGGCCGTCGAAATCCATCACCGCCGGCGGCTCCAGCCGGGCCAGCTCCCAGGCGCGTGCCCGCAGCGGCCGGGTATCGAAGCCGAGGGCTTCCAGCTGCAGCCCCACCTGCGGCAAGCGCAGGGCACCGAGCCGTGCTTCCACATCGCGCAGGTTGCGCATCAGCTGCTCGTTGGACAGCACCACCTGCCGCGCCTGGCAGAGCTGCTGGATGCAGAGGAAGGCTTGCTCCACCCGATCAGCAGAGGGATTGGTGGCACCGCGGGCGTCGCCGCCCAGCGGACGGGTGTCCACGAAGCCCAGCTCAAGGGGATCGACGGGCAGCATTGGCGCCCGGTTGGTCAGGGGGACCAGGGCGGAACTGCCCTCCTGGGGCAGCTGGGCGTTGATGGCCGCTTCCGGGATGGCCACCACCCGGGGCGGCAGTTGGTTCACCGCGCCGCGCCAGCCTTCCGAATCCGATTGGAGCCGATCCCCTGGCAGCAGCCCGGCCGGCTGTCGCGGCCCGCTGTACAGCACCAGGTGGCCAGGAGGGAGCTGGTCGTTGGGGCCGAGCAGCAGGGCCTCACCCAGCAACTGCTCCAGCCGCGCCTGCGGCCGCTCGGGCCGCAGGCCCTGGGCCTGCCACCACACCTCCATCAGGCTGGCGAGCTCTTCGAGCGACGGCCGGCCGGCAACGGCCTGGCGCAGGAGCGGCTCCTGCTGCAACAGCCGGACAGCCAGGGCCGCCGGCAGCACCAGCAGGGCGCAGGGCTGAGAGGCCACCAAGCCCAGTTCCGGCTCACCGCGCCACAGGGAGGTCCAGCCCAGCCAACTGCCAGGGCCCACCAGACCGAGGCTGGTGGGTGGCTCCCCCAGCCGCACCTGCAGCCGCCGCAGCCGCCCCTCCACGAGCAGCGCGGCGCCGGGGGGCAGCTGACCGGCCCGCTGGAAGGGCTGGCCCACCCCCAGCTGAAGCATGGAGGCCTCGGCCGCCATCCGGTTGATCAGGTCGTCAGGCAGGTCGGCGAGGAGTGCCGAGTTGCGCAGAAGCTGGTCAAAACGCATCAGGGCTGGTCCTCCAGGGAAGGGGAAAACTGCATCAGCCGCTCACGCAGCTTCTTGAGTTGATCGCGCTGCCAGCGGCTGCGGCATTCCTCCAGGAGCTGGGCCCGGAGGCGGTCGTCGAGCTGAGCGGGTTTGAGCGATTCCACCCGGATCAGATGCACCACCCCGCCGATGTCGAGCGGCGGAATCAGTTCGCCGGGTTTGTAGCGGCGCACCACCCGCATCAACAGCGGATTGAGCCGGTTCACCGGCAAGGGACCCACCACCCCACGCCGCAGCCGATCGGCTTCGTCGGCGTGGCGCTCCACCACCTCATGAAAGGAGCATTCCCCGTCTTGCAGCTGAAAGAAGAGCTCAGTGGCCAGGTCGGGGTCGCGCACGCGCACCAAGGTGAGCACCACTTCATCAAGCTGACCGCGGCGCTTCAGGAAGAGGCCAGGCACCTCCTGGCTCCAGATCCACTGGCTGGCACGGGCCACCCGGGTGTCGAAGCTGGCCAGGGCTTCCAGCTCTTCCAGCGAAAGCCCGCGGGCCTCGCGCCAGGTCTGCAGGGCGTCGAGGTTGTCGAGGCCACAACGGCGGGCGTAGCCGAGCAGCAAGGCTTCGTCGTCGTCCTCGGCCTCGGGATCCGCCTGCAGCGGCAAGGGGGCAGCGGCCAACTCCTCAAGCAGACGCCGCTGGCACCAGGCGCTGAGCAGTTCATGCCGGGCCAGGAACCGCACGGTGGCCTGATCCGGCAGAGGGAGTGTGTTGCCGAGATCCTGCAGCTGGGGCGGCAGCAGGGTGTTCATGGGCTACCGGTGCCGGCGGCGAGCTCCCGATACACCAGGGCCGCCTGCTGATAGTCACCCCGCCGTTCGAGCAACTCGGCCAGGCGGCGGTTGAGGTCGGGCTCGCGCAGGCGGGTGCGGAGGTGCTGAAGCAGGTCGATGGCCGCCGTGTCGTCGCCCATCTCCTCGAGATGCTTGGCCGCCACCACGAGTTTGTCGGGCTGGAGGTGATCGGGCTTGATGCGAAAAATGCGCAGCACCAACTGGGCGGCATCGATCGGGCGGCCGAGCTGGGTTTGGGCCACGGCCAGGTTGGTGAGGGCCGCCAACGACTCAGGCGATCCGGGACGCGTGTGCTGGAGTGAGCTCTCCAGCAGCGGCACAGCCTCCTCGATCCGGCCGGTTTTCAGCAGCACGCCGCCCAGATTCACCAGGCTGCGGAAATGGTTGCCGTCGTATTTGAGCGCTTCACGGAAGGCGCGCTCCGCCTCCGCCGGCTGATTTTTCAGCAGGTGGCACATGCCCAGCAGGCTGAAGGAATCAGCACCACGGCCTCCCGCCACAATCAGCTGGCGCACTTCCTGCTCCACCTCGGCGGCGTTGGCGCTGCTGAGCTTCTGGCGCAGGGCCGCGAGGGGGTTGGGCGTGGGGGGAGCAAGAGGCTGGCCTGGACGTTGCGGCAGGCCCGGCATGGGCTGGCCGGAGGTGCGATCCGGCAGGGCGAGCTGGGTGTAACCGGCAAGCTGGGCTGCCGCAGGCCCGGCCAGCACCCGCAACATCACATAGGCCTGCCGGTAGTGGGAAACGGCGAGATCAGGCCGCCCTTGGTCGTTGAGCTCTTCGGCGTAGCGAAACTGCAGCTCCGGGGAGGCGGGACCGGCGCTGGCCGGCGCATGGGGGGGTGGGGCAGGAGGCTGATCCAGGGAGAATGAACCGCTGGGGCCGGCAGAGCTTTTCTCCCCGCCGAGCATGCGGATCAAGGCCGTACGCAAACCCATCAGCCAGCCTCAGCCTGCATTTGCTTCGCCATATGTTGCCACGCGTTTCCGTGATCCTTCCGTTCCGCGATGCGGAACGGTGGCTCCCGGCCTGCCTGGCGTCGCTGCGGGGCCAGGAGCTGGCCGACTGGGAACTGGTGGCGGTGGATGACGGCAGCACGGACCACTCGGCCGCCTTGATCGCCGCGTGGTCGCGCGGAGGTGTTCAGCCGGTGCGGCTGATCCGCCTAGCGACCGGGCGAGGCGTGGCCTCGGCCCGCAACATCGGCTGGGCCAATGCACAGGCGCCGCTGGTGGCCTTCCTCGATGCCGACGACATCGCCCTGCCCGCCCGGCTCAGCCATCAGGCGGCTCGTTTCGAGGCCGAGCCCGGTTTGCAGCACCTGCTTTGCGGTTGGCGGCGCCTGGATGCTTCAGGCCAGCCCCTTCATGACGTGTGCCCCTGGCAAGAGCGAGCGGGCTGCGAGCTGGAAGCGGCCTTTGAGCACAAGGCCGTTCTGCCGAGCGCCTGGATGCTGCGACGCTCGCTGCTGGCCAGCAGCGGCGGCTTTGATCCCGGGCTGCGGCACGCCGAAGATGTGGACCTGCTGTTGCGGCTGGCCGCCGACGGCCAGCGCGGCGCCTGGCTGGAGGAAGTGCTCTGCGGCTATCGGGTGCATGGCGGCGCGGCCAGCCGGCAGGCGGCCGATCAGGCCCGTGCGCTCCTGTGGGTGATGAACCGGCGCCTGGAGGCCCTGCCTGCGGCCCATCCGCTGCGGGCCCGGCGCGCGGCGCTGCTGTTTGGAACCCGCGCCTGGGCGGGCTGGCACGCCTGGCAGGAACAACACCCTGAGCTGGCCCTGGAGCTGTGGCGTACCGCCTGGGGCAGCCGCCCGCACGGAGACGCCCACACCTGGCTGCACCTGGCCGAAAACGCGGCACGCAGCTGTGCGCGCATCGGCCGCCAGATCAGCGCTGAACAGTGGCTGAGCGATCCCACCTGGTGCGCCCTGGAAGCGCAGGTGCTGGAGGATCTTGCCCATTCCGGCCGCGGCCGTACAGGCCGCCGGCTGCAGGCCCTGGCCAGCCAGCTGAGGGCTGAATTGCAGGACAGCGACCCGCTGTGGCAGCCGGAAGCACTGAGCCGCTGGTGGCAGACCCTGCCCGCCGGCTCTGACCCGTTGGCCAGCCTGCGGCTCCGGGTGCTGGCCTGGTGCGAGGCGTTGCTGCAGCCGCAGTCCAGCGCGGCCGAGCTGGCGGAGGAACTGGCGGAGCTGCTGCGCTGCTGGGCCCTGATCAGCTGGCCGGAAAACGCCGAAACGGCGCGTCAGCGGTTGCAGGAGGTGTTTGAGCTGCAACCCGGTGCCGAACTGGCCCGGGCCATCGCGCGGCTGGCAGCCCCCCGCTACCCGTGGGGTGCGGCGGCGCTGGAGCAGCTGGCGGCCCACCTGCCCCCCCAGCCCAGCGATGGCGCGGATGCCGCCCGCTTCGGGGGCCTGGCGGCGCCAGCACCAGCGGGGGCCTGCCGCGGCACCGACTGCCTCCCCTGTGCCCAGACCCTGCAGGAGCAGGGGTGGCGGGAGGAACGCTTCCAGCTGCATGAGCTCCACCACGGCCGCGCCTGGTTGCGCCCACCCAGCAGCAACCCCTGGGGCACCACCCACGGACTCGGTGTGGCCGATGGCGCGGGCGCGCTGCTGCCGCAGCTGTGTCGCCGCTATCCCCAGCCCTGGCCCACCTGCCCCAACCCTCCCAGCAACACCGAGCCGCCGCCGGCCGGAGCGCCGCTGGTGGTGGCCGGCACGGTGCTGGCCGTGGCGGACCTCTCCGCCGAGATCCACTACCACTGGCTGCTTGACAGCCTGCCGCGCCTGGGCCTGGCGCTGGCTGGCGCGGGGGGGTGGCCGGCCGCCTGGCACCTCTGGCACAACGGCGGCAGCAGCGAGCGGGTGCGCCGCTGCCTGGTGGACGACCTCGGCATTCCGCCCGAGCGGCTGATCGATGCGCGTGAACACCCCCACCTGCAGGCAGAGCGGCTGTTGGTGCCCGCTGCGCTGCACCCATTGGGTTGGCCGTCACGGCAGGCCCGCGCCTGGCTGCGCCACCGCTACCTACGACCTGAGCAGCGGGGACCCCGGCGTGGGGCAGGCCGGCGGCTGTGGCTGGTGCGCGGCCCATCGGGCCGGCGACCGGTGTTCGGGGAGGCGGAGCTGCTGGCCCACCTGGAGCAGGAGGGGTTGGCGCTGGAGCCCACGGTGCTGGAAGGGCTGCCGCTGGCGGAACAGGCGGCCCTGATCGCCGACGCCGAACTGCTGGTGCTCGCCCATGGAGCAGCGTTGGCGGGCCTGGCCTTTGCACGGCCGGGCACCCAGGTGCTGGAGCTGCATCAGCCGCGCTACGCCCCTCCCTACGGCCATGCCCTGGCGGCAGCGGGCGCCCTGAAGCTGGTGCGCTGCCTGCAGCCGGCTACGCCACCCTGGCTGTACAGCCAGCTGCTGTTCGAGGCGCCGATCACAGAGCCGATCCTGCTCGATCCCGTGCGTGTGGCGGCTGCCCTGCGACGGATCCAGCAGGACGCAGCGGCAGATGATCTGGGGCAGCCTGCCTAATCTCGCCACCATGCTGCTGGCCAAAACGAAAGGACTCCAACAGGCGGCGGCGGCACGGATGGAGGGCCGACCCGAGGCCGCGGCTGCCGCCTACCTGCAGGTGCTGGCGCTGGATCCGGCGGACGCCAGCAGCCTGCGGGGCCTGTATTACCTGCAGATCGACGCCTCCGCCCGTCAGGAGCTGTTGCCCCAGCTGCGCCAGCTGATCGAGGCGGCACCCCCCCATTCCCTTGGCTTGTCGCTGTTGGCCCATTGGCTGCGGGACGACGACCCGGAAGCAGCGATGGCCCTGAACCGCCGGGCCGCCCGCCTGGGCCTGCCGGCCTGGCGCCTGGCAGCGGGAACAGACGGTGGGCTGCCGGAGGTGCTGATCCTCGGCGCTCCCAAGAGCGGCACCACCTCCCTGGCGGCCTACCTGGCCGGTCATCCACGGGTGTGGCTGCATCCGCTCAAGGAACTGCACTTCTTCGACAACCACTGGCAACGGGGCGAGGCCTGGTACCGGGCCCAGTTTCCGGCGCTGCGCAGCCCGGGGCTGCTGCGGCTGGAGGCCACACCTGACTATCTGCAGAACCCGGAAACGCCGCAACGGATGCGCGCCCTGGTGCCGGAAGCGCGGCTGATCGTGCTGCTGCGCGAACCACTGGATCGGGCACTGAGCTGGCTGCGCCATATGCACAGCCTGATCGGCCTCTCGGGTGATGCCGGAGCCCTGCTGGCGGATGAAGCCGACCGGCTGGAGGCGATGGGAAGGGCAGAACGGGCAGCGATGGGCTGGTTTCGGCCCAATGCGCTGAGCGGCAGCCTCTACGCCGAGCAGCTACGCCGTTGGCAAGCGGTATGGCCGGCGTCTCAACTGCTGGTGCTGCGTTTCGAAGACCTGGCCCTCCACCCCGAGCGGGTGCTGCACCGCTGCCTGGCCTTCCTCGATCTGGAGCGCGAGGGCCTGCCGGCAGGCCGCAGCTATCCGGCGCACAACGTGGGTGTGGCACCCAGCCAGCCGATCGATCCGGCGCTGGCGCGCCGCTGCCGGGAAGGAGTGCTGGCGGAAGCGCTCGAGCTGTGGACGGCGTTGTGAGTGGGACGCAGGGCACGCAGCAGCAATGGCTGGGTTTCCCTCGCGCTGGAACGAGGAGCTGCAGCAGAGACAACTGTGACCTGAAACTGAGCGTTACCAGCCTGGACTGCCAGCGCCAATCTCCATCTCTGCGCCAAGAAAGACCCTCTCTGGAAAGACTCCCAGAACGATCTTCACCGGAGAACTTCCAGCCAGATCGCTGATCACCTCATTCGCCACGATCATCATAAACGGTGTAACGCTCCAGCAATTGCTCCAGCAGCGGGTAGTCTGCGTGCAGCCACATCAGAAGTGATGGGAAATACTTTTTAATCAATGAAACGCGGCCATGGTGATGCACACCAAATCCATTGGTCACATAGCTCTGATTCTCCATCCAATGGAAGAGGTTTTGATTCAGGCGGCTGTCAAGCACCGTTGCCTCGGTGAGCCGAGAGGCTGGAGAGAGGCTGGCCATGGCCAGCGGCAAGGCGATCTGATCCAGATAGGGCCAGCG
This sequence comes from Marcopretia estuarina LEGE 06307, assembly GCF_056633115.1. Taxonomy (NCBI): domain Bacteria; kingdom Bacillati; phylum Cyanobacteriota; class Cyanophyceae; order Synechococcales; family Prochlorococcaceae; genus Marcopretia; species Marcopretia estuarina. Next base: position 576,559 of record NZ_JBSJOY010000002.1, on the reverse strand, counting down.
TTCGGGCACCCAGGGCAATGCATTGATGGCCAGGCAGATCCTCTCCCACTCCGCCCCCAGGGCAGCGGCATTGGGGGCATGCACCAGCCCGGCGTTGAACCAGGGCGGGCTGGCTTCGCCACTGCCACAGAGCACCTGGAACGAGGGAGGCAGGAGGTTGAAGTGGGCGTAGAGGCGCTCCCAGGGGAAGTCGTGCCGACCGTGCTCAGGCGTTGCTGAAGGCACCGTGCGGCCGATCAGATAAGCGGCTGGAATCGAGCGTAGGAAGAACAGGTCTGAATCACACAGCAGCACCGGGCGAGACCCGAAGGCCGCCAGCGCCCTCACTTTGTTGAGGATTCGGTAGCCCTTGCCCTCCACCTGCAGATCCCCGAAGGTGAAGGGCACCAGATCCACATCCAGAGCCTCCAGAGTGCCTTCCGGCAAGCCGAGATTGAACGGAACATCCGAAGGCACTGCGAAAGAGAAGTGCGCCTCTGGAAAGGATTTCCTGGCGATAATCGCGGCGACCATGCAGCCGAGCGAGAGCCGCTCGCCATCCGCCACCATCAGCACATCGATCTGCGCCACTCGAGTGCAATCAAGTTTGCCTTCCCTAGATTAGGCTACGCGAGTTCGCATGCTTCAAGGTGGAGGTTTTCACATGCCCATCCTCTCAACGACATCTCCAAACCCTTGATTCGATCAATGTGATTGGGGAAGCGCTTGAAACCTCAGCCTCTCCATCTGGTGTCGTTCCTTGCTGAGAGGCCAGCTTGAATCTGAGGCGGGTCACCCAGCTCCCATGCCATCACCCCCAGCAGCCGATGTGTCCCTGGAGTTGGGGCTGGCCGCGCACAGTCGCATGCTGGAGATCGGTGAAAGCGATAGCGCCGCCGCCATCACCCATGCGCTGGAGGGGGCGCGAATCTTCCAGGCGCTGAGGCAACAGAACCCCGTGCAGCCTGATTGGGTTTCTGTTCATGAGGAACAGTGCTGTCGGAGTGGCGCCATCTGGATCCACCGCCTGGCGCTGGGCGATCCACAGGCCCCCGCGATGGCCCGTGATGGGCTGAAGCTGTTGGCCCGGCTGGAGGAACTCCATCTTGAGCCGATTGCCTGGTTGGCGGCGATGCGTGCCGATCTGATCCGCATCTGCGAGCAAGTTGATCGAACAGCCAGCGGATCACTGGCGGATGTGCTTCACCTGCACGGCTTCAAGTGTGCCGGGTCCACGTTCATCTGGTCGCTGGAGCATGCCAGCCGGGGCAGCGTGGCCTATGTGGAATCGGAGGCTTCGAACCAGCGGCTGGCCTGGGAACGGGTGCGCGATCACTTCGCCACGGCCCCTGCGCACCCCCAGCTGATCACCTCCCACCTGATCACGCTGCCGCCGCCAGGGGCATTGGCGCGCCTCAAGGTGGCGTTTCTGCGGGATCCACTGGCCCGGCTCGCCTCGGCCTACCGCTTTGAGCTTCATCTGCAGGGCACCATCGCCGCCATGTCCTTCCGGCAGTACATCGAGCACTACTGCCGTGGGCTGCTGGCCAACTTCCAGACGCGCCATCTCTCCCCGCAAGACCCAGACAACTGGCGGCTGCAGCAGGGCTGGGCGGCACGGCCGGAGCTGATCGATCTGGAGCGGCAGGATCTGTTCGTGGGGCTGGTGGAGCGCTACGACGAATCCATCGTGGCGCTGGAGCACGCGCTGGAGCAGCTCGGCTGCCCGCTGGATCTGGCCTATCCGCAGCGGATGAACACCACCGATGGGATCGACGTCGACGTCGATCCCACCACCTCAGCGCCTGCGGAGCGGCTGCTGGAGATCACGGAACTGGACGCGACCCTCTACCGCAGAGCCACTGCCCGGCTGGATGCCCGGCTGGCGGTTATCCCGGATCTCACCGGCCGTTTGGCGGCCTTTGCGGAGCGCTGCGCCGCCCTGCGTGAGAACCAACCAGCGGTGGAGCTCAAGCCCGGCGACCAGTGGACCATCCTCGGAGCTGAGGGCATGCTGGGGAGGATCCGCGAGGGGAGCTGATGCCGGCAGAGCAATGGATCGAGCAGGCCCGTGAGCACCTGGGCAGCCTCACCCCCGACCTTCAGGGCCAGGTGCTGCGCCAGCAGGCGGCGCTGGCGCTGATGCAGGCGGAGCGCGATGGTGCAGCGAGCGAGCAGCTGGAGATCGTGCTGCAGGGGTGTGTGCTGCTGCAGCTGCAGCAGGCCGTCAAGGCACTGGGGCGCTGAGGCGTTCCAGGTTCTGCCACACATCGAGGGCGGCACGGCCCCGGAACACGGCCAGCTCCAAGGCCTGCCTGGATGGCTCCGGCAGCTCTGGATCGGCTCCCATGGCCGCGCAGGCTTCCAGCAACACACCGAGATGCTGGGGATCGGCGAGCGACTCTGGATGGTTCAGCGCCTGCACGCCCTGAAGCAAACGCTCGCGGATGGCCGGCACCACCCATTGACGCGCCTGGGGCAAAAGCTGCAGCAGACGCTGAAGCAGGGTGATCGCCCGGGCGCTGGCAACAGCACCAGGCTGGACCATCCAGGCGAGTGCCGCATAGCGGCAGATCTGCTCGGCCATCACCTCCTGTCGATGGACCTTTTCGCAGGGCAGGGATTCCAGGCGGCGCATCCAGCGGTCGGCCTGCCAGAGCTGCTCGGCGCGCAGTGGGTCAGCCACCAGCTCCGGGGCAGGGGAGGGCCCGGCCTGCTCCACCAGCCGGCGATGCAGGCCGGGCATCAGGCGATGGAGCAGAGCCGCCAGGGCGGTGGGATCGAGACCAGCGGCGAGGGCCTCGAGCCGGCTGAGCCCGGCCTCGATCTCCCCGGCCTCGCACAGAGCTTCCACACGGCGCAGCTCATGGGCCTGCAGGGCCTGCTCGAGGGCCTGGCGTTCGCGAACAGCAGCGGGGGGCAGGGCACGCAGCAGCTCGCGCCAGAGGCAGGCGAGGGGCTCGGCCGGCAGTGGCAGCGCGAGCAATTGATCGAGCGGGATCCATACGCCCGCCTGTGCGCCAGGGTTCATCGGAGGTTGTAGAAGCTGAGCAGGCCTTCAGGACCGGCGCCCAGAGGGAGCGGCCAGTGTTGCTCCGGCAGGGGCCTGGGCACCGGAGCCACAGGCAGGCCCAAAGCGCGCAAGGCGTCCGCCAGGTGTTCGCGCACCACGTCGGCGCCCCAGCCGGCTTCGAGGTGGGCGGTGGCTGCCTCCACCTGGCGCTCCCACAGCTCGGCGGAGGAATGCAGAGCCAGCACATCACGCGCGAAGGCTTCGGCATCCTCGGCCAGCAGGGCCGTGAGGCCATGGCGCAACCCCAGCCCCTCGGCCGCCACGCCAGTGGCCACCAGCGGCAAGCCGGCCGCCATGGCGGTGAGCATCTTGCCCTTCACGCCGGCACCAAAACGCAGGGGCGCCACGCACACCCTCAGGCGGCTGAGCAGGGGCCCCAGATCGGCCACATAGCCATGCACCGTGACACCCTCACCGCCGAGGGCCTGAATGGCGGCGGGGGGATTGGCACCCACCACATGAAAATGGGGCACGGCGGCATCACCAGCCAGGTGACGCAACGCGGGCAGCACCTCCTGCACGTACCAGAGCACGGCATCGGCGTTGGGGGGGTGGCCAAAGCCACCGAGAAACAGCACCCCCTGCCGCTCGTGAAAGGAACTGGGCAGGGCTTCACGGCGCACGCGGGGCGGCAGCACGAAACCGGCGGCACGGGGGCTGAGCCGCTCCACGGCCTGACGGCGCTCCTCTTCGCTGAGGTAGAGCACGGCATCGACGATGTCGAGGATGCGCTTCTCGCAGGCGCGCATGCGCTCGATCGCCTCGCGACTGATCGCCTCGGGCTGAACGGCGAGCTGCCGCTCCATGCGCAGGTGGTGCAGATCGTGGGTGTAGTAGAGGAGGCGCGCGAGCGGGGCGTGGGTCTTGATGGCTTCCAGCCAGCGGTCGGCCACTTCGGGCCGGGCGATCAGGATCGCCTCATAGTGATCGCCGCGCTCTTCGAGCAGCTGATTCACGGAGGGCACCCAGGGGTGCACCAGCACTTCCACACCAAGCCGCTGGAGTGGGGTGCCGTAGTCGGGCTGCCAGAGCAGGTTGTCGGTGGGGAGAAAGCTCACATCCCAGCCGAGGGCGAGCAGATCGGTGAGCAGGTGAAGGATGTAGAGGGAGCCGGCGTCGCGGTCGGGCGTGGGCAGGCTGGCCTCCATCACCAGGATGCGGCCCACACGGCCGCGGTTGCGTTCGTGCCAGACGGCCGTGCCGTTTTCGGCATGGCTCTGCAGGCGCCGCTCCCACTTGCTGCGGAACAGGCGGGCGTTGCGTTCCTGAAAGCGCTTGGGGCCACTGTCGTGGTCGCGGCCGCTGGAGAGGCCTTCGTAGTGGATCACGCGGGCAAGGGGCTGCATGAGCACGCGGTAGCCGAGATCCCGCACCGCCATGGCCAGGTCGGTGTCCTCGTAGTAGGCGGGGGCATAGCGGCTGTCGAAGCCGCCGATGCGGCGAAACAGCTCGGTGCGCATCAGCAGGCAGGCACCGGACACGTAGTCGACGTCGCGGCAGAAGCCATAGGAAGGGTCGGTGGGATCGCCATCGCGGCCGTAGTTCCAGGCGCTGCCATCGCGCCAGACGATGCCACCGGCTTCCTGCAGGCGGCCATCGGGGTAGAGCAGCATGGGGCCCACCAGGCCAGCATCGGGAAAGCCTTCCAGGCTGCCGATCAGTTCGGTGAGCCAGTCGGTGGTCACAACGGTGTCGTTGTTGAGAAAGCAGAGCAGTTCGCCGGTGGCGTTGGCGGCGCCGCTGTTGCAGGTGCGCAGATAGCCGAGGTTGTCAGGCTGGCGCAGCAGGCGCAGGTGCTTGCTGTCGAGTTCGGCCACCAGGGCGACCAGCTGATCGATGGAGCCGGCGGGGGAGGCGTCGTCGAGGAGGAGGATCTCGAGGTTGGCCGGTGGATCGGGCCGACGCAGCTGCTCCTGCACCAGGCTTTCGAGGCAGCGCAGGGTGACGGCCTCCTGGCCGAAGAGCGGCAGCACCACACTCACGGTGGGAGCGGGCTTGAGCCGTTGCAACAGCAGCGGCCAGAGGGTGCGAAGGCGGGCCACGGTGGCTTCAGCGGCAGGCGGCTGGAAGCGACCATCGGCGAAGGGCCGGCCTTCCAGGGGATGCGGCGCCAGCAAGGGGCGGGGCCGCTCGACGAGCCAGCAGGCGTAGCGCTGCCAGAGGCGGGTGAGCGCCTGGCTGGGAGGCAGGGGCTCCAGCTGGCGATGGAGTTCAAGGCCATCGTGAAAGAGGGTGGCCGGATCCTCGGCACAGAGCTGGCGGGCCATGGCGAGGCCCGCCAGCCGCGGAGTGATGGGGCGCCAGGACACCTGAAGCGGTGAGCCGGGCCGATCCGGCAAGACGGCCTGGACCGCGAGCGGCTGATCCGCCAACGGAAGCACCACCATCCCCCAACAAGAAGACTCGGCAAGACGCACGTGATGCTGAGCCTTGCTGCCGTCGTTCAGGTTGAAGCTGAGCTGCAGCGGCAAGCCAAAGGTGGGTGCAGCTGCGCGGATCTCAAGCGAAAACCAGCGGGCTGAGGGAGGGCTAACCAAAGGGCCGCAAACCGGCTGATTCGGCTATCAAACCACGAAGAGAATGTCGTCCTGATCCCAGACATAGCCGTTGCCAGCCACCACCTGAGTGGTGTTGCCGTCGACGCTGACCGCAAGGGTGGAGGTGCCGAAGCCAGAGAAGGCGCTGAAGTTGTTGGGGCCACCAACAGCTGCGGCGTCGAAGGCCAGCCTGTCGTCGCTAAAGGTGAAGTCGCTGATGGTGTCGACGTCGCCGCCGCCGAGCTGATCGGAGGTGTAGTAGAGGGTGTCGTTGCCATCGACACCAAAGCTGACGAAGTCAGACCCGGAACCACCGCGGATGAGATCGTTGCCGCCGAAGCCGTAGAGCTGGTCATCACCGGAGCCGCCGCGGATGAAGTCGGAGCCGCTACCGCCGTAGATGGTGTCGTTGCCGGTGCCGCCGTGGGCGTAGTTCTGGAAGTCGGTGCCCAGCTGGCCACCACCAGCCGCGTCAAGGACGGAGGTTGTCGAACCGATTTCGTTGCCGGCAGTGGTGCTGGTCAGATCGACCGTGACACTGGGGTCGTTGGAGTCGTTGCCGCCACCAAAATCACCAAGGCTGATCACCTTGGGGCTATCAATCACACCAACTTCCTGCCGAGCTTCAACAATGTTGCCGCTGCCAAGAACCTGAACATTGGTGGAGCCAGCACCCAGGATGAGGGTATTGCTCGCGCCCGTCAGAAGAATTTCATTCGTTTCGCCGGCGGGAGCCGGCGTGGTTGCCCAAGTGGCGCCAACACCACCAACTTCAACAGGGCCGTTGGTTCCGTCAACCTGGGTTCGCTCCCCTGAGAAATCAGCAATAGTGCCTGGATCCACTGGTTCCAAAGGGAGTAGTCCCTCTCCTTCCTCATCAAGTGGCCTTGTGCCAAAGATATCTGAGGCAGGGGGCGCAATGAAGGACATGGCTAGTAACGGACCAACTCGATAGGTACATCCTACGCCATGCGCTCATGCCGATAGCTGTATCGCTTACAACTTTCTTGATCCGGAAATGGTATTAAGGAATGCACTTGAGAATCAAAAGCATGTGCTCGGCAGGCTCCACGCTCGTATAGATTCAGTCATAACTGGCTTGAAGCGAGTAGCTGCCAGCCGCCCAGGGAGGCCACAGCGCTGAAGCCCGGCGGCTCCACCAGCCCCACGGGTGTGAGCAGATGGGCCACCTTCGGCCACAGGAGGCCCAGGGCTGTGGGGAACCTGCTGCCGCTGGGCCGCTGGATCACCAGCAGTGCCACGGCTTGGTTTGCGTCGGCAGCCAGCTGGCGCAGCAGAGGGGAGGATTGTTCGCTGCGGCAACGAAGCCCCGCCGTTGCCAGTGCCTCCGCCATCAACAGAGGTTCACGGCTTGCCACCGGCTGCACCTCAAGGCCATCGGGCAGCAGTTCCTGGGCCAGGCACCAGTGCAGGGCACCGGTGGGATGGCCGTGCAACACCACCACCAAGCCATCACGCGAGAACAGGTGCCGCAACCGCAGCCGCTCACTCAGGGGCAGGTCGGTCGTCGGTGCGTCCGCCGCCGTGCGGTGGCTCAAGCGGTGGCGCTGGGCGTTGTCTTGCAGATCCTGCCGAAGCGCTGGATCGCTCGGCAGCCCCTGGGGGTCGGCTGTGAGCAGGTCGTAGCTGCGCCAGCTGCCTCCGGCCAGCAGGATGCGGGCGCGCAGGTTACGGCCCCAATCGCTGGTGGGATCACGGGCAAGGCCCTGCTGCACGGCCTCAAAGGCCTCATCGAGCACGCCCTGCTGCAGCAACAGACGGGCCAGCAGGAACCAGGGCCGCGGCTGGTTGCGCTGCTTGCTGAGGCTGGTGCAGAGCCAGCGCTCGGCTTCCCACCACTGCTCCAACTGCAGCAAGGCGGAGGCCATGGCGTTGCAGTGATCCGGGTTGAGGCCGCTGGCCACGGCCTGCCGCTGCAACAACTCCACGGCGGCGGCACCATCGCCTGCCGCCAGCAGGGCCCGAGCCCAGGCCGCCACCTGGGCGGCGGCGGGTAACGCGAGCTGCAACGCCAGCACCTGGTGGGCCGCCGCCACGGGATCGACCGGCAGCTGCCCATCCGTTTCAGGCGCAGAGCGCAACAGCTCCTGGCGGACCTCGGCGATGGCCGCAGCAAGCTGGGGTGCAGGCGGTGGCAGCAGGGCCCAGGTGCGCCAGCGGGCGGCGGCGGCGGTGAGGCCCTGCCCGAGCAGAACATCCGCCAACTGTTCACAGAGCTCACTGAGCGGATCGGGGTGCTGATCAGCTGGCAGCTCGCTTGGCTGTGCGTTGCCCTGGCCAGCCTGGGCGGCGGCAACCGCCTGGTCGAGGCGGTGGAGCAAGTGCTCGAGCTCAAGCATGCTGAAAACCCTAGGGGCCAGCAGCCAGGCTGGCGGGGATGGAGGCACCTGCCTAGGCTGACCCGAACAATGGGGAGACGCCTTGGTGCAAGCCGAAACCCGCCCGCAGCTCATGCCCAGTGAGGGGGTTCTGGCGTTGCACGATGTGCTCCGCAGCTACAGCAGCTTCGACGACTTCCGGCCAGAGCTGCCGGCCCTGTTGCAACAGGGAAGCCTGCTGAAGGATTGCATCGCGGTCACGCAGGCTCTGGGCCTCTTGGAGCCGCTCACGGGCGAGCACATCGCACCGGAGGCGATCCAGATCCAGGGAAGCAACTACCGGGAATCACTGATCGCCAATGGGCTGCTGAGCCGGAATCGGGCCGTGCTGCGGGTGCTGGAGCAGGCCTACGGAACACTGGGCAGCCTGGCCCAGCAAGACGTGTACCTGGCGGAAGCGCTTTCGGGCTTTGCGTTGTGGCTGCGGCGCCATCTGGGAGAAGGGCGGCTGGTCTGCAGCGAGTATCTGGAACATTCGGAGCAGGCCTTCTCTGAGATTCCCCATCAGGATCTGAGTGCGCTCACCTTCGCGGATGCCAGCTTCGATCTGGTGCTGTGCAACGAGTTGTTCGAGCATGTGGCGGATCTGGATTCGGCCTATCGCGAGATCGCCCGGGTGCTGCGACCGGGCGGGCGGTTGGTGGCCACCTGCCCGCTGGCGTTCGGACAGCGGGAGGCGATCGTGAAGGCGCGTCACAACCCGAGCACCGGAGAGCCGGAACATCTCACGGAGCAGGAGTTTCATGGTGATCCGGTGCGGCCGCACACGGGCTCGCTGGTGTATCGCATCCCCGCCTGGGACGTGCTGGATCAACTGCAGGAAGCGGGCTTCTCCGAAGCGCGCATGCACCACATCACCAGCTGGAAGCATGGCGTGCTGGGTTCCGATCTGCCCGGAGTGCTGGTGATCGAAGCCGAGCGCTGAGGCGCCGCCCATGCCCCGCGACCCGCTGGCCTGGCTGCCACTGTTGCGCCACTGGACCCACTGCCTGGGGGAAGGCTCTGAGGCGATCGCCGGCATGGGTGATCTGGCCGCCCTTGCGGATCTCGACATGGCGGCGCTGCTGCCGGGCGGGCCGGGCTGGGCGGATGTGCAGCGTTGCCTGCGGCACGACCCGGAGGGTGCCTTTCGCCTGCTCTATTACGGGCTGGCGCTACGGGGGCTGGAGGCGCTGCCGGCGCCGGCGCTGCTGGTGGCCCCCGAGAGCAGCGCGGTGCCACAGGTCACGGTGTTGATCCCCGTGCACAACCACTGGCCAATCACCCTGAACGCGCTGCGCAGCCTGGTGGCCATGGCCAATGGCACCAGTTTTGAAGTGATTGTTGCCGATGATGCCTCCAGTGATGCCACCACCCAGCTGGGCCGGCAGCTGCCGTGGCTGCGGATCTGGCGCAGCGAGCACAACCAGGGCTTCCTAGACACGTGCAACGGCGCGGCCGCGCTGGCGCGAGGAGAGGTTTTGCTGCTGCTCAACAACGATGTGCTGGTGGGCGATCACTGTCTGGATCGTCTGTGGGACACGTTTGCGCGCCATTCCGAGGCGGGAGTGGTGGGGGCTGCCGCCTGGGGCGCCGATGGGCTCCCTCAGGAGGTAGGTGGCATCGTGTGGGCTGATGGGCAGGTATGGAACCACGGCCGAGGTTTTCCCCTTGAGCACTGCTTTGCTCTGGCCTATGCGCGCAGCTGTGACTATGTGAGCGGCTGCGCCCTCGCCATTCGACGCCAGCTCTGGCAGGAGCTGGCTGGCTTTGATCGGCGCTACTGCCCTGCCTACGCGGAAGACAGCGACCTGTGCCTGCGGGCACGACAGGCGGGGCAATCGGTATGGGTGCAGCCACAGGCTCGGATCCTGCATTTGGAGGGTCTGAGTCACTCGCGGGATATGGCCCAGGGCCTGAAAGCACACCAGCGGCGCAACCTGGAGCAGCTGCGCGAACGCTGGCAGCACCTGCTCGACACGCAACAGCCGCCCGCAGGGCACCCTTGGCTGCTAGCGGCGGATCGGGCACTGCTGGGCCGGCCGGTGGCGGTGCTGCTGCAGCCCAGCGTGGAGGCGATCCGTGAAGGGCAGGAGCGGGGTTATGGGGTGGTGGCGCTTGGGGAGAGCCCGCAGGCGGATGTGCTGGGCCTGCCACTGGAATGGGGTGACCTGGGGCTCTGGCTGCTGGGGCAACTGCCCGAGGAGGGTGGGCCGGCGGTGGTGCTAGCAGGCCAACTGGAAGGAGCGGCTGGGGAGCTGGCGGTGGGGCTACTGCGGGCCCGGCCTCAATGGCAGCAGTTGAACAGCTGCCAACAGCTGCCGCCCCAGCCCACGGCGCCCAGCCTGCCGGCTCTACCGGGCTGGGAACGGCCGGAGATGCGGGTTCTGGCCAGCTCCAGCGGGCTGCATGCCGATGGCTGGCTGGAATCGCCGAGCCGGCTTGTGATTCAGCTGGTGGGGGATGGGCACAAGACGGAAGGCGTGAGGCTGCAGCTGTATCTCCCGGAGGAGGGGGTCATGGAAGCCGAGCCTGCCGTGCTGTTCCATCTGGAAGGTTGGGATGAGCCCAGGCAAGTGAGGCTCCAGCCCGGCCTGACTGTGGTGGATGTACGTTCTGAACCAAAAACAACGCCCTGGCTGGTGCTCACCATTCACGGAGAGCCCCAGGTGCGGGCCAGCAACCCCCACGATCAGCGCCGGCTGCTGGCGGTGCTGAATGATCTGTCAGTGGTGCCGCCGTGCCCAGACCGCCAAGCCCACCTAGGCTAAACCCCTAGTGCCTTCGCCTTAATGCAGGCCCCGCCACACCCGCTCCTGATTGCCAGCGAGGGTGGGAGAGAGCCGCAGGTCTGCACGGCTTCCCGATTCAGCCCAGGAATGCCTCGCGGATGGACCTCATTTGCAGCTGGGCTGTGGTAATTAGCCTCAGTAGGAGAACTTTGCCGAGATCCGATTGACCAGGGGTAGTGGGTGAGTAAGTCCAACCGCTGAGGCCCCACTCAGCCAACAGCCACGGTTCGTTCATTCATGCTCCACAAGAGCTCCCTCTCATGACTGCTGCCAGCGCCAAGCTTCTCGATCAACCCAGTGACCTGAGCCTCTGGGTGGGGGAGGTGAAACAGCTGATTGAGCAGACCGAGCTGGCCAGAGCGCAGCGAATCGTGGATGCCTTTCGGATCTGCCATCCGACGGAAGTGTGGCCGCACATCCTCAAAGCCTGGTTGGCCGTGGAAAGCCAAGCACCTCGCACCGCCATGGCGGAATGTGATCTGGTGGTTGAGTCGCCCCTCTTTCCAGGGCTCAGTGAAGGCGAGAAGGAGTTCATCCAGGCGTTGCGAAGCCGGAGTGAAGCGGCCCTGCGCACTCAGGAGGCCCCCCCGAGGGAGGAGCCGAGCCATCCAGCGGAATCAGCCGCGCAGCCGGAGGTAACGGCAAACGAATCAACGGTGGAGATCCTGGCTCGAAAGCCGATCACGGTGAAGAAGCTGGCATTTTACCTACCCCAGTTCCATCCGATCCCGGAGAACGATGAGTGGTGGGGGGAGGGCTTCACCGAGTGGAACAACGTTTCGCGCGCCAAGCCCTTCTTCCCTGGGCACTGGCAACCGAGGCGGCCCGGACCGATGGGCTTCTACGACCTGCGGGTACCGGCCACGATGGACAAGCAGTTTGAGCTGGCGCGGCGCTATGGCCTCGATGGCTTCTGCTTCTACTACTACTGGTTCAACGGCAAGAAGCTGTTGGAGAAGCCCCTGGAGATGCTGATGGCCGGGGAGACGGATCCCTTCCCGTTCTGCATCTGCTGGGTGAATGAAACCTGGACCCGCAGCTGGGACGGGATGTCTGGCGAGGTGCTGATCGAGGCCAATCAGAGCCTGGAGGGCACCAAGGCCTTTATTCGCGATACTGAATCCGTCCTTAAGCATGAGCAGTACATCCGGATAGACGGAAAGCCAGTGCTGCTGGTGTACTGCCCGCAGAAACTGGAAGACCCGCTCGCCACTGTGCACGATTGGCGCGAGTTTGCACGCGAGTGTGGCATCGGCGAGCTACACCTATGCGCCGTTCAGAGCTTTGCCTTCGATAACCCCTTGCCACTTGGCTTTGACGCTGCGGTGGAGTTTCCACCGCACTGCGTATGGAATAAGCATGAGGGCCTCACCTACTGCCGCGACTTAACGGATGAGGACAAGGAGGCGCTAGGGACTGATCCAGAATTCAAAGGTGTATTGCGCGACTACAGCTTCTTCGCTGAGTGTGCAATGAATCGCCCTCAAGAGCCCTACCTGCTCTACCGCAGCTGCATGCTGGCTTGGGACAACACGGCACGGCGCATGGAAAATGGCCACGTGTATGTGAACTTCACCACTGACTTATACAAGATGTGGCTGGCCACCATCATCGACAAGGCTTATCGGGATCCCGAGAATTCCCATAGCGAAAGCCTGGTGTTTATAAATGCCTGGAATGAATGGGCAGAAGGCTGCACTCTGGAACCCGATCAACACTTTGGGCACGCCATGCTGCGCGCCACCCAAACCGCAATAGTGCAAGCCGAATGGATGGAGCCCTTCACGCACTACAAGCACGGCTTACCGATGGGAGTGACGGTGGAGAGCGATCACTACAACCTGATTGTTTTCGGACATGATGCCCATCCCTTTGGAGCGCAGATCAACCTGCTGAGCATGGTGATCAATCTCACCAAAAAGATGAAGAACAAGGTGCACGTGGTGCTACTGGAAGGTGGACCGCTAGCCGACAGCTATCGCCGCGTAGCTACTACCACCATTCTCAGCGAAGATTTGCATGGGGATCACCAGCAGCTGGAGCGGCTGATCAGAGGCCTCAAAGCCCGTGGCTACGACAGGGCGATCCTCAACACCACGGTGAGCGGCCGCTACACGGGCTTTCTGATGGGCGAGGGGATCCGTGTGACCAACCTGATTCACGAGCTACCCAGCTTGATCAAGTCTTATCACCTGGAAGAAGCACTCTACGAGCTAGCTGAAAAGTCTGATGATGTGGTGTTTTCAACGGAGTATGTTCGAGAGAAAGTAAAGAACGAGTTTGCACTGCCGCTCACCAACAGCCGTGTGTTACCACAAGGGATCAACTTCAACCCGGAGTACCAGAACAAAGTGCAGGTGCGAAAGAAGCTTCGCGCCGAACTGGGGATTCCAGAGCACGCGCTGGTGCTCATGGGATGCGGCCACGGTGACTTCCGCAAGGGGATTGACATTTTTGTGCGGCTGGCGATGCAACTCGTGAATCGGGACACCTCCAGTTACATGATCTGGGCAGGGCGTATTGATCCCGGCATTGAAAGCTATGTGCGTGGAGACATCGATACACTTGGCCTTAGCAAGAATATTATATTGACCGGCGAGGTCAAACAACCCTTTGAGTATTACCTAAGCTCGGACATTTTTCTACTCACCAGCCGCGAAGACCCATTGCCGAGCGTGGTCATGGAAGCATTTGATGCCGGGCTGCCAGTGATCGGATTTGAGGGCGCCGGGGGTTTTGTAGAGCTAATCGAGGGGGGCCACAAGGGCCGATTGGTGCCCTACTTGGATGAGCAGGCAATGCTCTCAGCCGTTCTTGAGCTAAAAGAACACATGGAAGCCGGGGGTAATTTTGAAGCCAATCACCAGTATGCAAGGGAGCACTTTGCCTATGTTCGCTACTTGAACAATCTACTTCGACATGGAAATCAGAGAAATCCTGGCCTTTCGATTTCAAAAGTTAGTGATCCAATTAGCGTGACCGCCATCGTACCGAACTACAATTACAAGCACTACTTAGGAGGACGACTACAATCGGTTATCAACCAAAGATATCCTATTAAGGAAATTATTTTTCTTGACGATTGCTCAAGTGATGGCAGTGCTGACTTAGCAAAAAGCAATCTATCCAATTGCGGAATCCCGTATCGCATCGCAGTGAATAAAAGAAATTCTGGCAGCGTTTCTAATCAATGGAAAATAGGCGCTGAAATGGCCCACGGAGACTATATCTGGATCGCCGAAGCTGACGACTATGCCGAGCCCATCTTTTTGACAGAAGCAGTGGATCTTGCCATCAAGTATAGGACGTTTTACCCAGTAATTTGCTTCTGCGAGAGCTGGATGGTCAATGGATATGGCATGATTGGATCGCCATATTCTGAATATCATTCATCAATCGAAGAGGTCAGCGGATCTATTTTCCGCGAAGAGTTTGTCCTCGGGGGGATTGATTTTATTGTGAATGCACTAGGGGTTACAAATGTGATTCCCAATGCAAGCGCCTGTATATTGAATCTGGAAGCAATGAGAACCTTGCCCTGGGATGAAGCTTTGTCATACAGGCTATCAGGTGATTGGTCTATCTATCTCAATCTAGCCGCCAAAGGGTCCGTTGCATTCACTCCAAAGGTTTTAAATTACCACAGGAGACACTCTAAAAGTGTAGTTAACGCTAACCTGGCTTATCCAATTGAACTTGGAGCCGAAGCCAAACGAATCCATGAGCTAGCCTTTTCACTCTGTTCAGCCGATCCACGACTTGATTCAGTAGCCTTGCGAGCTTCGAAATGGCATAAACGTATATTTAATCACAATTAGCTGTCTATTCATTATCACCCTTTAGCAGACTTTGGCCGGATGACTAGTTTCGAAGACATGGCAGTTACATCGAACGCTCCCATTTTGCCAGAAGCATCTTACCCCTTCTCGATTAGTGGAGTATGCCCAGCATGCGAAAGCAGCGAGGGCTTTATCATTTCTGGACCGTACTATCGAAACACAGCAGAGTGCAAAGCTTGTGGTTCATTTCCTAGGCATCGCGCTTTATTTCACGAACTGAACAAGCTTCACCCTGACTGGCGATTAAAATCAATCCATGAGTCTTCCCCAGGGTGGGACATAGTCTCTAAGCGACTAGCCAGCGAATGCCAGGACTATACTGCCACACACTATGACAAGGCTCACCCACCTGGTACAGTCGTGCGGTCAAAAATGCCCTGCAAGGAATATCAGTGCGAGAATATTGAAGAACAAACATTCCCGGCATGCCGATTTGATATAGTTATATTGCAGGACGTGTTCGAGCATATCTTTAATCCCGGCAAGGCGATTCGAGAAATAGAGCGCACATTAAATCCGGGTGGTTCACTAATTATGACAGTACCGCTGGTCAGAGGATATCATCCAACAAGGCGACGAGCTTTCCTTGATGAGAACAATTTGGCTTGCCATATTGAAACTCCTGAGTTTCACGGAAATCCCATTGACAACACCGGATCTCTAGTTTCGATCGACTGGGGCTATGACATTTGCCACCATATAGCCAGTCACACTAATTTAGCTACCGTTCTTGTCAAGAACAACGATCTCTCAAGAGGCATCATAGGCGATCTTACTGAAGTGGTAATTGCCTCCAAGCATCAATTACCCACAAGCCTGTAAGTCGCTCACCTCAAGGAACCACATTCACTTCGCAACACACTTGTGAAACCCGAACCCAAGTCAATTGAATTTATGTATTCCGGAATAGCGGAATAGCCGCCAGCGTGGAACCTGGGACAAGGAGAAGCGAATCAATAGGTTTCATCAAAATAAATCTGCGTTAACGGCCTTACCTGAATCACCCTCTTGGAAGAAAAGTCCTTCAGGGTTTTACCAAGTCAGAAATAACGCCTTGAAAAAAGAGGGATGCTGGCCCGTGTTGTCATGGTCAAAGACGAGAAAGTGCCTCTAGGAGCATGATAGGCTGTAAACCTATCATACACTGGAGGTCATCATGCCAATTTACGACTGGGCGACCGATCAATCCATAGTAACCGACAAGATCGCAAGATGCAATAGCACGCTTAGGATTATTCTGAAAATCAAAAATGATTCCAAGAACTTACTGCAATGGATTGAGCATCATTCACGGGTTGCAGGAATAGACAGTCTAATCATTGCTGACAACTGCTCAGACGAGATTGAATACATTAGGCTTCTTAAGCAATGCTCAACTGATGTTTTAGTATTTCGCTTTTCAGGCCCTCATAATGATATACACTGGCATCCACGATTTGGTGGGCTCCATGAAGCACTACGCCAATCCACAAAATACACTCTTTTTGCAGACTCTGACGAGAGAGTGATCCGACTTGTGTCTCCGACCAAACTGGAATGCTGCTTTCTGGATACCCTAAGAGATTTGAGTGGAACAAAACTCATACCATCATATTGGCTAAACAACTTACATGAATCTGACGAAGACTTTGAATTTGGAAGCAGACATCACCTTGAAGGTTCACTGAGGTGGGGAAAACCTCTAATTCCACGAAAGTACATTGGAGTATCAGCCGGAATCCATAACATTCAATATAGGCATCTAGATTTTGAGCATGTAGACTGCATCGCCTTGATCATGCTTCATCTCAAGAATTTTCCAGCTTCAAGAATCAAAGCAAACATGAATAAGTTAAAATCTCGAGAAACTATATCCGAGCACTTTCAAGTGAGTGATGTCCTTGAATACGACTTTGCGATGCTTGAGAGCAAGTTAGACTTGACACTTATTGAAGAAATCAAGAGCTGCTGGCAAATACTAAACCAAGGAGGCAGCCCAATCCCGAATAACAACGAAGACTCCTATATAAAGATTGATTTGGGTAGCGAAGTTGTTCAAGGCACTCAAGAAATCCTAGCGACCATTGAATTGTTAATGAATGGAGATATCTTTGATCCACTTGAAGTTCTTAGCTCTAGCCAATATGACCAGTTTTTGCCAATGCCCTCCAACTTTATTTACTCCATCACCGAGAATCTTGCCAATTCCAGAGTTTCTCATGCTCTGGAAATTAGAGATTATGCCACGTTGATCTACCCAGAAGATCTTGCAAGTCTGAATATGCAGTCCTGAGCCTGCCCCATAGTTTAGCTTGCATCTTAGATCTAATCAAAGTACATCCATGGATGCCTAAAGCCGCCAGGTTATCACGGATACAATTCAAGCGTTGCCAATAGGAAGGTGTATTCAACCATTACTTCCCTTGGATCTCAGTAGACTTCTGTTTCCGAGGATGAAGCTGATGGCTCTGAGCATGAAAAGGATGACAACCGATGCCCATGCAAGTGAAATGGGCTTGGGTTCGTGCATGGATAGTGCCTAAGTTCACCGCCCCAACCACATCTTGATGCTTCGAAAAGGCCCTGCAACAGACCCGAACTCAGCCCTGTGCTCTATCCCCTGTTGCGCAGAGTGCATCAAATCTCACGCGACTATGACACTGATGCGCCGAATACAACTCTCAGAAGGCGTGATACAAAGCCAATCTACATGGTGTTGAGGCGACGAGCTGCTTCACTCTAACAAATCCTGCAAACACGCTATCTGAATATTGAAGCAAAGCCCTTATTGGAGATAATCATTAACTGCGCCATGGTAATCAAACTTTTCTTTGACATGTGAAACAAGATTGGCCCATAGAACAGAGGTCGAGTATAAGGCCATTAAAATCGGATTGGCGAGAAGTCGGCTGGACTTGACATTACATAGTCAAAGTCTGCTGCCGTAGCCTTCCAGTGCCGGGTTGGAAACTGATAGAATTGATATCTATCATCAAACTTTGGCACAAGGTCAATGTCTGGCCGCTGTCTTGGGTTCAAAAAGCCTAGAACAGGGAAATAGATTGTCTTCACCCTTGGCGAAAGCCATGCGCCCAGCCATGAAAAAGTGGACACCGAAATAATGATATTTGTAGAGCATCTGATTATTTCAAAGTCGTCGGCAGGTCCACGACTATAGAGAAATAGTGCTGATGGGAACAGTTCGTTAAGCCTGCGAAGATAGGGTGACTCCCCTAGCTGGCCCATGAAGACCGGTCGCAATTTCGTGTCTTCAATTATGTGATGATAAAATGAAATAGGAACTGGCATATAGTCCGGATGTGTTGCCTTAAGAACTTCGTTGCCACGCACACTAATTACTAAGTATTCTGGACCAAATGCCGGTGCATTAGGAGAAATACTAGGCGCAAAGAAAGATGCCATAAGGTCTGAAGGCCCATAGTATTCCAATCTTTGCCCGTATCCTCCATAGTCAAGTGACCGGTCTGAACCAGCTTCAAGGTGAGCGATGAGAGCATCGCAATCTATTTGATGCCCACCACGAATCGTTAGTACATTAATAGGCAATTCATCTTCGCATAACGAGCTTAGCCCCCACATCGGCATGTGATACCCTCTGACAATAGATTGAGTTACTCGAAATTGAAGCATCCTGGCAAACATGTACTGAAACATTTGATTTCCAATATTGCCCATAGGTGCTATTTTGATCGTACGCATAAGGCGCAAAAGCCAATTAAGCTACTTTTATAGCACGTCGATCAATGCCGGCGCAACATATCCCTCTTGCCTATGAATGACAAATTAATGACCAATTCAATACCTGGCAACACTTGGCTCATGCCCTCGCATTCGGCAATATACTACCCATTCATTCGCACATCCGGAAGTTGACATGGATCACCAACGCTGACTGACCAGCGATTCTCAGAGAGCGAATCCAAAACCATGGGGCGTAGAAAATTGATTGGGCGGGGTGTTCCATGAGAGCTTGGGGCTGCGGAACCAATTCAATCAATCACTAGTTGGCCCCCAATCCAGTGGCCATGCTGCAATGATTGGCATGCTTCGACAGAATGGCCAGTCTATAGATCTGTGCCATCTAAACTTGTTTACACCTCGTAGTGCCGTGACAAGCGCACGCAATGGAGGAACTGGTTCAACGCTTTCAGTTCTGAGTCCTCAAAGAGATATAGGGCATCAGCGGGGGCTTTGGGGAGTCTCCGCAGCCCAATTCACCGCTGCCGCAGCCAGCAGAACCAGCTTGATTAGGCCCGGTGCACTCTAGAACAGGCTTGAGAACCAGTAGTTGATGTTCGTGCTGAGTTGGGGCTGCCCGCACGCTGGGATGCAACTCTTGCGAGCATTGGAACAGCAGGGGAAACATGGGTAGTGCTGGCTCAAACTGTTAGTTCTAGTTGATTGGCCATGCCGCTCAAGGGAACCCTGAATCACACTTCGGCTCAACCTGCCATTACCCCAAGCCTCCCTCCGCCATAGCCCGTCCGCTGCCGCGCCCGGCTGCACCAGTCATGCTGCTCCAGAAACCAGCGCACCGTTGTTGCCAGGCGCTCTGCAAAGTTGTGTCGCGGCTGCCAGCCCAGTTCGCCGCTGATCCGCGCCGGATCGATCGCATAGCGCCGGTCATGTCCAGGCCGATCCGCAACCGACGTAATCAGGCGGCTGTGGGGAGCTCCTATGGGCTTCAACTCATCCAACAGGCTGCAGATCGCCTCCACCACCTGCTTGTTGGTGCGCTCTCCATGGCCTCCCACGCAATAGCTGCCACCCACCTCCCACAATTCGCCGCTAGCAGCAGCGCATCCACGTGATCCTCCACATACAGCCAATCACGCACATTGGCCCCATCGCCATACAGCGGGATCGGCTCACCGGCCGCCGCCTTGAGGATCACCACCGGGATCAGCTTCTCGGGGAACTGCCGGGGCCCTAGGTGTGGTGCCAGGCGTTCACCAGGTGGTCGCTGGCCGCTTTGCTGGCCGAATAGGGGCTGCGCGGGTCGTAGGGGGTGGTTTCCAAGAAGCGCCCCCTGGGCCCCAGCGAGCCGAACACTTCGTCGGTGCTGATGTGATGGAAGCGGAAGGGTCGCGCTGGGCTCACCACGGCCACGGGAACTGGGCGGCTGGCTATCTTCGCTGCACTGCCGTTAGTGCCGCACAAATGCTAAGATTTAGTGCACGGGATCCATGGGAAAAGCGTGATGGCAGTCACTGACCGTTCAGCTGCGCTCAAGCTTGTTGGCAGCAATGGTCAAATTTCCTTGGGCAAGCGGTACGCCGGCCGTCATGTGCTCGTGGAGGAAACGGGGCCGGGAGAGTGGATCGTTCGCACGGCGATCGTGATTCCTGATAACGAGCGCTGGTTGCATGAGGTGTCCGCCGCGGCTGACTTGCAAGCTGCAATAGCATGGTCGGCCAGCCATGAGCCGACTGACCTTGAGCTGTCCGAAACCCTGAAGCGTCTCGGCCATGGCGACGCCTGACGCGACGATCAGGCTTGATCTCAACAACCCGGTGTTTCAGAAGCAGCTGCTGACGCTGCAGAAAAGTGAGCGTCATGCAGCACTGGACACTGTGAACAAGATCCGAAAGTTGACCTGGAATCAGCTGTATCGCGATCGGGGGCTGAAGTGGGAAAAGATCACGAGCGTCAAACCTCCCGAGGGTATCGATGCTGTTTATTCACTGCGGATCAGCAGATCGCGCCGCGCTACCGCTCACAGAGATGGTGATTTCTTGCGTCTCCTGACAATCGCCCCAGACCACGATGCTACTTATGGCAAGACATAACCATTCGAGAGCGGAACGCTTCTTACAGGAAGTGTGGTGGAAGAGGAATAGCTAGGAGCAAGTTGGTGCGTGGCTGGCAGTTCGGTGGTTCCACTGAAGTGGATTGGTATTCAGGAGGCAATTGACTCCTTGATCCGCCGCATGATGGCGATGAATCATCAGCTCGGGTTGCCCGCCAGCACCCCCAACCGGCCGCCGCCATAGCCGCCCTGCTTCCGCACCTGCGTACACCAGCCCTGGTGCTCCAAGTACCAGCGCACCGTCGCAGCCAGCCCCTCCTCAAAGCTGTGGCGCGGCTGCCAGCCCAGCGCGTTGCTGATACGGCCCGGATCGATGGCGTAGCGGCGGTCGTGGCCGGGGCGGTCTGTGACCGGAGTGATCAGGCGGCTGTGGGGTGCGCCGGCGGGCAGGAGCCCATCGAGGGCGGAGCAGATGGCCTCCACCACCATCTTGTTGGTGCGCTCTCCATGGCCTCCCACGCAGTAGCTGCGGCCAAGCTCGCCCCCGCAGGCCGCCAGCAGCAGGGCATCCACGTGATCCTCCACATACAGCCAATCGCGCACGTTCTGGCCGTCGCCATAGAGCGGGATCGGCTCACCGGCCGCCGCCTTGAGGATCACCACCGGGATGAGCTTCTCGGGGAACTGCCAGGGGCCGTAGTTGTTGGAGCAGTTGGTGAGCACCACCGGCAGGCCGTAGGTGTGGTGCCAGGCGTTCACCAGGTGGTCGCTGGCCGCTTTGCTGGCCGAGTAGGGGCTGCGCGGGTCGTAGGGGGTGGTTTCCGAGAAGCGCCCCGTGGGCCCCAGCGAGCCGAACACCTCATCGGTGCTGATGTGATGGAAGCGGAAGGCCGCCTGCCGCTCGGCCGGCAGGCCTTCCCAGTGGGCGCGCACCGCCTGCAGCAGGTTGAACGTGCCCGTCACATTGCTCTCGATGAAGGCCGCCGGGCCCTCGATCGAGCGGTCGACATGGCTCTCGGCCGCCAGATGCATCACCAGATCGGGATCGGACTGGCGCACCGCCGCCTCCGTGGCCGCCGCATTGGTGAGATCCACCCGCAGCAACTGGTGGCGGCTCTGCCCATCGGGGCTGAGGGCCCGAGGGCCGAGCTCCGCCAGTACCCCCTCGATGCTGGTGAGATCGCTGGCGTAGCCGCATTTGTCGAGGTTGAACACCAGCGCCTCGCTTTCGCGCAGCAGCCGGCGCACCACCGCCCCGCCGATAAAGCCGGCGCCGCCGGTTACCAGGATGCGGCGGCGGCCGGCGAGCAGGGCGGGAACGTCGGGTGGGCTGGTTGCAGACATGGGCGAAGCGGTCAAGTGATGATGTAGTACAGATGTACAAAACTGGTGGCTATCGGATTGGGGCTGCACTGCTCAGGGTGTACAGAGTGGCTCGTTATCCGGATCCAGCGCCGCCCTGGTGAAGGCCAGGGTTTGCTGCACTGGTCACGATTCCAGCTCCGCTTGCCAGGGATTGAGGGTCGCCACCCCGGTTGCTGTGAAGTGCCGCAGATTGCGTGTCACCACCGTGAGGCCCCGCTCCAGCGCCGTTGCAGCGATCAGCAGGTCGGCGCCGTCGTGGCCGATCTCGGCGGAGAGCTGCCCCCAGCGACGCGCCACCCCCACGTCCACAGGCAACAGCCGATCGCCATACAGCCGCAGCAACTGGTCTAGCCATCCCGCCAACTGCAGCGCAAATCCGGCATCGGTTGTGCGCCTGCGGGCAATGCTCCGTTCGATCTCGCCGATGCTCACCACACTCAGAAAACAATCCTCCTGCCGCTGCCTGCCGATCCAGGCCACCACACCCGGATCACGCTGGCGCAGCCGCAGCTCGGAGAGCACCATCGTGTCGATCAAGAACACGGGAAGTCCCTCGGCGTCAGGGGCATCCGCTCGAAGCCTTCGTCGTCTTGCGGCATCTGCAGCAACAGTTCGGACAGCGATGGCGCGTTGGCCACGTCGAGGCGCTGCAGCCGCTGGTAGTCGTCGGCCGACAGCACCACACACACCCACTTGCCACGGCGCGTCACCTTTTGTGGTTGGCCCAGGGCGGCCGCATCCACCACCGCGCTGAAGCGGTTCTTGGCGTCCTGGAGGGTCCAGATGGCATCCATAGCGGTGGTGGCTAGCTGATCCAGCTAGCCTAATGGTGGCGATCACGCCACGGCCTCCAGCAGCTGACGCAGCGCCTGACGCCAGTGCAGCGCAGGCAGGGCAAGCACCTGGCGGGTGCTGGAGGTTTCCAGCAGCGAATAGCTGGGGCGTTGCGCCGGGGTGGGGTAATCGGCTGTGGTGAGCGGGTTCACAGCGGCCATTCGCTCCAGGAGCCCCAGCTCCACGCCCAGCTCGCCCACCGCCACGGCCACGTCGTACCAGCTGGCGGCACCGGCCTCGCTCCAGTGCAGGATCAGCGGCAAAGGCCTGGCTGGTGATGAGCCGGCCTGCTCCATCAGCCGCCAGCATGCCGCCGCCAGGGTGAGCGTGCTGGTGGGGCAGCCCACCTGATCCGCCACCACACCGATCTGCTGCTTCTCCCGGTGCAGCCGCAGCATCGTGAGCGCAAAGTTCCTGCCCACCGGCCCCATCACCCAACTGGTGCGCAGGATCACGCCCTTGCCGCTACCGCCCAGCACGTCTTCCACCGCCTCCTCGCCGGCGGCCTTGCTGCAGCCGTAGACCCCCAGCGGCGCACGCTGCTGCTCCGTGCGATACGGACTGCCCTGCTGGCCGTTGAACACAAAATCAGTGCTCACCTGCAACAAGCATCCGCCGCTTTCCAGCAGCGCCTCGGCAAAGGCGCGCGGCGCGGCGCCGTTCACGGCCAGGGCCAGCTCCGGCTCGCTTTCGGCCTTGTCCACCGCCGTGTAGGCGCCGCCATTGAGCACCCAGTCGGGACGGTGTGACCGCACCGCCGCGCGGCAGGCCTGGGCATCCGCGAGATCCAGCGCCATCACGCCCTCGCCGCCACTGCGGCTGCTGGCGATCAACTCCACCCCCTCGGGCACCTGCTGGCGCAGGGCCTGGCCCAGCTGGCCGGCAGCGCCGGTGAGCAGCACTTTCACGCGAACACCTCCCCGGCGGCCAGCGCCTGCACCAGCGTGGGAGCGACGGCATCCTTCACGGCCAGCACCGGCTCGCTGGTCCCCAGCGGCGCCAGCGGCCAAGCGATCGCCACTTCTGGATCGTCCCAGCGCAGCGAGCGCTCGCAGGCCTTGCTCCAGAAGCCGCTCGCCTTGTACAGCACCTCGGCTGTGTCGCTGAGGGTGAGGAAACCGTGGGCAAAACCCACCGGCACCCACAGCTGCTGCTGGTTGCCGGCACTCAGCTCGGCAGCCACCCACTGGCCGAACGTGGGCGAGGGGCGGCGCATGTCGACCGCCACATCAAAGATGGTGCCGCTGGTGCAACGCACCAGTTTCCCCTGGGGCTCAGGTTCCAGCTGGTAGTGCAGCCCTCGGAGCACGCCACAGCTGGAGCGGGAGTGGTTGTCCTGAACAAAGGTGGTGGGCGTACCCACCGCTGCATCAAAGCGGCGCTGGTTCCAGCTCTCGAAAAAGAAGCCCCGCTCATCGCCAAACACCTGCGGCGTGATCAGCAGCGGCCCCTGCATCACCGCGCCGCTGGCCGTGCTGAGCTGCTCAACCTGCATCGCTTCCCTCCCGCAGCAGCGACAGCAGGTAGCTGCCGTAGCCGCTTTTCTTCAGCGGCAGGGCCAGCCGCTCCAGCTGCTCGCCGCTGATCCAGCCCTGCCGCCACGCCACCTCCTCCGGACAGCCCACCTTCAAACCCTGCCGGTGCTCCAAGGTGCGGATGTAGCTGGTGGCCTCGTGCAACGAATCGCAGGTGCCCGTATCCAGCCAGGCCATACCACGGCCCATCAGCTCCACCCTCAGCAGCCCCTCCTCCAGATACTGCCGGTTCAGATCGGTGATCTCCAGCTCACCCCGCGCCGAGGGCTGCACCCGCTCGGCCCGCTCCACCACGGTGTTGTCATAGAAATACAGCCCCGTGACCGCATAGCGCGACTTCGCACGCTTCGGCTTTTCCTCCAGGCTCAGCACCCGGCCCTGCGCATCGAACTCCACCACCCCGTAGCGCTCTGGATCACGCACGGGGTAGGCGAACACCGTGGCCCCCACACCGCCGCCACTACAGGCCTGCAACTGCACGCTGAGGTCGTGACCGTGGAACAGGTTGTCCCCCAGCACCAGCGCCACCGGTGCCCCATCCAGAAATCTGGCACCGATCAAAAACGCCTGGGCCAACCCATCCGGGCTCGGCTGCACCGCATAACGAATGGCCATCCCCCAGGTGCTGCCATCGCCCAGCAACCGCTCGAACGACGGCTGATCCACCGGCGTGGTGATCACCAGCACATCGCGAATTCCCGCCAGCATTAACGTGCTCAACGGGTAATACACCATTGGCTTGTCATACACCGGCAGCAACTGTTTGCTCACCGCCTGGGTGATCGGATGCAGACGCGTGCCGCTGCCACCGGCCAAGATAATTCCTTTACGCATCATCCCTTGAAGCCATGGCCAGCAAGCTCACGCAGCCGCAGCCTAAGCATGAAATCAAAGGAATTCAACCCCGGCTTCGGCCAACCCAAACACCACTGAACTCGCAACAGATCATGGTTGCAGTTTCCACATTCATCACGTGGCAGATCTGATTTCTGCTAGTGAAAAGATCCAGAATCATTACATCCAATCCTCCTGGCCGCACCTTACACACGCGCGCCGATTGTGGGCCTATCGGTGGTAATGCTCACAATCGCCATGGCCGCCTCCACCAGGCTCCAGTGAACCTGCTCCACCCCATAAAGGCACACCCATCCGGCGCAGTCACCTGGATGGGAGCTAAAGCCTCGCGCTGCCACTGCTGGCGAAGTCGGCCACCGTGCCCGCCAGCCCCTCGGCCAACGGGATGCGGGCACGCCAGCCCAGGGCCGCCAGGCGGCTCACATCCAGCTGCTTTTTCGGGGTGCCGTCGGGCCTGGTGCTGTCCCACTCCAGGCTGCCGGCAAAGCCGGTGGCCGCGGCCACCGCTTCCGCCAGCTCGCGGATCGTGAGATCCACGCCCGTGCCCACATTCAGAAACTGCAGCTCTTCAGGCCCCGGCTGCCAGCGCTCCAGCGCGAACACACACGCCTCGCCTAGATCATCCACATGCAGGAATTCCCGCAGCGGTGTGCCGGTCCCCCAGCAGGTCACGCTCGGTGCCTTGGCCTGGGCCGCCTCATGAAACCGCCGGATCAAGGCCGGCAGCACATGGCTGTGGGTGGGGTGGTAGTTGTCGCCAGGCCCATACAGATTGGTGGGCATCAGGCTGATCGCATCGAAGCCGTGCTGGAGCCGCAGCGCCGCACACAGCTTGATGCCGGCGATCTTGGCGATCGCATACCACGCATTGGTGGGCTCCAGGGCTCCAGTGAGCAGCGCCTCTTCCCGGATCGGCTGCGCGGCGAACTTCGGGTAGATGCAGCTGCTGCCCAGGAACAGCAGCCGCCGCACGCCGCTGCGCCAGGCGTTTTCGATCACATTGATCTGGATCTTGAGGTTGTCGAGCAGGAAATCAGCCGGATAGCTGCTGTTCGCCGCAATGCCGCCCACCTTTGCGGCCGCCAGCACCACCACCGTGGGCTGATGCGCCGCAAACCAGGCCGCCACCGCCGCGCCATCGAGCAGATCGAGCTCCTCGCGGCCGGCGGTGAGCAGGGCGCCGCCCTGGGCTTCATCCCCATAGCCGCTGCGCTGCAGTGCCCGCACGATCGCGCCGCCCGCCATCCCCCGATGCCCCGCCACGAAGAAGCGGTCGGCTGGGGTGATCAAGGGTGTGGTGGAGGTGGTGGTCATGGCTTGAACAACCTGTTCAAGAGCTGCACTCCAGGCCTGCGGCCACGGGCTTGACCTCCCACTTGGTCCACCAGTGGACTAAGGTTGATTGGTTGGCAGCCGCCCCTTGTCGCCATGCACACGCCTTTCACGCGGATCGTGAACGTGCACGAGGCCAAAACCCACTTCTCCCGGCTGATCGATGCCGCCCATGCTGGTGAAACCATCGTGCTGGCCAAAGGCGGACGCCCCTGGGCGCGGCTTGTGCCTCTGGAGCAGCCCACACCCAAGCGCAATCCCGGCGTGTTGCGCGGGATCATCACCCTGCCTCCGCCGGAGGTGCTGCTCGAACCGCTGCCGGAGGAGGAGCTCGCCGCTCTGGAAGACCCCCTCCTGTGAGCACTGCTTTGCTGCTCGACACCCACGCCCTGCTCTGGTGGCTGGCTGAACCCGATCGTCTCTCTCCAGCAGCCCATGCCGCCATTGCCGATGACACGGCACGGGTGCTGGTGAGTGCGGCTTCCGGCTGGGAGATCGCCACCAAGGTGCGCTTGGGCAAGCTTCCTGCCGCCACTCCCCTGCTCGAGCAGCTGCCCGCCATGTTGGCCGCCCAGGGGTTCGACCTGTTGCCGATCGAGCTGCGCCATGGCCTGCGGGCGGGCAGCTACGGGATGGCCCATCGCGATCCCTTTGATCGCTTGCTGGCCGCCCAGGCCGAGCTGGAGGCCCTCACCCTGTTGAGCGTTGATCCAGCTCTCAGGGCCTTTCCCTGCAACCTGCTCTGGTAAGCGCGCCATCACCCCTTGCCTCCGGCCGCCGCCGTCGCCGCCGGGTTGGTGGGCGGGTTCTCCATCGAGCCCACCACCTTGAAGCCCTTCAGCCGCAGGATCGCCTCCTTGCGCGCCTCCTCCTTATCGGCTGCCACCATCTCGGCCACCAGTTGCTCCAAGGTGGTGGTGGGCGTCCAGCCCAGCTTCTCGCGTGCCTTGGTGGGATCCCCCAGCAGCGTTTCCACCTCCGCCGGCCGGAAATAGCGCGGGTCGATCCGCACCACCACTTCGCCGCTGCTGCGCTTGCCGATCTCCTCAGTGCCCGTGCCCTCCCACTGAATCGCCCCCCAGCCCAGCTCCAACGCCGCCAACTCGATGAAGTGCCGCACCGTTTCCTGCCGGCCCGTGGCAATCACGAAATCCTCCGGCGGGCCCTCCTGCTGCAGCATCCGCCATTGCATCTCCACATAATCCCTGGCGTGGCCCCAATCACGCAGCGAATCGATGTTGCCCATGTAGAGGCAATCCTCCAGCCCTTCGTTGATCCGTGCCAGGCCGCGCGTGATCTTGCGCGTCACAAACGTTTCACCCCGCCGTGGCGACTCGTGGTTGAACAGAATCCCATTGCAGGCATACATGCCGTAGGCCTCGCGGTAGTTCACCGTGATCCAATAGGCATAGAGCTTCGCCACCCCATAGGGGCTGCGCGGATAGAAGGGTGTGGTTTCCTTCTGCGGTATCTCCTGCACCAGCCCGTAGAGCTCGCTGGTGCTGGCCTGGTAGATGCGGGTTTTCGGTGTGAGCCCCAGCATCCGCACCGCTTCCAGGATGCGCAGCGTGCCCATGGCATCGCTGTTGGCGGTGTACTCCGGCGCCTCAAAGCTCACCGCCACATGGCTCTGGGCGCCAAGGTTATAAATCTCATCCGGCTGCACCTGTTGGATGATCCGGATCAGATTCGTGCTATCGGTTAAATCGCCGTAGTGCAGCGTGAGCCGCGGATTCTCTTCATGGGGATCCTGATAAAGATGATCGATGCGCGCCGTATTGAAGCTGCTGGCGCGGCGCTTGATGCCGTGCACTGCGTAGCCCTTCTCCAGCAGCAGCTCGGTGAGGTACGAGCCATCCTGGCCGGTGATGCCTGTGATCAGAGCAGTCTTGGCGGCTGGGGGCACCGGAGAAGTTCTGTGAAGTGTGTGTTTCACAAACTACGCCGAGCAGCCGCAAAGGCGCCACGACACCTCTGACCGCGCCGATCACACGATCGCCAGGGCCGTGAGCGATCCGGTGAAGCCGGTGATCTCCACGATGGCGTCGTTGGCGGATTGGAAGCCAGCCAGCCCATCATTGAGCGCCAGGAAGGTGCGGCTGCCGCCGCTGGCGCCAAGGCTGAAGGTGGCGGCTCCGTTGGCGGCGAACGCTGTGGGGGTCAGCACCGCCGCCAGTGCCGTGGCGCTGAGGTCAGCAACGCTGCCAAGCTCACGCAGATCGGCGGCCGACACCTCCCGGGGGCCATCGATGCGATCGCTGCCGATGGCCAGATCTGTGATCTGATCACTGGCGTTCAGCAACGAATCGCGCAGGCTGGTGAGGCGGAACGTGTCCGCGCCAGCCAGGCCGGTGAGCGCATCAACAGCGGCGCTGGTGCTGATCACATCGGCGGCGGCACCGCCTGTCTTGAAACTGGGGTTGACACTGCTGAAGCCAAGCCGGCCACCATCACCGAACAGCGCCGTCGCCGTGAGCGCGCCACTGTTGCCCAGGGGCCTTCCCTGGCTGGCGTTGAAGCCCACGTTCACGCTGCGGCCCGGCTGAATCGTGCTGGCCCAGGCATCACCGGTCACGGTGTGGCGAAACAGGCCGCCCGCCAGCGCCGTGCTGCTGATCCGCACCCCCCAGGGTGTGCTGGTGGGACGGTGCGGGCTCTCGAAGCTGAAGTTCCAGCTGTTCAACGGCACCGTGCCGGTGTTGGTGAGCGTGAGTTGCACCGTCATGCCACCCGTCCAGATCGATCCGCCCACGGACACCGCCAGGTTCGGGTTGGAGGTGAGCGGAATGCCATTGAGGGTCTGAGGCAAGGGAGCGCCGGGGACGGGCGTGGGTGTTGGCGTTGGAGTGGGAGTTGGAGTTGGAGTTGGAGTGGGAGTTGGAGTTGGAGTTGGAGTTGGAGTGGGTGTCGGGGTTGGAGTTGGGGTTGGAGTGGGAGTGGGCGTGGGCGTGGGCGTCGGGGTAGGTGTGGGGGTTGGTGTGGGTGTTGGGGTGGGTGGCACCGGCGTTCCGCCGCCGCTGGTTCGCACGGAAATGCCCGGCAGAGCATCGAGCTGGGCATCGGTGAGCGCCTGCCCGCCGCGACGCTCCACGCTGCGGGCGAAGGCACCGGCCAGGCCAGCGTTGTAGTCGATCGCCACCTCATTGGCGACGAAGTCGTCGCGGCGGTCCTGATAGGAGAAGTCGTCGGAACTGGTAGGGCCACCCACCAGGGCGCCGTAGAGAATGTGGGCGTTGGGCAGGCCGTTGCGGAATCCATCCCAGCCCACGCCCGAGGCGGCCCGGTGGTGGGGCTGCCGGGGTGCATTGGCCCCAAAGCCCACCAGATAGCTCGACCGGCGCGGATTGGCACCAAGGATGTAATCCACCGTCCCCTGAGACAGCCGGCTGAAGGCCCCACCTGGGTCGCGCACGTTGTCGGCGTACACATCCGCCAGGAAGGCCGTGTTGGCGGCATAGCGCAGCGAGCCCCACTGGCTGATATGGCGCAGGCCGCCGGCACTGATCGTCACGCCGTTGCCGCCGTTCACCCAGTTGTTCAACCAGAGCTCCACGTCCTGCTGCACGCGGGTCGAGCCCGTGTCCTCCGCCAGAATCACCGCCGTGGCATAAGACGCGTCGTCCCAGTTGCCGGTCCAGCCCCGCGAGAGGCCGCCGATGTTGCTGGTGTAGATCGACAGGGCCTTGTCGCGGTAGGCCGTGCCACTGCCGCCCGCCGCCGTGACCGCCCGCGACAGCCAGGCCGCGCCATAGGCCAGCTCATCGTTGAACCCACTCCAGGAGTTGTAGTAATTGCGCACCTCCGGAATCGAATCGGAGTAGCGGCCCCGGTAACGATCGGCGAAGTCGTACAGCGAAATGGCGCGGGTCAGCAGCACATCCGCATAGGCGGCTTCGCCGTTCTGGCGGAACAGCACCGAGGCGGAAGCCAGCGCTGCGGCCGAGCCGGCCGCCACATCGGAGCCGGGCTTGCTCGGTGTCACCGCCATGGCCGGACGGGCAATGGTCTGGCTCTCCGGCGAGCTCCACAAGGCGTGGTCGGCCGCCACATTGCCCACCTGCGCCACGAAGAACCGCGTGGCTCCCGCTGCATCAACGGCGTGGGCCTTGAGCAGGTAATCCGTGCCCCAACGCACCGCATCGAGCAGTTCGTCGGTTTGCCCCGAGAGGGCATAGCCATCGGAGAACTCGATCCCGCCCCAGGAGAGGGTGGCCAGGGTGGAAGCGAGCGGCAGGCTGAACTTGGAGTGATCGCCGGCATCGTGATACCCGCCGGTGAGATTCAGCGTCAGCCCGGCCTGGAGGTTGGCGGCGGTTTGCCCACCGAAGTACACCCCGTCGGCGCCGTCGCGCAGGCCGGAGTCACCGCGCCAGTCGATCCGCTTTCTGGCTTCGTCAAGGTCGCCGGAGCGCTGCGCCTCATAAAAAAGGAAGTTCTTCTGCAGCGCCTCGGCGTAGTTGAAGCCCATACCTGTGAGTGGATCGACGCTGGACATCGCGCAAAACAAATCGCTGCAACGGTCCTACGCCGGATGTCCCCGCCGGGGCGACCCCCATCGGAGGGTGGTTGGCGGCTCCGCTGAGGGTGGGCGCCACGGCAACCGTGCGGGCTGCAGCGATCAGCGCAGCCGGATCAGCCCCTGCCGCAGCGCGATCACCAGGGCCTGCAGACGGTTGCGCGCCCCCATGTTCTGCAGCAGACGCTTGGTGTACGACTTCGCCGTGTTCGGGCTGATCATCAGCCGCTCGGCGATCTCCCGGTCGGTGAGCCCATCGGCGAGGCCCTCCAGGATCTGGTAATCCCGCGGGCTGAGTTCGCTGATCGGCTCCGGCATCGGTTGATTCCGCATCGAGGCGCTGCGGAAGTGGCAGCCGCCCAGCGCCGCCAGCACCGCCGCCTGCAGCGCCCCGCTGTGGAAGGTCATGTCGCATTCCGCCACCAGCCCATCGATCCAGGCAGCCCGCACCAGTGCCGGCTCGGGGCAGGGCCCCGTGCTGATCACGATCACCTTCAAGGCGGGGTAGCGCTCCTTGGCGGTGGCGGTGAGGCTGAGCACGTCACCGCGCTCCAGGCTGTCGGAGCACACCAGCAGCCCGTGTGGCTGCTGCGCCAGCCGCTGGAGGCAGCTCTCGGCATCGGTCACCGCACAACCGATCAGGCCATAGCCGAACAGACCGATCGTGTAGCGCAGCAACAGCGGCTCCTGGCCCATCGCCAGGGCCACCCGCGGCGGGATCGCCGTGGAAAGCAGGGCCCGGCGCATCACCGTTCGCCGGATCTGCACAACGGGGAGATCGGCGGTGAAATCCACAGCGGCCGCAACGGGAGCAGAGCAAGGGCAGGCTATGGGGATGGGCGGGGCATGGGCGGGCCTGCACGCCAGCGAACCAGCCCCCAGACTGCCCAGCGAGAGATGCCCGCCGCCCCGATGGCCCTGCAGGTTCAGAACAAGCGTCCGCTGAGCGGCTGTCGGCCGTGGCTGGCGCTGCTGCTGCTGGGCGGCAGCCTGCTGCTGCCCGTGCCGCCCGCCCTCGCCGATGGGGAACCGGCGGCCGTGAAGGTGCGCACCCTGGTGAAAGCCGGCGAAGCCTGGAACGGCACGCGGCTGCCCGCCTATCCCAAGGGCGAACCGGAAATCACCGTGCTGCACATCACCATTCCGCCGGGGGTGAAGCTGCCGATGCACCACCATCCGGTGATCAACGCCGGCATGTTGATCCGCGGCCAGTTGCTGGTGATCAGCGAGGCGGGGGCCAGGTTGCAGCTCAAGGCGGGGGACGGGATCATCGAGATGGTGAATCAGCCCCACTACGGCACCAACAACGGCAGCGAACCGGCCGAGATCGTGATGGTGTACGCGGGAGAGAAGGGCAAGCCGATCACCGTGCTTGAACCGGCCGCCGCCAAGGCGCCCTGAACGCCGGGCCGGCGTGGCAGGCCCAAGCCCACAGACACACGCCGGCAGCCCTCAGGCCAGCCCTTCGATGCGCCGGTACGCCGTCCAGAACTGCTCCATCTGCTCGGTGGTGCCCAGGCTCACCCGCAGCGCGCCATCGATCAGGGGCTTGCCGGCCATCGAGCGCACCAGGATGCCCGCCGCTCGCAGTTCGGACTCCACCACGGCCGCTGGCCGCCGCGGCCAGAGCAACAGGTAGTTGCCACCGGCGGCGTGATGGCGCACCCCGGCGGCCACCAGCTGCTCCAGCAACCAGGCCCGCGCCCGCAGCACCTCGGCCACATAAGCGTCGGTGTAGGCCTGATCAGCCAGCGCCGCATGGGCGGCGGTCACAGCAAAGCTGTTGACGTCGTAGGGGCCGCTGACCCGGCTCACCCGGTCCACCAGGGCCGGTGCCCCCACCGCAAACCCAAAGCGCAGCCCGGCGAGCCCGGCCGTTTTCGCCAGCGAGCGCAGCACCAGCAGGTTCGGGTAGGCCGCGAAGGGGTCGGTGCCTGCTGCTGTGGACACTCCTGGGGAGGGCGCTCCATTCCCGCTCAGCAGCAGTGGCAGCACGCTGTCGCCGGTGAAGGCCTCGTAGAGCTCATCGACCACCACCAACGTGCCGGGGGCAGCGGCCGCCAGCTCCAGGATCCGCTGCGGCGCCAGCCGGGTGCCGGTGGGGTTGTTGGGATTGCAGATCAGCAGCAGCCGCGGGGCTGTGGCGGCGAGAGCCGCCTTGATCTCCTCGAACGGGAAGGCGAAACCGGGCAGCCGGTACGGGATCGCTTCGATCTCCATTCCCTGCATGCGGGCGCAGGGGGTGTAGTAGCCGAAGGTGGGGCTGGTGGTGAGCAGCCGTTCGCCGGCGGCGCCGTAGGCGTGGAACACGGCGTGCAACGCCTCATCCACCCCGTTGAACAGGCCGATATGGGCGGGTGTGAGGGTGCCGGAGCCGGGAAGGCTTTCGGTGTCGGAGTCTGAGCCGGGGCCGGGGCCGGGGCCGGTGACAGATTCGTCGACCAGCGCGGTGATCACCGCCTCCCGCAGGCCGTCGTATTCGGGGTAGATCGCGTAGTGATCGGGCGGAATGGCGCGCACCGCCGCCACCACTTTCGGGCTGGGCCCCACGGTGTTCTCGTTGAAATCCAGCCGCAGCAGACCGCGGCGCCCCTCCAGCGGCGCGCTGTAGGCCGTGAGCGTTTCCACCTCCGGGCGTGCCAACGGGCAGGTGGAAACGGCCGGGCGCTCGCCGGGGCTGGGGCTGGTCACAGAAGCGGCCTCACGGCGACGGGGAGCATCCACCAGCAGCAGCCTAAAGAGGCTCCAGACGCCGCCCCTGAGGCAGCGGCGGCCAGGCATGACCCTGCCGCCGATGGAACACACAGCCGGCTCAACCTGGCGTTCTGAAGCAGAATCGAATCCTGGATAGGGAGGAGGTTCTGGTGACAACAACCGATCTGGTTCTGCGGGCCCTTGAACGCGGCGACCTGAGATTCATTCACGACCAGGTGAACAACAGAAGCGTGATGGCTTACTGGTTCGAGGAGCCCTATGAATCCTTTGATGAGCTCGAAGAGCTCTACAGCCGGCACATTCACGACAACGCAGAGCGGCGCTTCGTGGTGGAAACCAGGGAAAAGGAATTGATCGGGCTGGTGGAACTGATCGAGATCGACTACATCCACCGGCGCGCTGAATTTCAGATCATCATCGCGCCACACCATCAAGGCAAAGGCTTCGCCCGCTTCTGCATTCACAAAGCGCTTGATTATTCCTTCACCATCTTGAATCTGCACAAGATCTACCTCTCCGTGGCCGTCGACAACGCCAAGGCCCTGCACCTCTATCAAGACTGCGGCTTCGCGGAGGAAGGCCACCTGGTGGGCGAGTTTTTCATCGAAGGCCGCTACCGCGATGTGAAGCGCATGTACATCCTCCAGGAGGATTACCTGGCCAGAGCCCAATAGCCGTTCACATCCGCTCCAGGGTGGGAATACCGAGCAGGCCAAGCCCCAGCTTCAAGGTGGCCGCCGTGAGGCGGCAGAGCGCCAGCCGCGAACTCCGCGCCGGTTCCTCGGCCTTGAGCACCGGCACCTGATCGTAGAAGCGGTTGAACATCTGGCTCAGTTCGAACAGATAACTGCACAGCCGGTTCGGCAGCAGTTCCTCCTCCACTTCGGCGATCACGCCGTCGAACTTGAGCAGCTCCCGCACCAGCGCCCACTCCTGCGGCTCGCTGAAACTGAGCATCTCCGGCAACGGTGAATCTGCGACACCGGCAGCCGCATCCGCCCCGGCGCCTCCCTTGCGGGCGATGCCGGCGATGCGCACCACCGCATAGAGCAGATAGGGGGCGGTGTTGCCGCTGAGGGCCAGCATGCGATCGAAGCTGAACTGGTAGTTGGTGATCCGGTTGGTGCTGAGGTCGGCGTACTTCACTGCCGCCAGGCCCACGGTGGTGGCCACCTCGGTGATGAAGTCCTCCTCTTCCTGGCGTTCCTCCTCCGCCAGCCGACGGCGCAGGTCGGCCTCGCAGCGCTCCACCGCCTCCTCCAGCAACTCCTTGAGTCGCACCGTGTCACCGGCGCGGGTCTTGAGCTTCTTGCCGTCTTCCCCCTGCACCAACCCGAAGGGCACGTGCTCCAGCCGCCCGTCCTCGGGGATCCAACCGGCGCGGCGGGCCACCTGGAACACCCCGGCGAAATGGCTGGCCTGGCCCGCATCGGTGACGTAGATCACCCGCCGGGCCCCATCGCCTGCTGGGGGCGCGGCAAAGCGGTAGCGGATGGCGGCCAGATCGGTGGTGGCGTAGTTGAAGCCACCGTCGCTCTTGCGCACGATCACCGGCGGAGCCTTGCTGGCGCTGCCGTCCTCCGCTTCAAGGAACACGCACTGGGCGCCGCCATCGCTCACCAGCAGTCCGGTGGTGGCCAGATCCGCCACCACCGCCTCCAGATAGGGGTTGTAGAAGGATTCGCCGCGCTCATCGAGGCGGATGTCGAGGGCGTCGTAGAGGCGCTGGAATTCCCGGCGCGACTGATCACACAGCAACTGCCAGGCGCGGCGGCTGATCGGATCGCCGCTCTGCAGCTTCACCACCTCCTCACGCGAGGTGGTCTGGAAGGCTTCTTCGCTGTCGAAGCGGGCCTTGGCCTGGCGGTAGAAGGCCACCAGATCGCCCAGATCCACCGCGTCGGCGGTGATAAGCGCCTCGGGCGCCTCCTGCTTGAGATGGGTGATCAGCATGCCGAACTGGGTGCCCCAGTCGCCCACATGGTTGAGCCGCAGCACCGGATGGCCGCGAAACTCCAGCACCCGCGCCAACGCGTCGCCGATGATCGTGGAGCGCAGGTGCCCCACGTGCATCTCCTTGGCGATGTTGGGGCTGGAGAAATCCACCACCACCGGCGCCGGCGCCCCGTTACCGCTCTGCTCGGCCACCGTGGGCACCCCCAGGCGCGGATCCCTCAGCCGCCCTGCCACCTCCGCGGCCAGCCGCTCCGGCCGCAGGGTCAGGTTGATGAAGC
The DNA here is from genome assembly GCF_056633115.1 of Marcopretia estuarina LEGE 06307. Taxonomy (NCBI): domain Bacteria; kingdom Bacillati; phylum Cyanobacteriota; class Cyanophyceae; order Synechococcales; family Prochlorococcaceae; genus Marcopretia; species Marcopretia estuarina. Next base: position 540,826 of record NZ_JBSJOY010000002.1, on the reverse strand, counting down.
CGGGGCCGGCGATCTGCGGTTCCAGGCAGAGCGCGGTGAAGGCCGGATCGGCCGCCAGCTGCTCAACGATCGCCGTGGCAATGGCCCGCGGCGCCTGGCGGAGCGGCTTGGCGAGGGAAAGAGCACCGTTTGCCTGAAAATCACCGAATTCGGGCTTGGTGGCCGGCGCCAGCTGCGGATCCAGCCGCAGGCCCCCTGCCCCGAACATCGTTGAGATCTCCTCGCCCATGGCTTCCACGGGGAAGGCCCGCTGCATCGCCGCGCGCAGCTGGCTGTCGAGGGCTTGGGCGAGGCGAAGCATGGGCAGCGGGTACGGAAGCAGGACGCTCCCGGCAGGGGGGAGGCACCCTGATCATCCCCTCTGGACCGATGGCAACCCGCCGGGCAGGTTCTGGAAGCATGCACAAATAGAGCGAGCAGCGCTAAGGGGCTGCCCACGCCATGGGTGGCCCGCCAGGATGGCGGAACCCGCTGGCGGAGCAGGTGAACGCCCCGTTCACCACAACCCCCCACCGCCTCAAAACCGCATGCAACTTGCCTCCGTGGTGTTCTACGGGCGTCTGGGTGAGCAGGCCCTGGCGATGTTCAACCTCGAAGGAGACCTGGAGCAGTGGCGCGACGCCCGCGTGCTCGACTGCCCCGGCGGGCCCGGTTCGCTCTCGGCGCGGTTGAGGGGCCTGGTGGGGGAGATGGTGGCGGTGGATCCCCTCTACGCCCTGCCGGAAGAGGAGCTCGAACGCCAGGCCCTGGCCGATCTGGAGCGCACCATGGCAGGCCTGCGCAGCAGTGCCGCGCTGCGGCCCGATTTCGATCTGGAGGCCTGCCGCGAGCAGCACATGCAGGCGCTGCAGGCCTTTCTGGAGGATCGCCGCCATCATCCGCAGCACTACCGCAACGCCTCCCTGCCGGAGCTGCCCTTCCCGGACCAAAGCTTCGATCTGGTGCTCAGCGGCCATCTGCTCTTCGCCTATGCCCCCCTGCGCGATGGCGGCCTCTCCAGCAGTGACGCCTTCGATCTGGCCTGGCACCGCCTGGCCCTGAGCGAGCTCTGCCGCGTCAGCCGCCACGCGGTGCGCCTCTACCCCGCCCACACGATCGAACGGGTGGCACGGCGCCATCCCTACGCCGTGTCGCTGCTGGCCGAGCTGCCGCCGGGCTGGCGGGGCACCTTCTGCTCCAGCCGCTACGACCAGGGCCACGACGGCTGCACCGATGCCCTGCAACTGGAGCGGATCACGGCGGCGGAGGGCGGACCGTCAGCGGCGGGCAGCGCTTGAATGGCGGGGTGCGGCCCCACCGTCGATGCTGCAACCCTTCCCTCCCCCGCTGGCACGCACCTTGGTGGGCGGGCTGCGCGATCTGGTCGCCGTGGAGGGCGGCGCCACCAGCGAGCAGGCGCGGCTGCTCAGCAGCCTGGCGGTGCACCTGCTCGGGCTCACCCCAGACGAACTCACGGCCGTCGCCCCACTGCCGCCCGAGGAGCTGGCGGCCCGGCTGCCAGACGACGACAGCCGCCGCCGCTTCCTGCAGCTGGCGTTGATGCTGGAGCTTTGCCGCCATCCCCGCAGCGCCGCCCAGCTGCAGCGGCTGGAGGCCTTCAGCGATGCGATCGGCATCCACGGCGTTGAGCTGCGCCTCGTGCAGGACCTCTTCCACCGCACCGCCGCGGAAGCCACCGCCAGCTTCGTGCGTTGCTACGCCGCCTTCATGCCCGAGCTGTCCGCCCGCCACGGCGCCCTGATGGCGGATCCCAGCAAGCAGCCTGGCAAGGATCAGGGCGGCGCTCCCGGCGACGCCTTCTTCGCCCAGGTGCAGGGGCTGCGCGACTGCCCCCACGGCAGCCTCGGCTGGGCCTTCGTGCAGTTCTACGCGCGCAACGGCCTGCCCCTGCCGGCCCGGAACACCCCGAACCCCGCCTACTACGTGAGTCATGACATGAACCACGTCATCACCGGCTACGAGCCGACGGGGCCGGGCGAGATCGCCCTGGGCGCCTTCAAGCTGGCGCTCCGCAACGACGACGCCAACTGGATGGCCTCGCTCGCCAACTTCCTCATCCATGAGGTGGGTCTGTTCGTGCACGGCAACGACAGCCAGTTCGTGCCCTACGGCGGCGACGGCGAGCCCTACAACGGCCTCAACGGCAAACGGGGAGCCCTCGATCTGCCGGGCGCGCCCGAGTTGCTGGCGGAAGCCTGGCGCCGGGGCGCCGCCTGCAGCGGTGATTTCAGCCGGCTCGATCACCTCGCCCTCGCCAGCGAGCCCCTGCTGGAGATCCGTCGCCGCTTCCACGTGCTGCCGCTGGAGCGGCCCATGCTCGACGAGCCGGAGTTCTGGCCCTATGAGGGCTGAAGGCTCCGCTCCGCCGGTGGGCGGTTGAAGCCTCCGCTCAGCTGGTGAGCTCCAGTTCCCGCTCCAGGCCCGCCATCACCACATCGGCGCTGAGCTTGATGCGGTAGCGGCAGGCCTGGGTCTCGCTGCAGTCGAAGGTGCCGCGCTCCCAGTACTTGTTGCTGCCGGCGCCGCCGCCGCAGAGGCCGAAGTACTCGCACTCGGCCCGGCAGCGCTCCACGCCGGAGCGGATCTCGCTGTACACCTGCTGGAACTTGACGCTCTCCACCACGGATTCCAGGCTGTCGGTGATCACGTTGCCGAAGGCGAAATCGCCGTAGGCGGCGGTGGCCACCGACAGCAGCTCGGGGTCAAAGGTGGAGAAGTTGCCGCGCGCATCCACGTTCACGATCGCGAACGGGTGGTTCATGTCAGTGCGCGCCAGCCGCTGATCGCCGCAGGCGAGGCCGGCGATCTCATCGAACTCCCTCAGGCGCAGGGCGCCGGGCTCGGCCCGCAGCCGCTCCCAGAAACGCTCAAGAAACGCCTGGTAGCGCGCCTCCGAGCGGGGGCGGGACAGGGTGGAGCTGAGATTCTCTCCCTCGGTTTCCTCCATGTTGAAGGCCAGGTTGTCGATGCCCTGGCCGTGGAAGAAGTCGAACAGGGTGTCGGCGTGATCGAGGGCGTCGTCGGTGAGCACGGCGATCACCTGGAAGGGGATGCCGCGGCGCTGCAGCCAGCCGATGCCCCGCAGGCTGGCGGCATGGCTGGGCAGGCCGGTGCGGGTGCGGCGGTGGGCGTCGTGCAGGAAGGCAGGGCCATCCAGGCTCACGCCCACGTGGATGTCATTGCGCTCGAAGCAATCGCACCAGGCGGCGTCGATCGTCATGGCGTTGGTCTGCAACGACTGCGCGATCTGCAGCGGCGGACCGTCCCGGCGGGCCAGTACGGAGCGGATCAGCGCGGTGGCCTCGTCGTAGAAGGCGATCGGCATGGTGAGCGGCTCACCGGCATGCCACAGCAGGGTGAAGTCGTCGGTGGCTAAGGGGCTGTCCAGCACCCGCTCCAGCGTGCGCTCCAGCAGCTCCAGCGGCAGCTGGCTGCGGTCGTCGCGGCTGGGCAGGTAGCAGTAGTCGCAGTCGAGGTTGCAGAACGGGGTGGGCTGCACCACCAGCAGCCGCAGGGGACCGAACGCGGGGGAGGTCAACGGCTCACCAGAAGTTGCGGAAGCCGCCGCCATTGCGGAACCCCCCATTGCCGAAGCCACCGTTAGGCCAGCCACCTCCATTGCGGAAGCCGCCGTTCCAGAAGCCGCCATTGCGGAAGCCACCGTTAGAGAAGCCGCCATTGCGCCAACCGACCCGCGGCCCGTTCACAAACACGTAGGCCAGCACGTCGTCGGGGATGGCCTTGGTTGCTGCCGGCTCCTGGCCATCGACAGCCTGATCCTGGCCATGGTCCGGGCCGGTTTCCAACTCGCGAACCGCCCCGGCGATGCGGCGCAGTCGGGCCTCCACGCTGAGGCTGTCCGGTTCAGGGCCGTCGTGGCTCGGGCTGGCGGCGCCAGCGGCCGCCAGCGCTTCGGCGGCCGGGATCAGCGGCAGGATCGCCAGGAACAACAGAAAGCCGAACTGCCTGGGACGCGGAAGGAAAGCCATCGGAAGTGAAACCTGGAGAACGGAAGAAGCGGAGGGCGAGGGCGTGGGGCGGGGTGACTCAGGGCGCAGACGGGGCGGAAGACGCTGCCGCTGGACCCTGGGGACGGATCGCCTCGTAATTCAGCAACACCGTTTCGAAATAGGTGCGAATGCGCTCAGACGGCACCCCCAGCATCCCCTTCGGACCCACCCAGCGGTCCACGCTGGCCACTGCCTCGGGATCGCCGTCCACATAGCCCTGCAGCAGTCGGGCGATCGCCAGGTTGGTGAGGTCGCGGAAGGCGGAATCGTTTTCAGGCACCACGCAACCCACCGCGTAGCGCTCATAAGGGAGCTCCGGCGTGACCACCAGGCCGGTGGCACCGAGGCTGCTGACCTTGCCGATCAGCAGGGTGGTGTCCCCCATCACGCCGTCCAGCTGGCCGGCCTGCAGCGCGGCCACCGCCTCCCCCAGCCCGGCGAAGGGAACAGCGCGTGCCTTGGGCTGGATGCCCTTCAACACCGCCTCACCGAGGGAACCCGGCACGGCACCGATGCGGCGGCCCAGCAGTGAGGCTGCTGAGCCATCGATCCGGCCCGCCGGGGCCAGCACGCGGATGCCGGAGAGCCCGATCGGCAGGGTGTAATCCACCTGGGCATCGCGGGCCCAGGAGAAGGGCACGCCGCAGGCGAGAGCCAGTTCTCCCTTGCCCACCCGGCGCACCAGCTCGGCGGGATCGCTCACCGGCTCAAACCGCACAGTGATCGGCCGCCCCAGCGCCGCGGACAGCTCTGCCTGGACCCGGCGCACCACCTCCACCCCATAGCCGACGGGCTGGCCACTGCTGTCTCGGAAGCTGAGGGGGGGTAACAGGGGTTCGCTCCCCACCACCAGCTCACCGGTGACGGCCACCCGCTGCAGCACCCCCTCGGCACGAGCCGCTGCGGCCGGCATCACGGCCGCCAGCAACGCAAGGACCACCGAGGTGAGCCGAAGGCTCGGGCTCGAGAAGCGGCAGAACGGCATGGCTCACGGCATCGATAACCCGGCATCACTCTGCTGCCACCGGGCCAGGCGCGCCATAAGCCTGGAACCAACGCCATAAATCCACAACGCCAGGTCCATGACGCCAGGCCCGGGTGGTGGCCACGCTCAGCCGTCGCTCGGGAGGTAGCGCATGCTCAGATCCAGCCAGCGGCTGCGGGTGACCGGCGCACTGGTGGAGATCAGATCGATGCCGGTGGCGGCATAGGCCCGCAGCTGTTCAGGTTGCACCCCCGACGCTTCCAGCACCACCGCCCGCCCCTGCGCTGCCGCCAGAGCCCGCAGCTGCGGCACCAACGCCTGCAGGGCCGGCGGGGCGAATTCATCGAGCAGCACCGCATCGGCGCCGGCACGCACTGCGGCTTCGGCCTCGGCGGCGGTTTCCGCCTCAACGATCACCCGCGCCGGCCAGGGCGCCGCCGCCCGCACCGCCGCGATCGCCGGCCCCACCCCGCCGCTCCAGGCCAGGTGGTTCTCCTTGAGCATGGCCGCGTCATCGAGGCCGAAGCGGTGGTTCAAACCGCCGCCGCAGCGCACGGCGTACTTCTCCAGCAGCCGCAGGCCGGGCGTGGTCTTGCGGGTGTCGGCCAGGGCCACGCCGCTGCCCGCCAGCGCAGCCACCAGCCGGGCGGTGGCGGTGGCGATGCCGCTCAGGCGCATGGCCAGGTTGAGGGCCGTGCGTTCCCCCGCCACCAGGGCCGGCGCTGCCCCCTCCAGCTCCAGCAACGCTTGCCCGGCCCGCACCGGCGTCCCCTCCGCCAGCCGATCGCGCACCACCACCCCCGCATCCAGCAGCCGGAACAGGGGCTCCACCAGCACACCGCCGCAGAACACCCCATCGGCCTTGGCGATCCAGTGGGCTCGGCCCCAGGCACCGGTCAGGGCCGGGGCGGTGAGATCGCCGCGGCCGAGATCCTCCGACAGCCAGCCACGCAGCTGCTGTTCAAGAGCAGGGCTGAAAGGCAGTAGGGGCGGCTGTGTCACCGGGGAAAGGCGGGGGGAGGCGGAGGAAGGGAGCCGCAGGCAGCGGCAGGCAGGACAGCTCAGCGCGTGATCGACGCCGGCCATTCGGGCTCCCGGCCGCGGGGCAGCACGTTGAAGCGCTGGCGCACCAGCTCCAGCGGGTCGGCGAAGTGGTCCCAGGGGTCGATGGCGGCGATCAGATCCACCGACACCTGGGCGCCGTGTGCCATGCCGGCGAACAGGCGCTCCACATCGAGCGCATCACGCTCACCCGGGATGAACGGGGTCGTGCCGATGCCCAGCTCGAATTCCGCCAGCCCGAACATCAGCACATAGAACGGGTCCACCCGCTCGAAGCCCGCCTGGAAGCCGAGCACAGCCCCCTCCTCGGCGGCGGTGGTGCCGTAACCGCCCAGCACGTGGCAGCAGTCGTGGTGCATCACCGGCGGCGGCGGGCCGCCCAGCTCTCCGGGGAACCCGAAGCCGTTGCGGTCGATGAAGGCGGCATAGGCCAGGCCGAAGCTGCCGGCGGGGTAGTGGCGCAGGGCCCGGTAACGCTCCGCCATGGCGGTGTCCTCCTGCCGCAGCAACACCCGCGCCACCCCCAGGGCACCGCGCAGCCCCTCCTGCTCCAGGGTGGCCCGCGCCGCCGACGCGATGAAGCCGCGCCGGGCGATGTCGAGACGCACCATGGCCAGCCGCTGCTCCATCACCTGGCCGAAGGTGCGCACCGGCGCCGGGTCCACCGCCAGGGCTGCCGCCGCCTGCTCCAGCAGCTGCTGCTGCGCCGGGGAGGGGGCACCGTCGAGCAGGGCCACCAGGGTCATGCCACGCAGGATGCGCTCGCGCCACTGAGGATCGGCAGTGACGGCCTGCACCCGTTCGGCCAGCTGGTCGGGGCTGATCGGTGCCAGCGCCTCCAGGTCGCAGTCGATCTGCAGCAGGTGATCACGCACGCCGCGGATGGCGGCAAGGGCCTTGGCCGTGGGCGCGCCATTGCAGCGGGCCACCGTGAGCAGGGCCGCCAGAGCGGCGGCGCCGATGGCCTGGCGCTGCTCCAACGGAAGCTGAGCCCTGGGATCGATCACCGCACAGCTCCACGCCGTGAGGCCATTGTGCTCAGCCCTCTTTGCTGTGCTCCGCCCCGTTTCATTTGCCGATGCAGAAGCGCGCGAACACCCGATCGAGCACGGCTTCGCTCACCTCCTCGCCGGTGATCTCACCGAGGCTGCGTACGGCGGCGCGCAGATCGATCGTCCAGAAATCCCAGGGCAGCTGGGCCGCGGCGGCCTCCAGGCTGCGGCCGAGGGCAGCGGCAGCGGCGGCGGCCAGCTCGCGCTGACGGCCATTGAGCGCCACCTGCAGGCCCTGCAGCTCGGTGGCCCCACAGCGCTGCAGCAGCGTCTCCACGAGCACATCGCAGCCCTCGCCGGTGCGGGCGCTGATCGCCACCTCGAGCGGACAGCCGGGGCCGGTAGGGGCCACCGCACCGGTGGCGAGGCCGGCGGCATCGGCCTTGTTGCCCACCAGCAGCAGCACCGCACCGTCCGGCACCAGGTCGCGCAGCTCCTGGTCGTCGTCGCTCCAGCCGGTGGTGAGATCGAACAGCAGCAGCACCGCATCGGCGGCGGCCAGGGCGGCACGGCTGCGCGCGATGCCGAGGCGTTCCACCGCATCGCTGGTGGGGCGAATGCCGGCCGTGTCGAGCAGGGTGAGCGGCACACCCTCCAGCACCAGCTCGCTTTCGAGCAGGTCGCGGGTGGTGCCGGGGGTGTCGGTCACGATCGCGCGCTCCCGGCGGCTGAGCCGGTTAAGCAGGCTCGACTTGCCCACGTTGGGGCGTCCCACGATCGCCACCCGCAGCCCGTCACGCAGCAACTCCCCCTGGCGCGCCTCGGCCACCAGAGCCTCGAGCGCCTGGCGCACCTCCGTGAGCGCCGCCACCACGGCGACGGCATCGAGCGGCGGCAGGTTCTCCTCGAAATCCACCCGTGCCTCCAGCTCGGCCAGCTGGTCGAGCAGCTGCTCCCGCAAGGCGGTGATGCGGCGCTGCAGGCCGCCATCGAGGCCCGCCATCGCCAGCTGGGCGGCCCGTTGGCTGCGGGCGGCGATCAGGTCGCCGATCGCCTCGGCGCGGGTGAGATCGAGGCGACCGTTCAGAAAGGCCCGCTGGCTGAATTCACCGGCGGAGGCACGGCGGCAGCCGTGGGCCAGCACCAGCGCCAGCACGCGCTGCACGGCGATCAGGCCGCCGTGGCAGTGCAGTTCCACCACGTCCTCGCGGGTGAAGCTGCGCGGTGCCTTCATCAGCAGCAGCAGAGCCTCATCCACCCGTTCGCCGCTGGCCGGGTCCACCACATGGCCATAGAGCACGCGGTGGCTGTCCCAGACCTGCTGCCCCGGGGCGCGGAACAGGGTGCGGCCGATCGACTCCGCCGCCGGGCCGGACATCCTGACGATCGCCACACTCCCCAGGCCCGGTGCCACGGCCGTGGCGATCGCAGCGATGGTGTCGTCCCAATCCAACCGGCCCCGGCGGCGACGGACGCTCCAGTCTCGGCTGCGGCGGAGCCCGGCGGTCAGCCGCGGCTGAAGCCGGGGCAGAGCATCAGGTCGATGTGGCCGCCACTGGGCTGGCGCCACTCACGGAATTCGGCGGCCAGCGCCCTGTGTTCGCGGCCCTGGCGGTCAGCTTCGAGCGTCTGGAGCCGTTGATGCACGAGGTCGAGGGTGTCGTCGATCAGCTGGGCGGCCTGTTCGGAGGTCATGGCGAGGCATCGAGACGGAAACCGGTGACTGAATTCAGACAGAGCCCCGCTGGGGCAGCTGTAGCGCCAAACACCCGAAGACGCCTGAGGTCAGGGGACGCCAGCAGAGGCCACACAGGCATCCAGCCACTGCTGGAGGGGGTCCCAGTCGTCCGCCGTGTCAATCGCCTGCCAGAGGCGCTCGATCTCGCCCCGCACCGGCGTGACCGGCAGATTCCAGCGCCGCAGGGTGGCGGCAATGCCCTGCTGCTGCTCCGGAGGCAGCGCTGACGACCAGCCCCACCAGGCCTCCCGCCAGGCGGCCCAGCGATCGGGCGGTGGCGCAGGGGCCCCAGGCACGAACGGCGCCAGGGCTTCGGCTTCTTCCGGCAGGCCGCCACTGGCGATGCGGTCGGCGAGGGCGGCGAAGAAGCTGCCGTAGGCCACCGGCCAGGCGGCCAGCAGCTGCAGGGCCAGCGGCACCGGGTCAACCAGATCGCCGCCGCGATCGACCACCGCCGCCACGGCGCCGGCATCAAAACCAAGGCGGCGCATCAGGTAGTGGTGGTCGTAGGTGGGCACGAACCGCTCCAGCCGCGCTTCCAGCTCGGCGCGCGGCAGCAGCATCACCAGGGGCTCCTGCAGCAGGCGCAGGTTCTGGTGGCAGATCAGCGGCTGCTGGCCGTAGGCGTACAGGCCGCTGTGGTCGAAGTAGGCGGCGGTGAAGCCCGGATCCCAGGTTTCCAGGAAAGCGAAGGGGCCGTAATCGAAGCTTTCGCCCATCAACGACATGTTGTCGGTGTTGAGCACGCCATGGATGAAGCCGGCCGCCATCCATTCGGCCGCCAGGCGCGCCACCCGCTCCACCAGTTCGCCGTAGAACGCCAGCAGGGCCGCCAGGGCGCTGCCATCGGCAGCGGGGGGATGGGCGGCGGCGATGTGGGGGTAGCACACGGCCACCACATGACGCAACAACCGTTCGAGCTGGCCGGGCTGGCGCAGGTGCAGCAGCCGCTCGCAGGTGCCGAAGCGCAGGTGGGTGCGGGCCACGCGCACCATCACCGCACTGCGGGTGGGGGAGGGCTCATCGCCGCGCCACAGCCCCTCGCCCGTTTCCACCAGGCTGAGTGTGCGGCTGGTGGTGACACCGAGGCGGTGCAGGGCTTCGGAGGCGATCACCTCGCGCACGCCGCCCTTGAGCGTGAGGCGGCCATCCCCGCCACGGCTCCAGGGCGTGGTGCCAGACCCCTTGGTGCCGAGGTCCTGCAGGGCACCGTGGCGATCGCGCAGCTGGCCGTAGAGGAAGCCGCGCCCATCGCCGAGAAACGGGTTGTAGGTGCCGAACTGATAGCCGTGGTAGCGCAGGGCCAGCAGCGGCGTGCGCCCTTCGAAGCGCCCGTAGGCCGCCTCCAGATCCGCGTCGCTCACCGCGGCCGGATCCACCCCGAGCTGCAGCAGCAGCGGATCGTTGCGAAAGCGCAGGCGGCTCTGGGGGAAGGCGGCCGCCTCCACCACATCCCAGTAGGCCTCACCGAGCGCCTCGATCGAGGGCTCGAAGGGCAAGGCGAGCAGGGGATTGGGGCTGGCGGACATGGGCAGCAGGCGAAACTGCGCGTAGCGCAACGAGTGGTCTGCCGCCGGGACGCCCGGTACAGCTGCTGCAGAATCGCGCAGCCGGAGAGAGCCTCACCGTGTGTGGCGCACCATCCCCGAAGCCGCGGCTGCGCCGATCCCCATGAAGCCCCCCCTTGAAATCCGGCCCATCCGCAGCGAAGAACTGCACCTGATCGCCCACTACATCACGGGGCTGCAGCAATCGCTCATGCCCCTCGATCCAACGCAGCGGATCATCTGCCCGGATGGCTATGGAGAGGCCTATTCGCAGGATCTGCAGAAGCGCGTTGCCGGCGGGGACGGTGTGATCCTGGTGGCCGTGAGTGGTGATCAGCCAGCGGGAATGGTGGCAGGAATCGTGAAAGCCCCGCCCTATTACGAAGCCATCGGCAACACGGTGCAGCGGGAGGGCGAAGTTCTTGAGTTGTTTGTGTCCGAAGATTTTCGTGGCCAGGGGGTGGCCACGCAGCTGATGGCCGCGGTCGAAAGCTACTTCCAGGCGAAGGGTTGTGAAGTGTCGGGGATCGCCGTGCTGGCACAGAACGAACGAGCCCACCGCCTCTACGCCCATCTTGGCTACGCCGACCGGGTGATTTATGCCGTCAAGCCGCTGCTGAAGACCTGAGAAAGAAACTGCGTCAACTGGCAGGTGTGGTCAGCCGTTGCCGGTGCGGCAGAGATCCAGCACATCCGCCATCGAGCGGATCTGATCCATGGTGGTGCCCATCTGGGCGGCGCTCACGAATTCCACCTTCAGATCGATCGTGGCCGGTTTGCCCACGCTGGTGCGTACCCGCGCATCGCTCACGTTGATGCGGTGATCAGCCAGGCGGGTGAGGATGTCCTTCAGCACCCCGACCCGATCGAGCACCTCGATGCGCAGCCGCACCGGATAGCGCCGCTGCTGCGCTTCACCGATCGGGTTCCAGCGCACCGGCAGACGCCGCTCCACCGGCACCTGGGCCACATTGCCGCAGTCCTGCCGGTGAATCGTGATGCCGTGGTTGCCCAGCGCCACCGCACCCACGATCGGCTCCCCAGGCAGTGGGCCGCAGCAGCCACCAAGCCGGTATTCCAGCCCTTCCACCCCCAGAATCGGGCTGCCCGAGGCGGGTGACGCCACGGGCGCTTCCGGCCGGCCAGCCGAAACGGCGGCGGCCACCTGCTCATTGGTGAGCGCCGGTGCCGCCGCTTCGGTGGCGAGGCGAATCTCCTCGCGCAGGCGGTTCACCACCTGATGCAGGGTGACGCCGCCGAAGCCGAGCGCCGCCAGCAGGTCTTCAGTGCCCACCAGGTTGCAGCGGCGAGCCACCTTGGCCATCGCCTCGCCGCTCAGCAGCGCCTCGAAGCCGTCGCGGCCCAGCTCCCGCTCCAGCAGATCGCGGCCGCGCAGGATGTTCTCATCGCGGTGGCTGCGCTTGTACCACTGGCGGATGCGATTGCGGGCCGTGGGTGTGGCCACGAAGTTGAGCCAGTCGAGGCTCGGGTGGGCAGATTTCGCCGTGATGATCTGCACGAAGTCGCCATTTCTCAGCTGGGTGGCGAGGGGGCAGAGGCGGTCGTTGATGCGTACGCCCTGGCAGTGATTACCCACTTCCGAGTGAATACGGAAAGCAAAATCAACCGCCGTGGCGCCCTTGCGCAGCCCCACCACATCCCCATGCGGTGTGAACACGAACACCTCCTCATCGAAGAGGTCCTCCTTGATCGAGGCGAGGTAATCGCTGCTGTCGTCACCGCCGCCGTCCTGCTGCCAATCAACGAGCTGCCGCAGCCAGTTGAAGCGTTCGGTAGTGCCGCCATCCGCAGGTGAGCCGCCCTCCTTGTATTTCCAGTGGGCGGCGATGCCGTACTCCGCCACCTGGTGCATCTCTGTGGTGCGGATCTGCACTTCAATGGGCCGGTGCCGGCCGATCACCGCCGTGTGCAACGACTGATACCCATTGGGCTTGGGCAGGCCGATGTAGTCCTTGAAGCGGCCGGGAATCGGGCGGAAGGTGTCATGCACCACGGCCAGAGCGCGGTAACAGCTCTCCAGGTTCGGCGTGAGGATGCGCAGCGCCGCCACGTCGAAGATCTCGTGGAAGGCCTTCTGCTGGAGCTGCATCTTGCTCCAGATGCCGTAGAGATGCTTCGGCCGGCCACTCACATCGCAGTTGGTGAGCCCCACCGCCGCCAGCCGTTTGCGCAGCAGCGCCACGGTCACCGCCAGGCGATCCTCGCGGTCGCTGCGCTTGCTGGCCACCTGCTCCTTGATCTCCTGATAGGCGGCAGGTTCGAGGATCTTGAAGGCGAGATCTTCCAGTTCCCACTTGAACCGCCCGATGCCGAGACGATTGGCGAGCGGGGCATAGATCTCGCGGGTTTCCCGGGCGATGCGTTGCTGCTTCTCGGGCCGCAGGGCGCCGATCGTGCGCATGTTGTGCAGCCGGTCGGCCAGCTTCACCAGCACCACCCGGATGTCACTGGCCATCGCCAGGAACATGCGGCGCAGGTTCTCCGCCTGGGCTTCGGTGCGGTCAGTGAAATGAATGCCGCCCAGCTTGGTGACCCCTTCCACCAGCGCCCGCACCTCAGCGCCGAACTGGGCTTCCAGCTCCTCCGGGCTCACCTCCGTGTCCTCCACCACGTCGTGCAGGAAGCCGGCGGCAATCACACCGGGGCCGGCGCCGATGTCGCGCAGCAGATCGGCCACCGCGATCGGATGAATGATGTAGGGCTCTCCGGTGGCCCGCACCTGGCCGTCGTGCAGCTGGAAGGCGAAATCGAAGGCGTTGGCGAGCAGCGATTCGCCATGGCTGGGGGGCACGGCGGCACCGGGCTGGTCGTCGCTGGTCCGCACCCGCTCCAGGCAGGTGCGCAGCCAGTCGGGCAGGACGACGCCGTAAGCCTCGGCGTCGCGCAGGCGGCGCTGGGTGGTGCTGGCCGCAGGGGAAAGAGCGCCTCCAGCGGCCCCGGCCTCCTTCGAGCGGTCAGGAACAGCGGGGAGTCCGTTGACCTCGATCGGGGCGATTCGGGTTCCTGCCGCCGCTTCGAGCATCTACAGGTTTCCTCTGGCGTTCAGCGTAGGCAGGCGCCACGCGGAATGAGCAGATCGGGCGCGGATCCCCCATGCTGGGCCCGCTGCCCGGTCACGATCCGCTCACACCATGGCCAGCTCCCGGTCCAGCGCTCCAGTGCTCCAGATCCACCAGCTGACGGTGCGCTACCCGGGCGCCCCGGAGGGTCCTGCCACCCTCGATGGCCTGGATCTGCGCCTCGACCCTGGGGACCGTCTGGCGCTGGTGGGGCCTTCCGGATGCGGCAAGAGCACGGTGGCCCGCGCCGTGGTGCAACTGCTGCCGGCAGGAAGCCAATGCAGCGGCGAGCTGCTGCTGTGCGGCCAGGACCCGCGCCGTCTGCGCCGTGCCGCCCTGCAGCGCCTGCGGGGCGAAGCCGTGGGCCTGGTGTTCCAGGACCCGATGACCCGGCTCAACCCACTGCTGCGCATCGGCGATCACCTGGGCGACACGCTCACCGCCCACCGGCCGCTCTGGGGCCGTCGTCAGGTGCGGCGCCGGGCCCAGGAGCTGCTGGAGCGGGTGGGCATCAACCCGGAGCGCTACGGCAGCTATCCCCATGAATTCAGCGGTGGCATGCGCCAGCGGCTGGCGATCGCGCTGGCGATGGCCCTGGAGCCGGCACTGGTGATCGCCGATGAACCCACCACCAGCCTCGATGTGGCGGTGGCGGGTCAGGTGATGGCCGAACTCACGGGCCTCTGCCGCGAAACCGGCAGCGCCCTGCTGCTGATCAGCCACGACCTGGCGATGGCCGGGCGCTGGTGCGACCGGATCGCCGTGCTCGAAGCCGGGCGGCTGGTGGAGGAGGCTCCCGCCCATACCCTGCTCACCCGGCCGCAGGCCCCCCTGTCCCAGCGGCTGGTGGCGGCGGCGCGAAGGCGCGAAGGCGGCCTCACGCCCCCACCGGCCAGCGGCCCACCCCTGCTGGCGGTGGAGGAACTGCGCTCCTGGCACCCGCTGCCCTCGCTCCCCTTCCGGCAGCGCTGGCTCAAGGCGGTGGATGGGGTGAGCCTGGAGCTGCGTGAAGGCGAAACGGTGGGGGTGGTGGGGGCCTCAGGCTGCGGCAAGAGCACCTTCTGCCGCGCCCTGATGGGGTTGGCGCCCGTGCGCGGCGGCGCCGTGCGGCTGCAGGGCCGCGACCTGCTGCAACTGCGGGGGCCGGAGCTGCGCCGCCAGCGGCGGCGCCTGCAGATGGTGTTCCAGGATCCCTTGGCCTGCCTTAACCCCGTGATGACGGTGGGCGCAGCGGTGGCCGACCCGCTGCGCATCCATGGCCTGGCCAGCCGGCCGGAGGCACGCGCCCGGGCCCGCGCAGGGCTGGAAGCGGTGGGGCTGAGCCCGGCCGAGGCCTTCGAAAACCGGCTGCCGCGGCAGCTCTCCGGTGGCCAGCAGCAGCGCGTGGCCATCGCCCGGGCGCTGGTGCTGGAGCCGAGCGTGCTGCTCTGCGACGAGAGCGTGAGCATGCTGGATGCAGAAGTGCAGGCCGAGGTGCTCGCCCTGCTGCGCGCCCTGCAGCAGCGGCTGGGGCTGGGGCTGATCTTCATCACCCATGACCTGGCCCTGGCCGGCGGCTTCTGCCAGCGGGTGATCGTGCTCGACGGCGGCCGGATCGTGGAGGAAGGGCCCGGCGATCAGCTGCTGGCAGCCCCCCAGGCGGCGATCACCAGGCAGCTGGTGGCGGCCAGTCCACGCCTGCCGGCCCTGAGCTGAGATGGCGCTGACAGCCCCGGAGCGCCACCAGGCCGTCAGGCGCCTGCTGCGCCTGCTGCTGCTGGTGAACGCCATCGGCATCGGCGTGGCCGTGGCGATCCGGTTGTACAGCGGCGAAACCCAGCTGCTGAACAGCCTGCGGCTGCAGCTGGCGGCCGTGCTGCCCCGCTGGATCGTGCTGCCGCTGATGGGCGGCCTGGGCGGCGCGGTGGCCGGTGGCCTGATCAGCGCCTTCGAGCCGGAGGCGAAGGGATCGGGAATCGTTCAGGTGATGCTCTGGCTGGAGGGGGTGCCGATCCCGATGACCTGGCGGTTGGCGATCGTCAAGCTGCTGGCCAGCGGCATCGCCATCGGCAGCGGCCTGCCGGTGGGGCCGGAGGGCCCCTCTATCCAGATCGGCGCCGTGGTGGGCCGCGCCACCGCCGACGGCCTGCAGGCCCCACCGCGGGAACGCAGGCTGGCCGTGGCGATCGGCAGTGGCGCTGGCCTGGCGGCGATCTTTCACGCGCCGCTCGGCGGCCTGGCCTACACGCTCGAGGAGATGTTCAAAGGCAGCACGGTGCGCAGCAATGCCGTCGTCACCTTCGCCATCTTCGCCACGATCACCTGGACCCGGCTGTTCGATGGCCATGAAAGCGGGCCGCTGTGGTTACGGCAGCTGCTGCCGGTGATCGAGGACCCCTCGCGCCTCACCGATTTCCGCCTGGTGGACATCCCCCTGCTGATGCTGCTGGGCGCGACCGCCGGCGCGCTGGCGATGCTCTACCAACGGGTCATCGTGCGCCTGCGTCGGGGGTTCTTCCGCCTCCATCTGTCGCTGTGGCAGCAGCTGGGTCTGGTAGGCCTGGGGATCGGCCTGGCCTCCTCCCTGCTCAATCCCAGCTTCGACAATCCCGATCGGCTCGGCTTCAGCGCCCTGCTCGGGCTGAGCACGCCGCTGAATGCCCTGGTGGCATTGATCGTGCAGGCGGCCGGCACTGCCCTGGCTGTGGCGGCTGACGCCCCCGGAGGCTTCCTGGCACCGGCGCTGGTGGTGGGAGCCTCGCTGGGCACATTGGTGCAGCAGGTGTGTCAGGTGCTGTTCGATTACGCCCCGTCCACGCTGCTGTTCGCCGGCGGCGGCGCCTTCCTGGGGGCCCTCACCCGCACGCCGCTCACCGCGATCCTGCTCACCTTCGAGCTCAGCAAGGACTACGCCCTGCTGCTGCCGATCGGCTTCGCCGTGAGCACGGCGATCGCCGTGGCCGATCTGTTTGAGCACAACACCATGTACGAGCTGATGCGCGACGAATCGCTGCGGGAGCGGCGGCGCCAGAGTGCCGCTGACGCGACAGCGGCAGCCAACGACCGCACAGACCCCGGCTAGGGCAACGGGTCTGCGGGGCTGGTGGAGGCGGCGGTGCCGATGGCGTCGGCGGCTGCCGGCTGGGCCTGGTGCGCGGGCTGACGGCGGCGCAGCACCGCGAGCAGCGCCGTGAAGGCGGGCGGCAGCGGCGCCTCGAAGCTCAGCCGCTCGCCGCTGATCGGGTGGTCGAGGCCCAGGGCCACCGCATGCAGGGCCTGGCCCGGCAGCTCGATCGGCAGACGCCGGCAGCGGCTGTAGGTGGCATCCCCCACGATCGGGTGGCCGATGTGGGCGCCGTGCACACGGATCTGGTGGGTGCGGCCGGTGTCGAGCTTGAAGC
This sequence comes from Marcopretia estuarina LEGE 06307, assembly GCF_056633115.1. Classification (NCBI taxonomy): domain Bacteria; kingdom Bacillati; phylum Cyanobacteriota; class Cyanophyceae; order Synechococcales; family Prochlorococcaceae; genus Marcopretia; species Marcopretia estuarina. The sequence goes on along the minus strand of NZ_JBSJOY010000002.1, from coordinate 524,032 downwards.
GCAGCAGGGAGTAATCACCCAGCCGCTCGATCAGGCGCCAGTGGGTGCGGGCCAGCCGGCCCTTGTCGTCGGCCACCACGGCGTACTTCTTGCGGTCGATCGGGTGGCGGCCGATGGCGGCCTCGATCGTGCCGGACTCCGCCTGGGGCGCCCCGTGCACCACACCCAGGTAGTCGCGGGAGGCCACGCGCTGCTGGATCTGGCGTTGCAGGTTCACCAGGGCCTGCTGACTCTTCGCCACCACGATGCAGCCGGTGGTGTCCTTGTCGAGGCGGTGCACGATGCCTGGCCGCCGCTCGCCGCCGATGCCCGGCAGGTCGGGGCAGTGGTGCAGCAGGCCGTTCACCAGGGTGCCGTCCTTGTTGCCGGGCGCCGGGTGCACCGTGAGCCCGGCAGGCTTGTTGAGCACGATCAGGTGGCTGTCCTCGTAGAGGATGTCGAGCGGGATCGGCTGCGGGATCAGGTAGGGGAGCGGCTCCGGCGGCGGCATCCACAGCTCCACGCAATCTCCAGGCCGCAGCGGTGTCTTGGCGCGGCCCGGGCTGCCGTTCACCCGCACCAGGCCGGCATCGATGAATTTCTGAATGCGGGCACGGCTCTGCTCCGGCCGCTGGGCCACCAGCCAGCGATCGAGCCGCATCGGCAGGGGCCGGGGGTAGTGGAGCGTGATCAACTCCCCTTCACCTGCCCCGAACGCGCTCATGCCTCCACAGCGGCGGCGGGCTTCTGGGGCGGGCGCTCCAGGGCGATCGGGCCGAGCACGGCGCGGCGGAAATCATCGAGCAGGCGCTGGGCCATGCGCGCGGTGTCGCCGCTGGTGTGGCGGGCGGCAGCGGCCTCCAACCAGGCCAGCCCATCCGGCAACGACTCCAAGGCCCCAGCTCCATCACGCTCGCGATCCCCGTCCGAGGCGTCGTCGTGCTCGCCATCGGCATGGCGCCGCCCCTGACGCCGCGGCAGTGCCACGCCGTAGCGCTTCTCCAGCAGCTGCGCCGGCAGCCCGGCCTCCGGCACCGAGGCCAGCGCATCGAGCAGGTGCAGGAAGGCCACCGCCACCCCCTCTCCGTCGTAGGCGGCCTGGCCGATGTCGTCGCAGAGGGCCAGCAGCAGGGCAGCGCGCTGGTCTTCCAGGCGGGGAGGAAGCACGCCGGGGGCATCGAGCAGATCCAGCGCCTGGCCCAGCCGCACCCAGCGCAGCGTGCGGGTGACCCCGGCCCGCCGGGCACTCTCCACCACCTTCTGGCGCACCAGCCGGTTGATCAGCGCCGACTTGCCCACGTTGGGGAACCCGAGCACCAGGGCCCGCACCGGCCTCGGGCGCATGCCGCGGCCGGCGCGGCGGGCATTGAGTTGCTCGCCCGCCCGGATCGCCGCCTCCTGCAGCTGCTTCACGCCCGTGCCGGTCTTGGCGTCACACCACCAGGGCACTTCGCCTTGCTCGCGCAGCCAGCGGTCCCACGACAGGCGGGCCGTTTCATTCACCATGTCGCGGCGGTTGATCACCAGCAGGCGGTGCTTGCCCTCCATCCAGCGCTTCAGACGCGGGTGGCTGGTAGCGCGGGGGATGCGGGCATCACGCACCTCGATCACCAGATCCACCTTGGCGAGCTGGGCCTTCAGCTGGCGCTCCGCCTTGGCGATGTGGCCGGGATACCACTGAATGGCGGGCTGCATCAGGGCACCACCAGCACCGGACAGGGAGCCAACTGGATCACCCGGGCGGCGGTGCTGGGCTCATCGGCTGCGAGCGTGAGGCCCCGGGTGCTCATCACGATCACATCGGCGTTGATCTCATCGGCCACGTCGCCGATCACGAAGGCGGGATTGCCTTCCCGCTCGATCACTTCGCAGGCCACCCCCGCCTGCTCGAAGTGGCTGCGGGCCTGCTCCAGCAGGCTGGCAACGGCGGCCGCATCGTGCATGGCACCCGCCGGTTCCACCACAGAGAGCACCACCAGCCGCCCGTTGTGCTGCTGGGCCAGGCGCAGCGTGAAGGCAGCCGTCTCCATGGTCTGACGGCTCTGGTCGATGGGGAACAGGATGGTGGAGAACATCGGTCACATCCCCGACGGGACAGAAGGGGCAGGCAAGTTGCTGACCTTGTCCTAGCGCCCGCTGTGCCCGAGACCACCGCCCCCTTCAACACGGGCAGGGCCACGGGTTAATGTCGCGCATCTTTCCTTACATCTTGAATCCATGACGAAGCGCTCCCTGGCCAGCCTCTCCGCCGATGAACTGAGCGGCAAGCGCGTTCTGGTGAGGGTCGACTTCAACGTGCCACTCGACGGTGACGGCGCCATCACCGACGACACGCGCATCCGGGCCGCCCTGCCCACGATCAACGACCTCACCACCAAGGGAGCCCGGGTGATCCTGGCCGCCCACTTCGGCCGTCCCAAGGGCCAGGTGAACGAAACGATGCGCCTCACCCCGGTGGCGTCCCGCCTCGCCGAGCTGCTCGGCAAACCGGTGGTCAAGACCGACAGCTGCATCGGCCCTGATGCCGAAGCCAAGGTGGCCGCCATGGCCGACGGCGATGTGGTGCTGCTGGAGAACGTGCGTTTCTTCGCCGAGGAAGAGAAGAACGACGACGCCTTCGCCGCAAAGCTGGCCGCCCTGGCAGACGTCTATGTGAACGACGCCTTCGGCGCCGCCCACAGGGCCCACGCCTCCACCGAAGGCGTCACCAAGTACCTGAGCCCCAGCGTGGCCGGCCACCTGATGGAGAAGGAACTGCAGTACCTGCAGGGCGCCATCGATGAGCCTCAGCGGCCGCTGGCGGCGATCGTGGGCGGCTCCAAGGTGAGCAGCAAGATCGGCGTGCTCGAAGCCCTGATCGACAAGTGCGACAAGGTGCTGATCGGCGGCGGCATGATCTTCACCTTCTACAAGGCACGCGGCCTGGCGGTGGGCAAGAGCCTGGTGGAAGACGACAAACTTGAGCTCGCCAAGGAGCTGGAGGCCAAGGCGGCCGCCAAGGGCGTGCAGCTGCTGCTGCCCACCGATGTGGTGCTGGCCGATGCCTTCTCCCCCGACGCCAACAGCCAGACCACCGCGATCGACGCCATCCCCGACGGCTGGATGGGCCTCGACATCGGCCCCGATTCGATCAAGACCTTCCAGGAGGCCCTGGCCGACTGCAAGACCGTGATCTGGAATGGCCCCATGGGCGTGTTCGAGTTCGACAAGTTCGCTGCCGGCACCAACGGCATCGCCCACACCCTGGCCGATCTGAGCGGCAAGGGCTGCTGCACGATCATCGGTGGCGGTGATTCGGTGGCGGCTGTCGAGAAGGTGGGCGTGGCCGAGCGCATGAGCCACATCTCCACCGGTGGTGGCGCCAGCCTTGAACTGCTGGAAGGCAAGGTGCTGCCCGGCGTGGCCGCCCTCGACGAGGCCTGATCTCAGGTCACCGGGGCGACGCAGGAAAGGCTGGGGCGGCTACTGCCCCCACGCTGGCTCAGATCAGAGCGCCTGCCTGCTGCCCCGGCCGCGGCGGCCGCCTTTGTCTTCCCCGTTCAGCTCCGGCATGGGAAGGCCGAGCTTTTGGTTGAAGGCTTTCGCCTGATCGCGGTTTTTGGTCATCAGGGCGCGACGGCTTGCCATCGCCTTGCGGCGGCACGATTGCAAGTCGTCCAAGTCGGTCGCGGCGCTGACGCAACGCTCGCTGCTCTGCAGGATGGAAATCTGCTCGGCATGGGTTTTCAGGGACAGGCTGCGCTGGAAGCTGAACAGTTCCTGCTTCTGGCTAGGGGTGAGCTTCTCGACCGACTCGAGCCAGGCCCTGCGACCAGCGCCGGGTCCGTCGCCAGGAACGGCCTGGGCCTGGCCGGCAGCCAGATGGACGATCACCGCCAGGGTGGCGACGACGGGGGGTAGCAACAGTCGTTGCAAACGGGTGGAGGACATCAGGAAGATCATGTGCTCAGGCGCCCTCATGCTGTCGCCGATCTCTGTCTAAACGCACACTCAGCAGCCACCGAAGATGACCGGATGTGGCTGGCGGACGTGCTCAAGGCGTGAGCGCGTCCCGGTTGCCCACCACCCGCACCCGCTTGGTGGTGCTCACGATGCCATCGGGATGCACGAGCAGCACGGCCCAGGTCTGGCTGCCGGGCTGCTGGGGCGCCTGCACCACTTTGAATACCCCACCGCCACCGAGCGCCGTGAGTTCAAGGTCGGGGCTCTGGAAGGCGCGGATCTGCTCCTCGCTCACGGCGGCAATGCCACCGGCGGCCACCGCCCCGTCAAGCGGGTCATCGAACACCACGTCCACGTCATACCGCTGGCCGGTGAGCACCGCATCAGGGATCAGCACACTGACTGGCAGGTCAGTGCTGCCGCTGCGCAGGGTGGCGTTCTCGGAAATCAGCTCCTGACCATCGAGCCGTCCATCCCGGATGCTGAGGGCCAGCAGCTGCTCCGCCTGCAGGCGATAGAGGAAGGCGCCCACCTGGCTGGTGCCGCTCACACTGATGCGCACAGTGCTGCGGCCGTCCTTGAGGCTGTCCCCCGGGGTGATCTGCCAGCGGGCATCAGGGAAGCGCGTGCGGAGGCTGCGGTAACGGGCTTCCAGATCAGCGGGATCGATGCCGTCGCCGGCCTTGAGCAAGGCAGCCACGCTGCCGGCGGAGCCGCTGTTGAGGGCGGTCTCCAAGCTGCGCAGCAGATCGGTGCCGGGAGCGGCCGCCATCGCCGTCGGCGCCCAGCAGGCGGCAGCCAACATCAGGGCCGAGAGCAAGGCGTGTGACCTGTGCGGACGCGGGAGCGAACGGCGAGTGAACGACAGAGAGGGCAGCGACAGGCGGTGCAACGACATGGGCATATGGCGGTCGTCGGGGTGCTTTTAAGTTAGGCGCGCCCGGAGAGGGCACTCCCGCCCGTCCTTGAAGGCTGATGACCCACCTGTTGATCGCCGCCAGCGGCACCGGTGGACACCTCTTCCCTGCTCTGGCGGTGGCTGAGGCCCTGCCGGCCTCCTGGACCGTGAGTTGGCTCGGGGTGCCCGATCGGCTGGAGACGGATCTGGTGCCAAGCCGCTATCCGCTGCACACCGTGCACGCCGGTGGGCTGCAGGGGCGGGGGCTCTGCAAGCTTTGGCAGCTCCTGCGCTTGATCGCCTCCAGCCGTGAGGTGCGGCGGGTGATCCGCCGCGAGCGCACCCAGGTGGTGTTCAGCACTGGCGGCTACATCGCCGCCCCCGCCATCCTGGCTGCCCGTTGGTGCGGCATTCCGGTGGTGTTGCACGAATCCAATGCGATCCCCGGGCGGGTCACCCGTCTGCTCAGCCGCTGGTGCACCCGGGTGGCGATCGGCCTGCCGGCGGCGGCGGAACGCCTGCCTGGCAGCACGCCGCTGCTCACCGGCACCCCCGTGCGCCGCGCCTTTCTCGAGGCCACGCCCCTACCACCCTGGGTGCCGGCAGGGGAGGGTCCGCTGCTGCTTGTGATGGGAGGCAGCCAGGGGGCGCTGGGGCTGAATCGCATGGTGCGACCGCTGCTGCCGTCCTTGCTCAACGCCGGTTGTCGGGTGGTGCATCTCACCGGTAGCAACGACCCGGAGGTGGGAGTGTTGCAGCACCCAGCGCTGGTGGAGCGCACGTTCAGCGATGAGCTGCCGGGGCTGCTGCAGCACGCCGACCTGGCCATCAGCCGGGCTGGTGCTGGCAGCCTCAGCGAACTGGCGGTCTGCGGCACACCCGCCCTGCTGGTGCCCTACCCGCAGGCCGCCGACCAGCACCAGGAGGCCAATGCGGCAGCTGCCGCCGCCGCCGGCGCGGCCGTGATCGTGCACCAGCACGCTGCTGGGCATCCGGCCCTGGGCCGAACGCTCTGGCGGCTGATCGGACCAAGGCTGCGGGGCAGTGCTCCGGCCGCCGATCCCCTCCTGGAGCTGCGCAGCGGCATGGAGCGTCTGGCGGTGCGCGATGCCGACCGGCAACTCGCCCACCTGCTGGAGGCGCTCATTCCTGCCACTCACAACGCAGTGCCCTGAGGATGCGGCGGTTACCGCGGCGGTCCTGCAGGCCGATGCGCAGCCAGCACTCCCCCAGACCCGCGAACGAACGGCAGTCACGCAGCAGAATGCGGTGACGGCTCTCCAGACGCTCGCGCAGCTCCAGCAGGGGGCGGTCGCTTCTGATCAGCAGGAAGTTGGCCGCCGCGGCCTGTGGGCTCAGGCCCGGCAGACCGTCCAGCTGACGGTGGAACCAGGGGCCTTCCCGTGCCACCCAGCGCTGCACGCGTTGCTGCCAGCGCCGATCGGCGATCACCAGCGGGCCGACGGCAGCGGCCAGGCCGTTCACCGGCCAGGGATCCCGCCACTCCTGCCAGCGCTGTAAACGTGCTGGAGCTGCCACCGCATAGCCGAGCCGAAGCCCGGCGATCGCCATCAGCTTGGTGAGGCTGCGGATCACAACCAGCTGGGGATGGTCTGCCACCAGCGGCACCAACGAGTGCCGCTCGCCATCGGGCACCAAGGGCAGAAAGGCCTCATCCACGATCACCAGCGCGAAGCGGTCAAGCAGCAGCTCGAGCGAACGGCGGTCCCACAGCTGGCCCGAGGGGTTGTGGGGATTGGTGATCCACAGCGCCGCGCCGGGGCCGGCCGGGGCGGGGAACGGAGCCGGACAGGCCCAGGCCGGCTGTGCGCCACGGCGACCTGTCGGTCGCTGCGTTGAAGGGAATGGCGGCGGTAGCGGCAGAGGTTCGATGGCCCCGTCCCAGCAAGCCAGGGCGCGTCGGTAATCGGCGAAGCCGGGCTCGGGCAGCAGGCTGGGGCCCGCCGCCGCCGCCTCCCGGGCCGCCCAGGTGAACAGTTCAGCAGCCCCGTTGCCAGGCAGCACCGCCGCCGGGTCGATGCCGTGGTGGGCAGCGATCGCCGACCGCAGCCGGGAATAGCTGCGGTCGGGGTAGTCCCGCAGGGCCGTGCCGGCGGCACCTCCCTGCAGGCAGACCCGCAACGCCCGCCGCAGGGAGGCGGGGGGGCCGAACGGCACCAGTGAGGCGCTGGCATCGAGCACCTGATGCGGCTGGCAACCGAGGCGGCTGGCCGCCGCCTCGAGATTGCCGCCGTGCCGGAGCTCCAGCTCGTGGCTGCCCGGCGTACTGGTCATCGTCCCCTGCTCCCAGACTCAGAATCCTTTAATCTGATAGGTGGAACTGCTGGTGACGGTCCAGTCTGTGTCGCCGCAACGGGTCGTCCAGCATGTCAGCAAGGTCCTGCTCGGCAAAGACCAGCAGATCCGCTTGGCCGTGGCCTGCCTGCTGGCACGCGGCCACCTGTTGATCGAAGATCTGCCCGGCATGGGCAAAACCACCCTCGCCGAAGCTCTTGCCCGTTGTCTTGGGCTGGAATTCAAGCGGGTGCACTTCACCAGCGATCTGCTCCCTGCCGATCTCACCGGCATCGGTGTGCTCGATACGGGCAGTGGCAACTTCAGCTTCCAGCCTGGCCCCCTGTTCAGCCAGGTGCTACTGGCCGATGAGATCAATCGGGCCAGCCCCCGCACTCAGAGTGCGCTGTTGGAGGCAATGGCCAGTGGCCGGGTCAGCGTTGATGGCACCAGCCATGAGCTGCCCTCGCCCTTCTTCGTGATCGCCACCCAGAACGGCCTCGATCAAACCGGCACCGCCCCGCTGCCGGAGTCCCAGCTGGATCGTTTCCTGATGCGGCTCACCCTTGGATTCCCCGAGCGGGAAGCGGAGTTGGCCCTGCTCAGCGGGCAGGCGATGCGGCCCGATCAGCTGCCGGCCCTGCTGACCGCCGCCGATCTGCTCGCCCTGCAACAGCAGGCGGCGGCCCAGCATGCCGAGCCTTCTCTGCTCGCTTATGTGCTCGATCTGGTGCAGCTCAGCCGCCAGGACAGCTTCGGTGCTTCGCCGCTCTCTCCGCGCGCCGCCCAGTCGCTGTTGGCGGCAGCCCGGGCGTGGTCGTTGCTGGAGGGGCGCGATTTCGTGATTCCCGCCGATGTGCAGGCCGTACTTCCCAGCGTCTGCGAACACCGCATGGACAACGGCGAGCCGATCGCCACCAACGGTGTCGGTGCCTGTGCCTCCGGCAGTTGGAGCCACCGCTTACTGGCGGGCGTCGATGGTCTCCGCTGACCACCCAGCTGTCCCCAAGGCGAAGCGCAATGGCCTGTTCCGGCCTCACGCCGGGCACCAGCTGCGCCTTGGCGCCCGAAGCATCTACATCCTGCCCACTGGATTCGGCGCCCTTTGGTTGATGGCCGTCGTGCTGCTGCAGGTGGTGGGCATCCAGCTGCAAAGCAACGGCACGCTGATGATGTCTTATCTGCTGCTGGGACTCTTCCTCCTGGCGATGCATCTCACCGCCTTCAATCTGCAAGGCCTCGAACTGAGCTGCAGCGATCCCCCGCCAGGATTCGCCGATGCCCCAATCAACTACCCGGTGGTCGTGCGCAGCCAGTGTCATCGCGATCAGCTGCGCATCGGCTTCATCCTGGGCTCTGCGCTGCGGCAGGACAGCACCACCCAGAGCCGCGATCAGGAGATCCAGCCGGGCCAGTCCGAGTTGTCAATTCCCTGGCAACCGCAGCAGCGGGGGTTGCAACGGCCCGGCCGACTGCGTATCAGCTCCAGTGCTCCGCTCGGTCTGTTCCGCTGCTGGAGCCTGTGGGAACCGCCCACCGCCCAGCTCGTTTACCCAGCCCGCCGCGAAGGGCCGGTGGCCGAAACCTTTGCTGAGGCAGAGGGGAACCGGCTGAACGTAAGCGGCCGCCCCAGCGCCCTGGGCCACGACCACTGGGTCGATCTGCGGCCACACAGGGCCGAGGAAGGGGTCAGCCGGCTGTTCTGGAAATCCATGGCGCGGGGCCGGGGCGCCCACTCCAAGGTGTTCGGCGGCTCCCCGCCGTCGGAGCCCCTCCTTAGCCCCCAACCGGACTTGCCGAAGGAGCAGGCGCTCCAACACCTCAGTGCCCGCATCTGGGCGCTCAGTGCTGCCGGTGACAGCTACGGCCTGATCCTGGGCGGCACCACGATCGCTCCGGGCAGCGGCAGCCGCCATCGCGACCAGTGCCTGGCGGCCCTGGCCCTGCTTCCGTGAGCGGGCAACGGCGGCTGCAATGGGTGGCGCTCGGCCTACTGGCCGCCTTGCTGCCAGCGATCGACACCGGCATGCCGCTGAGCTGGGGGGCGATCTGCCTGATCACGCTCACCGCCCTCAAGCTGCGCGAGGCGCACTCCCGCAGCGAGTTGCGCCGCGCCTCGCTGCTGATTCTGGTGATCACCGGGGTGATGGCGGCCCTGCTGCCCGGTCTGGGGCCCAGCCTGATCCAGCTGCTCACCACGCTGCTGGCGCTCAGCAGCCTGCTGTCGCTGGAACTCGGCAGTGCTGTGCAGCTGCGGACCCTGCTGGCCCGCAGCCTGCGCCTGCTCGGCGCCGCCCTGCCGCTGGTGCTGGTGCTGTTTCTGCTGGTGCCGCGGGTCGGGCCGCTCTGGACGGTGCCCATGGGACAGACCGCCCGCACAGGCCTCTCCGATCAGCTCGACACCGGCAGCATCGCCGATCTGGTGGCGGTGGACACGCCAGCGGCCCGGATCAGCTTCACGAACGAAGAGCCGCCACCACCGGAGTCCCGGTACTGGCGGGTGCTCACGCTGCACAGCTTCGATGGCCAGCGCTGGCAACGGCTGCCCAACGAAGACAACCTCAATGCCTTGCTCCCACAGACTGCCGGCGAGTCACCCACCGGCAGCCGCGAACAGTTCTGGCTAGCCGAGCCCATGTTGCTGCCGGTGCTCCCCTGGAGCGGCCAAGGCCAACCGCTGGATCCGGAGCTGCGCATCAGCCCCGATGGCGTGCTGCTCAACAACCGGCCACCGATCGAACGGCGCGCCTATGGCTTCACCAACCTGAGTGCGCCCGCTGCCTGGAAGCTTCAGCCGCCCAGGGAAGCCGCCCTGGAGCTGCCGGTCGGCATCAACCCCCGCCTACAGGCCCTCGGCCGTGAGTGGAAGGACACCCTTCCGCCTGCTGATCGGGTCGCTGTAGCCCAACGCTGGTTCCGCTCACAGCCGTTTCGCTACACCACCCAGCCAGGCTTGCTGCCGGGCCCTGATCCGGTGGACGCCTTCCTCTTCGACACCCGGACGGGCTTCTGTGAGCACTTCGCTTCCGGCTTCACGGCCCTGATGCGTGCCGCCGGCGTGCCTGCCCGCATCGTGCTCGGCTACCAGGGGGGAGATTGGGTGCCCCAGGTGGGCGGCGGCGGTTATCTGGATGTGCGTCAGAGCGATGCCCATGCCTGGAGCGAAGTCTGGCTGGCAGACCAGGGCTGGGTCCTGGTGGATCCCACCGCCTGGGTATCGCCGCTCCGAATCACGGCCGGCCAGCCGATCTCTGCCGGGCAAACCCCCCGCCAGTTCAGCCCACTGGGCTGGGCCCTGCTCCAGTGGCGCGGCATCGATCTGCGTTGGACCGGGTGGGTGATGAGCTTCAATCGCCAGGACCAGATGGCGCTGATTGAGCGGCTGTTGGGCAAGCGGCATGAATGGCTGGGCGCCTTGCTGGTGGCAGCACTGGCCCTCTGCCTCGGCCTCGTGCTGCCCTTGATGCACTGGAGCCAGCGGCGGCGCGACACCGATGGCCTGCGACGCGAGCTCGATCACTGTCTCCAGCGTCTGCGGCTGCTGGGGCTCGAACCACGCCCCGGTGAAGACCTCGGCAGCTTCTGCCGTCGAGCCGGACAGCAGCGTCCTGATCTCGCTTGCGCACTCGATGAACTGGCCTGCACCTACCTGCGGCAGCGGTTCGGGCCAGCGCTGCCGCAAGACCAGCGCCAGGCCTCCCGAAAGCGCCTGCGCCAGCTGCGGCAACAGCTCGGAGCCTTGCCCGCCGCCTCGAGCTCACAGGCATGAGCATCCGGGACAGGATCCGGCCCCGTTCCAGTCCAGTCAGCCGTGCTGCTCGATAGAACACATGGATCCATGCAAGCACCAGATGATGGGCGGTCTCCAGCCAAGGCTGGCTGTGCTGCTGCTGGGTTCACTGACGGCCTTCGGGCTGATGCCCCCAGCCGGCGCCTCCTCATTTGATGCCGTCGTGCGTCTGCTGGACACGCGTTCCTGCAAGCGCTGCGAGCTGCAGGACGCCGATCTGGTGCGGGCAGACCTGCGCGACGCGGATCTGCGCAACGCCCAGCTGCAGCGCGCCAACCTGAGTGGTGCCCGTCTGGATGGGGCCAAGTTAGGCGGGGCGAATCTCAGCTTCACCAGCCTCCAGGGGGCCTCGCTCAGGGGGGCCGATCTGCGGGGGGCCACGCTGGAAGGCACCGACCTGCGGGAGGCCGACCTCAGTGGCGCCCAGGTCGACACGGGCAGCCTGGCCACCACCCACTGGCAGGGGGCCCGGGGCATCGATCCCGCCCTTCAGGGACACGCCGAGCTGCACAATGCCGGCGTCGCAGCGGCCAAAGCAGGGCGCCTGCCGGAGGCAGAACGCTTCTTCGACGCGGCCATTCAGCGCGACCAGGAGGCGGCGATCAGCTGGGTGGCACGCGGAATCGTGCGCGGAGAGCAAGCCAAGACCGAGCAGGCCGCCGCCGATTTCAGCTATGCCGCTCAGCTCTACGCCACCAGCGGGGATCTGGCCACGTCCGAGCAGTTGCTGGAGGCCTCCGCCAAGCTGAAAAAAGATCCGCGGCAAGGAAAAGACGGAGGCAATGGCTTCGGCAGCCAGGTTGTGGGCGGGGCAATGGGTGTGGTTCAGTTCCTGTTGCCGTTGGCCGCCAAGGCGTTCATCCCCCTGGCGTTCTGAACCCTCACCGCTGCGGTTTCACTGCGGGTTGCTCATGAACTGGCGGGATTCCGGCGTAGAGGGCTGGAAGCCATAGCCGAAGGTGGCGCCGTCATTGTCGGAGATGATTCGCGGCGTCACCATAATCACCAACTCACGCTTTTCTCGTCGGTTGGAGGAGCCGCGGAAGAACTGACCGACCAAGGGAAGATCACCAAGAATGGGCCATTTTGTTACCTCGGCGATGTCCACATCGGAAATCACACCGGTGAGAATCAGGGTCTGGCCGTCGCGGACCCGCAGAGCGCCGGTGTCCAGCCGCCGCACGCTGAGAATGCTCACTTCGCTGGTGCAGGAGGGTGGGCCCGGCACCGAGTCGGTGACGGCGGAAATACTGGGGGAAAGTGAGAAGGTCACAAAGCCGTTGTCATCGATTTTCTCGACGCGGGCGCCCAGCACCAGACCAGCTGTCGAGAGTTCCAACGTGCATTGGGTACCACCATTTTCCTGCTGCTCCACCTCAACATTGGTGATCACATTGGTGCCCACCCGCACGACTGATTCGTTGGCACGGCTGCGGGCAATGGGCGAATCGATCGTGTAGGCATCAAGTCCCTGGTTGGAGCTGCCGCTATCACCCCCGCCTTGGCCGCCATCACGCAGGCGGGAGGGATTTTCTTGCAGGATCAACGTGGGACTTGCGATCAGCTTGGTGTTGCGCGAAACGATCTGGGCCTGAATAAAGTCGAAGAAGTTGTCTTGCGGGAAGTTCTGGCCGGGATTCCGCCGGAAGCCATCGGTTATGGCAGCGCCGACCGACCGACCGCCATTCAATGCTGCCGCACCAGTGGCCACCAGCCCTGGAAGGTTACTGCCCTCAACCTGAACTTGTCCCGGTGTTGTGCCTTGGGCAGGCGTGAGTTCAACTGCCAGGTCGCTAGGAACACCGCGCCGGAAATCACCAGCCGTGGGCGGGAGCCGCGACCCGAATGCACCCAGCAGTTGGCCATTGTCATTGACGATGAAGTTATTACCCCAGCGGAACGCAAAGCTGTTGGCGATATCCTGGGAGTTCTCCAGGTTGATATCAAGGATGCGCACCGCAAGGGCCACCTGCCGCTGGCGCAGATCCAGCTGCTTGAGATAGGCCTCAGCGATCGCCACCAGAGAGCTTTCCCCCACCAGGGTGATGGTGCCGAGCCTGGTGTCGGTGGTGCCGATCAGCCCCACCAAAGGCCCCTGGCTGGCGCCGAAGGAGTTGATCTGCGTGGTGGTGGCAGTCGTGGCGGTGGAAGCGGCCGTGTTGTTCGCCGGTGTGCCTGTGGAAGCCACCTCACTGGAGGTGGATGTGGTGGTGAACGTCTTGTTGATCGTGGCCCCGAGGCTCGCCAGGTAGTCGGCAGCGGAGTTGGCTGACGCCTGATTCAGCCGGTAGACCTTGGAGAGCTGAGATCCGAAGGTTTTGCTCAGCGCGCTGGGGCCAGCAACGATCAGATTGCCTTCCAGCTTTCCCTGCAAACCAGAGGCCAACAGGATCGCGTTAACGGCTCTGGAATAGGCCTCATTACGGAAGGCGATCGACACGCGCCTGGCGTTGATGGCCGTGTCAGGTGGAGCGGGGGTCGCGCCAGGGGCAGGCGAGTCGTCAACGTAGACGAAGCCATAACCACCCATTTGGGCCACGGCCATCAGCGCGTCTTTCGCCGGGGCATTGCGGAGCGTCATGGTCACACTCGGACCCCGCAGATTCACGAAGCTGCGGTTGCGCAGGAGCATGCTGCCAACGGCCATGTCGCCCACCGGCGGTGCCACCGCCCTGGGTTGCAGCGGCGGCGCAAAGCGCGGCTGATCCACCCGGCCCGGTGTATTGAGGTCAAGCCGGCCGGTCTGGGTGGAACTCTGGCGGGGAGCGGGGAAGGTGAGGATCAGGTTGCGGCCGTCTGCGCTCACCACCGGGCGGGGCATGGAACCCCCACGACTCGGAGACACCTGCAGGAAGAAGCGGGTGCCTTCGCCTTCAAGGCTCACCGTCTCGAAGCCCAGATCCGGCAGGCTCACCCTCTGGGGGCCACGCCGCAGGCTGTTTGGACCGGTGAGGAGGATTTGCCCCTCCCAGCCCCGGTTGTTGGTGAACTGCTGCAGCTGCGGAGCTGCACCGGTGCCTTCGATCACAAACTCCACCGAATCGGGCAGGCGGCGGATCTTCAGCTCCACTGAGCCGGACTGGCTGGCGGGAGGGTTCGTTCCGGCGGCAGGAGTCCCCGGCTGAAATGGGCCCACCTGGGCGGGCGCTGCCATGGCTTCGGCAACCGGCAAAAGGGTCAGCACTGGAAAGGCTGCCGAAAGAGCCAGACTTCCAACTCGTCGCACTGACCGGTTCTCCGCAAATTTCATCGTTGGGGGATCTTATGTGTAGAAGTGAACGTGTGCGACGCGATGGGCATGAATGGGGAAATCAGGGCGTCGTGGGCTGAGCGGGCTTGGGCGGCTTAGGCGGCTTGGGCGCTGGATCTCCCTCTCGATAGAGAGAGAGATTGAGCTTGAGATCAGCAAGTGGAGGTGAATTAGCGCCAGCAGGGGCACTTGCCTCTCGAAGCGCCACGTTCAGATCGCTCTGCACAACCAGCAGCCCCAGACGCTCCAACCGGCGCAGGAAATCAAGCAGGTTGGGATAACGCCCGCGGGCACTGAGCAGGGTCGTCGCTTTCACCAGGCCACTGGCTTCCAATGGGTCCTGGGGCGGGGGCGGCGGAGCATTTTGGTCGGCGGCAGCCTTTCCTTGGGCAGGTTGGCCCGATGCGGGAGGGGCGCCCTCGGCAGCCGCCGGTGCGGCAGGCGGGGCAACGGGTTCAAACACATCCAGCTGGATACCGGAAGCACTCGCTTCCCGGTTGAGCTGCGCCATGAAGGTATCGAAATCGCCGCTGCCGGCGATGAGCTGCAACAGGTTGCTCTGCTGCTTGCGGATTTTTTCGGTGTCCTCGATCTGGCGCAGCCGCTGAACGCGCAGCAGGGGAAGACGGCGCTCCATCTCGCGCAATTCATCAAGCTGGACCTGGTTTTGGCGCAGGCTGCTCCAGGGCTGCCAGACCCCGCCGAAGAACACCAGTCCTGAGAGCACGGCACCGGCGGCGATCGGGAGACCCGCCAGCAGTCCTATCCGCAAGGCAGGGGATGGCGGTTTGATGCCTTCCTGGAGGTTCGTCATGGCAGCACTCCCTCACGGCGGAGCTTCTGCAGCCGCAAGGCGAGGCCTTCAGCGCCGAGGCTCTGCAGCAAGGCCAGGCGCTGGTTGAGTGATTCGGCCGTAGCGCGGAAGCCCGCAGAAATTTCGAAGGCCACCAGATTGGCCTCTGGGCTCGACCCTGACCCTCCAGCTGAGGGCCGGCTTGCTCTGGCCAGGGTGATCTGGCTCGGATCCAGCAGGGGTGAGCCCTGGAGTTGGAGCACCAGAGCATTGATGCGCTCAAAGGCACCCGGATCAGCGCTGCGGCCTTTGATCAAGAGGGCCTGCTTCTCCACCGTGAGTTGGGTCAGCTGCAGGCCGCGAGGGGTGCGCTGGCTCACATCCGTCATCAGCGCCGAACCGGAGCGCAGTGTGATCAGTCCGCCGGCCAGGGACGCGTTGCTGGCGCGGGTTTTGTCATTGGCGGCCTTCTCGGCGGCCAGTTCCTGCTCCAGCTGGGCCACCTGCCCCCGCACCGGTGCCAGACGCTCCAATTCCTGAGAGATCATCTGCTGCTGAATCCGCAGCAGCAGCGAAACGGCCAGCATCGCCACCACCAGGCCACCACCGACGGCGGCGCCGATCAGCAGTAGGCGCCGAGCGTCAAGAGGTGGTGGCCCATCCGCTGGCAGGCCCAGTTCAACCCGGCGTTCGCGCAGCAGGTCAACGGGGGGTAAGGAGGCGCTCATCGGGACAGGTCTCCGGCAGCCAGGCCGCACATCCGCACCAGGGACGCTCCACCGACCGCGTCGGCAGCAGAAGGATCAGGATCGTTCTCGGTGCCGACAATGCTCAGCCACCTTTGCTGCAGGGGGTCGACGATTTCCACGCTCCACGACGGTGTCGGCGAGAGCGTATCGGAAACCTTCGCGCAATCTTGAGCGGGGCCGTAAACCAGCACCCGCACGGACGTCATGCTCGGATCCCGGCGCTGCCAGAACGCCAGGCAGGTACGCAGCTCCCTCTCGATCGACATGGCGCCTGCCGTGACCCGCCGGCTGAATTCGGGGATGCCATCACGAACCAGCAACAGATCGGCACTGTCCCCACGGAGCTCGAGCAACACCATCAGTTCGCCGGCAGGAGCCGCAGCAATCAGAGGATCCAACGCCCGCAGCGTCACAACCTGGGCGGGCTCAAGGCACACAAGATCCAAGGCGGCAATGGAGAACACCTCCACCCAGGCCTGGATCATGGCGCGCTGGCCGATGGCCACCAGCGAGGTGGGGGGGGCGGGATGGATCCCGCAAGGGGAGAGGCCCAAGAGTGATGTAGGTCTGGCTCATTGGGAATGGGAGCCCCAGATCCGGGTTCAACTCCCGCAGCGCCAGGTCGGGCTGCTCAGGCCAGTCGTCATAGGGCCACTCCACCACCCGGAGCGTGCAGGCAGCGGCGGGCAAGGCCGCCACCACCTCCGCTCCCATCAAGTTGAGCTCCACCACCAGATCACCGATCAGGTCCCCAAGGGCCGCTTTCTGCTGAGGTTGGCCACCGCTGCAGGTGCCGCGTGGCAACGGCACAGTGCGCAGCAAAGTGCCTGTGGGCGGGTAGGTGGCTCCCTTCAAAAGCATCAAGGTGACTTGCTCGTCTTCCAGCACCAGCAGGAGGCGGGGAGGGAACAGACGGGCCGTCAGAGGCCGCAGCCGTTCTTGCAAGCCAGCGAGAACCAAGATCGGCGACGAAAAGATGCGCGAATCGTATCGGCAGACTTCCGCCGATGCACCGAATCGCTCGCTAGGCGCTCAGGTAAGGCAAACCGCTGCCCACCGCTTCGCCGATATGGCGGCAGCCGTGGCGGTCGAGTTGCTGCTGGAGGCCTTCAAGGATGGTTGGCACAAGTGCAGGCCCGGCGTAGATCCAACCGGTGTACAGCTGAATCAACGACGCCCCCGCCGTGATGCGCTCCCAGGCGGATTCAGGCGAGTCGATGCCACCCACCCCCACCAGTGGCAAGGCTGGTCCAGCCGTGGCCCGCAGCCGGCGCAGCACCTCCAGCGCACGGCCACGCAGCGGGGCGCCACTCAGGCCACCGGCCTCCTCCTCCAGGGTGCGTCCGGTCTGCGCGAGGCGGCGCTTCTCCAGGCCCAGACGGTTCAAGCTGGTGTTCACGGCGATCACGCCAGCCAGCCCCTCCTGATAAGCCAACCGCGCGATCGTGTCGATGGCGTCGTCTTCCAGATCAGGAGCGATCTTCACCAGCAGGGGCGGGCAACCTGGCAGGCGGCGCAACCGCTCCACCAGCCGTCGCAGCTGGGTGGCGTCCTGCAGGTCCCGCAGCCCCGGGGTGTTGGGAGAGCTCACGTTGATCACCGCGTAATCGGCCAGCGGGGCCAGCAGCTCCAGCGTGGAGGCGTAGTCGTCGGGGGCGCGCTCCAGCGAGGTGATCCTGGATTTGCCCAGGTTGAGGCCAAGCACGGCCGGACGTTGCCCGGCCGGCGGCAGGTGCTGCTCTTCCAGGGTGCGTTTGGCGGCCACAGCGCCGTTGTTGTTGAAACCCATCCGGTTGAGGGCGGCCCGCTCCTGCGAGAGGCGGAACAGGCGGGGCCGCGGATTGCCGGGCTGGCCGTGCCAGGTGATCGTGCCGAGCTCGGCGAAACCGAAGCCGAACAGGTGCCAGATGCCAGCCGCCACCGCGTTCTTGTCAAAGCCGGCCGCCAGGCCCAGCGGATTGGCGAAGCGGCAACCGAACAGGGTCTGCTCGAGGCGGAGATCCGGCCGCTGCAATTCCGCCCCCAGGCCCGCCAGGCTGCCCGACACCAGTGGCCAGTGCCGGCGTCTGGAGGCCAGCCCCAAGGCGGTGAGAGTGAGCTGGGTGAGCTGTTCGGCGTCGGCCCCGTCATCGCGGGCGAGCAACGGACCGACCCAGCGCCGGTAGAGCGCTTCGGTGCTGGACAGGGGCGGGGCCGATGCCATGGGGGGTTCCATCAACGACGCTCCAGGCGCCAGCGACATTGGTCGAGCGAGCGGACGTGCCAATCGCGCCAGACCCAGTCGCCGGGACGCTCGGCCAAACGGGCGAGGGGAAGATCCACCAGCTGGGCCAGCTCGGCTGCCGAGAGGGTAAACCCGCCGTCCGCCAACCGGTCCGCCAGTTCCAGGCGGCTGAGCAAGGCGGTCAGTGCCGGTGGCGCAGGGTCGTCAGCAGGGGTGCCGGCAGCAAGGGGGTCACCGGACGCGGCTGCAGAGGTGGCCGGTGGAGGAACAGAAGCAACAAGAGGAGCGGCGCCTGCGGCAGCGCTCCCGGCCAGGGCAGGTCTGCCGCCGCGGGAAAAGGCCACGGCGATCACGTCGCAGCGGTCGTTGTCGGGGTCGCCGCTGTGGCCGCGCACGTGCACGAGCGGCACATCCGACAGCCGGGCCCGATCCAGCGCTTCCCAGAGGTCTTTGTTGAGCACCGGGCTGCCCGAGGCGGTGCGCCAGCCCTTGCGCTTCCAGCCAGCCATCCAGCGCTGCAGGCCATCGATGAGGTAGCGGCTGTCGGTGCGCAGCCGCAGATCCGGGTGGCGTGGCAGCTCGCGCAGGCGCTCCAGCACCGCCAGGGCCGCCGTCAGTTCCATGCGGTTGTTCGTGGTGGCCGGATCCGCGCCCCCCAGTTCGATCATGCTGCCGTCTTCGAAGCGCAGCAGTGCCCCCCAGCCCCCTGGGCCCGGGTTGCCACTGCAGGCCCCATCACAGGCCGCTGCCACCACCCGCACCGGCTCAGCACCCACTGGGCGTCAGGCGAAAAGTTCGGTAAACATTGGATCCCCCTCGGGCCAGGACGCACACGATCATGAAGCGAACTTACCTGGCCCTGGCGGGACTCGGTCTGGCGATGGCCGCCGCCCCTGCCGTGAACAGTTCCGTGGCCCTGGCCCAGGGCGTGTTCAACAGCGTGCCTGTGGATGCCTCCCGCTTTGCGGTGCTGGCCAAGCCGGTGGGCTCGGCCGACTGGTCGCTGCTGGTGCTCGAGCAACTGGCACCCCGGCCGCTGTGCTGGGAACAGCGGCCGGATGGCCTGGTGGATCCCTCCCTGAACCGCTTCGATTTCACCGGCATCTGCAGCCGTTATCTCGACAGCAACGGCTACTCGCTGCGGGTCGCCGATCAGGATCTGGCCAGCCGCTACCGCCTGCGGCTGCGGCAGGTGGGCCAGGAGCTTCAGCTGCAGGCGATGAGCCCCACGGAAACCACCACCCTGGTCGTGGGGCGCGGCACCGTGCCGCTGCGCGATCGGGACGCCTTTGTGGCCATCACCCTGGAGCCCGACTGGCAGCTCAACCGCCGCGCCTTCGGCAACCAGACCCTCAGCCACGTGTATTTCGCCAACGGCACGCCGCTGGAGGACCTGCTGGCACGGGCGGCTCAGGCAAGGGGCTCGCTCGTGGCCGGCCGCCAACGCCCACTGCTGGGCCGCAGGGACGACAGCAGGCCCTCCTACGAAGAAACCGAGGGACCGATCGCCCTGCAGGTGGTGCCGTTCGAGGAGTGAACACCGAGGGGATGGGGCGGCCACGAAAGGAGCAGCAACAGCCGCGGTGACAGTTGAACCAGCGACCCATTCCCCCACTCCCCCCTTTTCAGCAGCGTTAACGTTCGGGGGTGTGAGGGGTGAGGGACGACCTTCAAGGGTCGAAACAAGGACAGACTCCCTGAAACGTCCCACCTCTAAAGCCCTGCCTTCGGCGGGGCTTTTTTTTGTCTTGACGGTTCCGCGGCGGCTGGGGAGGCCAAGCTGCTTCAGGACGGCAGGCCAAGCAAGCCGCTCCAGCCGAGGGGGCCAGCAGATCACGGCCACAAAAAAGCCAGCCTCGGGGGCTGGCTTCAAGATGAAATGGGTAAGCAGGCGGACCCCGGGAGGGAG
Organism: Marcopretia estuarina LEGE 06307; assembly: GCF_056633115.1. Classification (NCBI taxonomy): domain Bacteria; kingdom Bacillati; phylum Cyanobacteriota; class Cyanophyceae; order Synechococcales; family Prochlorococcaceae; genus Marcopretia; species Marcopretia estuarina. The sequence goes on along the minus strand of NZ_JBSJOY010000002.1, from coordinate 504,203 downwards.
CCCGAAGGCCAGCCGGGCCGTTGAGGCCGATCGGGCCAGGGAGAAAAGGCCGGAAGCAAGCGGGGTGGGGCAGCCGAACGGCCACCCCCGAAGATCACTTGACGGTGACCTTGCCGCCCACTTCTTCGATGGCCTTCTTGATGGCTTCGGCTTCGTCTTTGGAGACGCCTTCCTTGATGGCCTTGGGAGCCGCTTCGACGAGAGCCTTGGCTTCGCCGAGGCCGAGGCCCGTGACTTCACGGACGGCCTTGAGCACCTTGATCTTGGAAGCAGCGTCGAAGCCGTCGAGCACGGCATCGAATTCGGTTTGCTCTTCGACGGCCTCAGCGGCAGCAGCAGGAGCCGCCATCATCACGGCGCCGGCGGAAGCGGCGGCGGACACGCCGAAGGCTTCTTCGATCTGCTTGACGAGCTCGGAAGCTTCCAGCAGGGAGAGGGTTTTGAGCGACTCGAGGATGGAGTCAGTGGTGGCGGACATGGTTGAGATTCAGCAACAGATCGGGTGAATGGGGAGCGACGACTCCAGGAATCGCCGCAGTCGGCGGTCAGCCTTCGCCGGAATCGGCGTGCTGCTTGAGCGCTCGGGCAAGACCGGACGGAACTTCGTTGATGCCCACAGCCAGCTTGGTGGCCACGGCGTTGATCGCACCTGCGATCTGCGCCAGCAGCACCTCCTTGGAGGGCAGCTCACCGATGGCCTTGACGTCGTTCTGGGAAAGGAGCTTGCCTTCGAAAAGGCCTCCTTTCACTTCCGACTTCTTCGTGTCCTTCTGGAAGGACTGAACGGCCTTGACGGCAGTGCCGACGTCGCCCTTGATCAGGACGAACGCGTTGGTGCCGGTGAGCAGGGAATCAAGTTCCGACCAGGCACTGTTTCCATCGATCGCTCGGCGCATCAAGGTGTTTTTGGTCACCTTGCAGATGCCGTTGCTGGCCCGCAGGCGGGTGCGCAGGTCGGACATCTCCTTGATCGACAGGCCCTTGAAATCAAGGACCAGTGCCATTTCCGATGCACCGAGGAGCCCTTTGAGCTCTTCGACGATCTGTTGCTTGCTCTCCAGTTTGCGGCCCATAGGAGTGGAACGAATCGGTGGGAACAAGCCGGGCCCGCGGCCCCTGAAGCCCCTCACTCAAAGTGCCGCTCCTTGAAGGTGGCGGCCCGCAAAGGCCAGCACCGCTGGGGCGTTTGGAGTGACGGACCCGCTCCCGTTTCAAACGGGGGCGCGACGAGGCCGCCTGACGATTCGCACCACCGAGAACCGGAGTGCCAAACCTTCCGCGAGCACCTCGGCAGGACTTATGAACAAACGGACTCCCGGAAGGTTTCCCGGAAGCTCGATCGCTCACCTGCTGTCTTGGGTTGGGCGCGTGCCCTCTGGACAAGCCAGTGGATCACCCTACACCGGCGACCTGCCCGCTTCCGGGCCCTCGGCGCTCAGCAGTCGGAGCTCAGCTGTCGCGCTTGATGTCCTGCAGCACGGTGACATCCACCTGCACCGACGGACCCATGGTGGAGGTGAGATAGAGGCTCTTCCAGTAGCGACCCTTGGCACCGCTGGGTTTCTGGCGGTCGATCACTTCCTGCAGTGCCTTGAGGTTCTCCAGCAGCTTCTCGGTGCTGAAGCTGGCCTTGCCGAAGCGCACGTGCACGATGCCGGTGCGGTCAGCACGGAATTCCAGTTTGCCGGCCTTGAATTCATTGATGGCGGCGGCGAGGTCGGTGGCCACGGTGCCGGCCTTGGGGTTCGGCATCAAGCCGCGCGGACCGAGCACACGGCCCAGCTTGGCCACCTTGGGCATCATGTCCGGGGTGGCGATCAGCAGGTCGAAGTCGATCTGGCCGCCGGCGATCGACTCGACCAGATCCTCATCACCGGCGAGGTCGGCGCCGGCAGCCTTGGCTTCGGCGACCTTCTCACCACGGGCGATCACGGCAATGCGGATGCTCTGACCCGTGCCGTTCGGCAGGGCGACCGTGGTGCGGAGCTGCTGGTCGGTGTACTTGGGGTCGATGCCGAGGCGGGCGTGGGCCTCGATCGTTTCGTCGAATTTCGCGGTGGCGTTGGCCTTGACGAGCTCGATGGCCTCGAGAGGCTCGTAGGCCTGGTCTTTGACCGCTTCGGCCAGGGCGGTGTAACGCTTGGAAGGGTTCGGCATGGTGGGAGTTGGGGTGCGGGCGACGGAGCCGGCGGGCGCATGAGGCCCGGGCCCTGGGTCTCCCCCGGGTGGGGTGAAAAGGAAAGGAGCAGGGAACTGGATCCGGCGCAGGGGCCTCGGCCAGTGGCGACATCAGGCCGGGGGCCTTCAGTCGCGGACGGCGACGCCCATGTTGCGGGCGGTGCCTTCGATGATGCGCATGGCCGCCTCGACACTGCTGGTGTTGAGGTCGGGGAGCTTGGTCTTGGCGATCTCCTCGAGCTGGGCGCGGCTGATGGCACCGGCATCTCCCTTGGCGGAAGTGGCGGCACCTTTGGGAATCCCGGCAGCCTTGGAGATCAGCACCGACGCCGGCGGGGTCTTGGTGATGAAGGTGAAGCTGCGGTCTTCAAAGACCGAGATCTCCACCGGGATCACATACCCGGCTTTGTCCTGGGTGCGGGCGTTGTACTCCTTGCAGAACGCCATGATGTTGACGCCGTGCTGACCGAGGGCGGGGCCCACGGGCGGAGCAGGGTTGGCTTTGCCGGCATTGAGGGCCAGCTTGATCACGGCTACGACTTTCTTGGCCATCGGCTGGTCTGGGGAACGGAAACTCCCTCGCGGGAGATGGGGGCGTACGCCCCGGTGGGCTGGACAGGATCTCCCCGAGGGGAGGTGTGCGGATCGCCGTTCGCGGGGAGCGGCGGTGTGGTGTGTCCGCCGCAGGCGGTGAACACACCCAGGGCCACCCTCCGCAGGGAGGCGGCCGCTGGTGATCAGCTCTGCTTGCTGATCTGGGAGAACTCGAGCTCCACCGGGGTTTCCCGGCCGAAGATCGAGAGCAGAGCCTTGAGCTTGCTGCGCTCTCCCGACACTTCGATCACCTCGCCCTGGAAATCCTTGAACGGACCCGCGGTCACGAGGATCTGATCCCCCTCGGTGATGTCGACCTTCACCAGTGGCTTCTTCTCAGCGGCGCGCTTGAAGATGCGCTCCACCTCGGGCCGGGTGAGGGGCCGGGGCTTGATGTGGCCACGGGCACGGCCGGTGGCGCGGCGCTCTTCGGCCCCCACGAAGTTGATCACGTTCGGGGTGCTCCGCACCGCCATCATCGTGTCTTCGTCGAGCACCATGCGCACCAGCACGTAACCGGGGAACACCTTCTCCTCGGTGGACTGACGGCTGCCGTCTTTCTTGAGCTTGATGGCAGGCGTCTGCGGGATCTCGATCTCGAGGATGCGGTTACTGACGCCCAGGGTGATCGCCCGCTGCTCCAGGGTGGCCTTGACCTTCTTCTCGCAGCTGGAGGCCACCTGCACTGCGTACCAGCGGGCCACCTGCGGCTTGGCCTCGGCTTCAGCGGCGGCTGCCGGATCGACAGCTACCGGGTCGACGGCTGCCAGGTCGACCGCCGCAGCGCTCAGGGCGTCAGCGTCGGTGAGATCGACGGCAGCGAGATCAGCAGGGGCGAGTTCGGCTTCTGACACGAGGTTGAGGAAAGGACGACGAGGCGGCGTGGGGAATGCGGGGCGGGAGGATCAGCGGAAGATCTGGGAGGACAGCCAGCCGAAGAGGCGATCGATCGCGGCGATCGAGGCAGCCGACAGGCCCACCATCAGGATCACCGCCACCGATTCGCTGAACAGTTGCTGGCGGCTGGGCCAGACCACCTTGCGCAGCTCTTCCAGCAGCGAGGGGAAAAAGCCCGTGGCTGCCGCCCCTGCCGGCGGCGTGGGCTCTGCCTCAGGCAAGGTTTCGGTGGTGGTGGAGCGGGTAGGGGATTCCACGGTGGCCTGCGCACCGGTGCGATCGCACGAACCGGCAAACAGACACCCTACCGGACGTCACTGCCGGCCCCATCCAGCGGCGTGAAGCGAAAGCGGGCCGCCGGGTCGCCCTCGGCCGCATCCGCCAGGCTCACCCGCACGCCCCAGGCGCCGCTGAAGTGGTCGGCCAGCAGCTCAGTGGCCAGCGGATTCTCCACGCTGCGCCGCAACAGGCGCCGCAGTGGCCGGGCGCCGTACTCCGGCTCATAGCCCTGGAGCGCCAGGCAGGCCACCACCCCGTCCTCCACCTGCAGCTGCAAGCGCTGCTCCGCCAGCAGGGTGGCCAGATCAGCCAGCTGCAGGCGCACGATGCGCTCCAGGTCGGTGGCAGCCAGCGGACGGAAGCGGATCACCTCATCGATGCGGTTGAGGAATTCGGGCCGGAACTGGGAGGCCAGCGCCCGCTCCACAGCCGCATCGAGGGCGGCATCCAGTGCCAGGACATCCGGCGGCGAGGCCTCAGGGGCACCAGCGGCGGCACCGGCACGGGCCCGCTCCAGGATGGCGCGGCTGGCCAGGTTGCTGGTCATCACCACCACGGTGTTGCGGAAGTCGACGGTGCGCCCCTGGGAATCGGTGAGCCGCCCGTCGTCGAGCACCTGCAGCAGCAGGTTGAACACCTCAGGGTGGGCCTTCTCCACTTCATCCAGCAACAACACGGCGTAGGGCCGGCGCCGCACCGCCTCGGTGAGCTGGCCGCCCTCCTCGTAGCCCACATAGCCGGGCGGAGCCCCCAGCAGGCGAGCCACGGCATTGCGCTCCATGAACTCACTCATATCGAGGCGCACCAGCGCCTCCTCCTCATCGAAGAGCGCTGCCGCCAGCGCCTTGGCCAGTTCCGTCTTGCCGACACCGGTGGGGCCGAGGAACAGGAAGGAGCCCACCGGCCGACGCGGATCCTGCATGCCGGCCCGGGCACGGCGGATCGCCGCCGCCACGGCCGCGACGGCCTCGGGCTGGCCGATCACCCGTTCCCCCAGCCGTGCTTCCAGCTCCAGCAGCTTCTGGCGTTCGCCGGCCAGCAGCCGCTGCATGGGGATGCCGGTCCAGCGGGCCACCACATCGGCGATGTCGCCCTCCTCCACCTGCTCCCGCAGCAGAGCCAGCCCGCCCTGCTGGGCGCTCTGCAGCTCGTCCTCGAGGGCGTTGCGCCGCTGCTGCACGCCGTGGAGCTGGTCGTACTGCAGACGGGCCGCCTCCTCCAGATCACCGTCGCGCTCGGCTTCGGCGATGGCGTGGCGCAGGTCTTCGTCCTGCTGGAGCAGCTCGCGCAGCTCGGCCAGCCGCTCCCGCTCCGCCTGCCAGCGGTGCTGCAGCTCCTGCAGCCGGGCCAGGGCGAGGCGACGCTCCTCCTGGCGCTGCAGTCGTTCGGCCAGCGGGGCGGCTTCGGCCGCAAGCAGGGCCAGCTCCACGCGGCGCAGCTCAGCCTCGGCCATCTCCACCACCTGGGGCTTGGAGGTGACCTCCATGCGCAGCTGAGCGGCGGCCTCGTCGATCAGGTCGATCGCCTTGTCCGGGAGGCAGCGATCGGCGATGTAGCGATCGGCGAGACGGGTGGCCGCCACCAGGGCGCCGTCGGTGATGGTGACGCCGTGGTGCAGCTCGTAGCGCTCCTTCAGGCCGCGCAGGATCTGCAGGCTCACTTCCAGGTTGGGCTCCCGGATCACCACCTGCTGGAAGCGGCGGTTGAGGGCCGGATCCTTCTCCACCGTGCGGCGGTAGTCCTCGGGAGTGGTGGCGCCGATGCAGCGCAGGTCGCCGCGGGCGAGGGCTGGTTTGAGGATGCTGCCGGCGTCGGCGCTGGAGCGGTCAGTGCTCACCACGGTGTGCAGCTCGTCGATGAACAGCACCACGCCCGCATCGGGGTCGCTCACTTCCGCCAGCACGCTGCGCAGCCGTTCCTCGAACTGCCCGCGGAACTTGGCGCCGGCAATCAGGGCACCGAGATCGAGGCCGATCAGGCGGATCCCCTTGAGCGAATCGGGCACTTCGCCGGCCACGATCCGCTGGGCCAGCAGCTCGGCGATGGCGGTCTTGCCAACGCCCGGCTCACCGATCAGCACCGGGTTGTTCTTGCCGCGGCGCGAGAGCACCTGGATCAGGCGGCGGATTTCGGTGTCGCGGCCGATCACCGGATCCAGCAGGCCGGCGCGGGCGGCGGCGGTGAGGTCGCGGCCGTACTGCTCGAGAGCAGAGGGCTCGACCTCCAGCCGCAGGCCATCGGAACCGCCGTCGGCCTCGGGAGCTGCACTGGGAGCCGGGCCGGTGGCCGGGACAGCCGCAGGGATCGCCCGGACGGAGCCAGAGCCCATGGGGCGCGTGGCCGGAGGAGCGGCGGGGGCAGCGGAGCGAGCGGCCGCAGGGGCAGCCTGAGCCCCAGTGCGGCTGGCGCCCTGGTAAGGGAAGGGCACCGGGGGGGCGGCGTCGATCCAGTCGTCAGCCTCTCCCTCCCCGTCGTCTTCCCGCTCTGCCTCAGCCGCTGCGGCGGGGGCAGACGCGGCATCAGCGACCGCCACGCCTGCGGATGGGACGGCCAGGCGGCGGGCTCCACTGCCAGCTTCAGGCCGCAAGAGGCGCCGCAGGCGTTCCTCGCTCAGGCCCTCAGCGGCCAGCAGGCTGCCGCCGATGCGGGGCTCATCCAGCAGGGCCAGCAGAAGATGGGGCACGTCGATCAGGCGGGAGCCCCAGCCGGCACGGCGTCGATCGGCCGCCTCCAGCAGATCCTCGAGGGCGTCGCCGACGAACAGCTCCTCCCCGGCGGCACCCGGCTGGTCGGCGCAGAAAGCCTCGATGCGATCGAGCAGGCGATCGGCATCCAGCGGCAGCGGATCGATCCAGGGGGCATAGCGCGGGTCCTGGAAGAGCACCTGCAGCAGGTGTTCCACATCCAGCTGGCTATGGCGCCAGCGGCGGGCCTGATCCTGGCCGGCCAGCAGCAGCTCCCAGGCCGCCTCGCTGAAGCGGTCGGGGTCGGCCGTGAGGCTGGCCGGCGGCGAGGCGGCGGCGGCGGCAGCGGTGTCGGGGTAACGCTCAGGCGGCTGCATCGGCCCCCGCAGCAGCGGGCCGCTGGATCAGCTCCACCTTGTAGCCGTCAGGGTCCTCCACGAAGGCGATCACGGTGCTGCCGTGCTGCATCGGCCCCGGCTCGCGCACAACGCGGCCCCCTTTGCCGGCGATGGCGGCGCAGGTGCCGTAAATGTCTTCGACACCGATGGCGATGTGGCCGTAGCCGGTGCCGATCTCGTAGCTGCTGGTGTCCCAGTTGTGGGTGAGCTCGAGCGCCGTGGTGTCGCTCTCGTCGCCGTAGCCCACGAAGGCCAGGGTGAAGCGGCCGGCGGGGTACTCACGCCGGCGCAGCAGTCGCATGCCCAGCACCTCGGTGTAGAAGGCGAGGGAGCGCTCCAGATCGCCCACCCGGAGCATGGTGTGCAGCAGACGCATCAACGGGGAGCGGGATCGCCCCATTCTGGCCGTGTGCCACCGCGCGGTGAACCTAGCCAGGAGCCAGTGCTGTGCCAACCAGCACGCCGCGGGGGGAGGGGGTGCCCCATAAGATCCGCACGCGTACCCGTTTGCCCCGAGGCCATCGTGATCGACACCCTCGACCTCGTGATCGACTCCATCGTTGCCCGTGAGGTGCTCGATTCCCGCGGCACCCCCACCGTGGAAGCGGAGGTGCGGCTCGAAGGCGGCGCCGAGGGCCACGCGATCGTGCCCAGCGGGGCCAGCACCGGTGCCCATGAAGCCCATGAACTGCGTGATGGCGGCAGCCGCTACTTCGGCAAGGGCGTGCTGCAGGCCGTCACCAACATCGAAGAGAAGATCGCACCGGCGCTCTGTGGGTTGAGCGCCCTGGAGCAGGTCACGGTGGATGGCGCCATGGCCGAACTCGATGGCAGTGACAACAAATCAGCCCTGGGGGCCAATGCGGTGCTGGCCGTGAGCCTGGCGGTGGCACGGGCGGCGGCCAACGGTGTGGGCCTGCCGCTCTACCGCTATCTGGGTGGCCCGATGGCCACGCTGCTGCCGGTGCCGCTGATGAACGTGATCAACGGCGGTGCCCACGCCGCCAACAACATGGATTTCCAGGAATTCATGCTGGTGCCGCACGGTGCCCCCAGCTTCCGCGAGGCGCTGCGCATGGGTGCTGAGGTGTTCCACACGCTCAAGGGCCTGCTGAGCGCCCAGGGGCTGTCCACGGCGGTGGGCGACGAAGGTGGCTTCGCGCCGGATCTGGAAAGCAACGACGCCGCCGGCGCCCTGCTGGTGCAGGCGATCGAGAAGGCCGGCTACAAGCCGGGTGAGCAGATTTCCCTGGCCCTGGATGTGGCCAGCACGGAGTTCTACAAGAACGGGCTCTATGCCTTCGGCGGCGGCAGCTACAGCGCCACCGAGATGGTGGATCAGCTCGAAAAACTGGTGAGCCGCTATCCGATCGTGTCGATCGAGGATGGCCTCGCCGAAGACGACTGGGAGGGCTGGGCCCTGCTCACCCAACGGCTGGGCGGGCGCGTGCAGCTGGTGGGCGACGACCTGTTCGTGACCAACACCACCCGCCTGCAGCGGGGCATTGAGCAGGGCATCGCCAATTCGATCCTGATCAAGGTGAACCAGATCGGTTCGCTCACCGAAACCCTGCAGGCGATCGACCTGGCGGGTCGGGCGGGTTACACCAGCGTGATCAGCCACCGCAGCGGCGAAACCGAAGACACCACCATCGCCGACCTGGCGGTGGCCACCCGTGCCGGCCAGATCAAGACCGGTTCACTCAGCCGCAGCGAGCGCGTGGCGAAATACAACCGCCTGCTGCGCATCGAAGACGAACTGGGCAGCCAGGCGATCTACGCCGGCGCTGAAGACCGGGGCCCGCGCGGCCGGGGCTGAGCGCGAACAGAGAGGGAGCTGCGTCTGAATCGTCTGGACGATCAAGCCGGATGTTCGGCCTCGCCCTGGCTGTGTCACGACTTCCGCTTCATCGGATTCGGCAGAACGGCTGGGAGCAACAGGGTCCACACATCGAGATTGCAATGCCTTGCCTAAGACACAAGACGTGAACACGATGGTCATGTTGAGTGTCAACGGGCCATGCACCAGGCGCAATTGACAACATCATGACTGGAAGCAAGAGCCTAACTACACACAGCGTTCCGACTCATGGTTACTCACTTGAAACCGGCCTTCTCCAAAGATGAACCCATCCACCAAGTGCGGCAAACACCACGTGCGGCAAACAGGCTCAACCCCAACTGGAACGTAGATCGACCCTTCGAACAGAGGAGCAGCGGCTCTGTCGCTGAGCCCCAAATCCTTCCGAACGATCAAGAAAGCAGGGTGCCGATTGAAGCATCTTCACCGATACCTGCATCACCGGCTGCGCCGTTCATCTACCCGCCTGCGCCGGGAAGTTTTTCCAGGCGTCCATCGCGACGCAGGCGGCCCTGCAGCTTCAGCCAACTGAGCGTGACCGGCAACGCCGCCACCAACGGCACCGCCACCAGGGCCGGCCTGGCGCTGGCGGCCAGCAAGGCCGCAGACACCGCCAGGCCTCCGAGCAAGAACGACTGACCTGCCGCCTGCTGGGCGGTGGCGAGGCGGCGCAAGATGCGGTCGGTTTCGCCGGCACGCATCTGCACCTGGAGATCTCCCTGCTCCAGACGCGAAAGGCTGTCTTCCAGGCGGCGGGGCAGACCCAGCGCGCGGCTGCTGAGCTCGCCGGCCTGGCGGCCCAGTTCGCCGAGGAAATCGTTGGGTCCAGTGCCGCCGGAGGTCATCAGGGGGAGGAGGTAAGGGCGGGCAATGGCCACCAGGCTAAAGGTGGGGTCGAGGCTGCGGCCGACCCCTTCGAAGGTGGAGAGGGCGCGCATCACGAAGATCAGCTCCGCCGGCAGGCGGAACGGCTGGCCATACACCAGGTCGTAGAGGTCGCCGGAGAGCTTCTCCAGCACATTGGCGGAGAAAGGCGGCGTCAGCGCCTCGGTGAGCATCACCCGCACCAGGCGCCGCACCGGGCCGGCGTCGATGCCGGCGGCGATGACGCCCGCCCCCTGCATCTCTTCCACGAGGGCGCCGGCGTCGCGGGCGGCAGCGGCCCGCACCATGCGGCCCAGCCGCCCGCGCAGGCGCGAGGAGAGCTGGCCCATCATGCCGAAGTCGTAATAGATGAGGGCGCCATCGCTGGCCACCGCCAGGTTGCCGGGATGGGGATCGGCGTGGAAAAAGCCAAAACGCACCAGCTGCTGGAGATAACTGGCCGCCCCCTTTTCCGCCACCGCCGCAGGATCGATGCCCGCCTCCACCAAGGCGGGGCGGTCGTTGATCTTGATGCCGGGGAGATAATCGAGGCAGAGCACCCGGCGGGTGCTCAGTTCCCAGATCACCGCCGGAATACGGATGCCGGGATCATCCAGAAACTGCTGGCGGAAGCGGGCGGCATGTTCAGCTTCTAGGCGAAAGTCGAGTTCCCGCAGTAACACGCGCCGGCATTCCTGAGCGATCGAGACCCAATCGCGACCCTGGCCCCAGCGGGGATGGCGCTGCAGCACCGCCGCCACCTGCTGCATCACCTCCAGATCGAGCCGGAACAGCCGCTCCAGCCCCGGCCGCTGGATCTTGAACACCACCTGGCGACCGCTGCGCAGGCTGGCGCGGTGCACCTGGGCCAGGCTGGCGGAGCCGAGCGGCAGCTCCGCCAGATCGATGATCTCGTTGCAGCGCTCGCCCAGTTCCTCCTCCAGCAGCCGCTGCACGGTGGCGAAGGGGAAAGCGGGCACCCTGTCTTGCAGGTGCGCCAACTCCTCCACCCAGCCGGCGGGCAGCACATCGGGGCGAGCCGAAAGCAGCTGGCCCAACTTGATGAAGGCCGATCCCAGGCTGAGCAGCTCGTTGGTGAGCCAGCGGGCACGCTGGCGCTGACGCACAGCCCGGTGCTCCGCGCTCGGCGGCCCCTTACCCCGGTACGACCAGGCCCGGCCATCCAGCCACAGCCCGGCCAACAACTGCAGCACGCCGCGCCAGATGCGCAACGAACGGGACAGGCCCCGCCACCCTTGCAGCAGGCGCCCCATCAGGGCCGGTCCTCAAGGCGGCGCGACAGGCGCGCCACCTGGGCCCGCAGGGCATCGATCTGCTCCTGGGGCGTGCCCCAGGCGGCAGTGGCCACCGACTGCGCGTCCATGGCGCCGGAAGCAGCGCCTGATGCCGACGCCGACCCAGCCGCCGGATCGGTTTCCAGCCGCTCCGCCTCCGCCTCCACCTCTTCCAGGAAGAGGCTCCATTCCTGGCGCAGCCGCTCGGGCGCCTCCTGGGCAAGCACAGCCAGGGCTGCGGCGGTTTCCACCAGGCTGCTGCCAAGCCGGGCACCCAACCTGTTGATGGCGGCCTGAACGATGGATTGGGGCGCGCTCATGCGGGGGCCGTTGGTTGGCGAAACTGTGGCAGATCAGGGCGTTGTGCCGTTGGGATCCGCCGCCGCCGGCGGCTCAGTGGGCGTGATCACCGAATCGGAAGGAGGTGGCGGCTCGGCCGGCAACAGCGGCGCTTCCGGCACCGGCTCCTCGCGGGTGCTGGCCTTCGGGTCGGCGGGCGCCGGGGTGGCCCGGGCCGCAGCCTCGCGCTTCTCCTGTTCCTCGCGGCGGCGCTGCTCCTGCTCCAGCAGGCCCAGGTCTTCGACCCCCTCGCTGGGGGTGCCGAAGCGCATGCGCAGGCTCTCCAGGCTGGTGCCAGGGGTGGGCCTCACTTCAAAGCTCTCACCGAGGCGGGCCGTGCCATCGGGACGGAGATCGAGCAGGCGCCCGGTGAGGCCGTAGCCGAGCCCGAAGGCAACTCCCGCCACCAGCGCCAGCGTCCAGCCGGGAATAGGGGGCTGGGCCGGCGGGCGGGCGCCGGGAGTTCGTGCGCCGGAGCGGCCGGCGGAATCGGCGTCGGCGCCCCTGGCGGGACGCTTTGACCTGCGACGCGCACCGGCCTGGGTCATTGGTCACGGTTGGAAGGCCCCCATCCTGCCCGTGCCTGTGCGGAGCCGCCACGGCTGGCCGGCAGGTGACCGTTTGGGTGCCAGACCGTGGGCTGGGCGGATCGCTGAGCACAGCGGCGGAATCTTGGCGATGTCCTGTGGCTCACATCTCCCTCGACGCTAGGGTTTTGCTGCTCTTGCAGACCATTCAAGGTGACCTATTGCATCGGTTACTGGCTGGAGAAAGGGTTGGTTTTTGCTTCTGATTCCCGCACGAATGCCGGAGTTGATTATATTTCCAGCTATAGCAAGATGGTTGTGTTTCAGCCGGCCTCCGATCGGCTGTTCGTGCTGCTGGCCGCCGGCAATCTCGCCACCACTCAGGCGGTGGTGAACCACATCCAGCGCGACCTTGACCAGGAGATCGCTAGCCAAGCCAGCACTGGTGAGGACCTGCGTTCCTGCCACTACCTGTTCGAAGCGGCCAACTACATCGGCGCGGTGAGCGTGGCGGTGCAGGAGAAGCACCGGGCCGCTCTGCAGCAGGCGGGCACCAGTGCCGAGGCCACCTTCATCCTGGGCGGGCAGATCGGCACCGAACCCCACGGCCTGTTCATGGTGTACCCCCAGGGGAATGCGGTGATGGCCACGCCGCAGACCCCCTATCTCCAGATCGGTGAATCGAAGTACGGCAAGCCGCCGCTCGACAATGTGGGCTCCACCAATCTGTCGCTGGAGGATGCCGCCCGGCTCTGCCTGATCTCGGAAGTACTCACCCACCGCTCCAACCTCACCGTTGGCCCGCCGTTTGAGCTGGCGATCGTGCCCCGCAACAAGCACTCGGTGGCCCATCGCGTCACCTTCGAGGCGGAGGCGCCGGAACTGGCCGCCATGATCGACACCTGGAGCAGCGCCCAGCGGGAAGCCCTGCACCGGCTGCCCAGCTTCGTCTGGGAGCAGAACCTGGACGCGGCCTGACGCGCCGGTCGCCACCGCCCCACCACCAGCCGTTCACCCATGCACACCGTTTCCGAGTGGATCTCCACCGGCCACCTGCCCTCCGCCGAGGTGGTGGAGGCACTGGTGCTGGAGGCGCATCAGCGCTTTGCGCCGGTGCGAGAGGGCAAGGTGGCCGATTACATCCCCGCCCTGGCCGCCGCCGATGCCGAGCAGTTCGGCATCTGCGTGGCCGGCTGCGGCGGGCAGCTGATCGAAGCGGGCGATTCCCGCGCCTCCTTCAGCATCCAGAGCATCTCGAAGCCGTTTCAGTTCGCGCTCATCTGCCAGGCGATCGGTGAAGACGAAGCCCGCGAAAAACTGGGGGTGAACAGCACCGGGCTGCCCTTCAATTCGGTGCTGGCGGTGGAGCGGAGCAGCGAAGGGCTCTCCAATCCGATGGTGAATGCCGGCGCCATCGCCGCCACCAGCCTGGCGCCAGGCACCACGCCCGAGGAGAAGTGGGCCTTCATCGAGGCCGGCTTCTCCCGCTTCGCCGGCCGGCCACTGGAGGTGGATGAAGAGGTGTACAGCTCCGAGCTGGCCACCAACCGCCGCAATACCGGCATCGCCAGCCTGCTGAGCGCTCAGCAGCGCCTCTGGTGGGATCCGGAAGAGGCCACCGATCTCTACACCCGTCAATGCTCGCTGCGGGTCACCAGTGCCGACCTGGCCGTGATGGCGGCCACGCTGGCCAACGGCGGGCGCCAGCCGATCACAGGGGAGCAGGTGATCGATGCCATCCATTGCCAGCACGTGCTGGCGGTGATGGTCACCGCCGGGCTCTACGAAACCTCCGGCGACTGGCTCTACGCCACCGGCCTGCCCGGCAAGAGCGGCGTGGCCGGCGGCATGATCACGGTGGCACCGGGCAAGGGTGGCCTGGCCACCTACGCGCCACCGCTCGATGAGGCGGGCAACAGCGTGCGCGGCCAGCTCACGGCCCGTTTTCTCTCGGAAGCCCTGGGCCTGAACCTGTTCGCCTCCAGGGCAGAGAGCCACCAATGATCAGCACCACGAATCTCGTGCGGTATCTCCTGCTGGTGGCCTGCGTTGGCGTCACGGTGCTGATCTTCGACTACTTCTCAGGCACGATTGCGGTGTTCACCGCTGCCGCCATCGTGGCGGCGCTGCTCAACATCCCGGTGACCTGGCTGAGCCGCTATCTGCCACGGGGATGGGCGATTGCCATCGTTTCTCTCAGCGCCCTGCTCCTCCTGATCGGTTTCGTCACCGGCATTGGCCTGCAGGTGCTGAACCAGGGCCAGGGCCTGGTGCTGGATCTGCAGAGCAGGATGAAGCAGCAGGATCTCACGCCTCTGCACGGCTACCTCGAAGCCTATGGATTCGACAGAATCACCTCCCTGCTGCAGGAGGGATTGCTGACGGGGCTGGGGTTGCTGCAGACCGTGTTCTCCGGTGTGTTCACCGGGATTTTCGGTGCGGTGATCAGCCTCTACATGTTGATCGATGGGGAGAAGCTCTGGAAAGGGTTTCTGCGGCTGATTCCGGAAGCCCACCGGGATCGTTTTGCCCACACCTTTCTGCAGAGCGTGCTGGGGTTCATCCGTGGTCAGCTGCTGCTGATGGTGTTTCTGACCGTCTCGACGGCTGTGGTTTTTCCCCTGCTGGGTGTGAAGTACAGCCTGATCCTGGCGGTGATCGTGGGGGTTCTGGATGTGATCCCCGGCATCGGGGCCACCCTCGGCATCGTGCTGGTCTCGGTGATGGTCTTTGCCTCCCAGGGAGGAGAGATCGGCCTGCGGGCCTTGATCGCTTCGCTGCTGCTCGGCCAGATTCAGGACAACATCGTGCGCCCCAGGGTGATGGGCAGGGCGATGGAGCTCAATCCGGTGCTGCTCTTTCTCTCGCTCTTCATCGGTCAGCGGGTCGCTGGTCTGCTGGGGGTGTTTCTAGCCATCCCGATCGCGGGCATGATTGCCCTCTGGCTCCATACGGAACGCCAGCAGCAGGAGGCCATCGCTCTCACACCCGCAGGCGATGAGTAGGGGCGGAGACGAGTAAGGGTGGAGCCTCTGCACTGAAGCTCCGCGCTGAACGTCTGCACTGAGCCTCTTCGCTGAAGAGTCTTGCCGCAGGCTCTGTCACGAGCAGCGAGCACCACGATCTAGGCGTTCCCCTGTGCAGGTGGCCCTCGCTCCTGGTTCCCCTCGGTTCACGGGTTCCTCGCTTCAGGTGCCGGGATCTGAGCATCTCCAGCAGACTGCCATGCTGCTGCCTGGATGCGAGCTCTCCCATGGTTTCGATGCGCCTGATCCCACCGATCCTGCTCACCGCCTTGATGGTGGCCGCCGCCAGCACCACCAGCGCCGAGGCCCGCTGCCGCTTTCTGATGCCGCTCGGCGGCAGCGGCGAGCCGGTGGTGTCCAAGCGGATCGGCCCCGACCGGCTGCTGGGCCGCACCAACTGGAACACCGATTTCATCGTGGACCAGCCCTTCCGTAGCTATCAGTTCTTCTTCACGTCGGCCTCGACCGAACGGGCCACCTTCCCGGTGGCCGCCTTCATGCGCTTCACCGATGGCACCAGCCTGCAGGTGGTGAATGAAACCCCCACCTTTGAACCGGGTACCGGCCGGAAGTTCGGCCCGTTTCAGGCGGTGCCGGGCAAGCGCACCAACCTGATGAACTTCCGGGTGGGCTCCAGCACCAGGCCCGCAGCCGTGGGTTTCAGTTACCGGATCTCCGTGCAGGGATGCGACTGAGGCGACGGCCGGCCTGAGCCACTCCTGCCCTGATCCCCACCCGCCATGCAATTCGAGAGCTTCGCCACGTTCAACATCGCCATCGTGGTGCTGGCGGTCGGCCGCTGGTTGAACCGGAAGGTGGCCTTTCTGAGGGAGTTCAACATTCCCGAGCCTGTGACCAGTGGCCTGCTGGTGTGTGTGCTGCTGGCGGTGGTTCATGCGATTTCCGGGCTGGAGATCGGTTTCAACCTGCTCACCCGTGATTTTCTGCTGCTCTATTTCTTTGCGGCGATCGGCCTCAACGCTGACATCCGCACCCTGCTCTCCGGCGGACGACCCCTGCTGATCCTGATCGCCACCACGGTGGTGTTCATGCTGCTGCAGAACCTCACCGGCATCGGCGTAGCCACAGTGCTGGGCCTGAATCCCCTGGTGGGGGTGCTGGGCGGCTCGGTATCGCTGCTGGGCGGCCACGGCACCGCCATCGCCTGGGCTCCCCGCTTCGCGGAAACGCACGGCATCAGCAATGCGTTGGAAATCGGCGTGGCCTGCGCCACCTTCGGCCTGGTGCTCGCCTCGCTGATGGGCGGGCCGATCGCCCGGCTGCTGATCCAGCGCAACAAGCTCCAGCCCACTCCCTGCGTGGTGGAAGACGCCGCCGCCGAGAGCAACGCGCTCGAACGGGTCACCTACTTCACGCTGCTGCGGACCCTCTTCTGGCTCAACATGAGCCTGGGCCTGGGTGAACTGCTCTTCGAGGGATTGCAGGCCGTGGGCAGCAATCTGCCCCTGTTCGTGTGCTGCCTGTTCGCGGCGATCTTTCTCACCAACACCGTGCCGCGGTTGGTGAAGGTGCGCGAGCTGGCGCCGGCACGATCCCTGGCCATCGTGTCCGACATCGCCCTGGGCATCTTCCTGACAATGTCGCTGATGAGCCTGCAGCTGTGGACCATCGCCTCGCTGGCGGGCCCGATCATCGCCATCCTCACCGCCCAGTTCGTGGTGTCGTTCCTGTTCGCGCTGTTCGTGGTGTTCCGTGTGATGGGCCGCGATTACGAAGCGGCCGTGATCTGCGCCGGTTTCGGCGGCATTTCACTTGGGGCCACACCCACGGCGATGGCGAACATGTCGGCGGTGGCGCAGAAGTATGGGGCCGCACGGCGGGCGTTCATCGTGGTGCCGCTGGTATCGGGCTTCTTCGTGGACATCAGCAATGCGGTGATCATCCAGCGCTTCCTGAATGTGTTCGGCTGATCCAGTGGGCACAGTGCTTGCAGGGGGGTGACGGCGCTCAGCCGGCCACCGCAGCAGGCAGGGTGCCCATGAAGCGCTGCAGCTGACGCGTTTCGAGTTCGAGCACGCGCTTGGCGAAGTCCTGATCGCGATCGAGCAGGGCATCGAAGCCATCCACTGGCACCGCCAGCAGGCGCGTGCCCTCCTGCGCCGCCGTGATCGTGTTCTCAGTGGCGCTGTGGGTGAGCACCTCGAGCTCATCGAGCATCTGGCCCGGCCGGAAGCGCTCCTGCCGGGTGCCTGGGCCATCAGCGCTGGGGTCGCCATCGCGGTAGTGCACCAGGGCTTCGCCTTCGATCAGCAACAGCAGTTCGCGGCAGGTGTCGCCGGTTTCGGTGATCAGGGCGCCGGCGCTGTAACGGCGCAGCTCAGAGACCTCCGCCAGGGCGTTGATGGTGTCGAGGTGGAGGCCGCGGAACGCCTCGCAGGTGGCCAGCACCACCCGCTTTTCGAGCTCAGGGCAGGCCTCGAGGCTGGACGGCGTATCGCCCTGGGCCAGCAGGCGCTCGGCCGTGTTTGCCAGCAGCGGGGCGGACGCGCCACCGCGCAGCGCCGCTGCCTGGGCCTGGCCCTTCGGGCCGTCCAGCCGGGCGATCAGGAACAGGGCGGAGGCCTGGATCAGCGGGTTGCGGTCCTGCAGCAGGGTGTCGAGGTGGTGCAGGGTGACCGGCAGGGGAACCACCAGCGAGCAGCTGGCGCCTGTGCCCGGCTGGGTGAGTGCCGCCAGCACCTCCGCCGGCAGGCGCTGCTGCCACGGCTCCTGCTCCAGCAGCTCCAGCAGCACCAATGGCGAGAGCTTCTGCAGATCTGCCACCAGGGCGGGCACGGCAGGATCCTGCTGCAGGGTGGCCAGGGCCCACAGGATCGCCCGCAGGCTCAGCTGTTCCCGGTGGCGGATGTGCCCGCTGAGCAGGGCGCGCACCACCGGCGCCTCCGGCAGCGACGGCTGCTGCAGGGCGCGGAAGGCCTCGATCAGTTCCGGCAGGCGCTGCAGCAGCACCTCAGCCTTCTGGGCGGCGCTGGCCTGCGGCGACAGCCCGCCCAGAATCTCCTCCTCCTCCGCGGCGGTGATGCCGTAGCGGCGACGCAGCGAGCGGATCGCCTTGGTGTCGCCCTGCTCCTGCGCACGGCTCTGCAGCCGCATCAGTCGATCGAGCGACTTGCGGTAGCCGCTGAGCCGCACCTGATCCTCCAGGCTGCGGCGGTTGGCGGGATCGAGCAGGGTGGGATCCTCCACCCCCAGCTCTTCGAGCAGCTGCTCGTGCTCCTCATCGGAGATGCCGAGCTCGCGGCGCATCTGCTGCAGCACCTCCAGGCTGGTGGCCACACTCACGTAGCCCTCCTCAAGCGCCTCACGCACCACGCCCTTGTAGGCCTCGTGGCGTTTCTCGCTGCTGAAGCCCGGCAGCACCTTGGCCAGCACATACACCTCGTGGGCGTTGAGGTCGCCGAGGGTGCGGCCATCGAGGAAGCGGCCCACATCGAGCTGGAGGCGCTCCAGTTGCTTGCGGAAGCGGCTGGCCAGGTTCTCGCGGCTGTAGATCTCGGGGTTGCGGCGCCAGGCCTTGTACACCCACAGCGTGCTGAAGGCCACCAGGGCGCCGTCGAAGAGGTATTGCACCCAGGGCGGCAGCAGCCGCAGCAGCGGCCGACCCGCAAACAGAAAAAAGAAGTTGAACACCAGAAAGGTGGCCACCACAAAGATGCGGTGGCGGAGCTGCTCCGGCGACAGTGGCATGGCACCGCTGCGGGCGGCAAGGCGCCGTTCGCGGGAGCGCGCACCGGCTTCGATCCAGCGCCCCACCACCACCCCCAGCCAGGTGAACAGCCCCAGCACCAGGGGCACCGCCACCAGGCGGGGGATGGGGATGGCCTGGCCGAACAGGAACAGCCCGGGGCTGAGCAGGGTGGCGAGCTGGTCGCTCTGGCGGACCCAGATCCCGGAGAAGTAGTACTCCCAGTTGCCGGCGTACAGGTAGTAATAGAGGAAGTAGCCCAGCACCAGCCCCACATAGCCATAACGCTCGAAGGCGAAGGCCGGTGTGGTGATCCGCGCCCAGTACATGCGCTCGGCGTCGATGTCGATGCAGGGTTGCTGGCAGGCCACACAGGCGCTCTGCTCGCTGCCATCGGGCAGCGTGGTGCGGCACATCGACTGGGTGATCGGCTGCTCGCTCAGGTGCGCCTTGCTGCCCAGCAGCCCGGAGGGGGCGGAGAACACGCTCTGCACCGGCGCCATCGGGCAGAAGTACTGGCACCAGGCCTTGCCGCCGTACAGCCAACCCACCAGCATCGCCACTGCGATCGTGCCCAGCAGCCAGGCGGCCAGCACCAGGCGATCCGCATTGAAGAAAAGGATGCGGCCGCAGAGGCCCGCGAACAGCCAGCCGAACTGCACGCTCGAGTAGTGGCGGGCCAGCCAGGAATCGGCGGGCACCTTGGCCAGCTGGGGGCGCCGCTCGCCGGTGCGGGGATTGAGCTTGGCGATCTGGCGCTGCAGGCCCAGGGCGCGAGGGATCTGGGAGAGGAAGGAGAGCGGGCAGATGCGTCGCCACAGCTCATGGCCGAACACCAGCAGGATGAAGATTCCCGAGGGCACCACCGCCCCCCAGAAGAGGGTGGTGCCGAGCGGATAAGGCTGCTCGCCCAGGCAGCGGTCCTGCACCGGCACACAGGCCTCACTCAGACGCAACGGGCTCCAGGGGTGGCCCGGATCGGTGAGCGCGGCGCTCCAGGGGTCGAAGAACAGCGAGGCGATGATCAACAGCCAGCCGGTGGTGAGAATCCAGCGGATGACATGCATCCGGGATTCACGCAGCTGAATCGCCATCGGGCCAGGAATCGGTGCGCTGACCTTAGCGATCTAATGCCGGCAAGATTCGCGCAAACCGCTAGTGCCAGCGGGATTCAGGTGGTGTAGTCGGCGTTGATGCGCACGTATTGATCCGAAAGGTCGCAGCCCCAGGCCAGGCCGTGGCCGGGGCCGTCGCCCACCACCAGCCGGATGGCCACGGTGTCGTCATCGAGATAGGCGCCGGCGGCGCGATCGGCCATGTAGCGGGAGGCGGCCGGGCGATCGAAGGGCAGGGGCTGGCCAGCGGCCATCAGTTGGTGCGCCCCCAGCCAGAGCGCCACGGACTCGGGATCGAAGGGCACGTCGGCGCGGCCCGCCGCCGCCACGATGCGGCCCCAGTTCGGATCGCGGCCGTGAATGGCGCACTTCACCAGCGAGGAGCCGCAGATGGTGCGGGCGATGGCGCGGGCGCCGGCCTCGCTGGCGGCCCCTTCCACCTGCACCTCGATCAGGCAGCTGGCGCCTTCGCCGTCGCGGGCGATCGCCCGGGCCAGGTGCTGCGACACCGCCGTGAGGCCGGCCTCCAGCGCCTCGTAGTGCTCGGGGCTCAGGGGTTCACCGGCGGCAAAGGCCAGGTACGTGTCGTTGGTGCTGGTGTCGCCATCCACCGTGATCGCGTTGAAGGAGCGGTCGACCGCCCGCTGCACCATGCCCCGCCACAGCTCGGCCGGCACGCCGGCATCGCAGCTGAGATAGCCCAGCATGGTGGCCATGGCGGGGTGGATCATCCCCGAGCCTTTGGCCATGCCGCCGAGGCGCACGCGCCGCCCGCCCAGGTTGGCCTCCAGGGCGATCTGCTTGTCGACCAGATCGGTGGTGAGGATCGCCGTGGCGGCGGCGGCGCCCCCCTCGGGGCTGAGGGCCGCCACCAGCGGATCGAGGCCCGCGATCAATGGGTCCATCGGGATCGGCACGCCGATCACCCCGGTGGAGCAGATCAGCACCTGCTCCGGCGCCAGCTCCAGCCGGGCGGCGAGGGCGGCGGTGGCGGTGAGGCTGTCGGCCAGGCCGCGCGCGCCGGTGCAGGCGTTGGCCTGGCCTGAATTGGTGAGCACGGCGCGGGCCCGGCCGCCGCTGGCCGCCAGCCGCTGCTCACAGAGATCCACGCAGGCAGCGCGCACCCGGTTGGTGGTGAAGCTGCCGGCGCACACCGCCCCTGCCGGTGCCAGCAACAGGGAGAGATCGGGCTTGCCGGAGGCCTTCAGCCCGGCCGTGCTGCCGGCCGCCAGGAACCCGCTGGGGGCGGTGAGACCGCCGGGCACGGGCTGCCAGGGGGCGGGGATGCGGGTCATGGGGCGCCTGTTGGAGCTGTTGCCATCTTCGGGGGCGGCAGGCGGCCAGCCGGGGGCGCGGGGCCTGGTCAAACCACTTGAGCACATGAAGAAAAGCATGCAGCCACACCCTGGCCGGCATGAACTGGCATGAACTTGAGTGGTCTTTGGCGCTAGCTTGCTCCTCAGCCATAGTCATTTATTTCGACAAAAAGCCGGTGACCTGAGATTGCTTTCAGGTGGCGATTGAACGAAACCGAAAACTGTTGACACCTGATTGTGGCTGGCTTTAGAGTGATTCCGTCGAAACTGCACTCAAGCGCGATGTGCCGGGTGCTTTCCGGAGAGAAAATGCCGTCGATCAAGGATTGTCCGATCGAGCAGTTCAATACTGAGCTCATCACTGCGCATTTCACGATCGAAACAGTCAATGAATCTGATGGCACGAATGCGTAAGGATGGGCTGGCTGGTTTACAGCCTCGCTGGAACGATGGCTATCCGCCAACAGGATGCCGGTGGGTTCACCGTTCAACTCTTCAAGCACATGCTGCGTCAGCTGACTGCTCGAGTTCCCCGAAGCGAGCCGTTGAGGGCCGGCGTGAGACCAGCGCTCCACAGTCACCCTGCGACTTGAGGCGAGCCTGATGGCCACACACCAACGCCGCATCGGCCTCACCGGCGGCATCGCCACGGGCAAGAGCACCGTGGCCCAGTTGCTGCAGGCCCGCTTCGCAGTGCCGGTGCTTGATGCTGACCTCTTCGCCAGGGAGGCGCTCGCTCCCGGAACCGCCGGCAGCCAAGCCGTGGTGGCACGCTTCGGCACCCAGGTGCTGGTGCCGCGGCAGGGCGAAGACGGCGGTGCCGAAGGTGCTGAAGGTGCCGCAGCAGATCCCGCTGAGACGCTCGATCGGCGGGCTCTCGGTCGGCTGGTGTTCAGCGATCCAGTGGAGCGCCGTTGGCTGGAAGGATTGGTGCACCCGCTGGTGCGCCAGCGCTTTACCCAGGAGCTGGAGGGCCTTGCAGAGGAACCGGCCGTGGTGCTGATGATCCCTCTCCTGTTCGAGGCCGGCCTGGAGTCGCTTTGCTCGGAAATCTGGTTGGTGGACTGTGAACCAGCCGAACAACGGGCACGTCTGCTGGCGCGCGATGGCACCACGGCTGCCGACGCCGACGCCAGGATCGCTGCCCAGTGGCCGCTGGAGCGCAAGCGCTCGCTTGCCGATGTGCTGATCGACAACCGCCAAGGCGCCGAAAGCCTGGCGAGCCAGCTGGGTCGGGCGCTCGGGCTGGAGGCGACGGGCGAAAGGCGCTAAGCCCTTGCTCGCCTGTGAAAACTGGCTGGAGCCGCAGCAGGCTGGAAGCGCTTAACGCCGGGTGGTGACGGAGGAGGCCGGCACGCGAGACGGCACGAGGTCATGCGAACGCGGGCGGGAAAAAACGCCCATGACGCTTCGGCACCGCCGTGCACTCGCAGGACGGCACTGGAGCGCGCCTAGCGCGAAGGCAAAGGCAAAGGCCAGCCCGGACACGCCAATCCGGATGCCGTTCTGTACCAGCTCGATGATCCCCTTCTGATCGGGGCCACGCAATTTCTGGTCCATCACCGCCTGGGTGCGGTCAAGATTGCGCAGGGTCTGGGTGCGTAGGGCCGCGATCGGCTGATCCAGCTGCTGATCGTTGATGGCCGGGCCCCGCAGCACCCGCATCTCTCGCTGCAGCTCCTGGGGCGTGGTGGCCTCACCGACGGCGCTGCGCAGGGCCACGAACGTGGCTTCGGTGCTAGCCCTGCGTTGGGCGAGCTGATCAGCATCTGCGGTGAACAGTGTCCACAGAGCGGTGGCCTGCAGCGGGACCAGCAGGACGAAGCCCAAGGCCGCCACTAGGGCCCGCTGCCGCGCCGTGGCCAATCGCACCGTGTAGCGGGAGCGCTCCGGATCGAGATGGGCCGCCCCATGCAGCAGCAGAAAGCCCACCAGAGCCAGGGGAGCGGCCTGGATCACACCGCCGACCACTCGCAGCTGCCAGGTGGGATTGGTGGGATCGAGCGGCAGGAACAGCGTGAGGGCGCTGATCGCGAACACCACAAATAGACACGAAGCGGCGCCATCCAGAACGGCGCTGACGGCAACCGGCTGCCCCGTTGGGCGGGAAAACGGGGCGGGGAGGCCGGGGCGAGCGGTGGTCACGTGGGGTTCGCTGCGGAGATTCGTGAAAGGGCCGGCGGGTGCTGCACCCCTGAGGGCGGAAGCGCCGTGGAGTCGACGGCCGGCCTTCAGGTGTGAACTGAGAGACCCACTCTCATGGATCTTTCAGGACATGGGCCGCCTGAGGAGGGCTGCAGTCGGGCAATGGCCGGAAGAGTGGGCCAATCGCCAGGAAACATACATGGTTTTCTCAGATTTTACAAACCCTTTCATCATGCGTTGCTTCAGGCCGGACCATGGCGAGCCAGCCAGAGGGGAGGCGCGCTGTGATGCAGCGTGGTGGCGGGGGAGGCCCTCCTACCGGAGGTGGGACGCCACGGCACCTGACCGGCGACTCCATCAGCCACCCGCGCTCAGCACGCCTGAAGGAACAGCCGACGCAACTGGCTGTGCGGCTAGAAGAGCCGTTGGACCCCAACGCCAGAGGCTCAGCAGGACAGCAGGCCCAACGAGGCTTCAGGCTCGGACCTCAGCCGTTCAGCTTGGCGATCAGGATGATGAGCTTTGGGCCATCGTGGTTGAGTTCGTCAGCAGCATCAAGTTCCTGGGCAACCCGCAGGCGGTCGGCATCACGTTGCGCTAAGGCACGCTGAGCGATGGTCTGGAGGGCGAGGCGGGCGTTCATTACAGCAGTCCGCTCAGCGTGTAGCCGCCGAGAGATCCGTAGTCATCGAAGCCGGTGCTATTGACGCCGGTGAAGCTGCCCTCCCCCACACCATCCACGCGGACAAAATACGTACCAGCCGATAGGTTTAGATCAGTAAAAGCTGCGCCTTTGCTGTTGGTTGGCGATGACGTGAACGCCACGGTGCCGTTGCTGCTGAGAATGTCCATCTGTAAGTTGAGGCCGCTTACGTCGTCGGTCGCGCCGAAGGCAATCTGCGTTTGAGGGGAAGAAGCGACAGCACCAGCGGGATCAACCCGAAGACTGAGCGGCCCGCCGTTCCATTGGAACCTAAAAATGTCCACGTCATTTCTGGTGCCGATGGTGCCAGATACAAACCGACCGTCACCCACACTGCGAGTGGGCAATGCGCCGGTGATCGTGTCCGCGAAATCGTCAGGCCTTGCGCCGAGTCGGGCCGTCAGGGCTGCCACTTCATCGACAGAGTTTGAAGCGGCGCGACCGTTCCTGAAATAGCTGCCCTGGCTCCACTGCGGAAACACATTCACGCCGACTGGGGCTTTCCCCATGTATGGAACCCAGCGATTACCAGCCGCCGTTAGGTGCCCGTCGTAATACTCCTCGGCTGCTTGCGTGCTGGAAGCCAGCAGGCCTTTGTGCCGAAAGTCAAGCGTGTGGCCGATTTCGTGAACAGCGAAATAACCCACTGTGCTAACAGTCAGCGGCAGGTTTGTGCTCCGTGGGTTTGTGTTCCACTGAACGGCGGCGATAGGGTTGCTGATTGCGCTTCTGAATGAGTTTGACCGGGCAATTCCAGGCACGCCAAAAAGGCCAAGGCCGTTTCTGGTCATGGTTCCCCCAACCAGCAGCCTCCCGGCATAGGGTCCGGCGCCGGGGAATGGATTGGGGTCCGTCGTGAACCTGACGTTGAACGGAGCGTAAGCGCTGTCGAGGGCCTCAAGCACCTGGCGACGCTGATCCAGCGTGTAGTTGCTGTTTGTTGTCTGATAGCGAGACACAGTTGTGGTTTCAGTCGGCCCGGTTACGTAGCCGTCAAAATCGACGTGAACCCAAGGGATGCCTGCGGTAATGCTGTTGCCTGATGGGCGAGCAGTGGTCAGCGTGTCGGGGTTGGTGATCCAGTTACTGAAATGCTGATCGTGGCTGGCACGAATGTCGGAAGCTGCAGGCATGACTAATCAGATGATGCTTTTCGTGAAAGGGCCGGCGGGTGCTGCACGCCTGAGGGCGGAAACGCCGTGGAGTCGACGGCTGGCCTTCAGGCGTGAACTGAGAGACCCGCTCTCATGGATTTTTCAGGACATGGGCCGCCTGAGGAGGGCTGCCGTCGGGCAATGGCCGGAAGACTGTGCCAATCGACACCAAACATACATGGTGCTCTCAGGTTTTGCAAACCTTTTTCTCAGGCTTTGCTTCAGGCCGGGCCACGGCGAGCCAGCAAGAGGGGAGGCGAGCTGTGATGCAGCGTCGTGGCGGGGGGCCTCCTACCGGAGGTGGCACGCCACGGCACCTGACCGGCGACTCCATGAGTCACCAGCGCTCAGCACAGCTGAAGGAACAGCCGACGCGACTGGCTGTGCGGCGAGAAGAGCCGTTGGGCCCCAACTCCAGAGGCTCAGCAGGACAACAGCAGGCCCAGCGAGGCTCAAGGCTCAGCGCCAAGCAGCCCCAGCGACCCAGCAGACTCTTCCCCTCTGGCGGTGGACCCAGGGAGTGTCCAGGCCCGAAACACTCAGCGAGTGTTCAGGCTCGGACCTCAGCCGTTCAGCTTGGCGATCAGGATCTGGTTGGCGAGCTTGGGGTCGGCCTTGCCGCCGGTGCGCTTCATCAGCTGCCCCACAAAGAAGCCCTGCAGTTTGTTCTTGCCGCCACGGAAGGCAGCCACTTCCTCGGGATGGGCCGCCAGCAGCTCCTCCACGATCGCCGTGATCGCCGCCGGGTCACTGATCATGCCGAGGCCCCGTTCGGCCACGATCGCCTTGGTGGAGCCGCCCTTCTCCAGCAGCTCCGGCAACAGTTCCTTGGCAATCTTGCCGCTGATCACCCCGGATTCGATCAGCTGAACCATCTCAGCCAGCTGCTCCGGCTTGAGCGGCAGCTCTGCCAGCGAGAGGCGATTGGCATTCACATAGGCGGCGATGTCACCGGTGACCCAGTTGGCCACGCCTTTGGGATCGGCGCCGGCCGCCACCGCCGCTTCGAAGTATTCGGCCATCCCCCGCTCTTCGGTCAGCACGCGGGCGTCGTAGATCGACAGCCCCAGCTGCTCGGCGTAGCGGTGACGCTTGGCGGCCGGCAGCTCGGGCAGTTCGGCCCGCCAGGCCTCGCGCCGCGCCGGAGTGACCTCGATCGGGCCGAGATCGGGCTCGGGGAAGTAGCGGTAGTCGCTGCTGCCCTCCTTGCTGCGCATGCTCTTGGTGAGCTGCTTGCTCTCATCCCACAGCCGCGTTTCCTGGTGGATCGGCTCACCAGCCTCGATCGCCTTGATCTGGCGCGCGATCTCGTAATCGCAGGCTTTCTGGATGGCGGAGAAGGAGTTCATGTTCTTGATCTCCACCTTCACGCCGAACGGTTCATCGGGCCCGCGGCGCACGGAGATGTTGACGTCGCAGCGCAGCGAACCTTCCTGCATGTTGCCGTCGCTGACGCCTAGATAGCGCATGATCCGGCGGATCTCGGAGGCGTACTCCGCCGCCTCCCGGCCGGTGCGCAGATCGGGCTTGCTGACGATCTCGGCCAGCGCCACACCGGCGCGGTTGTAATCCACCAAGGAGTGGGTGCTGCCCGCCAGACGGTCGCTGCCGGCGTGCACGAGCTTGCCGGCGTCTTCCTCCATGTGGAGCCGTTCGATGCCGATCGTCTTCAGGTAGGTGTCCTTGCCCTTCTCTGCCACTTCCACCTCGATCCAGCCGTTTTCGGCGATCGGCTGATCGAACTGGGAGATCTGGTAGTTCTTCGGCAGATCGGGATAGAAATACTGCTTGCGGTCGAACTTGCTGTGCTCGGCCACCTGCAGATTGAGCGCCAGGGACGCCTTCACCGCATACTCCAGCACTTTCTCATTGAGCACCGGCAGCGTACCCGGCAGGCCCAGCACCACCGGGTCGATGTGGGTGTTGGGGTCGTCGCCGAAGCTGGTGGAGGCGGCCGTGAAGATCTTGCTGGCGGTGCCGAGCTGCACGTGGGTTTCCAGGCCGATCACGGCCTCCCAGGGTCCGGTTGCTTCAGCGTGTGCCGTCCCATCAGCCACCATGAGCCCATCGCCTGCCAATCAGGGCCGATCCTATGGAACTGGTTGCAACGATCCACCAGTTTGTCTGGGACCTCCTGGTGGACTGGGTGTGCTTCGTGGCGGTATTCCTCTGCCTGGGGCTCAACTTCGCGCCCTGGCGACTGATTCCCTTCGGCCTGCGCCAGCTCTGGCGGGCCCTGCGCCACCCCGGCCCCGCCCCTGGGGCTGCAGAGGGCGAGCTGGACAGCTGGAGCGCCTTTCTGGTGACCCTGGGCGGCACCGTGGGGATCGGCAACATCACCGGCGTGGCCCTGGGGATCAGCCTGGACGGGCCCGGGGTGCTGGCCTGGCTGTGGGCGGTGTCGCTGGTGGGCATGGCCCTCAAGTTTGCGGAGACGGTTCTGGCCGTCCAGTTCCGCCGCCCCCTGGCCGATGGCAGCGTGCTGGCGGGGCCGATGCTCACGATCCGCCGCGGCCTGCACCGGCGCTGGCGCTGGCTGGCGACGGTGTTCGCAGCGATGACCGTGGTCTCCGCCTTCGGTTCCTCCAACGGCCTGCAGGTGCGCCAGCTGGCCCGGGTGATGGCCCTCGACCTGGGCAGTCCGCCCCTGCTCACCGGCCTGGTGGTGGCCCTGGCCACAGCGGCGGTGATCAGTGGCGGACTGAAACGCGTCGCCCGCGTGGCCGTGGTGCTGGTGCCGCTGATGGTGCTGGGCTACGGCCTGGCCATGGCGGTGCTGCTGCTGGACCACCTCGACCAGCTGAAGCAGGTGCTCGTACAGGTGCTGGACGGAGCCCTCGCCCCCAGCGCCATCGCCGGCGGCAGCGTGGCGGTGACGGTGAGTGCCGCCGTTCGCCTGGCGGTGTTCTCCAATGAGGCCGGCACCGGCAGCGCCGCCATCGTGCAGGCCACCGCCTGGCCCGCCGATCCGCTCCGCCAGGGCACGGTGGCCATGCTGGGAAACCTGGTGGACACCGCCGTCTGCAGCGCAATCGGCCTGCTGGTGATCGCCAGCGGCGCCTACCGCAGCGGCGGCGATCCGTTCAGCGTGGTGAACGCCGCCATGACCTGGGCACGACCCGGCTCACTCTGGATCAGCCACCTGGCGCTGGTGCTGTTCGCCTTCAGCACCATCCTCACCGCCAGCGTCGTGGCGGAGCGCTGTCTGGTGTTTCTTACAGGCCTGCGCTGGCGGCCACTGTTCCGCGGCTGCTGGTGCGGCGCCCTGGTGCTGCTGGCCCCCGGCAGCGGCGATGGACTGTGGCAGGTGGCCGAACTGCTGGAGGCCCTGGTGGTGCTGCCCAACCTGCTCTGCCTGCTGCTGCTCTCCCCGTTCCTGTTCCACTGGTTCGCCGCGCTGCCCAAGCCGCTGCCCCCAACCCCCACCCCTGGCCACCACCCATGACCGCAACCGGGCCCATAGCCACCGGCCTGCAGATTCCGCTGCATGGCCTGCTCGCCGCCATCGCCGTGACCTACCTGGCCACCCTGGTGGCCAGCCGGCTGGCCCTGCAGCTGCGGGTGCCTGCCATCCTCGGCATCCTGGTGCTGGGGGTCGCCATCCAGCCCAGCGCCGGACTGCTGACGGTGCAGGCGGTGGAGGCCCTGCACACCGTGACCCTGAGCATGCTGCTGTTCGTGGCCGGGCTCAACTCCGACACCCAGCACATCCGGGGCTTCCTGGGCTACGGCGTGCTGCTGGCGGTGGGCGGCGTGGCCGTGTCGTCGCTGCTGCTCGGAGGCCTGATCTGGGCGGTGTTCCATGGTCTGGGCCAACCCATGCCCCTGAGCGTGGCGCTGCTGGTGGCAGCCTGCCTCGGCTCCACCGACGCCGGCGCCACCCTCAGCGTGCTGCGGGTGGTGCAGGACCGCATTCCGGTGCGGGTGCGCTCACTGCTGGAGTTCGAGTCGTCGGTGAACGATCCCGCGGCGATCCTGTTCCTGTTTCTGATCGTGGGGCTCACCGGCCAGGGGGGCAGCGAAGGTGGAGCCCTGCTGGATCAGCTCCAGGGCTATATCAAGAGCGTGGGCAGCGGCATCCTGGTGGGCCTGATTCTCACCTATCTGGCCCAGTACGCGCTGAATCACCTGATCACCAGCAAGGACCAGATCCTGGTGGTGGGCATCTCCATCGCCCTGGCTTCCTACGGCTTCGCCACCCTGCTGGAGGGCTCCGGCTTCATCGCCACCTACGTGACGGGTCTGTTTCTGGCCAACAACATCTACGAGAACAAGCTGATCACGCCGGAACTGCTCGAGCACAGCCTGGAGCCCTTCAACACCACCATGCAGATCACGGTGTTTCTGCTGTTCGGTGTGCTGATCGATGCCAGCAGCCTCCCTGGCGCCGCCCTGCCCGGAGCGCTGGTGGCCCTCGGACTGATGCTGCTGGCCCGGCCATTGAGCGTGTGGGTGTTTCAGCCCTGGTCGCCCTTCGACTGGCAGGCAGGCGTGTTGATCGCCTGGTGCGGACTGCGCGGGGCGGTGCCGATCGCCCTGGGCTACAGCGTGACCCAGGCCCTGCCCTCCCTGCCCGGCATCCCCCCCGCCGAGCTGCCCCGGCTGGAGGATCTGGTGGAGGGACTGATCTTCGTGGTGGTGTTCCTCAACCTCAGCCTGCAGGGCCTGAGCCTGCCCTGGCTGTGCCGCCGGCTGGAACACTAGAGAGCTGTGCGATCTCCCCGCCCAGCCATGCCGGCAGCGGCCAGCGACCCACTCCTGATCCTCGGCGGTGGCCTGATCGGCCTGGCCGTCGCCCATCAATGTGCCCGTCGGGGTCTGGCGGTGAAGGTGCTCAGCCGCCGGCGCAGCGAGGCGGCCGGCTTCGTGGCCGCCGGCATGCTCGCCCCCCATGCCGAGGGGCTCAGCGGCCCGCTGCTCGCCCTCGGCCAGGCCAGCCTGGAGCAAATTCCGACCTGGGTGGCCCAGATCGAAGCCGACAGCGGCCTGCGCTGCGGCCTGCGTGCCTGCGGCATCGTGGTGCCCTTCCGTTCCGTCGGTGAGCGCGACACCTACCCAACGGCCGCGCTGGGGGAAGCGCTCGATCGCACGCGGCTGGAGGCGGAGGTGCCCGGCATCGGACCCAGCTTCCAGGCCGGCCTGTTGTTCGCCCAGGACGGCCAGATCGACAACCGCCGCCAGCTGATGCGGGCCCTGGAGCGCGCCTGCGTGGAGCGGGGTGTGGCCTTCGAGGAGGGTGCCGAGGTGCTGGAACTGCTGCACGATCGCCGCCTCACCGGCGTGCGACTGCGGGGCGCCGACGGGGAGGAGCGGCGCCTGGCCTGCCAGCAGGCGGTGCTGGCCTGCGGCGCCTGGAGCGCCGACCTGCTGCCCGCGCTTCCGGTCCATCCAGTCAAGGGGCAGATGCTGTCGCTGCAGGGACCGCGCCAGGCGCTGCGGCGGGTGGTGTTCGGCCCCGGGACCTACCTGGTGCCGCGTGACGACGGCCTGGTGGTGGTGGGGGCCACCGCCGAGCCGCAGGCCGGCTTCGCGGACGGGCTCACCCCCCAGGGGCAGCGCCAGCTTGAGGACAACCTGGCCGCCCTGCTGCCGGCCGCCGCCGGCTGGCCGCCGATGGAGCGCTGGTGGGGGTTCCGGCCCGGCACCCCGGACGAGGCGCCTTTGCTGGGGGCCGGCCCGATCGAGGGGGTGTGGCTGGCCACCGGCCACTACCGCAACGGCGTGCTGCTGGCCGCGATCACCGCCGAGCTGCTGGTGCCGCTTCTGCTGGGCTCCACCGCGGTGCCGGAACTGCTGGCCCCCTTCCGCTGGGACCGGGCTTTTGCGGGGGGCCGCGCAGATCAGCCGCCGACTTCCGCAGGCCGCACCGCCGGGCCGAGGGTGTAGATCGGCAGCGCCTCCATCCCCTTCACCGGCCGTTCCCCCAGCCCCTGGACCGGCAGCACCTCCGCCACCAGATCGGCGGTGGCCTGATCGAACAACAGGCCGGCGTCCACTTGGCGGGTGAGCCCCTCCAGGCGGCTGGCCAGGTTGACCGTGTCGCCGATCACGGTGAATTCGAGCCGCTGGGGGCTGCCGATCTGGCCCACGATCACCGCGCCGCTGGCGAGGCCGATGCCACTGGCGAAGGGCGGCAGGCCCTCTTCGGCCCAGCGGGCGTTGAGCTGCGCCAGTTCGGCCTTCATGGCGGTGGCACAGCGCAGCGCCGCCAGAGCCTCTGCCTGCTGGCCCCGGCTGAGCGGAGCGCCGAACACCGCCATCACCGCATCACCGATGAATTTGTCGATGGTGCCGCCGTGGGCGGTGATCACCTCCACCATGGCGCCGAGGTAGCGGTTGAGCTGCTGGACATGCAGCTCGATCTCGCCGTTGCTGCTGCGCAGGCGGGTCAGCTGGGTGAAGCCCTTGAGGTCGGAGAACAGCACGGTGACCGGCCGCAGCCGGCCGCGCAGCATGCCATCGGCCGCCGCCGGATCGGCCAGGATCTCGGCCACCACACTGGGAGCCACGTAGCGCTCGAAGGTGCGCCTCAGGCGCCGCCGTTCCCGCTCCTCGCGCAGGTAGGCGTCGCCGCCGTAGAGCAGGCCCAGCAGCACCAGGCCGCTCACCGGTGCCAGCAGCGGCAGCCAGCGGTGAGCGCGGGCGAGCAGCACCGCCCCCGCCGTCAGCTGCACCACCAGCACCACACCCAGGGCCAGGAGCCGCCAGCGCAGCGCCGCCACCCGCAACGCCGCCAGCGCCACCAGCAGCACCGGCAAGGCCGCCAGCAACGCCCGGGCCAGGGGGGCTTCCGGCCACGGAGCCAGCCCATCGCCCTGCAGGGAGTTGGCCGTGGCGGTAGCCAGCAGCTCCAACCCCGACAGGTTGCCGAACGGGGTGGCATTGCCTCCTTCCCCTTGCGACACCACCGGCCCCACCAGCACCAGGGCGCCCTGCACGGCAGCGCGGCGAGGATGGCGGCGCCAGCGCTCCGGGTCCAGCACCTCCCAGGCGGAAAGGCGCAGGAAGGTGCCTTCCGGGCCGTAGACGTTGAGGGCGCGGTGCTGGTCGGGTTGCAGGCTCGGCCGCCCCAGCAGCCGAAGCGCGGTGCCGGCCAAAGAGGGAAACGGCTCCACCCCATTGGCCGGCAGCAGGCCGCGGCCGTAGGCCTCGGGGTGGAAGGCCGGCGCCCCTTCCTGCTGGGGCAGAACATTGGTGAGCCCAAGCTGGGCGGGGCCGCCGATCGCAGCCATGAAGGCTTCCGGGCGCACCAGGGTGAGGCCGCTGCCTGCTTCGGGGTCCTGCGGTTCGAGCATCTCCGCCGCGAGTGCCACGCGCCCGCGCTGCTTCTCCAGCAGGCGGCTCATGGCCCGGTCGTCGCTGGTCCCCTGGCTGCTGGGGCCGGCGAACACCACATTGATCGCCACACCGGCCGCGCCTGCCTCCAAAAGCCGCTCGGCCAACAGGCCATAGGCGGTGCGGGGCCAGGGCAGGGTGCCGATGCCGCGGGCCCAGGGGGGAATGGTGGCGCGGTTCTGGCTCACGAACCAGCCACCCTGCTGCAGGGTGGCGTCATCGATCGCCACCACCACCACCGCCGCCGGTGGCTGGCGCGGACCGCGCCACAGCACCAGCTGTTGCTCGATCGAGCGCTCCCAGGCGCGCCAGCGGCCCGGTGGCCACCCCCCCAAGGCCCCCACCGCCAGCACGAGCGCCAGCGACAGCAACGGCAGCCGCCGGGTGCTCAGCTTCATCGCCCCACCATGCCGGCCGGCCTAGCGGTGCCGGCCGGCATGGTGGGGCGGGCAGTCGCGGCAGCCGGCCGGGTCCCCACTAGAACAACCGCGGCAGGCCGAAACTCGGAATCGACGGGACCGACACTGGCGCGGAGGGCAGCGACACCCCAGGCACGTACGAGCGGATGTAGCTCTCGAGTGACCCGATCGCCGGCAGGGGTGTGGTGAAGCCCTGAAAGAGTGGTCCGTTGATCAGGGAGCCGTAATCACCGCTGGTGAGCCGCAGCAGGGCGAGCACCACACCGGCGGGCGAGAGGCGCAGGCGTTCACCCGCGTTCACGGTGGTGGGTGGGGCGCCGGTCGGCGTGCCATCCCGGAGCGCTTCCACCTCCACAGAGCCCTCCAGCACCGAGAGCTCTGCGATGCCGTCGTCGTCGACCTGAAGCACATAGTTGGTGCCGCGCACGCTCAGCCGTGAGGAGCGGGTGCAGCCGCTCTGCGGGCCGGAGACGAGCACCTGGCCCTTGCTGAGCAGGAAGCAGGTGCTGCCAAGCCGCAGCTGGGAGAAGCGGTTGAGCCGTCCGGCGGCGCCGGAGGCGAAACCGAGCTGGGCGCGGCTGTTCTTCGTGCTGATCTCCTGCGGCGTGATGGCCGTCTGCTTCACCTTTGCCTGACGGTCGTCGATGTAGAGCTCCTTGCCATCAAGAATCTCCCGCACCGTGGCCTTCTCGTTGGCGCGCACAGGGGAGCTCGACAGAGCCAGACCCGCCCCGGCTGCCAGGCTCAGCAGGGCGGCTGGGCGCAGCAGAGCATTCAGGCTCAGCCGAGCGGCCAGGAGATCACCGGCGGAAGCAGCAAGAGCGGGCATGGCGAATCCTGAATCAGGCGAAGCGAACGGCGCCGTCAATCTCCCGCGCCCGGAACAGGCAACGGAAAAGGGCCATCCAGACATTCTGGACCGTTTATCCGCCCGCACACACCCCGCAGGCCGAACACCTCGAGCGGCTGGGGCCAGCCCTTGAGCGTGTGCGACCCCAGAGGCACCACATCCAGCTCACCGGGCAGCAGGGCCAGCAGCTCCCCACTGATCAGGATCGGCTGCTCGGGATAGCGGCGGGTGAGCCCCTCCAGCCGGCTGGCCACGTTGACGGTGGCCCCCACCACGGTGAACTCCAGCCGCTGGGCCGCACCGAGATTGCCGGCGGTCACCTCGCCCACGTGCAGACCGATGCCATGGCGCAGCGGCTGCCGGCCCACCGCCGCCAGCTCCCGGTTGAGCGCCTGCAGGCCGCTCTGCATCGCCAGCGCCGCCCGCACCGCCGCGCGGGCCTCCTCGCGATCGCCGCGGCTGCGGGGCACGCCGAATTCCGCCATCACCGCATCACCAATGAACTTGTCGAGCAGGCCCTGCTCCGCCAGCACGGCGCTGGCCATCACTTCGAAGTAGCGGTTGAGCAGGGTGAAGAGCTCGGTGGCGGGCATGTCGACACTCAGCGAGGTGAATCCCACCAGATCGCTGAACAGCACCACGCAGCGGGCGCGGCTGCCGCCGACCTGGGTCCAGATCGGCCCGGGGTTGCGAAGGATGTCGTGCAGCAGGGCGGGCGACACACGCCGCGACAGCAACTGGTGGAGGTAGGCCCGTTCGCGGCCCTCCACCAGCACCTGCCCCACCGCCAGTAGTCCCCCTCCCGCCACCGTGGCCAGCAGCAGGGCAGCCAGGGGCAACCGCAGCAGCGCCCCTGCCCAGAGCCCCCAGCCGGCCAGCAGCGCCATCGCGATCAGCACCAACGTGATCAGCAGGGTGTGACCAGCGGAGCTGCTGCGGCTGAGCCACCACCAGGCGCCGATCCCCCAGAACAGCAGCAGCCCCGCCTCAATCGGCAATGGGAGCGTGTGCAGCCCCTGGCCTGACAGGGCGTTGGCGATCGCCACTCCCAGGACCTCGGTGCCGCTCTGGGGACCGAAGGGAGTTTCCTGCTGATCACCCAACTCCGGGGTGGTGGCGCCGAACAGCACCGTGCGGCCGCGCCAGAAGCCGGGGGGGGTGTCAAGCACCTGCCAGGCGGGCACCCGAGCCAGGCTGCCGGAGGGGCCGATGTAATTCAGGCCCATCGGGGCCCGAGGCAGCTGCCGGTCGTTGACCAGAAAGGCCATCGGGCGCGGGTGGGGCAGCGGGAAACCGGCCAGGTGCTGGTCGAGCCAGGCCTGCCCCGGCACAGCCTCCGCCATCCCCTGCGGGGACTGGAGCAGGATCGTCAGCCCGGGTGCCCCGAGGCCATGCAGCGGCTTTGCCAGGACCACCTGCGCCACCCCCTGCCGTTCAGTGCGCCCGTAGCGGACGGCCAGATGCACCCGTTCGCGCCAGGGCGCCAGAGCCGCCTGGAAGGCCGCGTCATCGGCCGGCCCGAACGGGCTGGGCTGGCTGTATTCAATGTTGACGAGCACTCTGGCCGCCCCCTGCTCCAGCACCCTGGCGATCACCTGCGCCTGCAGGGCCCTTCGCCAGGGCCAGGGGCCCATCTCCCGCCACAGCGGCGACGCAGCCCGGTCGGCCGGCCTGAGCAGGGCCGCGAGTTGGAGCGATTCAGCATCGATGGCCAGCAGCACTGGATCCGGAGGAGCCGGGCGGGTGCCGCGCAACCGGAACCAGAGCGCGGCGATCTGGCCATCGGCCAGCTGCAGGGCCTGGCCTGCGGGTGTGGCCGGCTCATGATCCAGCCCAGCCAGCAGGGGCAAGGCCAAGGCGAGCCACCAGAGCCTCCGCCACCGACCCGGCCCTAGCAGCCTCAACGGTCGAGGCCTAGCTCGCGCTCGATCACCGGCAAGGTTGCCATCGGGGCGGAGAAGCCATTCATCAGCACACTGGTGCGGCGGCGCACGCGCGCCTCCTCAACACTGAGCCGGCGGGGGCCCACCCAAGTGCCTGTGGTGGTGGCGGTGAGGATCTCTCCACTATTGAGAGTGAAGCGGCGGCCATCGCTGGCGCTCACCTGCACGGTTCCTTCCCAGCTCAGAAAATGAACTTCGCTGGGAAAATCCTCGATGAACACCGTGGTGCCCTGAATCGAGGCCGTTCCCACCCGGGTGCGAACCCTGAGGGGAAGGAGGCGGGTCCCGTCCGGATCGATCCAGGCAATGATCTGGCCGCGCTTCAGGGAGGGGCCGCCCGGATCGAGCCGCAGCAGGGCATCACCGCCGAGGCGGAAACTGCTGCCATCCGCCAGCTGCACCTGCATCCGACCCGGGCGCTGGGTGCGGATCTCCGTGCGGGACGTCAGCACCTGGCCCGCGTTGGCCTTCTGCTCCGTTCGGCCGGGAGGCTTGATGAAGGCGGGTCGCTCCGCCACATCGATCACCCGGGGCAATTGCAGGGTGGCCGGGGCCCCGCCGGAAAGGCCTAACACCGCCACCAGCGACACACCGGTGAAAACAATTGCGGCGTAAGCCCGGCTGGCGGAGCGCGGCATCAAGCTCGCTGTTACGGCCCTCAGGATGAAGGCTCAGGGCTCGACGCGCCACACCTGATCGGCCGGGGTCCAATCGCTGAGCTCGGAGGCTTCGAACCAGAGGCCGATCTCGAAATCGGCGGTTTCCGCCGCATCGGAGCCGTGGATCACGTTGCGGCCGATGTTCACGGCCAGATCGCCGCGGATCGTGCCCGGCTCCGCCTCCAGGGGCTTGGTGGCGCCGATCAACTTGCGGGCACTGGCGATCACACCATCGCCCTCCCATACCATCGCCACCACAGGGCCGCTGGTGATGAAAGCCACCAGGCCGGCGAAGAAGGGCCGTTCCCGGTGCACGCCGTAATGGCTCTCTGCCAGTTCCCGGCTGGGCACCAGCTGCTTGAGGCCCACCAGCTTGAAGCCCTTGCGCTCGAAGCGCCCCAGGATCTCGCCCACCAGCCCGCGCTGCACCCCGTCCGGTTTGATCGCGAGGAAGGTGCGTTCGGTGGCCATGGCAGTTGCTCTGGGGGATGGGGCCATCGTCCGCGCTGGGGCTGCCGCTTGGCAAGCAACCCCGATGCGGGCGGGCGCCATGCCATCGGCTGGACCCGTTTCTGCTGAGCTACCGAGCCCCAGCGGGGCCGGCGCTCGGCCTGCAGCGGGTGGTGGGCAGAGGAGGCGCCCGGGACGGGGGCGTGGCAGCGTCCTCGGCTGGGAGCTGACGCCTGCGACGCCCTGAACCTGGCCTGTTTCCGCTGACTAAGCTGCCTTGGGCCGCTTCTTTCCAGCCCCGTGCCCATGCCTGCTGAAACCGTTGCCGCCGCTCCGTCGGGCCTGGCCTGGAGCGTGGCCGACAGCAGCCGCCTGTACGGCCTAGAAGCCTGGGGGGATCCCTATTTCACGGTGAGCGCCCGCGGCCACGTGATCGTGCAGCCCCGCGGCGAGCGCGGCGGCTCGCTCGATCTGGTGGAGCTGGTGCAGGAGCTGCGGGGGCGCAACCTCAGCCTGCCGCTGCTGATCCGCTTCGACGACATCCTCGAGGACCGCCTCGAGCGGCTGCACGGCGCCTTCGAGCGCGCCATCGCCCAGTACGACTATGCCGGCCGCTATCAGGGCGTGTTTCCGGTGAAGTGCAACCAGCAGCGCCACGTGGTGGAGCAGCTGGTGGAAAGCGGCCGGCAGTGGCATTTCGGCCTGGAGGCCGGCAGCAAGGCGGAGCTGCTGATCGCGCTCTCGCTGGTGAACGATCCCCAGGCGCTGCTGATCTGCAACGGCTACAAGGATCAGCGCTACATCGAGACGGCGATCCTGGCCCGGCGGCTCGGCCGGCAGCCGGTGGTGGTGATCGAGCAGGCCGATGAGGTGGAGCGGATCATCAGCGCCAGCCGCGACCTGGGGGCGGCGCCGCTGATCGGCATCCGCGCCAAGCTGGCCACCCGCAGCACCGGCCGCTGGGGCAGTTCGGTGGGCGAGAAGGCCAAGTTCGGCCTGTCGGTGCCCGACCTGCTGGCCACGGTGGAGGCCCTGCGCGCCGCCGGCCTGCTGGGCGAGCTGCGCCTGCTGCACTTCCACGTGGGCAGCCAGATCAACGACATCGCCGTGCTCAAGGACGCCCTCCAGGAGGCGGGGCAGATCTATGCCGCGCTCACCCGGCTGGGGGCACCGATGGGCTACCTGGATGTGGGCGGCGGCCTGGGCGTCGACTACGACGGCAGCCGTACCGCCACGGCCGCCTCCAAGAACTACTCGCTGCAGAACTACGCCAACGACGTGGTGGCCACCGTGCGGGAGTGCTGCGACAGCGCGGGCATCGCCGTGCCGACGCTGGTGAGCGAGAGCGGCCGGGCCCTCGCCAGCCACTTCTCGGTGTTGGTGTTCGACGTGCTGGGGGCCAGCGGCCTTCCCGGCGCCGTGCCGGCGGCCAGCGGCGAGGAGGCCCTGATCCTGCGCAACCTGCGTGACACCCATGCGGGGATCGAGGCGGTGGCGGCCGCGGACCCCGCGGCGATCGCCCTGGCCCTGGAGCGGTTGCAGGAGGCCTGGAACGACGCCCTCAAGTTCAAGGACGACGCGATGGCGGCCTTCCGCCTCGGCTACCTGGGCCTGCCGGAGCGGGGCCTGGCCGAGCAGCTCACCTGGGCCTGCTGCCAGGCGATCGCCGAACGGCTGGCCCTGCTGCCGCCGGAAACGCCGATTCCCCAGGAGCTGCGCACCCTGCCGGCGGCCCTGGCCTCCACCTATTACGCCAACCTCTCGGTGTTCCGCTCGGCGCCTGACACCTGGGCGATCGATCAGCTGTTCCCCGTGATGCCGCTGCAACGGCTGAACGAGCGGCCGGGCCGGCTGGGCAGCTTCGCCGATCTCACCTGCGATTCCGACGGCAAGCTGGCCCGCTTCATCGACCGGGGCCAGGTGAAGACCCTGCTGGAACTGCACCCGCTGCGGCCCGGTGAGCCCTACTGGATCGGCCTGTTCCTGGCCGGTGCCTACCAGGAGGTGATGGGCAACCTGCACAACCTGTTCGGCAGCACCGATGCCGTGCACATCCGCCTGGCGCCTGGCGGCGGCTACCGGGTGGATCACGTGGTGCGCGGCGACACCAATGCCGAGGTGCTGCAGGCGATGGAGCACGACCCCCAGCTGCTGCTGGAGCGGCTGCGCATGGCCAGCGAGACGGCGATCGCCCAGGGGCAGCTGGGCATCGGCGATGCCCGCCGCCTGATGGATCACCTGGAAACCAGCCTGCGGCAGACCACCTACCTGCAGGCCCGCTGAGCCGCCCGCTCAGCAGGCGGCGGGGCCGAGGCCGCGCTCAATGCTCACGTCATCAAGCTGCTCGGGCTTGAGGAAGGCCTCGGCGTCGGTGAGAGGCACCCCGGAGCGCAGGAGCACGGCGACCCGATCGGGATCTGAGTCGATGGGCAGGATTTCCACCAGCGCCTGCGCGTGTTGCGGCCGGCTGCGCTGTCTCTCAGCGAATCAGGCACTGGCCGGTTCAGGAGAGCGCCAACCTGGCAGCGATATGCACGGCGCTGAACGCCCAGAGCAACTTGCAGAGCAAGTGAAGGGTCTGGTCGAGGCCAAGCCTGTAGTAGCCCGCGCATTTCCCCCAGTCGATCAGGGCATGCACCAGCCACTCGGCCACACCCAGCCAGACGATTCCAGTGAGGAGGGCGACCAGAAAGCCATGGACGCCGGCGTGGGCGGTGAGCCACCACGACCAGGGGAGGGTGTGATCGCGGCCCCTGCATTTCTCCACTGCCATGCGATCGCTCTGGAGGGCGAAATCACCGACGAAGTGCCCCATCGCCAGCAACAGAAACAGCTCCAGACCCGAGAGGCTGTGCGCAAGGCCCGACAGCATGGCTGGCTCCGTCATCGCTACAGAAAATCAGCATGACGGCACGCCCTTCAGACGGCTCAGCAAGCGCAGACCCTGGCACGTTCAACGGGCGCAGAAGGTGGCCTGCAGCGCCAGCCGATCCACGGGTCCGGGCAGTTCCGCCGGGTCAAAGCCCACGCTCTCGGCGGCAACGGCCTTCATCAGCATGGGGCGCATGCCGCCTTCGAGCACCACGCCCAAGGGGGTGACCGTGCGCAGGCCGATCGCGTCAGCCAGATCCCGCGCCTGGGTGAGGGCGTCCTGGTAAGCCCCCTTGAGCAGCTGGCGCCGGGCGGCCGCATCACCGCCCGCCGACGGCTGGGTGCTCACCGGCGCCAGCTGCACCCCCGGCAGCCCGCCCACCTGGCGGATCAGCGCCTGCAGCCGGGCCGGGGCGAGCTCGCCACTCACCTGCAGCCGGGCCTGGATCGCGGCCGGCTGCTGCTTGGTGGCCGGCCGTGACCAGGTGGTGGGCGAAGCGACCTCCAGCTCGCTCACCTGCAACGCCTGCAGGGCGGTGCGCACGGCCGCCAGCCGCGTCTGGAGCTGCGCCAGGGCGGCGTCGTTGCCGGGAGCTTCGGCCTGCAGCTCCAGGGAGAAGCGCAAGCGGTCGGCAGCCCGCTTCAGCTCGGCGCTGCCCCGCACCTCCAGCGTGGTGCCGTCGCAGCGAAGCGGCTGCGCCTGCGCCAGGGCCGGCCGCGCCAGCAACAGGCAGGCAGGCAGCAGGCAGGCCGGCAGGCAGGCAGCGGTGGTGAGAGCGGGGAGGGCGCGACGCATCGCAGGGCTTTCAGTGGGGCAGGGCGGTCACGCCCCTCTGAAGCTTGGGGCCTGAACGGCTGTTTGCCGCCTCCAGACGCATGGGGTCAGATCTTCGTGGTTCCCCGTCGGCATGACCCCTAGGGTGCTGCCGGCAGGCCCTCTCCTCGCGGGGCTGCACCCTCCGCCACCGCCCTCTCCCCATGCATCCGCTGCAGGTGTGGCTGATCGCCCTCAGCAGCCTGGCCCTGCTGCTGTTGGCCCGCAATCTCTGCAGAGCGGGGCGCTGGCCGGCATTTCCCCTGCAGCTGCCGGCGGTGGCCACTGTGGTGTGGGCGATCAGCCGCTCGCTGTCGCCGCTGGTGATGCCGCTGGGATACCGGCCCTGGTTCGCCCTGCTCGATGAGCTGGTGTTGATCTATGCCGCGATCCGGCTCCTGCTGTGGGTGGGCCTGGAGGTGCCGGCGGCCCTGAAGCTGTGGAACCGGCCACCGGAAATCCTGCTGCAGCTGCTGATGCTGACCAGCGGCACGGTGGCCACCGTGGTGGTGTTCAAGGAACTGGCCCGCTTCGACCTGCTCGGCCTGGTGACCACCTCGGCCGTGCTCACCGCCATGATCGGCCTGGCGGCCCAGGAACCGCTCAAGGATCTGTTCGCCGGCCTGGAACTGCAGCTCGATGAGCACTTCCAGCAAGGGGATTTCGTCTGGCTCGAAGATGGCACCGCCGGCGTGATCGTGGAGATCAACTGGCGGGACACCTGCCTGCGGGATCTCACCGGCACCCTGGTGATCGTTCCCAACACCAAGATCACCTCCGAGGTGGTGCGCAACCATGGCGCCTTCGGCTTCATGGGCAACCGTTTCAGCATCGGCCTCGATTACGCCTTCCCCACCACCCAGGCCAGGCAGCTGCTGCTGGAGAGCGTGCGTCAGCATCCGCGCGTGCTGGCGGAGCCGGAGCCGATCGTGTGGGTGAAGGAGTTCGCCGACAGCGCGATTCTCTACGACATCGTGGTGTATCAGGCTCCCGGTGGTCTGGCCGCTCAGCTGTCGCTGCGGAGCGATCTGCTCGAACAGATCTGGTACCGGCTCGAGCGCGCAGGGCAGAGCATTCCCTATCCCGTGCGCGAGCTGCGACGCCAGGCTCCGCAGGGGAAGACGAGCCAGCCGGTGAGCAGCGCCGAGGCGGAGCGCAGGCGCCTGCTGGCACTCAATCCACTGTTCAAAGCACTCAATGAGGAAGAGATTGATCGCCTCGCCAGCCACATCCGCTGCGTGCGCTATGCCGCGGCAGAGGTGATCGTGCGCGAAGGGGATCGGGGTGGGGCGATGTATCAGGTGGTGAAGGGGAGTGTGGATGTGTGGAAGCAAAAACCTGGGGAAGCGCCGATTCACGTGGCCAGCCTGGAGGCGGGGGCCCTGTTCGGCGAAATGGCGATGCTCACCGACAGCACGCGCAGCGCCACGGTGCAGGCTCAGGACGAATGCCTGCTGCTGGAGGTGAACCGCGAGCACATCGGTCCGCTGCTGCAGGACAACCCAGAGCTGATGGAGCGCCTGGCACAACTGGTGAGCGGCCGCCGGGCCGAGCTGGAGGGGCTGGAGCTGGCAAGCCGGCTGGCCCAGCAGAACCAGTTGCTGCGCGCGATGCAGCAGCTCTTCACCACGCTGGGCTTCACCGCGGAACGCCCGGAAGCGGCTGCCGGTGATGCAGCCGCAGACCATGCCGAAGCGGGCCGCGGCCAAGCAACAGTGGGCGATCGCGGTGGAACTGCCGATGGACCAGGAGGTGGAGCGGCCGATCGCCCCTGAGACACAGCGGAGCTGCCATCCAGAAGCGGGCGTCTGCGTCGGATGAAGGTGTTTAGAGGCGAAGCAATGCGGTCGGATCAGGAGCGCCGCTACCTCAGCGCCTTGGGAAAGACCGGGAAGCAGCTCGATGCATTTCAAGTCGCCCGCTCAGCCAAGGGCGGCGGCCAGGGCGGCGCGCGCCTCATCAAGCGCCGCCGGCAGGGCGGCGCCGTCGCGGCCGCCGGCCTGGGCCAGGGCCGGACGGCCGCCACCGCCGCCGCCGCAGCGTTTGGCGATGGTGCCGATGAAGGCGCCCGCCTTGGCGCCCGCCTGCACCACCGCCGCGCCGAAGGCGGCCACCAGGATCACCTTGGTGAGGTCGGCGGGATCGGGCAGGCCGCCCAGCACCACCGCGCCCCCCTCGCCCAGCTGCTGCTGCAGCTGCTGGGCCGCCCCCTGCAGACCGGCACCTTCCACGCCATCGAGGCGGGCCACCAGCAGCTGGAAGGAGCCGAGCGGTTCCGCCTGGGCCGCCAGCGCCGCCGCCTTCGCCAGCGCCAGTTCGGCGCGGGCGGCGACCAGGGCCTTGCCGGTGGCCTTGAGCTCCTCGGCCATGGCGCTCACCCGCTCCACGATGTCCGCGGGCTGGGCCTTGAAGCGGTCGCCCAGTTCGCGCACCACCGCCTCACGTTCGTTCAGGTAGGCCAGCACCGCCGGACCCGCCACCGCCTCGATGCGGCGGATGCCGGCCGCCACGCCGGTTTCGCTGACGATCTTGAACAGGCCGATCTCGGCGGTGTTGGCCACGTGGGTGCCGCCGCACAGCTCCATCGACACCCCCGGCACATCCACCACCCGCACCTGGGCGTCGTATTTCTCGCCGAACATCGCCACCGCCCCGGCCGCGCGGGCCCGCTCCAGCTCCATCTCCTGCACCTCCAGCTCGTGGGCATCGGCGATCCAGCCGTTGATCAGTTCCTCGACCCGCTCCAGCTCCTCACGGCTCACGGCTCGGGGGCAGTGGAAGTCGAAGCGCAGGCGATCGAAATCCACCAGCGAACCCGCCTGGGCGATCGCGGGATCCACCAGCTGCTTGAGCGCCGCCTGCAGCAGGTGGGTGGCGGTGTGATGCGCCTGGGCGCGGCGGCGGCAGGCCCGATCGACCCGGGCGATCACCCGATCACCGAGGCCCAGGCTGCCGCGCTCCACCCGGCCCTGGTGCACGAACTGCTTGCGCAGGCGGCTCACCGCCTCCACCCGCACGATCACGCCCGCGTCACCGGCGCCTTCGCTGCCGAGCACACCGCCCAGCAGCAGGCCCCGGTCGCCGATCTGGCCGCCGGATTCGCCATAGAAGGGCGTGGCATCCAGCACCACCTGCACCGCCTCTCCCGCCACTGCCCGCTCGGCGGGACTGCCGTTCACCACCAGCGCCAGCACCTGGCTGGGATGCTCCAGGGCGCCATAGCCCTCGAAGCGGGTGTCGGGGAGGTCGGCCGCCGCGGCCGCCACCGCCCCCTGCACGGTGAGGTCCACACTCACGGCCGCCGCCTTGGCCCGCTGCCGCTGGGCCTCCATCGCCGCCTCGAAGCCGTCACGGTCGACCGTGAGCCCGTGCTCCTCGGCGATCTCTTCGGTGAGCTCCAGCGGGAAACCGTAGGTGTCGTAGAGCTCGAAGGCCTGGGCACCGCTGATGGCGGCAGGGCGGGAGGCCAGCACCTCCGCCAGCAGCTTCTCGCCGCGCTCGAGCGTGTCCAGGAAGCGGGCCTCCTCGCGGCCCAGCTCGGCTAGGATCGCCTCACGCCGCTCCAGCAGCTGCGGGAAGGCCGGCGCCATCAGCGCGATCGCCGCTTCACCCA
The DNA here is from genome assembly GCF_056633115.1 of Marcopretia estuarina LEGE 06307. Classification (NCBI taxonomy): domain Bacteria; kingdom Bacillati; phylum Cyanobacteriota; class Cyanophyceae; order Synechococcales; family Prochlorococcaceae; genus Marcopretia; species Marcopretia estuarina. Next base: position 460,168 of record NZ_JBSJOY010000002.1, on the reverse strand, counting down.
TGGTGCGCAGGAAGGGCTGATCGATACCGAGCAGGCGGCCGTGGCGCACCACCCGCCGCAGCAGGCGCCGCAGGATGTAGCCGCGGCCCAGGTTCGACGCCGTGACCCCATCGCAGATCAACTGGGTGATGGCGCGGCTGTGGTCACCGATCACCTTGAGCGAGGTGCGGCCCTTCTCCTCAAGCTGGCTGTAATCCACGCCAGCCAGAGAGGCAGCGGTGTGAATCAGCGGAACGATCAGATCGGTTTCGTAGTTGTTCGGTACGCCCTGCAGGATCTGGGCCATGCGCTCCAGACCCATGCCGGTGTCGATGTTGCGGTTCGCCAGGGGGGTGAGCGTTCCTTCCGCATCGCGGTTGAACTGCATGAACACCAGGTTGTAGAACTCGATGAAGCGGCTGTCGTCCTCCAGATCGATGGCGTCATCGCCGCGTTCGGGGTGGAAGTCGTAGTAGATCTCCGAGCAGGGGCCGCAGGGGCCGGTGGGGCCGGACACCCAGAAGTTGTCGGCTTCATCCATGCGGATGATCCGCTTCGGGTTCACCCCCACGACCTCGCGCCAGATCGCTTCGGCTTCGTCGTCTTCGCGGAACACGCTCACTACCAGGTGGCGGGGATCCAGGCCGAACACCTCGGTGCTCAGCTCCCAGGCCCAGGCGATCGCCTCGGCCTTGAAGTAATCGCCGAAGGAGAAGTTGCCCAGCATCTCGAAGAAGGTGTGGTGCCGCGCCGTGCGACCCACGTTCTCGATGTCGTTGGTGCGGATGCACTTCTGGCTGGTGGTGGCCCGCGCCGCCGGCCGCGGCGCCTGCCCCAGGAACACCGGCTTGAAGGGCAGCATGCCCGCGATCGTGAGCAGCACGGTGGGGTCGTCGGGCACCAGCGAGGCGCTGGGCAGGCGCCGGTGGTCGCGGGCGGCATAGAAGGCCAGGAATGCCTCGCGGATCTCGGCGCCGCTGCGGGGGCGCGGCTGGCCCGCCAAGGAGGCGCTGGAAGAAGGTGCGGCAGCCATGGCCCGTCGCGACGAAACAATGCGAAGCGCCCATCTTCGGCGAGCGCCCCCCTGACCGGATCCGGGGCGGCACCTTACGCTGCGCCCGCCCCGCCGTCGCTGTGCTGCCCGCCTCCGACCAGCCCCAGCCTCCGGCGCAGCCCAGGCCAACGCCACAGCCCCGCGCACGCCTGCGGCTGCAATCGATCAGCTGGGCGCTGCTGGCCGGGGGCGCGGCGGCGGCGCTCGGCCTGGGCGGGGGCCTGGAGCCGGCCCTGCGGGCCGGGGGCTGCGGCTTCTTCTATGGCCTGCTGGCCTTTCACCTGCAGCGCGTCGACCCGGATGACGGCCACCTGCAGGCGGGGCTGGTGGGGGCGGTGTGCGGCATCCTCAGCCTTGGCGCCGCCTTGGATCTGCCCCCGTTCGGGCCGCTGGCGTGGGGCCAGGGCCTGGCGCCGGGGCTGTCGTCGTTGATGATGGCGCTGATCCGTGCCTGGCTGCCCCTCTGGCTGCCTGTCGCGGGCGCTGCCCTGCTGCTGCAAGGTGCCCAGCGTCTGCTGCCCGCACTTCGGCCTTGATCAGGCCCTGACCCCCCGGCCATGAGCCTGCTGCATGCCACCTGGCTGACTTCCGGTATCGCCGCAGGGGCGACGGTGGGCAGCTTCGACCGGCCCGGTCTGCTGATCTGGGCCGACACCTGGCGGGTGGCGGCGCCGGTGACGCCGAAACGCACGCCGGAGCCCCACCCGCTCAGCCTCGACCAGGACGACCTGGGCGCCTGGCTGGAGGAGCACGAGCTCTGGTCGGAGGCCTTCCGCCCCGCCGTGGCCACGCTCACCCTGCCGAGCCGCAGCCAGAACGCCCGCGGCAGCAAGAGCAGCGCCAGCGGCCCCTGGAGTGGCCTGCCGCTGCAGGCCGGTGAGCCGATCCCGAAAGCGCTCAGCTGGTGGCCGTGGCAGGTGGAGGGCCTCTGGCTCAAGCCCGCCGCCGCCGCCGACTGGCTGGGGCAGCTGCCCCTTTCCGGCCATCACCCCGATCTGGCCGATGAACTGCGCTGGTGGAGCCACCTGCAGCGCTGGGCGCTCAGCCTGATCGCCCGCGGCCGCTGGCTGCCCCAGGTGGAGCCCAGCGCCGGCGGCGCAGGTGGCCGGGCCCGCTGGGTGCCGCTGCTGAACCGGGAGGAGGATCGCCGCCGGCTGGAAGATCTGGCCGCGCAGCTGCCCCAGGTGGCGGTGGCGGCGCTGGCCCCCTCCGGCAACGGCCCTGGCGGTGGCGGAGGTGCTGGCGGTGGTCTGGGTGCCGGCATGGGCGTCGGGAATGGCGCCGCGCCGCTGGCCTGCTGGCGGCCGGGATCCGGCCGGCTGCGGGTGGTGGCGATCCTCGCCGATCTGCTCGATGGCCAGATGCGCGAGAGCTTCACCCCCGCCACCGAGGGGCTCGATCCACTGCTGGCGGCCTGGCAGCGGGCACTCGGCCCCGGCGATGGGCGGCTCGACCTGTCGGCGGAGGACGCGGAACGGCTCGCCACCGCCACCCACCACTGGCGGGAAGCGGTGGCCGGCCGTGTGGCGCCGGCCCACACCTGCCTGGAGCTGGAGATTCCGGCGGAAGGCGACGAGCTCTGGCCGCTGCGCTTCAGCCTGCAGGGGGAAGCCGATCCGAGCCTGAAAATGGCGGCGACAGCGGTGTGGTCGGCCGGAGCCGGCACCGTGCAGCTGGGCGAAATTGCCGTGCAGCAGCCGGGTGAGCTGTTGCTGGAAGGCCTGGGGCGGGCCCTGCAGGTGTTTGAGCCGATCGAGCGCGGTCTCGACACGGCCACGCCGGAGCAGATGGCGCTGACCCCCGCCGAAGCCTTCGTGCTGGTGCGCACCGCCGCCGCCCGCCTGCGCGACGTGGGCGTGGGCGTGGTGCTGCCGCCGAGCCTGAGCGGCGGCCTGGCCAGCCGCCTGGGGCTCTCGATCACGGCGGATCTGCCGCCCAGTTCGCGCGGTTTCAGCCTGGGCGAATCGCTCGAATGGACTTGGGAGCTGATGATCGGCGGCGTCACCTTGAGCCTGCGCGATCTGGAGCGGCTGGCGGGCAAGCGCAGCCCGCTGGTGCAGCACAAGGGGGCCTGGATCGAGCTGCGGCCCGGCGATCTGCGCAACGCCGAGAAGTTCTGCGCCCTCGATCCACCGCTCAGCCTCGACGACGCCCTGCGGGTGACGGGCAACGAAGGGGAAACGCTGCAGCGGCTGCCGGTGCACCGCTTCACGGCGGGGCCACGGCTGCAGGCGGTGCTGGAGCAGTACCACCAGCAGAAGGCCCCCGATCCGCTGCCCGCCCCGGAAGGATTCGCCGGCCAGCTGCGCCCGTATCAGGAACGGGGCCTGGGCTGGCTGGCCTTCCTGCACCGCTTCGACCAGGGCGCCTGCCTGGCCGACGACATGGGCCTGGGCAAGACGATCCAGCTGCTGGCCTTCCTGCAGCACCTCAAGGCGGAGCAGGAGCTGAAGCGGCCGGTGCTGCTGGTGGCGCCCACCTCCGTGCTCACCAACTGGAAGCGGGAGGCGGCGGCCTTCACGCCCGAACTGGAGGTGCGCGAGCACTACGGGCCGCGCCGCCCCGCCACCGACGCCGCCCTGAAGAAGGCGCTCAAGGGGGTGGATCTGCTGCTCACCAGCTACGGCCTGCTCCAACGCGACAACGAACTGCTGGCGGCGATCGACTGGCAGGGGATGGTGATCGATGAAGCGCAGGCGATCAAGAACCCCAGCTCAAAGCAGAGCCAGTCGGCGCGGGATCTGGCGCGGGCGGGCAAGCAGAGCCGCTTCCGCATCGCCCTCACCGGCACGCCGGTGGAGAACCGGGTGAGTGAGCTGTGGGCGCTGATGGATTTCCTCAACCCGCGCGTGCTGGGCGAGGAGGAATTCTTCCGCCAGCGCTACCGACTGCCGATCGAGCGCTATGGCGACACCGCCTCCCTGCGCGACCTCAAGGCGCGCGTGGGGCCGTTCATCCTGCGGCGCCTCAAGACCGATAAATCGATCATCTCCGACCTGCCCGAGAAGGTGGAGCTGAACGAGTGGGTGGGGCTCTCGCCGGAGCAGGTGACGCTCTACCGCAAGACGGTGGACGACAGCCTCGACACCATCGCCCGGGCGCCGCTGGGCCAGAAGCACGGCCAGGTGCTGGCGCTGCTCACCAGGCTGAAGCAGATCTGCAACCACCCGGCGCTGGCGCTGAAGGAAGCCGGCGTGGGCAACGGCTTCGCCAGCCGCTCCGCCAAGGTGCAACGCCTCGACGAGATCGTGGAGGAGGTGATCGAAGCGGGCGATAGGGCGCTGCTGTTCACCCAGTTCGCCGAATGGGGCCACCTGCTGCAGGCCCACCTGCAGCAGCGCTTCCGCCAGGAGGTGCCGTTCCTGTATGGCAGCAGCAGCAAGAGCGAGCGGCAGGCAATGGTGGATCGCTTCCAGGAGGATCCGCGCGGCCCGCAGCTGTTTTTGCTGTCGTTGAAGGCCGGTGGGGTGGGCCTCAACCTCACGCGCGCCAGCCATGTGTTCCACATCGACCGCTGGTGGAACCCGGCGGTGGAGAACCAGGCCACCGACCGTGCCTACCGCATCGGCCAGACCAACCGGGTGATGGTGCACAAGTTCATCACCAGCGGCTCGGTGGAGGAAAAGATCGACCGCATGATCCGCGAGAAATCCCGCCTGGCGGAAGACATCATCGGCAGCGGCGAGGAATGGCTCGGCGGGCTCGACCCCGGCCAGCTGCGCGACCTGGTGGCCCTCGACGACTGAACGGCGCCGTGGTCGGGCTCGGCGGCAGCGGGTACGGTGCAGGCACGGCTGGATCGGGGAGAGGGTGACAGGTGGCGAATGAAACTCCACCCCTGTTCGGCAAGACCCGCTTCCTGGAAGGCCTGATCGACGAGTTCCTCGACAAGATCGCCGAGGGGGTGATTGTGGGGGAGCTGGGCCTGAAGGCCTATCTCTGCGGCAGTGAAGAAGAAGCGATCTGCCTGGAGAAGCTCAACCAGCTCACCGAGATCAAACGGCGTTGCAGCGAACTGCGCCGCACGATCGTGACCATGCTCTACACCGAGATGCTGCTGCCTGATGCCCGCGGCGATGTGCTGCGGCTGCTCGGCAGCCTGTTCGCCCTGCTCGATGACATGGGCGACGACTTCGAGGAGCTGATGATCGTGCAACCGCAGCGGCTGCCGGAATTCGGCGCCGATTTCGCCGAACTCACGGCGATGGCGGTCCGCGGCGTGCAGGCCGTGCTGGTGGCGGCGCGCACCTTCTTCCGCACACCGGCGGCGGTGCGCGACCACCTCAACGAGGTGCGGGTGTTCGAGGACCAAACCGACCGACTGGCCTACAAGCTCAAGCGCCGGATCGTGGCGGCCGATCTGAGTTTCGAGCAGCGCACGCTGCTGCGGGAAACGGCGGCCATGCTCGATGGCCTGGCCGACAAGGCGGAGAACATCGGCGACGACCTCTCCATCTTCGCGATCAAGCGATCCCTCTGAGCCGCCGCCTTGACCATGGCCCTGATCGTCACGCTCATCTTTCTCTCCAGCGGCCTGTTTCTCGGCTGGTCGATGGGCGCGAACGACGCCTCCAACGCCTTCGGCACCGCGGTGGCCACGCGGATGATCCGCTTCCCCACCGCCGCCTTCCTCTGCAGCACGTTCGTGATCATCGGGGCGGTCACGAGCGGCAGCGGCGCCGCCGAGGGGCTCAGCCAGCTGGGGGCGATCAACGCCCTGCCGGGGGCTTTCACCGCCGCCCTGGCGGCCGCACTCACGGTGGCCTGGATGAGCGCCGTGGGGCTGCCGGCTTCCACCGGCCAGGCGGTGGTGGGCTCGATCATCGGCTGGAACCTGTTCAGCGGTTCCCCCACCGACCTGGGCACGCTGGGCCGGATTGCAGCCACCTGGGTGGTGTCGCCGGTGCTCGGGGCGATCTTCGCGATGGTGATGTACAAGCTGCTGGTGGCCTGGATCAGCCTCACCCGCCCCCACCTGCTCTCGCTCGATCGCAACACCCGCAGCGGCCTGCTGCTGGCGGGGATCTTCGGCTCCTATGCAATCGGCGCCAACGGCATCGGCAATGTGATGGGCTTCTTCGTGGAGGCGTCGCCGTTCCGCAATCTCAGCTTCGGGCCGTTCGAGGTGTCGTCGGTGGAGCAGTTGTTTCTGATCGGCGCCATCGCCGTGGCGGTGGGTGTGTACACCTATTCCCGCCGCGTGATGATGACCGTGGGCGACAGCCTGCTCACCCTCTCGCCGCTGGCGGCGCTGGTGGTGGTGGTGTCGCATTCGCTGGTGCTGTTTCTGTTTTCCTCAACGGCGCTGGAGAGCCTGCTGGCGGGCTGGGGGCTGCCCACGATTCCGCTGCTGCCGGTGTCGGGCTCGCAGGCGGTGATCGGCTCGGTGCTGGGCATCGGCCTGCTGCAGGGCATGAAGGGGGTGCGCCAGATCCGCTGGGGCGTGCTGGGCGGCATCGCCTCCGGCTGGATCACCACGCCCCTGATCGCGGCGGTGATCGGTTTCGTGCTGCTGTTCGTGGTGCAGAACGTGTTCGGCCAGGAGGTGTACCAGGCGAGCCGGCCGCTGGCGGTGGCAGTGTTGGCGGCAGGTCCCGCTGCACCCTGAATGTCAGCCCCTCCCACCGCATCCGCTCCTGAACAGCTGCAGGCGGCGCTGTTTCACTTCGCGATCGGCGAGCTGGTGCGCCAGCACCGCAGCAGCTTTCCGCCGCTGTGGACCACCGAAAGCTGGGCCAAGCTGATGATCTGGCTGGCACTCAACTGCGGCTGCAGCGGCGATGACGCAGGCCTGCGCCAGTTCGCGGCGTCGCTGGGGCCCGCCCTGGCCCGCACCCTGCGCCAGACCTTCTTCGAGCGCACGCTGGAGGACCTGGAGCTGCGCCTGCTGGCCGATCCCGCCGACCCGCAGGTGGTGCTGCTGCCCCTGCCCGGCGCTGGCGCGCTGCCGCCCGAGCGGGTGGCCGAGGCGCTGGCCCGCGTCGGGCTCAGCGCGCTGGTGGTGGCGGATCCAGCCGGCTGGCAGCAGCTGGAGGGCCTGGTGGCCGTGCCCTGGGCCCAAGCCAGCGAGGCTGCCCACTCATGAACCTGATCGGCACCTACCGCAACGCCGGCTATGCGGCCCTCGCCGACGGCATCTGCGCCTTCTACGAGCGCCGCACCGACCTGCAACGCCGCGGCGTCGCCTTCGGCGAACCGCAGTCCGGCGCCGATGCTGCCGCTGCCACCTGTGCGGCCGCCACCCCCGCCAAGGTGTCGACCGACATCAGCCTGGTGGCGATCGACCGCAGCGATCCAGAGGCCTTCGCCCTGGCTGAGGTGATCGTGCGCGGCGTGAACGCCGGGCTGGAGCGTTACCTGCAGGAGCGTCCGCTGCTGCGCCAGTGCGCGCCAGAGCAGTCGCTGTTCGTGCTGCCGATCTTCAACCTGCAGCGCTACGCCCCCGGCGAAGCCTTCCACGCCTGGCACTGCGACTGGACCACCAGCGACGAAGCCACCGAGCCGATCCGCCGCATGCTCGCCTGGATCCTCTACTGCAACGACGTGCCCGACGGCGGCACCGAATTCCACTGGCAGGACCACCACGTGGAAGCCGTGAAAGGCACCCTGGCAATCTTCCCGGCGGGCATCTCCCACATCCACCGCGGCCGGGTGAGCCACGAGCACACCAAAACGATCGCCACCGGCTGGATCAACGCCGGTAAACGGGAGGATTACATCGCTCGGCTTGCGGCTGGCTGAGGGGCTGGGGGATGGGAAGGCTTTGTCGTGGATACCGGACCCTCCCATTCAGGATGAGGCCCGCCTGAAGGCCGCCCGTTGAGCCAAAGTTGACGGGTAGTGTTTTCGTAGCTACGATAAAGCGTGCGGTTTGATTTCGACCCTGGCAAGGACGCGACCAATCTGAGCAAGCACGGCCTCTCCTTGGCGGCCGCAGCTGAGCTCGACTGGGATGCAGCACTCGTCTGGATTGATAATCGGGCTGACTATGGTGAAGCAAGGATGATTGCCTTGGCTCCAATTGGAGACATACTCTTTTTTGTAGCCTTTGTAGATCGCGAGCCGGCAAGGAGAATCATTAGTCTACGCAGAGCTAATCGCCGCGAGGTCCGCCACTATGTCAAAGCCATTAAAGAAGATCAGCCTGAAGATGCCGACACTTGAGGAAGATAAGTTGATTACAGCGGCAGCGGAGTCAGATCCTGACGCCCTTCCGCTTACAGACGAGCAGATGAGCGCGATGGTCCCTATTCGGGTGCTGCGCGGTCGTCCAAAGTTGGCGAATAAAAAGAAGCTTGTTTCAATCCGATATAGTCCTGAGGTTATTGACTATTTCAGAGCCTCAGGAGCTGGCTGGCAAGCTCGCATGGATGCTGTGCTTAAGGATTATGTCGAAGCTCACTCTACTGGCGATGCGAAGGGGGCCTAACATCAAGATACAGAAGACGGGATCGAATGATGCCGGCTATGCAAAAGTCATGGCCCGCCGCTGATCTGGAACGTTAGGCGGCTGCTTCTTGAGCGAGGCTGCGTGCCACTCACAACCGTTCGCCGCCAGGGGCTTTCGTCATAACGGACACCACCAGGCTCACTGATAGGAATTTCTCCCGGCCATCACTCCACCGTCCACATCCCAGATCGCGCCTGTCACCCAAGAGGCTCGATCGGATAGCAGGAAGCAGATGGTTTCAGCGACGTCCTTCGGACTACCGATACGTCCGATTGGGTGGAAGTCGTTGAACCCCTGAAGCGTCGAGTGGACCTTCTCCTTGTCAATGAACGCCTCGTAGATGGCTGTCTCAACAACGGCGGGGGACACCGCATTGACCCTGATATGAGCACCAGCCAGCTCCATGGCGAGATGCTGGGTCAGCGAGTGAAGGCCAGCTTTTGCCATGGAGTAGGCCGAGGATGGAGTTGCGGCTATGGCCTGTTTGGCCCACATTGATCCAATGTTCACAATGCTGCCGCCGAGGTTCCGTACCACCATGGTCTTCGCAACTGTCTGCGTGATAAAGAACAGCGACTTATTGATGCTGAAGTAGCTGTCATAGTCGGCTTCTGAGTGTTCAAGGAATGTCCTGGGGAGGAACACCCCGGCAGCATTCACAAGGAGGTCCGTGTCTGCATGCTTGCTCTCGATCCGGGAGCGCAGGTCGTCCGTTTCAGCAACGTTGGTGAGATCGGCCTTTTCTGTGTTGATCACCCCGAATGGGCCGAGTTCCTTGACGACCGCATCGATGTGATCCTCTCTGTGCCCAACCACAACCACCGATCCCCCTCGCTGCAGAACGAGCTGAGCGACCTTCTTCCCAATACCACTCGTTCCCCCGATGACCAAGAGCTTCTTGCCTGAGAAGTCCATCACTGCATCGCTCATTGTGAAAAGGATGTTGGCTGGCAAAACTCTGATGCCCACGCCGTCATCCAGCAAGCAGGCACAATTTGGTAGGGTGGGAACAAAGTGGTGTCATACGTTGAAATCAGGCGATGAAATCAGGCGATAAGAAACTGCCTCGTCGCGTGGCCCCTCGCCACGTTGGCAGGATGGTTGAAACTGTCATCGGCTGCAAATGGTCGCTAACGGTGCTGCAGCTCGTGGTGCTCGGAGTGAACCGCCCAGGCGAGATGGAGCGCAGCATCGAAGGGCTCTCGGCGAAGGTGCTCAACGACTGCCTGCGTCGACTCGTCGAGTTCAATGTCTTGGACAAGCAGTCGTACCCGGAGATGCCGCCGCGAGTTGAATACACCCTTACCGAATTCGGAAACAAGTTCCGCAAAGTGATAGACGCCCTGGATGACCTGGAGAGCGACTTTGAAGGAGCCAACGCAGGGCCTCAACGCGTCAAGCACTCGGCACAAGCGACAACAAGCCCGAACGGGAGTTTGGACGCTGACGACGCCTGACAACGTCAGGCAACGGACGGCACGATGAACCATCAGCCAATGCCGGGCGTTAGGCTGTAACGACGGATCCACGTATGTTTCACTGATGATTGCATACGCCATTACGAAAACCATTTCGATAGACGCGCCGCAGGAGCAGGTCTTCGCCTTCCTCGCAGATGCCGCCAACTGGCCGAAATGGGCCATCGTGAACCTGAAGTCTGTGAAGCCCTCAGATAGCCCGTGGTGGGACATGGAGACCCCCGCTGGCATGGCCAAACTGCGTATCCGCCCCAATGAGGACCTCGGCACCCTCGATCATGACTTCAACTCTCCCGATGCAAGCTGGACGGTTCCAGCACGCTTGGTCGCCAACGGCAGTGGCTGTGAATTCATGATCACCTTCTTTCAGCCGCCTTCCTTCTCACGTCAGTTCTTTGAAGAGCAGGTAGCCCTTGTGGACAAGGAGCTTGCTGAGTTGAAGACGCTGATGGAATCGGCGTGAAGGCGCCGAAGGAGTGGTGATCAGACCTGCCGACTCAGCGATCGCCACACCAGGGAAGCCGATCTCCAACCACCCAGAATCTCTCCAACCTGTTGCCTGAGATAGAATGGCTGAGGAGACGGCACATGACAACTCTTCTCGACAATCACGAAGAAGCCATCGCCGAGCTGTGTCGCAAGTACAGCGTTCAGAAACTTTTTGCGTTTGGATCAGCCATTAGGGACGATTTTCGATCAGGCGAAAGCGATGTGGATCTTCTCGTCGAATTTGCCCCAATGGGTGGGCACGCTCAATTCCACGCTTATTTTGAGATGCTTGAAGAGCTGCAGAGAGTACTCGGCACCAAGGTAGATCTTGTCATGAGCGGCGCCGTGCGCAATCCAATCATTGCGCGCGAGATTGAGAAAACAAAAACGATGATCTATGCCGGGTGAGCCAACGGCTTCTCTCCACGACATCATCGATGCATGCGATTCGATTGCAAGATTCCAAGGATCCATACCGAGCCGATCCGCCGCCTGCTGGCCTGGATCCTCACCTGCAACGACATGCCCACGGCGGCACCGATTCCACTGGCAGGAGCACCACGTGGAAGCCGTGAAAGGCACCCTGGTGATCTTCCCGGCGGGGAACTCCCGCATGCACCGCGGCCGCGTCAGCCACGAGCACACCAAAACGATCGCTGCGGGTTGGGTCAACACCGGCAGCCAGGAGGATGACCTGGGGCCGCTGGCGTCGTCCCCTGCCCCTGCTCCACCCGCACGATGAAGATCGATCCCGACCTCCGCCGCCGCACCCTGCGGGCCGCCATCGCCCTGCTCGAAACGGCCCATGATCCGGAGCATGTGTTCCCCCACGCGGTGCCCCTGCTGGATGCCCTCGGCAGCTCGGCTCTGGGGGATCTGGGCCGGGCCCAGTTGCTGGAGGATCCCGCCCTCAGCGCGCTCGCCGCCGAGCGCTACTGGGGTCCCTGGCCCTCGGCCCCGGAGTTGCGTTCCCTGCCGAACGGCAGCCTCGGCCAGCTTTACCAGGCGCGGTTCGATCGGCTTGGGCTGCATGCGCCACCACCACCGGACACCTCCGGCATGGACGGCCCCGGCGCCTACCTGCAACAGCGGCTGCGCTTCACCCATGACATCCATCACACCGTGCTGGCCATTCCCGTGGACGTGCCCGGTGAGGCCGCGGGTTCGGCGTACTACGCCTCGGCCCTGCGCCAGCCGGCCTCTGCCGCCGTGTTGACAGCCTGGATCTTCCACGGCTTCGAGGTGCCCGAGGAGAACGAGCGCCTCTGGAATGGCATTCGCTTCGGCCTGGAGGTGGCCCGGCTGGGGCCCACCCTGCTGGCGATGCGCTGGGAAGAAGGCTGGGCGCTGCCGATCGCCGCCTGGCGTCAGCGGCTCGGGCTGGTCGAGCTTCTGGCGGCGACCCCGTTCCCGGAGGAGCTGGCCCTGCTGAGTTGAGTCCCTTTCAGACCATGGGCTAATTGCCCTGTCCCCATCCCCGACGGGTCCGCTGAGTCCCTCGCCGAGGGCATCTGCGCCTCCTACAAGCGCCGCACCGACCTGCAGCGGCCGCCAAGGTGTCGACCGCCATCAGCATGGTGGCGATCGACCGCAGCGAGTCGCTGTTCGTGCTGCCGATCTTCAACCTGCAGCACTACGCCCCCGGCGAAGCCTTCCACGCCTGGCACTGCGACTGGACCACCAGCGACGAAGCCACCGAGCCGATCCGCCGCATGCTCGCCTGGATCCTCTACTGCAACGACGTGCCCGACGGCGGCACCGAATTCCACTGGCAAGACCACCACGTGGAACCCGGGAAAGGCACCCTGGCGATCCTCCCGGCGGGCATCTCCCACATCCACCGCGGCCGGGTGAGCAACGAGCTCACCAAAACGATCGCCACGGGTTGGATCAACGCTGGCCGGCGGGAGGATCACATCGCTCGGCTTGCGGCAGGGTGAGTTGGTGGGGGATGGGAAGGCTTTGGCATGGGTGGGAGGGGTGTGACCCAACAGCCCAAGACCGGCTACCCACGTGTGAGCTGAGCTGTGGGCATCCGATCAGCCGTTTGGGATGGACCGAGCCAAGCAACGGCGGGGCAAGCATTCCCAATGGATGAAAGCGAACTGGTGGTTAACGGATCCGCATAAGATCCCATCACGCATTCGCTTCAAGGGGCAAAACCGTTGCTCCGCAGCGGATTTAACGACAAGAGGAAGGGAATGCGAGGGCGCTTATACTGTCAAAGATAACTGCCAGTCCTGGATACCGGACCCGCCCATTAAGCGTTAGATTTACGAAATCAATCCCTAGATAGCGATGCGTGTTCGAGACGTCTTTGTGATCATGCCATTCAGCAAAACCCCAACACGAAGGAAGGAAGAACTTGACATTTTCTATGCATGCAACCTGAAAAAGGCGATTGAAGAATGCGGAGATCTTAGGCATCAGTACAGGGTGAGCAGGTCAGATGATAGCTTTGATATCAATTCTCAGATCATTCGCTCTGTATATGCTGCCGATATTGTTTTATGCGACCTGTCTGGCGAGCACGGGAATCCGAATGTAATGTTCGAGCTCGGTATTCGCCTATCCACTACATCAAAGCCTGTGATTTTATTTCGAGAACAGTCATCAGATAATAGTCGCATTTTTGACATTTCTACATTTTATACCATGGAATACTCACCCCTACGATACCCCGAGCTAGAAGACTACATCGTCAAGCTAATCAAAGACTATGAATCAGGCGTCAAAGTATTCAAGTCACCAGTCTTGACTGTCCTTGAAAAGGAGCCATCAGTAGTTGCAGAACAGGAGCTGAGGCGGGCCATACTTCAGTTCAAAGCACTTCGGCAAGCAGTCCTGCAACTACTGCGTGGTACGGGCGGAGCTGTTTATCTATTCATTAAAGAACTTGAGATTGATTTGGATATTCCTACGAGCAATGCCCTGGAGCTTCTACCGTTTCTCCAAGCAAACAGGGAAAGGCTCTCCAGCCTTGACTGGTCCTCATTGATGTTCCAGCCAAGTGCACCACCTAGTCTACAATCGTATCTGACTAGCTTTCCCTTAGAAGGCTTGGTTGAGATAGGGATACAAGCAGTATGGAATTCCGTTTTAGGCGAGTTCTTTGGAAAGTATTTTGGGACAAACGTATACTGGCGATTTCTTGGATTTGATTCGATCCAAAACCTTGTTGGCGATGCAACAGTCTTGTTGGATGCCATAACTTGCTTCATTGGCTACCTCGAAACAAGTAATGATAATCCTGACACGAGAAAGAAGTTTCTTAGGTCTACGATTGAGAACCTGCGGAGGAATCCTCAATGGGATGAGAGCGAGTTTATTGCACTCCGCTTAGAAATCTAACATCAAGATGCAGAGGGTGGGAGCAAGAGGATACCATCACTTCTCAAGATACCTGCATGCTTCTGATCGTGAGCGTTAGAACTACTCAGAATTCACCATGAGAGCACGATGCCTTGAATTGGTTGACAAAAGTGTTTTAGCAATGATTGCCGCAATCGAAATCTATAACAAGCCAGATTTCAAGTATCGCGAAGAAACATTCAGCGTGCTTAGCGTTAATTCATGGGAGCTCCTGATCAAGGCGTATTGGCTGAAGCAGAACTCAAACAAGATCAAGAGCCTATATGTCTACGAGAAGATTACCAAGAAGGATGGGACCAAAGGCAAGCAGGAAAGAATCAAGCTTACTCGGAGCGGAAATCCATTTACTCACAGCCTTGAGTATCTCGGATCGCAATTGCTTTCGCAGGGCTTGATGAACAAGGCTGCATGGCAGAACATACTTGCTGTGATTGAGATACGCGACAATGCAGTTCACTTTTACAATAAGAGTTACCTGTTCTCTAGGAGGCTTCAGGAGGTAGGGTCTGCATCGGTCAAAAACTATGTCTCTGCTATCAAAGACTGGTTTGACGAGGATCTAACAGAGTTTAACTTTTTTCTAATGCCCCTTTCCTTTGTGGCGCCTCCCTCATCTGTAGATGGGATTGTCCTCTCCAAGGAAGAAGCAAATCTTGTCAAGTATATTGATTCAGCCGACTCAGCCAATGACCCGAAGGAGCGATATAGCGTTGCAGTCAACGTCAACGTAACCTTTAGTAGATCAAAAGTTAAGGATGCACTGCAGGTTCAGCTGTCAGGCGATCCAGGAGCTACTCCGATAACCCTGACAGAAGAGCAGATTAGGCAGAAATACCGACTGACGTACGACGAGCTTGTTAACGAGTGCAAGAAACGATACTCAGACTTTAAGCTTGACAAGAAGTTCTTTGCAACCAAGAAAGCTCTTGAGGCGGATTTAAAGTATGCCAAGATGCGGTTTCTTGATCCAGGCAATCCGAAGAGCAGCAAAAAGTGGTTTTACTCAGAGGCTATTCTTCACAAGCTTGATGAGGACTATTGCAAAAGGATGATCTAACAGGCCCCTTGAGTGGACAGGCAGCCAACAGCTCTCTGCTTCGCCACCAAAGCCACCCCGCCTGCCACTCAGGGGCAGCGTTCGACAGGCTGCTCAGGGAGTAACGCGATAGAATAACAGCTCAAAGGATATAGAGAACAACCAGCCTTGATGGTCTGCTGCAATTATCAAGGAGCAAGCCTCATCAAGAATGGATGGCCTCGCGCCATTGCCTTCTTCGTCTATGTTTCGAAGCTGACTCCCATTGCATTCTTAATTCTAGCGTTGGCGCGTTCCCTTGCGCCATCCACGTCAACTCCTTGGCGAGCAAGGAAGTCAGCCAATAAAGTGGCGATGCGCTCCTGTAGTTGGCCCGCATCGAAAGTGACTTCGTCGATTCTGTTGCAAAAGGCATGCCGGGTGTCATCATCAACAATCTCCTCATCAATCTCGTCAGTGCACGAATGGATAGCCCATATGCGTTTCTTGTTTAGGTGTCTCACTTGCTCACGGAATTCATCGGTCAGCGGTGAGGAGGGACTAGCCGATAGGTTCTGTATCTCGCCTACTAATTGCCCAAGTGTCTTTCTTCTGAATCCTTGTTGCACGGTGTCTAGTCGTAATCCTCTAGGCGTGTGATCCATGCCAGGCTTATCTGTAATCGCAATGACTGCCAGCAGCTGAGTGAGCGCAAGTTCGACAAACTGAAGTCGGACAGCACATCTACCAAGGGAGATGTAAAGCTCAGAATATGCAGCCTCACTTCGACGTTGCAGTTCCTCGTCGGTCACTGATCACCTCAGAATGAATCAGTGAATATTACGACACAGGGCTTGGCGAAGGGCGGCAAACATTTGGCATAAGTTGTGAGCAATAGCCTGCATGCCATTTCAAGCCTCACCTAAGCTGATGCGTTAAACAGATTTGCACACATTGACGTGCTGTCGAACATCGCCATTCACCTAAGCTCCCACCATATGAGGTCTTGTCTAAATTCGGATCCCCTTGCGGCCCGGTGATGGCGAGCGTTCGCCGGACCTCACACGCCACTTGTATTCTGAAAGTATGCAACTCATTTCTCCATGAATCCAGACAGCTACCGACGCGAAGTTCAGCGATATCAGAAGGAGATTGCACAGCTTCAACAGATGAAGGCTCGTGAGGTGGCCAAGGCGGCGTCAGAGACTAAAAAAGCTGGTACAGCGGCAGATGCGGCTCGTAGATCAACAAGCATTTCCACTGTCCAGTCCAAAATCCGCGAGGCGCAAAGATACGAAGCTAACGCCGTTCGATCTCAGCAAAACGTTGCTGATATTGAAAACCGGATTGCCCAGAAGCAGGGGAAACTCAATGATGCTCATCGTCGGCTCAGCGACGCGGAGAGACAGCTCGACAAGCGACGCACAGAGGACCAGCAGCGTGCCGCACGCGAAAATCAGCGAGCATTAACGACGATACGAAGCAAGTTGGATCAACATACACGACTCCACAACATAGCCCTTTCGACGCTTGAGAAGCTGCAGCAACCACCTGAGACTATAACAGTGCTGTTCTTAGCTGCAAATCCACTAGATCAAGCGGAGCTTAGGCTTGATGAAGAAGTTCGATCGATTGGAGAAATGATTAGAAAGGCAGAGCATCGTGACTCTGTGCGGTTGGAGTAGCGTTGGGCTGTACGTCCCTTGGATGTACTTCAAGCAATCAATGAATGCCGCCCTGGCATTGTTCACTTCAGCGGCCATGGCTCAAATCAGGACGAGATCATTTTTCAAGATAATTCTGGGAATTCCAAACCTGTATCCAAGAAGGCGATTGTTCAGACGCTTGCTGCTGCGTCCGACGATATACAGCTTGTCTTCTTCAATGCTTGCTATTCTCGAGGACAGGCTGAAGCGGTCGTTACTCATATCCCTGCTGCAATCGGGATGAATGCAGCGATCGGTGATAATGCAGCACGAGTCTTCGCAGCGCAGTTCTATTCGGCTATCGGGTTCGGGCACTCGATCACACGAGCGTTCCAGCAAGCGCGTGCGGCGATGATGCTGGAGGGAATCCCGGAGGAGAACACACCTGAGTTATTCGTGGCACCAGGGCTTGATGGTGACGGGCTCACTCTGGTAAGCCTTAAGCCATCTTAAAGTTGATCCTGTTCCCCCCTCTGCAGGCTGTTTAGCTGTCGAACAACCAGATGCAGCGGACGGGAACCTTAACTTAATCTGCAAGACCTCGGTAACTGCCCGCCGCTGATCTGGATCATTCAAAGGATCCGTTAGGTCTCAGCCAATCTGGCAGCTCTCAGGGTGTCAATAATGCCGCAGGATACAGACCGCTGACCTGTCGCACAACTTCAGCCAGAGGTTCAGGAAATAACATTCTTTACGGCCTTAATCCAGGCCACAGCTTCACCAAGATCAAGATAGAGACTCGCATATGCCTTTCGCAGTAGCCAGGCAGGAAGAGCCCAATCCCACTTCTCTCGCTGCAAGTTCTTTGCATCAGCCAGAAGAATGTCGAGGTCCGGCACCTGCTCATCCGCTATATCGCGTAGAGCTTGAAAGATTTCTGGAATTGATCGCTGGCCCTTGCGGACTTCAACACCAGGTCCGGCAGCATTCGCAGGAAAGCCATGGCAGCTAAGCAGGCATGCAATAGCCTCATTGGCAGCATCACCGAGCCATGTCAACAGGAGAAGTGTATCCCCTTGGTCCACCATTACTTCATGCGATAGATTCCGCCTCGCATAATTTCTCCGCGCTTCCGCTAGAAACCGCTTGGCGGCATCATCGAGATAAAGCGGGATCTCGGTAGACTCCAGCAGCTGCCGCATGCGAAGCCGTACATTTGTATGGGTTCGACCAAAACCGCCAGAAAACAATGGCGGAGCACCTCCACGAGCAGGCACAACGAAGATAGTATGTTGCTCCTCATCTACCTCTTCAACTATCCAAGTTTTACCCGCGAACAGAATTCTTTGGCCAATGCCTAGAGCCTGGGAAACGGGCAGGGTCCCCAAGGTACGTCCACCACTGACAATTCGAAACTCTTCTTGACTAACAAAGGCCGAATAGAATGTATAGTGGTTAACACGCTTTTCACCTGCGGGGCCATGAAGCAGTGTCCCAGCGGAATCTTGGATCAAAAGCCCCTTATCACCTAAGTTACGAATTAGCCCAATAAAGTCGTCCTTGGACAAACCCGTGAATGGGGCAGAAGGAGCACAGTACAAAGCGTAGAGCCCTTGAATCGTCGAACCACCATTTTGAGCGATAAACGACAATATCTGCTGGATCAGTGTAGAGAGGTGAGCTCCATGAGAAATTGGAGGTTCAAACCAACCTTCCAACAGCAAAGAGATCATTGCGGTCATTTGGAGGAACTGAAGCCTCAATTCAGTACAAATCGACGATCCCCCCCCAATAGCCTCTTCAATGCAATAGCCACGCAGGATGGCCGGCTCACCCTTTCTGCGCCCTGATCGTCCAAGCCTCTGACGAAGACTTGCCACCGACGGTGGAGGACCAATCTGAGCCACACTCTTTACAGCACCAATATCAATACCAAGTTCAAGGGTATTTGTACAAATGCCAGTGGCTGGCATTTCCTTCTGCTTAAGTGCAGTCTCTGCCTCTAAACGAATTTCCTTTGCTAGGTTGCCGTGATGAGGCCAGAACTCCATCGGCACCAAGTTTTCGTCACACATCTCATTCAGCAGGTGAGTATATTCTTCAACCCCGGATCGTGAATTGGGAAACACGAGATTGTTAGAGCCTCGGAGCGCCCTAAACAAGTGGGCTGCAACTTGGCCGGGTGTAATTGGCTCTGGCTGTTCATCGCCATCTTCTTGCTCAACAACCAGGGGTTCTTCAAAGCCCTTCACTAGGATTTTGATCTCTCCAGTTGCGGTCTTCGACTGCACTAAGACCACGTCATCACCTTTGCATGGCCGCAAGAAGTCAGAGGCCAACCGCATGTCCCCCAGCGTCGCGGACAGGCCGATCCGGGGAACTGATCTGTGAATGACGCTCTCTACTCGATGCATGAGCGACTGAAGCTGCTTGCCTCGCTCGGAACCGATGAAGGCATGGAGCTCATCAATGACAAGGAAACGCAAGTGCTCAAATATTGCCGAGACTGAGGTTCCTCTATTGCACAGCAGCGCTTCCAGGGACTCTGGAGTGATTAGGAGGACGCCTTCTCGCTTATCCAGAAAGCGCATTTTGGTAGATGAGGAGATGTCGCCATGCCATGGCCACACAGGAATCTCTAGCTGCTCACACAGTCGATCAAGCCGCGCAAACTGATCATTGATCAGGGCCTTAAGCGGACTGATATAAACAACTAAACCAGGTTTGCTACTCTTTAGCAAAACAGACAGCGCTGGCAAAAAGGCTGCTTCTGTCTTGCCAGCTGCAGTAGCTGCCGCCACAATTACATCGCGATCACAGTTGATGATGGGTGGAATAGCCAGTTCCTGGGCATCGCGAAGCTCCTCCCACCCTTCAGCCCAGATGAACTGTTGGATGCGTTCATCAAGCTTCAGAAAGGAACTGGACTCAGACACTTAAATCAGCGCTTGGTGTAGCAGGCGAGAGCTTAAATGAGGCAAACTCATCGCCAGCATCAGGAATCACCTCATGATCGGCCGCTCCACCTGGGTCAGAAAGAACTTCAACTGAACCGACCAGTTGCTCCCAGGAAGCTTCAGGATTCTGTTCCAAGACTGCAAGGAGACTGAGAAATGCCGTTATTGTTGTTCTTGGTGTTCGGAAATAAGCTTCACCTATACGCTTGTGGCAATGCTCCATAAAGCGCTCCACTCCTTGCTCGGGAAGCAAGTATTTCTCCTTGTCGCCAGAAGCATAGAGGTCAAGAATCTTCTGAAGCAGGATAAAGAAGTCTTCTTGGGTAAGGCTGGAGAGCCGAAGAACTGGGCCACTGAAATCAACCAAGCCATTGGTCGCGAATGTATTCTGCGCCAGTCGGCTCTGAAGCGCCGGGTAGCTATAAAGCCCCCGTCGCGGATCCAATAGGAACTCAGGTGTGCCACTCAAGATGAAACCCAGTCCAACCGAGTCGCCTTGGAGGGAGTCGTTAAGGATGCGCAGTATCTGCTCGTAATTTGAGTTACGAGCCTGTGTATTCGCGAGCTTGTACAGATTGACCATTTCATCTAAGCCAACCAACAAGCCAGAAAAGCCTGCAAGGCGAATGAAACGGGCCATCAACTTTAGCTGATCATAAATCGTAGCGTCATCAACAATTGCTCGAACACCGAGCGCCTTCTTCGCGTCGGTCTTGGTAGAGAACTCCCCTCGAAGCCACCTAATCGCGTCAGACTTGAGTTGCTCGTCACCTTCTTCAAATCCACGACAGTAGGCAGCAATCACACTGGCAAAGTCATACCCGTTGACCAGTTCAATTAACTGATCGAGCTTCTGGCTCAAGATAGCTTCAGTGCTCTGTCCACTGGCCTTGGCCTCCAGCCTCGCTGTTGAAATGAACTTCTCCACGATCCCGCCAAGTGCTCCACCATCTGGCTTTGTGCGTGTGGAGAGGCTCCGCATGAGCTCGGCATACAACGATCGGGCTTGGCCCCCGCTTGCTTGGAGACGCCGATCAGGATTAAGGTCGGCGCTCGCAACAACCAGCTTCTTCTCCATTGCCACGGAACGCACGAGGTTCAGGAAGAAAGTCTTTCCTGAGCCGTACTCGCCGATAACTAGGCGAAATGTTGATCCACCATCAGCAGTGCGGTCGATATCGGCGACGAGCGACTGTATCTCGCTGTTGCGCCCGACCTGTATGAGGTGTTGGCCAGTTCTAGGGACAACGCCTGCGCGCAATGCTTGAAGAACCGTGCCACGGTCCTTGGGCCTAATGACTGGATTCATTTGATGAGTATACCCAGAAGCTCAGCATTGAGCACTATGGGATCATCGCTTTCGATAAGCGGCATGTCAAAGGTTTCAAATGCTGCATCATTGATATGCTCCAACGCGCCGTCAAGCATTAGGTCAAGCTCTGCAGCCACCTGGAGCAGTTCTTCGCGGCTCCACTCTTGCCTTGTCACCATCCTCAGAGCCAGTGAGGAATGAGCTTGGTCAAGGCCCAGCAGCGTCCCAGCAGATGCTGCATCGGTTGGAAGATCAGGCGGCTTGGGGGCTTCAACAGTCTCCGCTTCGGGCTCGTCAGAATCGTTAAAGATAGTAGCGAGCAATACTTGAACCTTTTCCGTATCCGCTTGCCGAGCAGCAATCCGCTCGCGATTAAGGGTAAAGCGACCGTCTTGCTCTACTGCTTTGGTAGCTTGTGGCTTGGACTCTTCTGACTCAGAAGCAGCAACGTGTAAGTCAGAAAACACCTTCGATGCGCTTACGCCTAGGACCTTGTAGATCTTTTCAAGAATCCGAATGGTATCTGGGGAAACCTCTCCGTCCACATGTGCAACTGTTACCATTGACTCGGCGATCATCTCTCTGTCACTGATAGCAAATCTTTCAATTTTCTTCTTGAGTGGAGCCAGTGGCATCGGCGCCCCTGAGAGCAACTCGATGTGGGCCAAGAGCCTACACTTCTGCCCTTGGGTAAGATGACCCCAAGAGTTTACTTGCTCGCGCAGATGCTCTGCCTCTCCCACGCTGAAGTCGCCATCGGCTGCAGCCACGGCAGATGCGAGTTGGAGAGTGAGCTCAGCAAGCAAGAATGGTCCGTCTAAACGCGTAGGTACTTCAGAGGAAGGCATTGCAAAGAGAACGATTTGTTCGTCTGGCTTAGGGGGCTTTGCACCGGTAAGCACATTGGGCTCAACTCCTACGCAGGCAGACTCAAGGATCCGTGCCAGAGGCACTATGGAGTCTTTACTTGCTGATGCCTCTTCAAACAGTGAGCAGAGAGCTTCCTGGTACGTGATCGATAGCAATCCTGCTCCAACTCTATTCTTAAGCTGCAGAAGCCTTTTCTTCGAACTCTCAGGCCAAAGAGATGATGGAAGCCGAAGCAGCCCTTCAAACGTATTCTTTACCGATGGGTTTCTCGCTATCAGCCTGCTGAATGGCTCAAGATCCTTGGTAGATGCTTCCACAACTTCTTGAATCTTCTTGAGTGGCGCGGCAAGCATCGTGACATCAGGAATATCATCGAAGACCTTGATGAGTGAACTTCCTGAACGGAACCCCGCAGAAGCAGGACGATATACAGCCTTCAGTCTTGTCTTGTTGCGAGGAAGAACAAGGCCTTGATCAAACAATTCAGCATACTTCACTTGGAAAAGCTGATCAAACTCTTCTGGGCAGCGAATCGCTGGCGTTCGCAAAGTAACATTCCGCTCTAATTTCGCCCAACCCAGAGCCAGGGTAGATGGTACTGGTTTACCGTCCTTCGCTGCTTGTCCAAGTGCGAGGCGAATGTGAAGAGGCAGATGAAATGATTTCCTTAGTTGTGGCAGGGGCTGCTCATAGAGACGTGAGGTGCATGAGGACAGTGTTATCCAATCTAGGAACTCGCTGGCATATCCATAAAATGAATTTGACTTGCCGCCGTAGATAGCAAGAAGACGCCTCAGTTCAGCAGCAATGATAGGCAAGTCTTCTTTTGCAGACTCATCGCATAAAGCGTCGACGATTGCTCGACGCTCAAGCCCATAAAAGAACAGGAAGACAAATCCAATGTCCGCAGCTGGATCACTGCGGCCACCCGATAGCCAGTCAAGGTAAGCGCGACGAGCACTAGAAGAGATATCCGAGTAACTGGGCCAATAGCCCATTTGCCTTTCGGTGTAGTCGCCCTCCTGCGCAATAGGCTTCGTCGGATCAATAAGACAGGGGTCGATTAGACCGTTATCATTCCTCAAGCTGCTGCCAACATAGATCATGCCACCTGGGATGGCTATGCTCTTGATGGTCACTGACTCTCCAAAAGGGACCCATCGGCCTTTCCTGTGGCTTTCAGGCGCTCTAGGAACCTTGAAGGTGACCCGAGTAGATGGCTGGGCATATCCAACACTTACGGGATCATCACGGTCATCCTGCTTGAGGGGCAAAGGAGTGGGTGTGCCTGTTATCTGAACAGCCAGCGGCCCAGTTCCTTTTACGCCAAGTGGTTCTACTAGAGCCGGCTCCTCAAGCAGCAAAGCCTCTGCCGGCAATGGATTATCTCCATTCAGCAAGTTCTCTCGGGAAGGCTCTACTTGTGTTCGCTCGGCAACATCATTAATTCGTGACTCCTGCTGAAGTGTTTTGCTTATAGCCTCCTGAACAGGTGGCGGTGGTGGGGGCGGTGGAGGTAGGGGCGTCGCTGCTCGTTCGGGCGA
This sequence comes from Marcopretia estuarina LEGE 06307, assembly GCF_056633115.1. Lineage (NCBI taxonomy): Bacteria > Bacillati > Cyanobacteriota > Cyanophyceae > Synechococcales > Prochlorococcaceae > Marcopretia > Marcopretia estuarina. The sequence continues at coordinate 437,002 of NZ_JBSJOY010000002.1, read as the reverse complement.
GGGAAGTGGTTTTTGCTCGGCTTGTGGCTTGCTGCCGCTTGAATCTTTACTCTTGGGCTTGGAAGATAAATAGACGAGGAAGCCGACCAGCGCTAACAAGCCAATGAAGATCAGCACTACTTGCGGGATAGACAGCAGTAGAAGACCCACACCGAGGGATGCAGCGATTACTGCCACTCCATTTCCCGTGTTGTTGCCTTTGTTCAATGCCTTAGCCTCCTGCGGCTGGTCCCGATCTGTTTGTCAAGATCGCAATTCTAGTGTCTATGTGGCTCTGGATCGCCCTGGTGTTTGGAGACACCGAGCCATGAGGCCTATATCGCTTTCTTGCGGCTATTCTCTCGCTGACAAGCTCTCCAGGCTCACCCTTCTCTCAAATCATAAGAAGACCTAATCCTTTCAGACACCCCAGAACCTCTCCGACAAGGGCAGGGTATCAAAGCAAGATCTTCCATTATCCGTAGGCCGCTTGAATCAAGCTCCGCTCATTGACGATCGATTAAGCAGGCGCCACTACACAGCCGGGAGACTCCTGAAAAACGTTTCGGGCCTCCATGCTGCCCATGTGCATGGAATACAGCCTCGCCCCGAATTCACCTCCACCCATCAACCTGATGGTCACGGGACACCCACTCAGTCCATGACCCCCAGCAACTCCCCGCCTATGGGTCATCAACTGCAGCCCACCTCAAACCCACTCACCCAACCGCGAGCCACAACCATCGGCAGCAACACAGCGGCATCCACTCGCACTTGCCCATCCGCCTCCAGCGAGTTGCTGCCTGAATCCAGCCCGCTGCAGAGTTTTCCAAAGCAGGTTCGGGCAGCAAAACCCTGCGACTGCTGCCACGCTCCAGCGTCAAGCCGCTCCATCCGCGTGTTCACGCCATCTCTCCAGATGAGGAGCGTCGCGCCGCCCTGATCCAGATCAATTGGTTTGGAATCCGTGGCGTCTGGCTGGTTAGCGGCCCAGATCAGGTCCACCGGATAGGCCGAGGCCAGCAGCGCACTGGCTTGAGACAGCTGGAACACCAGGTGCTCCCACTGCTCTGGAGCCACGCGGGAGAGGGCCGTCAGGTCGAGGCCGTTCTCATCGGGGGCATTGAACACCCGGTGCCATTGGGGTGAAGGTGAGGTGGAAGCGTGCGCGCTCGCGTAGCGGCCGGCCATGGCAGCAAAGAAGGGCTCCCCCACCAGGCGCTCACAGATGGGATAGATCTCCAAAGGAGCCCTTGGATGCCCCAAGGCCTCTTCCGGCCAGGTGATGGCGAGCGATCGGCTGACGCGTCAAGCTGCAGAGCCTGACCTGTACTCCGCATGCGCAGAGAACGCGCTGCCGGTGAGTTCGATATCGCTACGCGCGATGCCGGCCTTCTTTGCCGCGAGCTTCCATCCATCGATGGCACTCACAACATCCTCAACAATCTGCCCTCCGCGTTCTTCATCCAGCCCATAGAACAGCGCGGTGGATAGCACCGTTGTGAGACTCGGCCGGTTGTCCGAGTCGTCGATGTTGAGGACGTGTTCGGCCTTATCGACGTTGGGGTTCACGTCGAATGCAGGTGCGAGACGCCAGCCGTTATCGGCCAGCACAAATCCGTGGTTGCGTAGATGGTCGTCGCGATTGCCGATCGCCACATTGAATGCGACGCGGCGGAACAACTGCTCCAGGTCAGCACTCGTATGCGCACCATCGCCTCGCGTCCGAAGGAGCTGGGCCAGTTCCAGATAGCTTGCGCCCTCGCTCTGCTCCTTGCGAAGCAAGGTCATCGCGGAGGCATAGAAGCGCCGCATGCCCTTGGCGCGGTCGAAGCGCTGCACGCAGAACGTATGGAACGCGTTGCTCAACCGCACGACCTTGGCTTGTGGCACGTCCACGCCGGCTTTCTGCGCCAAGTCGTGCACGACGTGTTCCCAGGCGCCGACGTCCCGGTCGTCGTTTCGCGCCGGGAACTTGCCGATCCAAAGCGAACCGTCTGCGTCCTTAAAGTTGGCTTTCGGGCGTGCACCACCCAAGGACGCACCCGGTGCAACCAGCACGGCCAACCACTTTCGCAGCGCGTCCAGGTCGTCGATGCGCCGGTCGCTGAGCTGATACGCGACCGCCTCCAGATCCCGCAGCGTGGTGACGGGCGGTGCGGCCATCGTCTCGTTGCCCAGGAACTCCTGCGTTCCGACCCCCCGAAAGCGCAGGCCGCCTTGCCGGGTGAAGTCCTGGACTCCGAGCAGGAAGTCCCACGAGTACAGCGTCCGCGGAGGACGTTTCTCGTCCTTCGCTTGCAGGGCCTCGCGACGCTTCATCAATGTCTGGCCCCAACGGTCCGGCGATGAGTCCAGAAAGATGCCGAAGTTACCCAACTCGGGATTGGGAAAGAACGGTGCTTTGTCCAGCGTCAGGTCCGGGTCGATCGAGAACGCGCGGGCGTCGTTTAGCCACGCTTGTTCGTATTGGAAGCGGATCTGCCCACGGTCATGCGCCAGGGTCCCGACCCGGCATGGCGGCCCCAGGTCACAGTCGAGCCAGACCTCTACGGCGTTGTCCTGGCCGCTCATGATGAGTTCCCCGTGCCGTTCGCGCGGCCGCCAGGAGCCTTGGGTGCATCGGCGGAGGCTTGTCTGCGCCGCGCCAGTGATGCGGGCGGTTTGAAGACCAGGTCTTGCAACCTGCGGCCTACCTTGTCGTCTGCCGCCAAAGCATTGAAGTCGGCTTCAAGGCCGAGGACCGCCATCACGCGCAGGTAAGTGCCCAAGGTGGCTCCCGGGTCGCCCGCCTCCACTTTGTAGAGCGACGTTCTGGAGATGCCGGCCCTCTGCGCCACGACGGCGTTGCTCAGCTTGCGCCGCAGGCGTGCGAGCCTCAGCCGCTCGCCCAACTGGGAAAGCAGCCTTTGCTCCTGCGGGAAGACGACCGGGGACTTGCTTGGCATTTAGCCATTATGGACATTCTCCAGAGCAAATGTCCATAATGGCGGACTTCTTGCATTGAATCGGATGCGTGCAGGCAACTTTCTCGCAGTTCCGGCGCCGTCACCCCCCAGATCCGGTGAGGTGGAAGCGTGCTCGCTTACATAGCGGGCGCCCCCCCCAGAGGGACACCCGTTCAGACCATGAACTCCGGCGACTCCCCACCGACGGGTCATCAGCCGCAGCCCACCTCAAACCCATTCACCCAACCGCGCGCCACCACCATCGGCAGCAACACAGCGGCATCCACGCGCCCCTGCCCATCCGCCTCCACTGGGTTCCTGCCTGAATCCAGCTCACTGCAGAGCTTGCCAAAGGTCGTTCTGGCGGCAAAACCCTGCAACAGCTGCCACGCTCCAGCATCAAGCCGCTCCATGCGCGTGTCCACGCCATCCCTCCAGATGAGGAGCGTCGCGCCACCCAGATCCAGATCAATCGGTTCGGAATTCGTGGCGTCTGGCTGGTTGGCGGCCCAGATCCGGTCCACCGGATAGGCCGAGGCCAGCAGCGCACTGGCTTGAGGCAGCTGGAACACCAGGTGCTCCCACTGCTCTGGAGCCACGCCGGAGAGGGCTGTGAGGTCGAGTCCGTGCTCATCGGGGGCGTTGAACACCCGGTGCCAGTGCCATTCCAGCTGGGCCACATCGGCCAGGTAGGGCAACCCATCGGCAGGTGTGAAGGCACGCAGAAAGGCCGGCAGCTCGCCGCCGTAATCCCCCAGATCCGGTGAGGTGGAAGCGTGCGCGCTCGCGTAGCGGCTGGCCATGGCCGCAAAGAAGGGCTCACCCACCAGGCGCTCACTGACGGGATAGATCTCCTGCAGGCAACGGAGCAACTTGCCCTTCACGCTACCTTGATAGGCGGCGATTCCCTCCTGCACACTGAGGCTGCCGGTGCAGAGCAGCCGCGGCGCCAGCGCCTTCAGGCTGGCCGGATCCCCCCCGCCGCTGATCGCTGCGTGGAACAACAGCTGCAGCTGGATCAGATCGCCTGGAGCTGGCGTTGGCATAAGCACTGCTCAGCTTTATGGGCTTCGTCGAGGAGTTGATCGAAGCTGGGGATGTCGGTGTCCCATTCGATCAAGGTGGGCACCGGGCCAAAGCGTTCAAGGACCTGGCGATACAGCGCCCACACGCCGGGTTGCACCGGCCGGCCGTGCGTGTCAAACAGAAAGGAACCCTGCTGCTCATAACCCGCCAGGTGAATCTCCTTCACCCGCTCCACTGGCAGGGCTGCCAGATAGTCCAGCGGGTCAAAGCCGTGATTGGCCGCATTCACATACACATTATTCACATCCAGCAGCAGGTCGCAGTCGGCCCGCCTGGCCAGCTCGGCAAGGAACTGCCATTCGCTGAAGTCGTTGCCGGCAAACTGCAGGTAGGGCGAAAGGTTCTCGATCAGGAGTCGCCGTCCGAGAAACTCCTGCACCTGCTGGATGCGATCAGCCACGTAGATCAGCACCGGCTCGGTGTAGGGCAAGGGGGCCAGATCGTTGAAGTAGTGCCCGTCGCACGACACCCAGGCCAGATGATCGGAGACGTGCACAGGCTCGACCCGTTCGGCCAGGGCTTTCAACCGCTGCAGATAGTCCCAATTCAGCCCATCGGCGGAGCCGATCGACAGGCCCACGCCATGCAGCGTGAGCGGATAGCGCTCCCGGATCAGGCAGAGATGGTGCAGCGGCAGCCCCCCGCCGAGGTAGTTGTCGGAAAGCGCCTCGAACCAGCCGATCGGCGGCGTTGTGCTCAAGATCGTGGCGTAGTGCTGGGAACGCAGGCCCAGGCCCACCCCTTGAAGCGTCGTCACGGCTGGCTCCGGCGCTCGGGTTCAGCTGGCGGTCTTGAGCTTGCCACCAACGATCTTGTTGCAGGTGCCGGTGGGCACGAACACCCACTCCTCGGGATCTCCCGACACGCTCGCTTTGCCGGCACAGCTGTGCTTGCTGGTGCCGCAGTCATTCATGCCCGCCTTGGCGATGCCGGCGCACTTTTCCATGCCGGCTTTGCCCGCCTGGGCTTCACCGCCGGTGGCACCCACCAGGCCGAGGGCCAGCACGCCCGCGAGGGCTGTGTTCATGGCGGTTTTCGCAGCTGAAGAGGTCATGGTCGAAAGGCTCCGTCAGGAGGCTGGGAAGGGGCGGTCGTGGGCAGCGCGCGCCTTGCCCGGCTGCGCTCCCGAGCTACTTACCGCTGGCAGCCAACACCGGATTGGCGCGGCTTCACCGGGCGCCCCCACAGGCCACCGCCGCCGGTGGGCTCGCCATCCTTTGAGAGCATGGACGGATCTCCCTGACCCCAGCTGTGACCGAGGCCTCCGCCGCACCCAGCCCTGATGGCGCCGCTGCCGCCGAGGCCCTGCCCAAGACCTACGACCCGAGTGGCACGGAAACCCGCTGGCAGGCGGCCTGGGAGGCGGCGGGCGCCTTTCACCCCGACCCCAACGCCCCCGGCGAGCCGTTTTCTGTGGTGATCCCGCCGCCGAACGTGACCGGCAGCCTGCACATGGGTCACGGCTTCGAGACGGCCCTGATCGACACGATCGTGCGCTTCCAGCGGCTGCGCGGTCGCAACGTGCTGTGCCTGCCCGGCACCGACCACGCCTCGATCGCGGTGCAGTCGATCCTGGAGAAGCAGATCAAGGCGGAAGGCGGCAGCAAGGACGACCTGGGCCGCGACGCCTTCCTTGAGCGCGCCTGGGCCTGGAAGGCCGAGAGCGGCGGCACGATCGTGGGCCAGCTGCGCCGGCTCGGCTATTCGGTGGATTGGCGCCGCGAGCGCTTCACGCTCGATCCCGGCCTCAACAAAGCAGTGGTGGAAGCCTTCGTGCGCCTGCACGAGCAGGGGCTGATCTACCGGGGCGAATACCTGGTGAACTGGTGCCCGGCCTCGGGATCGGCGGTGAGCGATCTGGAGGTGGAGATGAAGGAGCTCGACGGGCACCTCTGGCACTTCCGCTACCCGCTCACCGATGGTGCGGCGGGTGACGCGGCCGGTGACGCCGCCGGCCTGGATCACCTGGTGGTGGCCACCACCCGCCCCGAAACCCTGCTGGGCGACACCGGTGTGGCCGTTCACCCGGACGACCCCCGTTACGCCGCCCTGGTGGGCCGCACGATCACCCTGCCGCTGGTGGGCCGTCAGATCCCGATCGTGGCCGATGCGCACGTGGATCCGGCCTTCGGCACCGGTTGCGTCAAGGTGACGCCCGCCCACGACCCCAACGACTTCGCGATCGGCGCCCGCCACGGTCTGCCGCTGATCACGGTGATGGCCAAGGACGGCTCGATGAACGCCGCCGCCGGCCGCTTCGCCGGGCTGGATCGCTTCGAGGCGCGCGCGGCGGTGGTGGCGGCGATGGAGGCGGAAGGGTTCCTGGTGAAGGTGGAGCCGCACCGCCACAGCGTGCCCTTCTCCGACCGGGGCAAGGTGCCGGTGGAGCCGCTGCTCTCCACGCAGTGGTTCGCGCGGGCCGAGCCGCTGGCCGCCCGCTGCCGCGCAGCGCTCGATCAGGGCGAACCCCGCTTCGTGCCGCAGCGCTGGGAGAAGGTCTACCGCGACTGGCTCACTGACATCCGCGACTGGTGCATCAGCCGCCAGCTCTGGTGGGGCCACCGCATTCCCGCCTGGTTCGTGGTGAGTGAAACCGGTGGTGTGATCAGTGACGCCACTCCTTACGTTGTGGCCCGCGATGCCGAGGAGGCCCAGGCCAAGGCCGAGGCGCAGTTCGGCGCCGCCAGCCGCGCGGCAGGGCGGCAGCTGCAGCTGGAGCAGGATCCCGACGTGCTCGACACCTGGTTCTCCAGCGGCCTCTGGCCCTTCTCCACCCTGGGCTGGCCCGATGCGAACGCCGCCGATCTGGCCACCTGGTATCCCACCAGCGTGCTGGTCACCGGCTTCGACATCATCTTTTTCTGGGTGGCGCGCATGACGATGCTGGCCGGCGCCTTCCTGCAGGAAGACGGCGTGCCGGTGGGCGGCCGCGACACCTGGATCCCCTTCGCCGACGTGATGATCCACGGCCTGGTGCGGGATGAGAACAACCGCAAGATGAGCAAGAGCGCCGGCAACGGCATCGATCCGCTGCCGTTGATCGAGCGCTACGGCGCCGATGCCCTGCGCTTCGCCCTGGTGCGCGAAGTGGCCGGCGCCGGCCAGGACATCCGCCTCGACTACGACCGCGCCAGCGGCAATTCGGCCACGGTGGAAGGGGCGCGCAACTTCGCCAACAAGCTCTGGAACGCCACCCGCTTCGCCCTGATCAACCTGGGCGGCGAAACGCCCGCCAGCCTGGGGGAACCGGATCCGGCCGCGTTGACCCTGGCCGACCGCTGGATCCTGTCGCGACTGGCGCGGGTGAACGGCGAAACGGCGGAGCGCTACGGCAGCTACGCCCTGGGCGAGGCCGCCAAGGGCCTCTACGAGTTCGCCTGGAACGAGGTGTGCGACTGGACGATCGAGCTGCTCAAGCGGCGCCTCAACCCCCGCCCCGCCGTGGAGGGCGAGCCGCTCAGCGCTGAGGTGCTGGCGGATCAGCGCGTCGCCCGCCAGGTGCTGGCCAAGGTGCTGAACGAGCTGCTGGTGCTGCTGCATCCGCTCATGCCGCACCTGAGCGAGGAGCTCTGGCACGGGCTCACCGGCGCCCCTGAGGGCACCTTCCTGGCGCTGCAGGCCTGGCCGGCGCTGGACGCCGCCGCCCTCGACGCCCCCCTGGAAGCCCAGTTCGCCGAGCTGATCGAAGCGATCCGGGTGGTGCGCAACCTGCGCGCCGTGGCCGGGCTCAAGCCCTCCCAGGCCGCGCCGGTGGTGTTCGTGACCGGCCGGCCGGAGCTGGCCAGCGTGCTGCGCGCCGGCAGCGGCGACATTACCGCCCTCACCCGGGCGGCGTCGGTGGAGGTGCGCGAAACCAGCGGTGGTGCCAGCGCCCGCTGCCTGGCGGCGGTGAGCGGCGAGCTGCAGGTGCTGCTGCCGATCGAAGGCCTGGTGGATCTCGACGCCCTGCGCGGCCGGCTGGAGAAAGACATCGCCAAGGCCGAGAAGGAGATCAAGGGCCTGGCCGGCCGCCTGGCCAACCCCAACTTCGCCGGCAAGGCGCCGCCCGAGGTGGTGGCCGAGTGCCAGGCCAACCTGGCCGAAGCCGAAGCCCAGGCCGCCCTGGCCCGGCAGCGGCTGGCGGATCTTGGAGCCTGATGCACGTGCTAATGCCCTCATAAGCCGTCGTTAACGAGCTGGGGCCGTGGCTGGCTGAGGGTTCTAGGGATCCCCTTGCCGATCACGTTCGTGTCTACCGCCGCGACCCGATCCGAGTTCCCCTTCCTGGAGGATTCCGGCTCCTTCCACCGCTCCTCCAACCCGGAGCTTCCCTCCCTGACGCCATTCCCGACGCAGGAGGAGCCCAAGGTTCCCGCCGAGTCCCCGGCAGGGTTCGCCGCCTCCCGGCAGCCCCGCTTCAACGATGTGCAGGATGACGTCGGCGATGACGATCGCCTCAGCAGCAGCAGTAGCAGCAGTAGCAGCAGCAGCAGTAGTCGTGGCCGTGACGGCGAGCGTGGCGGGCGCGGCAGGCCCCCGGCACCGGCCGACCCCCTTCTGGCCAGCCTCAACCTTTCGCCGACGCCTCCGGCCCCAGGCGCCGCACCAACTGAGCAGTTCCAGACCGAAATCTCCGCCTACGTGAGGCTGGGCGGCAAGCTCTTCCTACTCTCCTCCGGTGGCGGCAGCACCCTGCAGGTCACCGATGCCAGCAACCCCCTGGCACCGGGCTTACTCCAGCGGGTGTCCCTCGGCGCTTACATCAGCCAGTCGGTGGCGACCTACGACGACCTCGTGGCAGTCGCCCTCTCCCCCAACGACTACGGCACCAGTGCCGGCAAGGGGCTGGTGCGCTTCTACCGGATCGACAGATCCGGCACCCTCACCCTGGTGAAGGACGTGGAGGTGGGCTACCTGCCCGATGGCATCGCCTTCAGCAAGGACGGCAAGAAGCTGGTGATCGCCAACGAGGGTGAGCCGATCGCGAACTACGCGATTGACCGCCCCGGCAGCATCGGCATCATCGACATCAAGGGCAGGCCCGGCAAGGAGACCTTCAGCTACACCGACCTGAGCTTCGCCGGGTTGACCCTGCCCAGCGGGATCCGCATCTCCGGGCCAGCCGGCACCACCCAGGCCACCGACATCGAGCCCGAGTACGTCTCGATCCTGGGGAACACCGCCTACGTGACCCTGCAGGAGAACAACGGCGTCGCCAAGATCAACCTCAGGACCAACACGATCGAGGCGATCTTCGCCCTCGGCAGCGTCGACTTCAGCACCCAGCTCGTTGACATCAGCGATCGGGACGGCCCCCCCCCCGCTGGCAGCAGCACCGGAACGCCCCTGATCAACCCCGTTCTCGGCAACAACGTGGTGGGCTTGAGGATGGCGGACGGCATCGCCGCCTTCAGCACCAGGGGCAAGGATTACTTCATCACCGCCAATGAGGGGGATGGCCGTGAGTACGGCACCGCCGGAACCCCGGGCTTCTACCTCGACGAAACCCGGCGCCTGGGTCGACTCAAGACTCTCAGTGAAGACACCACTGCCCCCTTCACCGCCTTCGGCAGCCGCAGCGTCAGCATCTTCGATGCCACCACCGGTGCCCTCGTCTGGGACAGCGGCAACACCCTGCAGACCATCGCCATCGCCGCCGGCGTCTACGACGACACCCGCAGCGACGACAAGGGCGTCGAGCCCGAAGGTGTCGTGGTCACGAAGCTGAACGGCCGCACCTACGCGATCGTCAGTGCCGAACGCGGCACCAGCAGCCTGCTGGCGGTGTTCGACATCACCGACCCAGCCCAGGCCAGCTTCGTCACCAGCACCGTGCTGGCCGGCAGCGTGTCCCCCGAGGGCCTGCTCGTGATCGACGCGAAGGACAGCCCCACCAGGCGGGACCTGCTGGTGGTCTCCAACGAGGTGTCCAACACCTTGAACATCCTCGATCTCGGCGCCCTGATCGCCGCGCCCCCGGTGGCCGGCGGCGGCAGCTTCACCTCCACCATGCTCAAGGACGTGGCCGGTGGGGCGGAGCTGACGATCTCCAGCCTGATCACCAACGGCGAGTTCACCAACGGCACCGCGCCGGGCAGCGGCGTCTATGTGCCGCCGGGCATCTTCGATGGACAGGGCGCCTACAGCAATGGCGATGGCACCTACACCCTGCTCGTCAACAGCGAACTCGGCGCCAGCGCGGGCTACGCCTACACCGCCGAAGGCCTGAACTCCTCCGTCACCGGTGCCCGCATCAGCCGCTTCATCGTTGACATCGATGCCGACGACAACGCAGCCAACGGCTTCCAGTCACGGATCCTCAGCGGCGGCCTCGCCTATGACAGGGTGATCGGCACCGATACCAACGGCTTCGATCGCTTCTGCTCCGCCAACCTGGTGGAGGCCAACAGCTTCGGCGCCGGCCGCGGTTTCGCTGATCGGATCTTCCTCACCGGTGAGGAGGTGTTCGGCGGTGGCGGCGGCGCCTTCTATGCCCTCGATACGGCCAGCAACGACCTCATTCAGGTGAATGCCTTCGGCAAAGGCACCTGGGAATCCGCCACCTTGATCGACACCGGCAACGCCAACACGGTCGCCGTGCTGCTCCTCGATGACGCCAAGGCTCCCCTGCGACTCTGGGTCGGCGAGAAGACGGCCGGTGGCTTCCTGGAGCGCAACGGCCTGGCGGAAGCCAACGGCGCCCTCTACACCTTCGTGCCCACGGGCCTGGCGGAATCCGGTGTCGACGCCACCGCCGGTCCCGATTCGGATGACCTCAAGGCCCTGGCCCTTGGGGCTCCCCTGGCCGGCAGCTGGGTCAAGATCGAGAAGCCGGCGGGTAAGGCCAGCTACGCCGACCTCACCGATGCCGAGATCCGCACCCTGGCCACCGACCTCGGGGCCCTGCAGCTCAGCCGCATCGAGGACGGGGAGGTCAACCCCCTCAACGGACAGCAGGTGGCCTTCGTCTCCACGGGCACGAAGGACTTCAGCAGCGGTGACCTGTACGGCAACGTCTACACCCTGAGCTTCGCCGACGCCTTCACCGCCGATGGCCGCCTGGCCAGCAGCGGTTCCAGCAGCCTGCGGGTGATCTATGACGCCGATCGCCTCGCTGACCCCACCACGGGCCTGCGGAACCCCGACAACCTCACCTGGAGCGCTGATGGTTCCCTCTACCTGCAGGAGGACCGGGCCAACGGCGGTGGACTCGATATCGCCAACGGCAACTTCGGCACCGAGGAGGCCTCGATCTGGAAGCTGAACCCCAGCGGGCCTGTCGATCCGGTCACGGGCGTGCCCTCGGAGCGGTGGGCCCAGATCGACCGCACCGCCGTCCCCACGGCCTACGGCCAGAGCCAACCCGGTGTGGTCACAGACCCCAGCAGCAGCGGTGTCGGCAACTGGGAATCTTCGGGGATCATCGATGTCTCGTCGATCTACGGCGCCGCACCCGGCACTGTCTTCCTGGCCAACGTCCAGGCCCACAGCCTCGGTGGAGGCAACATCAACGGTTCCGGCTACCTGGTGGAAGGGGGCCAGATCGATCTGATCGTCCAGACCGACCCGGTGATCTGATCCCATCGGCCCGTCGCGAGCCCAGCCCTCGGCCCCTCCTGTGAGGGGCCTTTTTTGTCAGGGGCCCTCGGCTGCCGCCGAAGCCGAGCATCACTCGATCGGGCTGAACCGTCCAGCATCACTGTCAGCTCCGGGCGGGCCCCGGCCAGGGACGCCAGCCCCTGTGGCATGGGGGGTGGCAGCACGATCGTGGGCCAGCTGGGGCGGCTCGGCCACTCGGTGGATTGGGGCGGTGGGCGGCGAGCTGGAAAACGATGATGCCAAGGCCGACGCTGAGATCAAGGACCTCAGCGCGCACCTGGCCAACCCCCCTTCGCCGGAAAAGCGCCACCCAACCTGGCCAGTACCGTCGGACGCTGCGAGGCTTGGCTCAGATCCAGCGGCGGCTGCGGAAGTACGCGATCAGCAGCCCGCTGATCGCCAGCATCACCGCCCACACGATGAAATAGCCGGCTCTCCATTCGAGTTCCGGCATATATTTGAAATTCATGCCATACATCCCGGCGAGGAAGGTGAGCGGGATGAAGATCGAAGACATCACGGTCAGCACCTTCATCACCTCGTTCATGCGATGGCTCAGGCTGGAGAGGTAGGTGTCATGCAGGCTGGCGAGAAAATCTCTGGACGTTTCCACCATGTCAATCACCTGCACGGTGTGGTCGTACAGATCACGCCAGAACATCTTGTTGTGCTCATCCAGAAGAGGTGATTCGCTGCGCTGGATCGCCCCCACCACATCCCGCAACGGCCACACGGCCCGGCGCAGGATCAGCAACTGTTGCTTGAAGCGGTGCATTTCCTGGTGGTCATCCGGGCGGGGTTGGCTGATCACCCGCTCATCAATCAACTCCACCCCCTCACCGATCCGCTCCATCGCCAGGAAGTAGTGGTCCACCACCGCGTCCATCAGGCAGAAGGCCAGGTAATCGGATTTCTGCCTGCGCACACGACCACTGCCGTTGCGCAGCCGCTGACGCACGCTCTCAAACACATCCCCTTCATCCTCCAGGAAGGAAAGAACCCAGTTGGGCCCAAGAATCACGCTCACGTGTTCGATCGTCACGCCCCGCCTTGGGCCGCCGTCATCGAGCATCTTCATGGCCACGAAGCCGTAGGCCGGGAACTCCTCCCATTTCGGCCGCTGGGACGTGTTGGCAATGTCCTCACAGGTGAGGGGGTGCAGCCCGAAGGCCGTGCCCAGTTGTTCGATCAGCGCGGTGTCATGAACGCCGTTCACATTGATCCAGGTGACCGCGGAATCAGACAGGCAGCCGAGGCAGGTGTCCACATCCGCCTGTTGCCACTCCTGAATCGCCTCAGCGCTGAAGCGGATGATCTCGATCGTGGCCAGTTCGCGCCGCTGGCTGCCCACAAACACCGTGGCACCAGGTGCCTGGAAGGCGGTGTTGCGAGCGCCGCTGCGGGCACTGACACGGGCGCCGCTGCTGCTGCTCGCCATTGCGTAAAGCCTCGGGCCTGGGAGTCTGGCCCCAGGCTGGCCAGATCTGCCTGGGGCTGCCCACGGCCCTCACACCGATGGCCTAGAGCCCCTTGCGATCGAGCGCGTCCGCCAGGCGGGTCACCGCTGAGGCCAGCTGGGCCTGCACATCGGGGACAGCGGCCGCCTCGGCCTTGGCCTCCTCCTTGCGCTTGGTGGCCTCGATGGCCTTGACGATCAGGAACACCACGAAGGCGATCACCAGGAAGTTGATCAGCGCCACGATCACGGCGCCAGCCGGCCAGGCATTGATCGAATCGACGTTGGCCGCCTTCAGGGCAGGCGTGAGCAGGCTGCCCATCACCAGGCTCACCACCGCATCCACCACCTTGCCGAAGGCGCCACCGATCACCACCGCCACGGCGAGATCGACCACATTGCCCTTGTTGATGAAGGCCTGAAAATCGGCCAGGAAACTGGAGCGGCGCGGGGCCATCACGGAACAGCGGAGGGTCGCCGACAACCTACGTGTGAGCCAGCAGATCACCCGTCCCCTACCCCACCCCAACCTGCTCCGTCACTCCCCAACCCGCTCCATCCCTCCCATCCTGTCGAAATGGGACGCCGCCGTCCGTCATGGAGGTGAACCCCGACCCGGGGCCATCCCCTTCTTCTCGCGTCCCATGAACTACGCGGTCCTCATCTACGAAACCGAGCAGGATGTCGCCGATCGCCCCAGCCTGATGCCCGCCTATGCCGCCTACGCCCAGGCGTTGGCGGAGGCCGGCGCCCATCGCGGTGGCGAATGCCTCCATCCCACCCACACCGCCACCACCGTGCGGCTGCAGGGCGGCACCGCCCAGGTGCAGGACGGTCCCTTCCCCGACACCAAGGAGCAACTGGGCGGCTTCTTCCTGATCGATGTTCCCGATCTCGATGCCGCCCTGGCCTGGGCGGCGCGCTGTCCCGCCGCCGGCCGCTGCGCCGTGGAGGTGCGGCCCGTGCTCGCGATGGAGGGGAGCTGAGTGGAGGCGGCGCGCAGCGCCGAGCAGGCCGCCCGCCGCTCCTACGGGAAGCTGGTGGCCTGGCTCACGGCCCGCTGCGGCGATCCCGCCGCGGCGGAGGACGCCCTGAGCGAGGCCTTCCTGGCGGCCCTGGCCGACTGGCCCCGCCAGGGGGTGCCCCGCAGTCCGGAGGCCTGGCTGCTGGTCACCGCCCGGCGGCGCTGGCTCGATGGCCACCGGCGCACCCGCACCCAGGAGCGCCTGCTGCCGCTCCTCCTCGAGGAGGCGTTCACCATGCCCACCGATCCGAGTGCCGGCGCGGGCGAAGCGGCGGCCATCCCCGACGACCGCCTGCGGCTGCTGTTTCTCTGCGCCCACCCCGCCATCGATGCGGCCATCCAGGCGCCGCTGATGCTGCAGACGGTGCTGGGCCTCAATGCCGCCCGGATCGGGGCCGCCTTCCTGGTGGCTCCCGCCGCCATGGGGCAACGGCTGGTGCGTGCCAAGGCGAAGATCCGCGAGGCCCGCATTCCCTTCGTGCTGCCCCCCGCCCACGCCCTGCCGGCACGGGCGGCGGCGGTGCATCAGGCGATCTACGCGGCCTTCGGCACGGGCTGGGAGGAACCCGGCGCAGCGGGCGGCGGCAGCGACGGGCTCGCAGAGGAGGCCGTCCAGCTGGCGCGGCTCTGCGTTGAGCTGCTGCCGCAGGAACCGGAGGGGCGGGGGCTGCTGGCACTGCTGCTGCATGCCCAGGCGCGCCGGCCCGCCCGGCGCGACCGCCACGGCGTCTACGTTCCGCTCCAGGAGCAGGACATGCGGCTCTGGTCGCGGCCGCTGCAGGCGGAGGCCGAGGCGGAGCTGCGGCTGGCGGCGGCCCAGGGGCGGATGGGGCGTTTCCAGCTGGAGGCGGCGATCCAGTCGGTGCATGCCCAGCGGGCCGTGCACGGCCGGGTCGACTGGCCGGCGCTGCTGCACCTCTATGACGGCCTGATCCGCCTGGCCCCCAGCCTGGGGGCGCAGGTGAGCCGGCTGGCGGTGCTGGCCGAGCTGCGCGGTGCTGCCGCAGGGCTGGAGCCACTGGAGGCGCTCGGCGCCACCGTGCCCGCAACGGCCACCTATCAACCCTGGTGGGCGCTGCGGGCCGAGTTGCTAACCCGGCTCGGCCGCTGGCCTGAGGCGCGGGAGAACTATGGGCGGGCCATCGCCCTCACCACGGACCCAGCGGCCCTGGCCTTCCTGCGAGGGCGCTGCCCGTAGTGCCCGGCCTGCACTCCCCTACCGGGGTCCTGGCCTTCCGCTCGCTCCATGCCTTGCGGGTGAGCCGGTGGCCGCTCTGCAGCCACCGATCGCCAGCCGTTGAGTCCGTCCTGAGCAGAGCCTCTGCGCATGGAAGCTGTAGACCAGCTGGTGCCACAGACGTGCGAGCGTGGCCACCGCGGCATGAAGCAGCTGGGCAGTCATCTCCACCATCAGCAACGTGGAGCAAACCTGGAAGCCTCGGCTCCAGTGCGTGCAGGAAGCTGCGACCGAAGGAAGTGCTGGGGTGTCAGTAGACCATCTCGGTGTCCCACACCAGCCGCGGATCGATAGCCGGCCACAGCTCAATCACACCGATCAGAACCTTGACAGTGCAAGCCAGCTTGCCGCAGCCATTGCATCCCATCGGACCGACTGGAAGGCAAGGGATGCATCTGGATCGACAGATCCAGCGAACCGCCGAGGTCATCCATCAGGCTGATGCCAAACCATCCCGTTTGCCGTCGAGCGGAAAACTGACCGTGAAGGTGGTGCCATGGCCAGGTTGGCTTTGGACTGTGATCGTGCCGTGATGGTGATGGACAATTTCCTGGGCGATGGACAACCCGAGGCCTGTGCCACCCGTCGCGCGCGAGCGCGACTTCTCGACACGATAGAAACGCTCAAACAGATGGGGTAGATGTTCCGGCGCGATTCCAACCCCAGTGTCACTGATGTCAACACGAATGCAGCTTTGCTGAATGACAGCAACCACGCTGACGCGGCCCGGAGCAGGTGTATACTTAATGGCATTTTCAATAAGATTGAGAAAGAGGCGAATCAGATGATCTGGACTGCCTTGGATCAACAGACTAGGGACGATGAATGTGCGGAAAGAAAGGCCCGCAAGATCAGCCAAAGGTTGAGCCTGCACAGCAACTGCAGCCAGCAGATCGCTCAAATCAATGAGATCCTGATCAGCATACCGGTGGCCCTGTTCCAGCCGAGATAGCAGCAGAAGATCACTGCTAAGACGAATCAGACGATCAACATCATGATCAATCAAGTGGAGAGATTCTTGATAGTCTGCGACGCTGCGGGGTTGACGCAGCGTCACTTGCAGCCGGCCCTTAAGAGCCGTCAGCGGGGTTCGAAGCTCATGAGAAGCGTCCATCAGAAACCGCCTTTCGAACTCAAAAGCCGACTGCAGTGAATCCATCATCTCATCAAACATCATGGCCAGGCGAGCCAGTTCATCATTAGAAGTTCCACGGTAATGAATGCGCTGAGCCAGGTTTCCGCTAACCCTGATCTGCTTCGATATCTGCGTAATCTGCACAACCGGCTTAAGCGCACGGCTCGCAAGGAAGTAACCTCCCAATCCCACCACTCCAAGAAGGATAGGAAGCTTGAGCAGATAGCGATTCGAGAGGTTCTGCAGGGTGGTGTCGATGGGCTGAAGAGAGCGAGCCACCTTCAGCCATCCCGATGGCCTTCCACGGCTCGTAAGGATTTCCTTCGTATACATTCGCCAGCGCCCTTCCCCAGTCAGCACGGTCTCAAAGCCAGGTTTTACGACTTGGTGAGCCGGAAGCATGGACGAATCGCCGAAACGCTCCATCACAGCGCCATCATTCCCAAGCAACAAAATCACAACACCAGCATCACTCAATAATGACGCAATGATCGGCGCATCCTTACGTGGATCGAACACCAAGGTGTTAACTTCGTCATCAAGGGACTTCAAGGCTTGGAGGGCATTCACCTTCAAGGCGCCATCAACCTGCTCAAGCAGCGTTCGCTGAAACTCGTGATAGATCAAGCGATCGGAGCCCAGCATAGATAGACCCGCCAGAAGGCTGTACCAGGCGACCAGGCGAAACCTGAGATTTTGCCAGGGTTTCCAAAGCTTCATGGAGGTTTAAACGTTGGGGCTATGGGTCAGAAAGCGGAGCCTCACCATCAGCCCTGATGCAGTAACCCACTCCTCTAGCAGTCTGAATCAAAGAGAATGGCTCATTCTGATCAAGCTTTCGCCGGAGATAGCCAATGTAGACATCAATAACCTTGTAATCTCCATAATGGTCAAAATTCCAGACATGCTGGGCAATTTGCGTCCGACTCAACACCTGGTTGGAGTGACGCATCAAGTACTCCAAGAGAGCAAACTCCCGTGGACTCAGATCAATGAGCCGATTGCCACGCTTCACCACCCGTTGGGCGGTATCCATCTCAAGGGTCCCCACCTTGAGCAACACGTCTGTCTGAAGGGGAGGCCGCCTCAATAGAGCTCGTAACCGGGCCAGCAGCTCCGTGAAGTCAAACGGCTTGACCAAATAATCATCTGCACCAGCATCCAAACCCATCACACGATCCTGGACGGTGTCCAACGCCGTCAACAACAGAACTGGGGTTTTTAATCCCTGTCTGCGCAGCTCCCTAAGGACGCTCAGGCCGTCCAGTACAGGAAGCATGACGTCGAGAACAACAGCATCGTAATCAGCTGCCATTGCATAGTTCACGCCATCGCGGCCATTCAAGGCAAGATCAACGGCGTACCCCGCTTCCCCCAGCCCTTGATGGATGAACCTGGAGATACCTGCATCGTCTTCAACTACTAACACGCGCATAGCAGATCGGCAAAGAACCTCCACTGAGTCATGGCAACAGAAAGGCGGGCATGGGCTAACCGTCATGGTACCGCCGCGAGATGATCATTCATGCTGTCCTCAGCGTAGAAATGGCACTGCAGCCTGATCTCCAGAGCTTCCACGACACAAAGCCTGTTCCACTTTCCAGTGGAAGGCCGTGAGAGCGTGATGGGGTCAGTGAGGGTGGCACGGAGCATCGCTCGCAGCGGCCACCTCACCACAGTCACGGAGATCCAGTGGTGGATAGGAAGCACGGGATCCCGGATTGAGATGGGGACGCTGCCAATCCAGATTGTGCTCAGCAAAGAGTTGCTGTATGGCCCACTGCCGAGGCCTGGGGAAGGGCTCAGCAGCCAGCAGTGCCCGCGCCAGGATCTGGCAGCGGCCCAGGCCAAAACCTTGTGCATCTCCAGGGGCTTCGGCGAGTCCGATGCCAGGGGCAAGTGGCGCGGTGAAGAGGGGGATCGGATCTTGTAAGTGAGGGCGGAGCCTGGGGTAGTGATGCTGCAAGACGGCCCGCAGATTCACATAGTGCCTGGATTCCAGAGTCAGAATTGCAGCATCAAAGCGCCCATAGGACAAAGGCTCGGTGAGGACCTTCAAGGTAAATGGACAGGATTCGCGATTGAGCTCGCAGCTCAAGATGTCCATCAGCAGGATCGCCCCCTCCACGGTGACATGGAAGAAGAGGTGAAAAGAAACTTGATCAGTGGCAGGTTGTCCACCATTGCCGACCGCCATGTAGTACTCCCCAACGAAAGAAGAATTGGGCAGACGCAAGGACAATCGAGTGCCAACAGATCCCTCGGACGAACCCAACGCCAGATCGGCAGTGGGATCAATCCAAAGATGCAGACCATCTTTCTGAACCTGGTAACGACTTCCCTCCACTCGGGTCACGACCCAGTTGGGGTCGACGCACCCTGTGCCGCTATTGGCCGCCTGGATCTGGCCAATGAAATCAAGATCCAAGCCTGCATAGGTGCTGTTCTTGTACTCTGTTTTAAGCGTAGGCATTGACAATCGCCATTCTTGCTCACCGCTGAAGTAGATGTCATGCAGATAATTCCTGAGCTGACGCAATAGATCCGCCTGCTTTAGCTCATCTGGCAAAGCATTGTACCGTTCTGCCTCCGTTTCAGAGGCAGCACTGCCTCGCATTTGAGTGACATCGAGCAGTGCGTAAGATGGATGTTCAATCAGAGGAGGATCGATACGAACATTCTCAGTCAAATCGGTCAGCGCTGCATCGAGGGAATAGTGCTGCAGCCAACGGGGCAAGAACACCTCTGAGCGCGAAGCTGGATGGCTGTTGGTGCAATGGGCTTTGCTGAAGGCAACGTGAACCATCTCACTAGGAGGGGAATCTGGAGGCTCGATGCCTGAGCAGTGCGAATCGAGGTCACCAAACACCGTTGACATGGCGGCTTCAGGTTGACACAACAGCGACCTTGCAACCTGCAATATAGAAATCTCCAGATTGCCAAATGGTTCTCGGTAAAACAACCGTTCCTGAATCACCTCGATCAACCCCAGGCCAGCAAACCGCAGCACCCGTTCCTGAAAGTCAGGAAAAACCTCAAGAATTGCAGGGAACTGTGCCAGATAGGCCTTGATCAAGGCGGCCAGTGAGGGCTGAAGTGTCTGCAAAGGCACTGCCGCCAATTGCAGCGAGACAGCAAGATCAATATCCCTGCTGAGGGCAAGACTCTGAAGCCAGACTCTCAGATACTCAGTGATTATCGCCCCTACATCGAATGCCGGATCGCCCCATGCCCACTGCTCCCAATCAATCACCCGGATGACTCCTTGCTGATCAGGGAGTTGCAGAGCCGCCATGGAGGTGGGCAGGGGCGAGGGCTCCCACCGAGGCCACTCCTGGTGAACCAGGATGTTTCCAAACTTGAGGTCGTTATGAATCAGGCAGCATGGTGTGTAATCTGCTTGCAGACGAGAGAGCGCTTCCGAAAGGTGGGCAGAGCGCTGGTAAAGCTTGTAGAACATGAGGCCATCCAGCGACACTCGCCGAAAGAGATCAGGCGTCAGATTCTCCAATTCACTGAAGAAGTCAGGCCCGTCGCCCCTGTCTCCCTCCATACGGGTGCATTCCGGAGCGAGTTGGAGCTGATAGTCCCGACGTTGAAATGTTGCTTGATGAAGCGTGGCCAGGCCGATTCCGAGTGCGGTGGCGATGTGCGCGGGAAACTGCTGGGCACCCGCGTAGAACTTGCCAAGATCCCAATATCCTTCTACAAATCGGAGAACCAGGATGCCATTTGTGGCATCAAAATTCACCCCTTCGGACATGATGGGTTGCAGCTCGCGGAGCTGATTAGTGGCATCAAGCAATTGATAGATGCGCCACTCTTCGAGAAAACTCTGCCTAGGTCCTTCCTCATCCCGAAACGGTGCTTGCTTGACCAATAGGCTGGTTGTCATCCCATGGTGGCTGCCGCCTGTAGAAAGCTGCACCAGGAGATTGAGATTTTTGCCTGAGAGTGCCTTGACACTCAGTACTTCATCATCAGGGCCGCAAAGGCCTTGCTGAACCAAGTAATCAAGGATGGTAGAAGATTCCAGGCGTAGAGCCATCGTCAGACGTTGATAAATCCAAGCGCATCCAACATGGACTGAGACTTGCTCCAAGTCGAGGTTTCGAGAATGCCACTTGACAATCTCGAAACCTCGACAGGTCCCAAAGTTGTTCTCAGGGATGCGCCACTGTCGGTTTCCCCAACAGGGGTTGCAAGCCCTGGATCATCGGCCTAGGGGAACGTCAGGACAATCCGCTCATGCGGCTGGGACGGCTGGCGCGGCTGGGACGGCTGGCGCGGCTGCGGCGGCTGCGACGGCGCCTGCCATTGCCACCTGAAATGGAGGCCTCATCCTCTGGGGTGAGATCAGTGAGGAAGCTATCTGCCCCTGACAGCAGATTCAGGCCCAACAGGGCTGCATTGGTCGAAGATTCAGTTGCCATGATGTTCTCCTTTGACTGGTTAGAATTTGGGACGGGGATAATGATGGTCAGTCGACGCCTCTGCCTGTACTGCATGATTAGCCGTGCAGTCAACAGACGAGCCATCTGTCCACCTGTTCAGTTTGAATGGCTGAACTGAATGAACAGTAAAAGTTCGGCGGTAAGAGGACGGAAGGAAATTGGCAAGAAAACTCTTATGTCGGCACAGGGTGAGAACGTCCCCCTGCGTCAGCGAGGTCGTGGCGTCATCCGCCCTGTCCTGCGGAGGGCGGTGCGCCTGCCAGCCTGGTCACGCACAGCAACGGCCGTGACCGTCCCAGCGAAGCTGCTGACGCGCCTGTCGCCTGCCCCGAAGGCTTGAGGAGACCGGTGAGGTGAGACGCTCAGTCCGACTCGGAGGACCGTGGTGGCTCTGCAGCGAGCAGGGCCTGCAGACCCGCTTCGTCGATCACGGCCACACCCAGGCTCTCGGCCTTGCCGAGCTTGCTTCCCGCCTCCTCGCCAGCCACCACGAAGCTCGTCTTCCGGCTCACCGAGCCTGTCACCTTGCCACCGGCGGCCTCGATCAGCTCCTGGGCACGGTGCCGGGTCAGGCTGGGCAACGTGCCCGTGAGCACCAGTGTCTTCCCCGCTAGAGGCTGGGACTGGGACCTGCCGCCTCCGTCAGGAACGGCGCCGGTGCTGGCCAGCGTCAGACCCAGCTGCGCCAGGTCGTTGAGCAGGCGCTCGTTCGCGGGGATGGCAAACCACTGCTGCAGCGACTGGACGATCTCGACGCCGATGCCATGGACTGCGGTGATCGCCTCCGGGGCCTCGAATGCCGCCGTGGCGAGAGTGGCGGCCGAGGTGAACACCCTGGCCAGGGCCTTGGAGTTCACCTCGCCCACGTGGTGAATCCCAAGGCCATAGAGCTGGCGATGCCAAGGCTTGGCCTTGGAGGCCTCCAGCGCCGCCGCCAGATTCGACGCCGACTTCTCCCCCATCCGCTCCAGGCTGGCCAGCAGCGCGGCGTCAAGCCTGTAGAGATCGGCGATCGAGCGCACCAGCCCACGGTCGACCAGCTGCTCGATCAGCTTGCTGCCGAGGCCATCCACGTCGAGGGCCGCCTTGCTCACCCAGTGGCGCAGCGAGCCGCGCAGGATCGCCGGGCAGCTGCTGTTGACGCAGCGCGTGGCCGCCTCCCCCGTCTCGCGCACCAGCTCCGAGCCGCACTCCGGGCAGGCCTGGGGCAGGGCCAGCGGCGTTGCCCCTGCCGGCCGCAGTTCGACCAGCACCCGCACCACCTCTGGGATGATCTCACCCGCCTTGCGCACCACGATCGTGTCGCCGGCGTGGAGATCGAGCTCGGCCAGCCGGTCGGCGTTATGGAGGGTGGCGCGGCTCACGCTGGTGCCGGCGAGCGCCACCGGCTCGAACTCCGCCACCGGCGTCACGACTCCGGTGCGTCCCACCTGGGCCACCAGGCGCAGCAGCCGGCTGGGGGCCTCCTCGGCGGCGTACTTGAGGGCGATCGCCCAGCGCGGCGCCTTCTGGGTGAAGCCGGCCTCGGCCTGGAGTCGCAGGTCGTTGAGCTTCACCACCACCCCGTCGGTGGCGTAGGGCAGGGAGCGCCGTGTCTCCTCCCAGGCGCTGAAGAAACCCTCCACCGCGGCCAGGTCGGGCAGGAGTTCGGCATTGGGATTGACCCGGAAGCCGGCGGAGTGCAGCCACTCCAGCGAGGCCCACTGGCTGGTGGGCCTCGCTGGATCACTGGTCCCGCCGGCGCCGACCGGATCCCACTCCTCAGGGAGATGGAGGGTGTAGGCGAAGAAATCGAGACGCCGGGCGGCCACCACCTTCGGATCGAGCTGCCGCAGGGTGCCCGCGCAGGCATTGCGGGGGTTGGCGAACGGCGGTTCGCCGCGGGCTTCGCGCTCGGTATTGATGGCGCTGAAGGTGGCGTCGGGGATGAAGGCCTCACCGCGCACCTCCACCCAGGCCGGGGGGTGATCCAGCTGCAGCCTCAGCGGCACGCTCTGGATCGTGCGCACGTTGGCGGTGATCTCCTCGCCCCACGCCCCGTCACCGCGGGTGGCGGCCCGCACCAGCACCCCGTTGGCGTAGCTGAGAGCGAGGGCGTTGCCGTCGATCTTGAGCTCGCCCACCATCGGCAGGGCGGGCAGCGGTGCACCGACCTCGGGCAAGCGATCGATCGCGCGCAGCAGGCGGCCATACCAGGCCTCCAGGTCCTCCAAGCCGAAGGCGTTGTCGAGGCTGAGCAGTCCGACGCGGTGCTCCACCGTGCAAAAGCCTTCGGCGGGAGCGCCGCCCACCCTCTGCGTGGGGCTATCGGGACGCACCAGTTCGGGGTGGGCCGCCTCCAGCTCCAGCAGCTCGCGATAGAGCCGGTCATAGACCGGGTCCTCCAGCTCCGGGGCATCGAGCACGTAGTAGGCGTGCGCCGCGCGCTGCAGCAGGCGGCGCAATTCCTCGGCCCGATCCTCAGGCGATGCGTCGGGCATGGGAGGCGGCGCTGGCAAGGAGCGGCGGGATGGAGCGTCAGGCAGCGGCGAGTCTGTTGATGCGATCCACCCGCCAGGCTTCCTCCACCTTCACGAAGGTGAAATCGAGCGGCAGTTCCTCCTTTGCCTCCGACTTCAGCTTCACCGTGAGGATGATCTGGCCGTCCTGGATGCGGGGCCGGCCGGATTTGAGGTTGCGGTACTTGTTGAGCTGCAGGCCCGCCAGGAAACGGATGAACTGTTGCCGGTTCACATGGGAGCGGTAGTTCTTGGTGGTGAGCAGATAGGCGCCATCGATCTGGCCCGAGGCCACCTGGGTGAAGAACTGCTTGAGCAGCGGGTTGATGCCGCGGGCGCTGATCACCAGCTTCACGGCCGTGTAGGTCCAGTAGAGAAGCAGGGCGCCGGCACCGGCCAACAGGGCCTTGGTGCCGATCGTCTGTGCCAGACCCCAATCCATGGCGAAAGCGCGCATCCTGAGCCTGGAGTCTGACCGACGGCCCCGCCAGACTGCCTGGCTGGTGCCAACGCCCTGAAGCGGCATGCCCCTGGAGTCCTTGCTTCCGCTGTTCCACCGCCTCAACCGGGAGCACTTCGACGGCACCCTGGCGCCGCAGGGCCGCAGCCTGGTGGCGGTGCGCTGGAGCGATGGCCGCATGAACCGCACCGCCGGGCTCTACCGCAGCGGCCGGCAGCGCGACGGCACACCGCTGTGCGAGATCGTGCTGTCGCGGCCGGTGCTCGAACCGCTGCCCCGTGAAGCCACGCTCGGCACCCTCTGCCACGAGATGATCCACGCCTGGATCGACCGGGTGCTGGGGGTGCGCGAGGTGCACGGCCCCCACTTCCGCGCCCGCATGGCCCGCATCAACGCCGCCCAGTCGGCGTTCGAGGTGAGCCTGCGCCACTCTTACCCGGTGCCGGTCAGTGCGGTGCGCTGGATCGCCCGCTGCCCCAGCTGCGGTGTCACGGCGCCCTACCGGCGGCGGGTGCGGGGCGTGGCCTGCCGCCTCTGCTGCGACCGGCTGCACGGCGGCCAGTGGCATGCCAGCTGCCAGCTCCTGTTCGAACCCGGTGGCGCCTAGGGTTCGCCGATGGATCGCGCCCTTGGCATGGAACTGTTCCTGGGGGTGCTGCAATGCGGCGGCCTGGCGATCGCCGTGGTGGGCCTGGGCCGCGAACGCTGGCTGCGCCGCCGCTGGGCCCTGCGCCTCAGCCGTTAGGGTCAAGGCGAAACGGTTCTTAGGGAAGAGCCGGGCCCATCAGGACGGACACAGGACAGAGCCATGAACGGTTCCGGTGACCCTTCCCGCCGCGGCAGACGCCGCCAGGGATCGCCCACGGCGGGCGGAACCTTCGATCAATGGATGGTGGCGGGGCGGCAGCTGGTGAACGGCGTGTCCGGGGCTCGCCCGGGCTCGCGTGGCCAGGCGCGTGGAGCCGGGGGCCGCACCGGTGCACGACCGGGCCTGGATGGTCTGGGTCGCTGGGTGGGCGAACGCTTCGACTGGTTCCTCGAAGGCGACGACGACTGGCCCGAACCCTGGCAGGAACGCCCCTCCCCCCAGGAGCGGGAGGCGCAGACCCCACCACCCCGCCGCCGCAGCGACCTTCCCACCGACGAGCGTTTCCGCACCGCCAGCCGGGAACCCGCCAGCCGCAGCCCCATGGGCAGAGCGCCTGAGCCGGCCAGGGAGTGGGACAGGGGAAGCGGCTCGGCCGCAACACCGGCTGGCCCCACCGCCAGTGGCGGGCGGCGGCCACTGGAGGCGATCTCCCGTCGCAGCGCCCCGCTGCTGCCACCCGCGCCCGACACCAACGATTGGCCCGAGGACGACAACTTCCGCCTGCCCCGCTGGCAGCGCCCCAGCGGGGCAGCCGCTGGGAGCGAGACCCCGCCGTCGTTGCCGCCGGCACGCACGCCCCAGCGCCCCCTGCCCCGCTCCAGCCGCCGGCGGGATTGAGCGGGGCAGCCGCGAATCCTCAACGCAGTCCACCAGCGGAGCGCCACCGCATGCCACCTACATTCAATGGTGATCAACCGCTTCCAAGGATCTGCGTCCATGAGCAACCTGATCGTGGTGGGATTTCCGAAAACCGAGGACGCTGACGCCGTACGTCGCGAGCTTGTCAATATCCAGCAGGAGCATCTGATCTCACTGGAAGATGCGGTGGTGGTCGAGCACGATGCCGCCGGGGAGGTGCATCTGCGTCAGGCGATCAACCTCACCGCCGCCGGCGCGCTGGGCGGTGGCTTCTGGGGCTCGCTGGTGGGGCTGCTGTTCCTCAACCCGCTGCTGGGTGCTGCCCTGGGCGCCGGTGTCGGTGCCGCCTCGGGCGCGCTCAGCGATCTGGGCATCAGCGACGGCTTCCTGCGTGAGGTGGGCGAAACCCTGCCGAAGGGCAGCGCCGCCCTCTGCCTGCTGGTGCGTGAAGCCACCCCTGACCGGGTGGTGGAGCGCCTGCGCAGCTTCGCCCCCCACGCCAAGCTGCTGCGCACCAGCCTCAGCCACACCGACGAAGACCGGCTGCGCGAGCTGCTCGAGAAGACCCGCCAACAGGCTGAAGCCCTGCGGCTCGGCTGAACCCGGCAGGCTTTCAGCTAGCCGCTTTGCGGCGGCGACGGGCCAGGTCATCAGGATGGTTGCGGGCGCGGGGGGTGCCATTGGCATGGCCTTCACCGGCGCCGGCACCGCCACCGCTGTGGTGGGTGCGGGGCACCTGGAAGTCCCAGCCGTTCACACGCAGTTGTTGGTTGACAGGCTCCACCAGCTCACCGGGGAGATCTTCGGCCATCTGCTCGGCAGAGGTGCTGATCGCCGCTGATCCTTGCTTCATCGCCCAGAGCAGCTCGGCCCACTGCTCCACAAGCGTGCGCTGCGCAAGGGGCACTTGGCCTCGAGCTTCCAGTGCGGCGCGGCAGCCTTCTTCATGCCAGAGCGTGTCCACATTGCGGTGGCTGGAGCAGGCCACCTGGGCTAAGCCGCTGGCCAGAGCCTCGGCGCTGGGGCGTCCGTCGTGGTCGCGCAGACCGACCTCGCACAGCAGGCGGCCGCAGTAGATGGCGGAGATGCCGTAGAGGCGGCCCAGATCGGTGAGGCTGAGCCAGGACGTGGACGGGGCCATCGGGCGAACCGACGTGGAACATCAACATGGTGCCCGGGCTGGGGCAACTCGCAACTTGTCAATGCGTCCGTGTGACGGCTGGCAACAATGTTGATGATTCTTCACAGCGCTGACTGGGGCCCAGCCAACGCTCCAGTGCCGGGGAGAAGACCTCGCGGATCACCGTGAGCTGACGCCCGCCGCGAAAGAAGCGGTAGTGGCGGCTCCAGAACGGACCGCTGCAGCCAAAACCCTGTTCCAGCCAAGGTTCTGTCACCTGGGCCAACCCATCCACTTCACGGAACAGTTCGGCGCGATCCGCCGTCAGGCTTTGCCAGATCGGCAGCTGGCGGTCGCGGAGATTTTCTTCGGCCTGCGACTGGTTCCACCAGCTTTCGGCCCAGGCCAGCGGCTCTCCGTGACAGCGAAGCCACACCTGACGCCGCAGCAAGGGCGAGGCCAGACCACCCACTTCTGCAGGCACCCGCTTGCCATCCCCCGCATCGCATGCCATGGCGATCAGCTCCACCTCCACCGGAGCGCCGGTGAGCAGCTGCAGGTGGCGGGTGGGGCTGCCATCACCCAGCAGCAGCAATTGCCAGGCACCGCTGAGGCCCGCCGCCGTGCAGCCGGCCTCCATGGCCGCCCGCGACGCCGACCACAGGGCATGCGGTGAGGGGAAGGGGGAGCCGTCGTCGCCGGGGATTGGCTCCTCGCGCGATCGGGCAGGGGTCGAGCAGAGTGAGCCGCTCATCGGGCTGAGCACCGGTGGTTCAGGCTACGAAGCCAGCCTGGGCAATGAGAGCGGGGGAACTGGCTGAGCAGTCACATCAGCTCAGAGGCCATCGTTGCTGATGCTCACCTGGCGCTGCTTGCCCTGGCGTTCAATCACCACCGAATCGCCACTGGCGGATTGCAGACGCCAGCCGCTGGCGCCGATCGGCTCTCCCACCGACACGTTCGTGCTTGTGCCGCCCACCTGGAAGATCGCTGCGCTGGATCGGCCCTGCACCTGCACCACTCCCATCAGCTCGGGGGCAGGGCCCGCGCTTGCACCAGCCGGCGACGGGGGAGCAGCGACCCTGGGGGTGGCGGAGGCACCCACGGTGTCGCCCACCGCCCAGCCGTTGCCACCAGCAGCAGCAGCGGCGGGGGCTGGGCGGGTGATGGTGCCGCTAACGGGCACCCGCAGCGGCCGCGCGGTGGAGGCCTGGCCGGCGGTGCCACCAGAGAGGGGCGCCAGCTCCTGAACCCACGGCTCTTCCAGCGGCGGCGGCGGCAGGCTGGGATCAAGGGTGGGGGCAGCTCCTGCAATCTGACCAGCAGGCAACGCTGCCGGTTCAGCGGCGGCGGGCACCAGATCTCGCAGCCGCTCCAGCAGCTTGAGATTGCGTTCCTGATCAAGCGCGCGGTTGGCCACCTGCCAGTTGCGCCACAGCAGCAGCGAGGAGGTGATCCCCACCAGGGCAAGGGCCGCGAGAATCGGTAGCCAGGGGCGGTGCCAGAGGGCTGTGGTGGCTGTGCGGGTAGCCCGTGAAGGTGGAGGCGGAGCCGGAGCGCGCGGGGGGGCCTCGCTCACCACCACATCGATCGGCGTATGGTCGAGCAGGCCAACACTGGTGCGGTTGGCTCCATTGGCAAACACCCGGTGCACCACCTGCTCGGCCTTGAGATCCCAGAAGGCTCTGGAGGTGGGGACTGAAGGGGGGGTCGCCATGAAAGCGCAGGCCCAGGCGTGAGTGACGCGCGAGCTTAAGGCACTGACGTCCGTTTTGCGGCTTCCTGCCGCCGGTTCAGCTCCAGCCACAGCAGCAGGGCATTCGCATCGGCGGGGCTGACGCCGGGCGTGCGTGCGGCCTGGCCCAGATTCAGCGGCCGCACGGCGGCCAGGCGCTCACGCGCCTCCTTCGAGAGGGTGGCGATGGCGGCGTAATCAATGCCGTCTGGAATCGGCCGGTGATCCTGCTTGCGCACCCGCTCGATTTCCTGCTGCTGGCGGGCCAGATAGCCGCTGTATTTCACATCGATCTCGGCGCTGTCGCGCACATCGGCCGGCAGCTGCGGATCGCAGAGACCGTGGCGCACCAGATCGGTGGCATGCACCCCGGAGCGGCGCAGCAGATCGGCCAGGGTGATCGAGCCGCGGATCGGCGCGCCCGTTTCCGCTTCGATAGCGGCGGCGGCAGGATCAGACGCCTTCAGCCGCACGCTGTCGAGGCGGCGCTGCTCGGCCGCGATCGCCGCCTGCTTGGCCTCGAAGATCTGCCAGCGGCGGCCATCCACCAATCCCAGCTCATGGCCCAGCGGCGTCAGGCGCCGATCGGCGTTGTCGCCCCGCAGCACCAGCCGGTATTCGCTGCGGCTGGTGAGCACCCGGTAGGGCTCCTTGAGGTCTTTGGTGACCAGATCGTCGATCAAGGTGCCGATGTAGCTGCCCTCGCGCGGAAAGTGCACGGGGCTCTGGCCGCGCAGCAGCCGCGCCGCATTCAGCCCCGCCACCAGCCCCTGCGCCGCCGCCTCCTCATAACCGGTGGTGCCGTTGAGCTGGCCGGCGCTGAACAGCCCCTCCACCCGCTTGGTCATCAGCGAGGGCAACAGCTGGGTGGCAGGCAGGATGTCGTAGTCGACCGCATAGGCGGGCCGCAGCATCACGCACTGCTCCAGCCCCGGCAGCGTGCGCAGCAGCTCGAGCTGCAGCCGTTCGGGCAGGCCGGTGGAGAACCCCTGGATGTAGAGCTCGGGCGTGTCGCGACCCTCCGGCTCCAGGAAGATCTGGTGGGAGTCCTTGTCAGCGAAGCGCACGATCTTGTCTTCGATCGAGGGGCAGTAGCGCGGCCCCTTGCTGTCGATGAAGCCGCCGTAGATCGGCGTGAGATGGAGGTTGTCGCGGATCAGCTGGTGGGTGGCCGCGGTGGTGCGGGTGATGTGGCAGGCCATCTGCTCCCCGCTCACCCAGGCGGCCGGATCGAAGGAGAAGAAGCGATCGGCAGCGTCGCTGGGTTGTTCCTCCAGCTGATCGAGGCGCACGCTGCGTCGATCGACCCGGGCCGGCGTGCCGGTCTTGAGGCGGTCGGTGCGGAAGCCCAGCGCCTGCAGCGCCTCGGTGAGCCCTTCGGCGCGGGCTTCGCCGGCGCGGCCGGCGGGCATGGAGCGGTTGCCCACCCAGATCGTACCGCCCAGAAAGGTGCCGGTGGTGAGCACCACGGCGCCGGCGGCGTACACGCTGCCGAAATAGGTGCGCACGCCGATCACCCGGTCGTCAGCCACCTCCAGGCCGGTGACCATCGCCTCGCGCAGATGCAGGTGCGGCGTGTGCTGCAGCAGCTGCAGCATCTGGCGGGCATAGGCGCGCTTGTCGGTCTGGGCGCGCAGGGCCCACACTGCCGGCCCCCGGCTGGCGTTGAGCACCCGCTTCTGCAGAGCGGTGGCATCGGCCAGCCGCCCGATCACGCCGCCGAGCGCATCCACTTCATGCACCAGCTGGCTCTTGGCCGGCCCACCCACCGCCGGGTTGCAGGGCTGCCAGGCGATGCGGTCGATGTTGAGGCTGAACAGGGCGGTGTCGATGCCCAGCCGCGCCGCCGCGAGCGCCGCCTCGCAGCCCGCATGGCCGCCGCCGACGACGATCAGTTCAAAGCTTTCGCTCGGTGCCGCGCTCAGTGCCATCCGCCCAGGCTATGGGCCTGGCCCCAGGCCTGCCGAGCGCGGGTCGGGGGCCCCAGGCGCCGCGCTGCCTAGCCTCAGGCCGTCGCCGCGCGTTGCCTTGTGAGTCTCGCCATCGCCCTGCTCACGGTGTCCGACCGGCGCAGCGCCGACCCCAGCGCCGACGATCCCTCCGGCGATGCGCTGCGCGATCGCCTGGAGCGCGAAGGCCACCAGCTGGTGGAGCGGTTGTGCGTACCCGACGACCGCTACGCGATCCGGGCGGTGGTGAGCCGCTGGATCGCCACAGCGGCGGTGCAGGTGGTGATCAGCTGCGGGGGCACCGGGCTCACCGGCCGCGATGGGTCACCGGAAGCGGTCGCGCCCCTGCTCGACAAGACGATCGAGGGCTTCGGCGAGCTGTTCCGCCAGCTCTCCTTCGAGACGATCGGCACCAGCACCTTGCAGAGCCGCTGCCTGGCGGGGGTGGCCAACGGCACGGTGATCTTCGTGCTGCCCGGCTCGCTCGATGCGGTGAGCACCGCCTGGGACCGGCTGATCAGCGCCCAGCTGAACCCCGCCACCCGGCCCTGCAACCTGGTGCAGCTGCTGCCGCGGCTGCGCGAGGACCCCCACACCCCGGCCTGGAGCCCGGCGGCCAGCACCAGCACCAGCAACAGCGGCACCGGCACGAGCTCCGCCAGTAACTCCGGCACCGGCGGTACGCCCTGAACGGCATTCGGCGCCGCTGAACGCTTGGATGAGGCCGTTGGGCGGATCCCATGAACGGCAGGCTGGTGGGACGGGTGGAAGCGCTCTGGCGCTATCCGGTGAAATCGATGCTGGGCGAGTGCCTGCCCCAGGTGGAGGTGGGCGAAGGGGGAATCTGCGGCGACCGCGCCTATGCCCTCTGGGACCATGCCACCGGCCGGGTGGCCAGCGCCAAGAATCCGCGCCTGTGGCGCTCTCTGCTCCAGTACCAGGCTCAGTTCGTGGCGCCACCGCTGCCGGGTCAGGCGCTGCCCGCCGCCGCGATCAGCGCCGCGGCTGATCGGGCGGCCGGTACGGAGGCGGCGCCCTTGCTCACCAGTGATCCGGAGGCAGGCGCCCAGTTGTCGGCGTGGCTGGGCCGGCAGGTGAGCCTGCTGGATCGGCCCCAGGAGGGCGCCAGCCTGGATCAGTACTGGCCGCCGGTGCAGGAGCGGGAGTTTCAGGACGTGGTGAATGAGCTGGTGCTGCCCGCCGGCACCTTCTTCGATTCCTGCCCGATCCATGCGATCAGCACCGCCACGCTCGACCGCCTGCGGCAGCTGGAGCCCGACCTCGATTTCGCCGTGGAGCGCTTCCGCCCCAACCTGCTGATGGCGCCACTGGAGGGCGACGAGGGGTTCGTGGAGGAGGCCTGGTTAGGCCACCGCCTGCGGATCGGTAAGCGGGCGTTGCTGCAGGTGGACACGGCCTGCCCTCGCTGCGTGATCACCACCCTGGCCCAGTGCGGCCTGCCGGAAGACATCGAGATCCTGCGGGCCACAGCACGCCACAACAAGGTGATCGCCGGCATCCGGCTGTCAGTGCTGACCCCGGGGCCGGTGGCGGTAGGCGACCCGATCACACTGCTGGAGGGGGGCGCGGGCTGAGCCGAGAGGATCGTCAGCCTTGCTGGCGCAGCCAATAGAACTGATAGCCGCTCAGCACGATGCCGCCGTCGAACTGGGTGGGGGCGGCACCGGTGTAGAGGTCGGTGAGAGTGCAGTGGCTGTTGAAGCCTGGATTGGCGCCATGGCTGAGGCCCTGCTGCATGCCATGGCGGCACAGATCGCTCAGCTCCACCTGCTGTGGGCTGGCATCGAAGTTGGCCAGCACCACCACGCTGTAGGCGCCCTGCTGACCATCTGAGCGTGCATAACAGAGCACGTGATCATTGGCCACGGGCAGCAGTTCGCGGTTGTTGAAGTCGGCGAAGGCGCTGGTCTGCTTGCGGATGGCGATCATGCGCTGCATGGCCGTGAAGATCTCGAACTCCACCGTGCCCGGCTGCTTGCGTTGCTCGGCCTGCTGCCAGTTGATCTTCGGACGGTGCACCCAGCGGCTGTCTTCGTGCTTATCGGGGTCGTCGCGGAAGCTGTAATCGTTGAGCACACCAAGAGCGTCACCGTTATAGATGAGGGGGATGCCGCCGAAGGAGAGGATCACCCCATGCAGCAGCAGGATGCGATCAATGGCCTGCCGGGTCAGTCGCGCATCCTGCCGCTCCAGAGCGGCTTCAAGCCCCACCAACGAAGCCAGCGAGCCACAGATGCGAGCGTCGCCGGTGGTCTCGTTGCGCATGAAGACCAGGCCCCGGGCGCTGTCGTCGTAGTGGCCGGTGAAATAATCCACCAGGAACCTGCGATGTGCGGAGGGGTCGTAACCCGCTGCCCTGATGTCGCTGTCATCGAAACCGAAGCCGATATCATCATGGCAGCGCACATAATTGAGCCAGGTGGCACGATCGAGCTTGCTGGGCAGGCTCTTGATCCCTTCCCGTAGCAACCGGGTGTTCTTGGTGGCGATGCCATCCCAGAGCAGGGCCATCAGCGTGGCGTTGTAGGCGATCTCGCATTCCTTGGCCACGATGGCATCTTCACCGAAATACTTGGCCACCTCCACCGGCGCCACGATGGCCTCGGCGATGAACAGCACCCCAGGGGCCGTCACCTGGCAGCAATCCTTCAGCAGCTGCAGGATCAGGTGGGCCTTGTGCTCGTTCTGACAGGAAGACCCTATTTTTTTCCACAGGAACGCCACCGCATCGAGCCGCAGCACATCCACGCCCTGATTGGCCCAGAAGAGCACGATATCCAGCATGGCGATGAACACAGTTGGATGGCTGTAATTGAGATCCCACTGATAGTTGTGGAACACGGTCATCACCCAGCGCTGCATCTCCTCGTTCCAGGTGAAGTTGCCTGGATCGGTTTCAGGAAAGATTTCCGGCATGCTCTGCTCAAACAGATCGGGGATACGCCGATCTGCGAACGTGTAGTAATACTCCTGATGCTCGAGATCA
Source organism: Marcopretia estuarina LEGE 06307 (assembly GCF_056633115.1). Lineage (NCBI taxonomy): Bacteria > Bacillati > Cyanobacteriota > Cyanophyceae > Synechococcales > Prochlorococcaceae > Marcopretia > Marcopretia estuarina. The sequence goes on along the minus strand of NZ_JBSJOY010000002.1, from coordinate 403,829 downwards.
CCCTGCTTGGCCATCAAGGCCCAGACGTGCTCATCCGAGGTGTGGTTCAGAACGATATCCAGCACCAACAGGATGCCATTGGCACGGAACTGCTCCGACAACGCCTGGAAATCGGCCAAATCCCCCACACGGCCATCAATTCTGCGAAAATTGCTGACCGCATAACCGCCGTCGCTCTTGCCGACGGGACATTCCAGAATCGGCATCACGTGCACCATGTTGATGCCAAGCTCCTGGAAATAACCCACCTTCCGGCTCAGATCAGCCAGATCATCAGCGAAACCGTTGGTATAGAGCGCCATGCCCACCCAGCGCTGAGACAAGAACCAGTTATGATCGGTTTCCCGATTGATGTCCAACCGTTCAGATTCAGGTGACCGGTCGACATAGCCCATCGCCATCGTTTCAACCAGCTTCAACATCTGATCGGCGAAGTCGTCGCGATGGCCGTAAAGCGTGGAGAAGAGCGAGTGGATCGCAAAGAAGTTAGCCCCCAGCCTTGTATAGAAGTGCCGCAGATCCTGGCGGCGAATCTCCGGCTTCAGATCATCGAGGATCGCATTGAGAAGCGAATGGGAAATCTGTTCATACATGGCCGAAACAAGAAGCAGCGAAACGAGAGGCAGCGAAACAGGACGGCATCAGCGCCGGGCGCTGGCGAAAGCGAAGCTGTGCAGGCCGTACGGTCATGAGCCGGAGCAGCAGCACTGGGCAGGGCCGCACGAGCTGGGGGTTCGTTGGCCTGGCGAAAGAACAGAACGTGACAGCAACCGAATCACCCTCGGTGCTGTCAGATGGGAGGCAGCCTGCTGGTAGCAGCAGTTGGCTGAGCGCAGTGCATCGTTGCCTGGATGAACGCTAGGGCAGCACGACCAAGGGGAAGCCGTCACAGCTGATCGGCCGCCAGGCCGGAGCAGCCTGGGCACCACAAAAAGCAGCGTTGGCGCCAGCGGCGGCAGACGACATCCAGCCGAAAGGCCTGGGCGGCTCACGACTGCTGCAGCCAGTGGGCCACGCCTGGATGGAAGTGAGCCACACCTTCCAGAAGGCCGGCGCTGTAGTGACCGTTCATGCCCATGAAGCCACCGCGGGCGAGATAAAGCGCCTCGAGATGGCCGCTGCGGCCCGCGGCTGCCGTGGCCTCCGCGATCACCGCGGGGTGGGCGTTGGCCACCAGCACGGCGGGCACCGCGCTGGCCAGAAGCGGCAGGTCATTGCCGCTGTCGCCGGCAAACACCGTGTGGCTGAGATCGAAGCCGGTGCGCTGCATCAGAAACTCCAGAGCGTGCCATTTGGTGGCACGGGCAGGACACACATCCAGCAGCCCCGTGCCCTTTGCTTCATCCACGCTGTAGATCCAGCTGCAGGCGGCACCGTGGCCGGCCAGGCGCTCCAGCATCACCAGCTTCAACGCCTCCAGGTCGACACCCAAAGGCACATAAAAGCTGAGCTTGAAGGCACTCTGGCGATCACTCTCCTGCAGCACAAGCTGGGGAAGATCCACAAACAAAGCCTGCAGATCAGCAGACACACAGCCAGGCCAATCGCGGCGGATGTGCTGCTGCCAGGCCGCGCAGGGCTGCCAATGGCCACGATCAAGCTGGTCGAGGCGGCTGCCCACATCACTGATCACCCACTGGGGTTCAGGGAGCGCATAGGTGGTGATCGCCTCCTCCACCAGGGCCCGATGACGGCCGGTGACATATGCCAGCGTGACCTCCGCGCGCGCCGCCAGCCGTGCGAAGAGAGGGCGCGCCAGCGGCGATTCCTCGGCAGCTCCGTTGGGCAGCAGGGTGCGGTCAAGATCGGTGGCGATCAGCAACCGCGCCAAGGGCGAGACACACCTCACGCCACGGAGCAGCTCATGCGCTGAAAGAAGTTGTAGTGATGGATCGCATCAAGGATGCCCCAGGAATGGGCGCCGGCGGCGAAATACACCTGCTGCCATTCGCTGAGGTTGGCGAGCTCCTCCTGGTGCCAGTTGGCCACCACCACCCCCAGCGTGTTGCCTCGCAGCATGTCCTCATCGCCACCGGAGCCACCGGTCACGAGGATCTGCTCCAGGGGAATCTCATACTGGCTGGCCACGTAGCGCAAAGCCTGTCCCTTGGACGCCCGTGCCGGCACGATGTCGAGGTATTGCCCGAAGGAATAAGTGGCATTCACGGAAAGCTCCTGCTGATGCAGCAGGCCATGAATGTCTTCAATGGGAGGAGCATGGGCGGCGTCGTAGTAATAAGAAAGCTTGTAGCGGCTCTGCTCACTCTTGGGCTGCAGTGTGAGGCCGGGAATTTCATCCATCACCCGCTTGAGCACCTGGGGAGTCCAGGCATGGTTGATGTGCCGGTTCCAGGCCACATCGGTGAACAACTGGCCGGTGTAATAGATCTCCGTACCCAGGCTGGTGATCAGAATGTCGGGAGCTGGGATGGCCTTTCGCTTCAGCAGCATCAGCACTGAATCCAGTCGTCGCCCCGTGGCGACGCCGAACATGAAGGCACGGCGGTGCGCCGTGATCACCTTCACTAGTGCCTCGAGTCCCTCGTCATCGCCGAGCAGGGTGTTATCCACCGCGGTGAAGATGGCGCGATCAAACGACTGGCGGATCCTGCCGCTGGCAGGGGGGCGCTCCGGTGGACGGTGCTGCTCAATGATCGGTCGGATCGCCGTGAGGTAACGGCTGGCATGCGCCTCCCAGGAGTAGTACCGGGCGATGTTGATCAGCCCCTGCTGGGAATAGCGGGCCCAGAGCTGGGGATCCTCAAGAATCGCCAGCAGCGCTGAGGCAATCGCGACGCGATCGGTGGGATCCACGAGCAAGCCATTGCGGCAGTTGCCGAGGATGTCCACAGGGCCGCCATTATCCGTGGCCACCAGGGGCAGCCCGCTGGCGGCGGCCTCCAGCAAGGTGAGGCCGAAGGGTTCGGTGAGCGCCGGGTTCACGAACACGCCCCTTGAGGCCGTGGCCGATCGATAGATCGCCGGCACCTCCGAGGATTGATGGTGCTTGGGCAGTGCCACGACTCCATAGAGATCGAGCGCATCGATCACCAGCAGGATCTCCGTGAGCACATGCTGGGCCCCTTCATGGAGTTCCCGGATGTCGTCGCGGTTGCCCATCACGATCACCAGATTGGCCATCGCCTTCAAACGCGGCTCCTGGCCGAAGGCCTCCAGCAGGGCAATGATGTTCTTGCGCTCATCCGCCCGGGAGAGCGCCAGGATCATCGGCTTGGTGGGATCGGCAAGAAACTTGTTGATCTCCTGCTGGATGGGCGACGGATCGGCGGCGGCAGGCTCCGGGCTGGGCGGAAAGAATTGCTGGAGATCGGTGCCGGGCGGAATCACCGCCATCTTCTCGGGCGTGTAGTAATCGTAAAGTTCGTATTGGCTTTCAATCTCATTCCGCGTGCTCGTGATCACCAGGCTCGCGTGGCTGAGAGTATCTTCCTCGGCGCTGATGCGCTCAATCATGTGATAGCGGGCTTCGATCTGTTCAATCGCCATACCCACAGCCAGCAGGCGGCGGGTCTTATCACGCCCGAGTGAATGGCCTGTGTGCACCAGCGGCAGGCCGGTGAGGTTGGCGAGCCGCACGCCCACATATCCCGCATCGGCGTAATGGGTATGGATCAGATCGGGCCAGCGCGGCTGCTGCTTCAGCCAGGCATGGAGGGTATCGGCGAAGTTGCCGAGATAGGGCCACAACTGCTCCTTGGCGATGTAAGCCTCTGGCCCCGCCGGCAGGCGCACGATCCGGCAGTGCTCCCCCAGGGGCTCGATGGGCTGCGCATAGTCGTCGCTCACGGCGGCATCCACCACCAGCCGCGTGACCAGATCCACCTGCTCCACATGCGGCTGCTGCGCCAGTGCCTTGGCCAGCTCGACCACATATTTGGTTTGCCCACCGGTGTCCGCATCACGCCCCAGCTCGAGCTGCTGGCCGCGGATCAAGCCATGCAGGCTGATCAGCAGCAGGTAGAGGGGTCGCTCGGAAGCGCCCGGCTGCGCCGAGCGCTCCAGCCGGGTGACGGCGGCAGCGGTCTGCTGGACGGGGTGCTGTGGCGTTGCGGCCGGCGGCTCGAACTGTGGAGACGCGAGCTGTTGCAGCACAACCGGTGCGGCTGGGAGCTGCCGGGCTGTGGCCCGGCTGGAAGCGCCATCGCGATGTGGGCCTGTCGTTTGGGGCGATCCGCAGGGGTGAATCAAGGGTTCAGTGGTGCTCAGACGACAACAGACGCGAAGCGGAAGCAGAACGCATCAGAGCTCTGCAACCACCCTTAGCCACCGATCCAGATCGATGCCAACACTGAACGAGGCAGGCAGCCATGGCCAGAGCTGCTCGCCCCGACCCGGCCTGAAACCATGGAAATCAGCAGAAAGCAGGCGCCGAGCAGAATCCAGGCTGAAGTGGATGGCAGAGCAATGAAGAAGCAGAAAAGGACCGATCAAGGCACCATCTGATCCATGAGACGTCGGATCACACCAGAGCTGTCGCCAGCACGGAAGACGATCTGGCCAAGGCCATCTGCACAAAGCGGGCAGAAGAATGCCACTCGAGCAATGCCCGCAGAACAATGCCCATAGAGCAGAACCCGTCGAGCAGTGCAGGCAGACAGCCCCTCTGAGGTCAATGATCTCAACCCCTGCATGGCAGGCTCCAGTGTGATGGCAGGTCGGCAAGATTCAGCAACGCCTTGCGATTGCCACGCGCGATGCACAACCATCAGAACCGCCGAAAACTGGCAGCCATGGGAGACACAGAGGCCTGCGGCAGTGCACGCAGTTGCAGCCCTTCTTCACGCCGAGATGATGACAAAGCTGGAACGCCCGGAACATAAGCGTACCTTCTTACAATCTTTATACCATGGTTTCCCATTGTTTGTTCTTGCAGCGTCAGTACCGCTGCGCAGACTCTCGGCCAGGCGCTGACCAGGGCCAGCATCGGGGAAATGTCCCCGTTGGTGCCTTAGGCAATGACCAGGGGCAGGCCCATCGTTCAGACCTTCGAGCGGGCGGGAACCCACAGCTCATGACAGCCGGAAGAGCCCGCGGGCAGCCAACCAGGCGCGAAGAGCCAACGCGGCCCTGAGGCCGCCGGGGCTCCATGCCAGCACGGCCGCCGCCACACCCGCCAGAGTGGACATTCCTCAGGCGGCGGCTTGGCATGGAGCCCGGCAACGACTCTTCTGCAGCGAATGCAGCCACCCCCACGATCGGCGGCGGCTGGCCGGTGATCGACGGCTGGGCCAAGGCCACCCTCTCGCCCCGTGGCCCCCTGCTCTGGCAGACCCTCCTGCACAAGAGCGCCTGTCTCTCCTGCGCCTGGGGCACGGGCGGTCAGAACGGTGGCTTCGTCGATGAGCTGGGCGAGCCGCTGCAGCGCTGCCTCAAGAGCGTGGAGGCGATCGCGGCGGAACTGCAGCCGGCGGTGCCGGAGGGGGTGTTCGCCGAGCGCAGCCTGGCGATGCTGCAGCAGCTCAGTTCGCTCGAGGCCGACCGGCTCGGCCGCCTCAGCCATCCGCTGATCCTGCGCGAGGGCCGCAGCCATTACGAGCGCCTCGGCTGGGACGACGTGTTCGAGCTGGCCGACGCCGCCTTCCGCCGCCCAGCGGAGCGGGTGGCCTCCTACAGCTCCGGCCGTTCCTCCAACGAGGCCGCCTACCTGCTGCAGCTGTTGCTGCGGGCGATGGGCTCCAACAACCTGGCCGACTGCTCCGATCTCTGCCACGCCCCCTCCACCGTGGGGCTGGGCGAGGTGTTCGGCTCGGGCACCTCGATGGTGAGCCTCGAAAGCCTGCAGCAGGCCGACTGCGTGGTGCTGGTGGGCTCCAATGCCCCCGCCAACCACCCGCGGCTGATGAACGAGCTGATCCGCCTGCGTGAACGCGGCGGCAGCGTGATCGTGATCAACCCGGTGCTGGAGGTGGGGCTGCTGAAGTTCGGCTCGCCGGCCTTTCCAATCAAGTCGATGCTGCGGGGCTCGGAGATCGCCACGCTGTTCCTGCAGCCGGTGCCCGGCTCAGACACCGCCGTGTTCCTGGGCCTGCAGAAGGCGCTGCTGGAAGCGGGCCAGGTGCGCCACGACTTCCTGCGCGACCACACCGAAGGCTCCGAGGCGGTGCTGGAGCAGCTGCGCGCCACCCCATGGGAGGCGATCACTGCCTGCTGCGGCCTCAGCCGCGAGGAGCTCAGCCACACCGCTGCGGTAATCGGCCGCGCCAAGGGCGTGGTGTTCGCCTGGGCGATGGGCATCACCCACCACAGCAACGGCACCACCAACGTGCACGCGATCGCCAACACGGCGCTGCTGAGCGGCAACGCCGGCAAGCCCGGGGCCGGCACCATGCCGATCCGCGGCCACTCCAACGTGCAGGGCTTCGGCTCGATGGGCGTCACGGTGAAGCTGCGGGCCGAGATGCAGCAGGCGCTGGAGCGGCTGCTGGGCCGCCCGCTCAGCCGCGTGCCCGGCTACGACACCCGCGCCCTGATCGCGGCCGCCGGCGCCGGTGCGGTGGACACCCTGCTGTGCCTCGGCGGCAACCTCTGGGGCGCCAACCCGGATTCCAGCGAAGCGCAGCAGGCGCTCGGCCGCATCGACACGATCTTCTACCTGGCCACCAAGCCCAACCAGGGGCACTTCCACGGGCTGGGGCGCCGCCGCACCCTGGTGCTGCCGGTGTTCAACCGCTTCGAAACGCCGCACGCCACCACCACCGAATCGGGCAACAACTTCGTGCGCTTCAACGATCCGGGCCGCTCACACCTGAAGCACGCCGACCTGATCAGCGAGCTGGGCTTCCTGGCCGAGCTGGCCCGGCGGCGGCTGGGCAGCGATCCAATCGACTGGGGCCGCCTGCAGGACCCCGTCTACGTGCGAGAGCTGATCGCCCGCACCGTGCCGGGCTACGGCGCGATCGCCACGATCGATGCCACCAAGCGTGAGTTCAGCGTGGCGGGGCGGGTGTTCGAGCAGCCCAGCTTCCCCACGCCGTCGGGGAAAGCACGGATGGAGCCCACACCCCTGCCGGCGCTGACGCTGCCTGAGCCGGCCCATTTCGGCGGCCTGGCGCCGGGGGAAGCGGGCCTGGTGCTGGCCCTGATCACCGCCCGCAGCTACTCCCAGCACAACACCGTGGTGTACAAGCCGGGCGATGCCTACCGCGGCATGCCGCACCGCAACACGATCATGATGAACCGGGGCGATCTGGCCCGCTGCGGCCTGCGCGCCCACCAGCGCGTGACCGTGCAGGGCGAAGCCGGCGCCCTCAGCGACGTGGAAGTGATTCCCGGCGAGATCCGCGCCGGCGCCGGCTTGATGTTCTACCCGGAGGTGAACGCGATCTTCCGCGCCGCCATCGATCACCGCAGCGGCACGCCAGCCTTCAAGCGGGTGCCGGTGCTGGTGCGCAGCGGGCCTGTCACCACCGGTTAGGCCGACGATGGCGCCAGGCGCCACATCAGCGGGTGCGCCGGCAGGGCCCACCCCGTCGATCCACCACACAGGGCAGCGGGCGCAATGCCGTCACCGCCGGATCCAAGCTGGCTCCCAGCGACGGGGTGCATTGTCGCCGGAGCTTGGTGGTGGTAGGCCGCTGCAGCGGTCCCGTTCAGGCCAAGCCATCACGCCGTCCATCCCCCGCAGAGAGGCATGCTCCGGCAGCGAACGCCAGACCCGTCGCCGCGGCCACCAAGGCCAGCAGCGGTCCGGCGGCAACGGGTCCGTCACTGGTGAAGACCATGCTCAGCAGGGCGCCAGCGGCTCCCGCACCCCCCAGCACCAGGCCAGCGCCCAACCCCGCGCTGGTGGCGGGCAGGGTGGCCAGGGCCGCGGCTGTGAGGCTGGTGGACACGAGGCTGTGGGCCAGACCCAGCAGCGGCAGCAGGGCTGGGCGCAAAACGGCTGGGCCAAGCACCATGAGGGCGAGCAGGGCAGCCAACGTGGCCAGGGCGATCCTCAGGCTGCGTTGCCTCCCCCAGCGGCTCACCAGATGACCTCCCCAGGGGGCCACCAGCGCCGAGACGATCAGCACGGCTGCCACCAGGTGTCCGCCGGAGGACAGCGACGACCCACCCAAAGGCACCCGGGGCAGGAGCGTCAGCAGACACGTTGTGACCACACCCACGGCAAGGGCCATGGCCAGCAGGTGCAGGGCCTGGCGGGGCGGAACTCGCACGGCAATGGCGGGCTCCCTACGTGCAGGAGGAAACGGCGGCAACCATCGCAGCACGACGAGCCCCAGGCCCAGCACGGCTGCACCCAGGGTGAAGGTGAGGGCTGGCCCCAGCCGCACGGCCGCGGCGGTGAGCGGAGCTTCAAGGGCTCCCAGCAGCCCCTGCGCACAGGTCAACAGCGCCGCGACGCGTGGCAGCTGGCGCAGGGGGGCCGCCTCATGCAGCACCGCCAGTGCCGGGCTGGCCGAGCTCTGGACCGCCACCATCCAGGCCACCATCACCAGCGGCAGCAGCAGGCTGCCGGCTGGGATGCCGCGGTTCAACAGACCTACCACCCCAAGAAAGATCAGGCCGGCCACCAGTACCGCCACACTCACAGGCAGCAGCCGGCCACGTGCGCTCGGGTCGCGGCGGTCGGAAAGCCAGCCCGTCAACGGTTCAATCACCAGCCCCATCACGCCGGGCAGTAGGGCAAAGGGAAGCAGTAGCCGGCTGAATCCATGGCTGCTGAGCAGGGCCGGCTGGTAGGCCCTGTAGATCATCCAGCCCAGCAGGAGGGCCATCTGCAGAGCCACCACGCCCCAGGCCAGACGCCAGTGGATGGAAGCTGAAGGTCCGGTGCTCATGGCCGCCAGTCGGGCTGGCACCCATGCAGGGCGGCCAGGTCTGGGAGCCGGCGCAGGGCTGTCACCGCCGCGGGCAGGGGCGCCACGAACACATGCGGATCGGTGCGCTCACCGGGGCAGACGGCGGCGTGGGCCAGCACGATGGCAGGAGACTCGGATCGGGTCGCCAGTTCCACGCGATCGCCGCGGGTATCACGTGGATGCCCGCCGAAACCGGGCGGCGCTACCCCGTTGACACCGCGCAGCGCGAAGGGCGGACCGTCGTCATGGGGGGGGAGGCGCTGTTCACCGAAGCCAGCCGGGATCCCGCTTGACCGCAGCAGCTTCGCCAGTGGATAGCTCCTGGCGAAGCTGCGCTGCTCAAGCACTGCTGAGGCCTGAAGGGGGTCCATGGGCGTGGGTCTCAATGGGGGGGGCATGGCGCTCGATTCATTCATGCTCAGAGTCCAGTGAGGGGCCAAGCGCGGGTGGAGGCGATCAAGGCCTCGTCGGAAAGGGCTTCACTGCGGCGCACTTCCGCCTGGCGTGACTCCGCCACGGTGCGCAGCAGAACCTCCCCCATGACTTCCCGCAACACCTGACTGGCCTCCAACGCCAGCAGCGCCTCCGAGAGCGTCTTGGGCAGCCGCGGCGCTTCGGCTGGGGGCATCGAGGCGGGATCGCCGCTGAGCGGCGGGCGCAGGACCCGGGGGTGCCGCAGGGCGTCCTGCGCCACCCCAAGCACCGCGCCCATCAGCAGATAGGGGTTGGCGCTTAGGTCGGCCACCTTGAGTTCCAGGTGGCCGGGCTCGCCCCCGCCGGCCGGCACCAGCCGCAGGGCCGCCTCGCGGTTCTCCACCCCCCACACCTGAAACGGTGCCGCCCAGCGGCCCGGCGAAAGCCGCACATACGACACCGCCAGGCCGCAGGCCAGGGGCATCAGGGCAGGCAACTGCTCCAGCAGACCCGCCAGCAGCGCCTCCCCCCGTGCCGTGAGGCCGGCGGTGCCCGGACCGCCACCGAGGAGCGGCACGCCCTGGTCCGCCACGCTCAGATGCAGGTGGCCGCCGTTGCCCACCAGATCAGATGTCACCACAGGGGCAAAGCTGGAGATCCAGCCGAAGCGGCGGCTCACCTGCTGGATCACCAGACGTGCCGCCACGAGGCGATCAGCGGCCTCGAGCGGGGTCGCCGCCGCCAGCGACAGTTCAAACTGGCCGGCGCCGTACTCCGGATGCAGCTGCAGCCAGGGCAGCTCGGCCGCATCGAGAGCCTCGGCCACGGCCGTGAGGTAATCGAGCCCCTGCACCAGGCGATCGGCGCCGTAGGGACCGCCCATCACCGCCGGGGTCCAGCCGCCGGCCTCCCCGCCCGGTTGGGGCAGTCCCACCATCCACTCGATCTCGAAGCCAGCCAGGGCGCTCAGGCCGGCCGCGGCGAAAGACGCCTGCTGCCGGGCACAGAAGCCCCGCTGATCGAGGGCATCGATCCCACCACTGCGGTCGTGCCGCACGCCGGGAGCCCAGGCCCAGCCGGAGGCCGGATCGAGGGGGCGCAGGGCCGTGAGATCGGGCTTCAGGCGCAGGTCACCATCTGGCCGGGCCAGGCTCTGCTGCGGATCGATCAAGCCCGTGGCCCCGAAGGCATCAGCCACTGGTGAAAAGCCCACTCCCTGGTTGGCCACCAGCACCAGCCGCTCCAGCGGCACCCCCTTCACCAGCACCGAGCCGGCGTGGTTCACAAAGGTGATCGCCAACCGGCGCAGGCCGCGCTCCAGCAGCTCGGCCATCTGCAGAGCGGCATCGTCGTCTGCCACGTCACGACTGGCGATGGGAGGGGGTAGGTCCGGCACGGCATGGCAGCCACGGGCCCGGAAATCATTGCCCGATTCGGCGCCACAGGCCATCGTGGTGGCCACAGCCCCGGCTTCCTTGGCTCCCGCAGCCCTGCTCCTGGTCGATGTCCAGAACGGCACCTGTGGGCCGGCGGCTGGTCGTGCGGGCAGCGCTGAAACCAGCCAGTTTTCCCCATCGCCCCGGCCGCCCGGCTTCGACGCCCACTTCCAGGCGGCGGTCCTGCCTCGGCTGGAGCAGGCGCTGGACCATGCCCGCCGGGGCGGCCTGGAAGTGATCCATACCGTGATCGCCAACCTCACCGCCGATGGCCGCGACCGCAGCCTCGACTACAAGCGCTCGGGACTGGGTTTCGCGCCGGGCAGCTGGGAGGCCCAGGTGATCGCCCCGCTGGCACCGCTGGCCGATGAGCTGGTGCTGCCAAAAAGCTCCTCGTCGCCGTTCAACTCCACCAACCTCGATTACCTGCTGCGCAACATCGGCATCACCGAGCTGGTGGTGGCGGGCCTGCTCACGGATCAGTGCATCGACCACACCGTGAAAGATGCGGCGGATCGCGGCTACACCGTGACCTGCCTGATCGACGCCTGCATGGCCGAATCGGCCGAGCGCCACCGAGCGGCGCTGAGCTGCTTCCGCGGCTACGGGAGGCTGTGCACGGTGACGGAATTCATCGCCGTATCCGCCTGAAGCCAATACTTGCAAGCCATTTCCTTGCTGCAAGCCATGCCCTTGCTGGATGCGATGTCCTTGCTCGTGTGGCTGTATTGGCTATCACCTGGTGCAGAAATCGAATTGGAAGAGGGAGATGGGCCACCCCAAAGATGAGCCCCGGGAAAGGCACCAATCGAGCACATCGTCCTGGACAATTGCTCAGGATTCCTTTCGTTCTCAGTCTTTCGTTTCGCACGTGGCGTGGCATGCCATGACTGGTCGCGACGCTGATTCCAGCCTTGCCGCCCTGCACTGACTGGCTGCTGGGCGGCAAGGCATCGGCTCGCTGACGCGAGGCGGCAGAGACCGGCATGGCCATCGTGATGAGCGAGCTTAACAAGCGCCAGAACCGCAAACTGCTTGTGGTCGATGTGACGCTCAACCGCTAGAGCAGCACCAGCTTCAAGCTCCGCAATCCCTGCACCCTCGACAGGGCGCTCACCCCCCCAGATAGGCCATTTCGGCATGGGGGCGCTGCGCGGCCTCCAGCGTCTGCTCCTGACGCTCCTCGCTGTAGCGGTCGCGGCGCGCCCGCCACTGGCCGCTCAAAGCGGCGCCCAGGCCGGCCGGATCCGGGCCGGGCCGCAGCCAGGGCTTGAGATCGAGGCCAGTGGCGGCGAACAGGCAGCTGTAGGCCACGCCGTCGGCGGTGACACGCAGGCGGTTGCAGTCGCCGCAGAACGGCGCCGAGATCGAGGCCACCACCGCCAGGTGGCTGCCGCCCGGACCGCCGCTGCCACCGCCATCGCGGTAGCGCCAGCGGGCAGCGGTGCCATGGGCACTGCGGCCCACCGGCTCCAGGGGCCAGCGTTCGCCGATCCGCTGCACCATCTCCTGGGCCGGCAGCACCTGCTCGGGCGCCCAGCCGTTGCGGTTGCCCACATCCATGTATTCGATCAGCCGCAGCTCGATACCGCGCTGCCGCGCCAGGGCCGCCAGGGGCAGCAGCTGGTCGTCGTTGCGGCCGCGGGTGATCACGGCATTGAGCTTCAGCGCCCCCTCCGCCGGATCGAAGCCTGCCGACTGGGCGTGATCAAGGGCCGCCAGGATCGTGGCCAGGGCCCGATCGCCGGCCGCCGCGCCGCCCCGCAGCCCGCCCATGCGGGCCACGCTGGCGCCGTCGGTGCCATCGAGGCTCACCGTGAGCCGGTCAAGGCCGGCCTGCCGCAGCCGCTGGGCCCGCTCCGCTGTGAGCAGCAGGCCGTTGGTGGTGAGAGCGATCGCCTCGAGCCGCGTTGCGCCCGCCGCCTCTCGCAACGGCCGCAGCGCCGCCACCAGGGCCTCCACGCCGGGGTGCAGCAGCGGCTCGCCGCCGGTGAGCCGCAGGGTGCGGAAGCCGAGCGCCGCCGCCTCGCTCACCAGCAGCACCCGCTCCTCGAGGGTGAGCAGCTGCGGCGGGTCCTGGGCGTCCGGGCAGCAGTAGGGGCAGGCCAGGTTGCAGCGGGCCGTGAGCGAGAGGCGCAGCACCCCGGGCGGGCGGCCCAGCCGGTCGCGCAGGGGTGGGGCGCCCGCTGAGGCAGGCGGCAACGGCGAGGAGGGCCCGGTCATCGGCTCACCCTGGCGGAATGCCCTGGGAACTGACGAGCCAGGGGCCGGGCCAGGCCGCTGGTCGGTTGCAGTTCCGCAACGCCGCCGCCGGCAGCGGCACGGGCCGGTGCCCGCGCCGCTGCAGCCAGCCCAGCAGGCGCCGGTCACCGGCCGCCAGATACAGCCGCAGGGCGGCGCGGTTGGCCGCCGTGGCCGGATAGATCCCCAGCAGCGGCTGATCCCGACGTCCGTCATGGGCGGTGAGCAGGGTGCCGGCGGGAACGGCCGTCCCGCCTGCCTCTGTGCCACCTGCCTCCGTGCCGCTTACCTCCGTGCCGGCCGCGATCAGCGCCTCCAGGGTGGGCCGATCGAGCCAGGGCATGTCCACCGGGCAGAGCAGCAGGTGGTCGCCGGGGTAACGGTCCATCAGGCGGGCAAGGGCCGTGAGCGGTCCGTCCCAGGGGGGCGGCTCATCGAGCACCTCCACCGGCGCCGGAGCCAGCAGGCGATGGGCGCGGTGGCGGCTGAGCAGGCAGACGGGCCGCTCCAGGCTCAGCAACAGCCGCAGGCTGCGCTCCAGCCAAGTGCCGCCCTCGGGATGGGGCAGCAGCGCCTTGTCAGTGCCCATGCGCCGGCTGCCCCCCCCGCTCAGCAGACAGCAGCGCAGCGGTGCTGTGCTCATGCAGGGGGGGGCACCAGGGCCAGTCGCTGCTGCACGAAGCCTGCCACGCAGGCGGCGGCGGCCTCCCGCTCGCCATCACGGAACAGCTCGTGCAGGCTGCTCTCGAACCACACCACCTGCCGTTGCTCGGCCGGGCTGCCCAGTTCCTGCAGCAGGATCGCCACCGACGCCGGCGCCACCACCGGGTCGCGGCGGCCCTGCAGGATCAGCACCGGGGCCTGCACCGCCGTGAGGCGGGTGCGGGTGTGGCGGATGAAATCGAGCAAGGTGGCGATCGCCCCGATCGGCGCCCACACGTAGCTGGTGTCGCCGGCGGCCAGGGCCGGATCGGCGTAGCGCTTGCGCAGCGGCCAGCGCGGCAGCACAGCCAGGATCAGGGGCGCGAGCGGGGCCAGGGCCCCACCGGGGGCCAGCGGGGAGGCGAGCTGGATCGGCGCCGACGCCAGCACCATGCTGTCGATCAGGGTCGGGTGGTCGGCGGCGAGCTGCAGGGCGATCAGGCCGCCCATGCTGTTGCCCACCACGATCACCCGCTCGGCCCGGGTGCACAGTTCCTCCATGGCAGCGTTGGCTGCCGCCATCCAGGCGGGCCAGGTCACGCCCCGCAGCGCCTCGGGGCTGGCACCGCCATGGCCCGGCAGGGTGGGCAGAGCCAGGGGTACACCGAGCGCTTTCAGCGGGGCCACGAGCACGCGCACGGAATCCAGGCTCCCCGCGAATCCATGCAGCAACAGCACACCGAGGGGGGCCAGGGAGACGCTCAGGGGGAGTGATGGTCCAGTCTGACCCGCGCCGACATCCGCGCTTCTGGATTCACCCCGGCAAAGGTGGGCGGCAGCCACACGCGCACCACCATCAGCACCGCCATGGTGATCAGGAACAGACACACGGCCAGGATCTGGTGCCAGTCGGTTTCGAGCACGCCCTTCACGATCACCTCCCGCAACACCGACACGATCGCGATCTCCACCGACACCCCGATCGACACACGCTGCTCCTGCAGATAGATGATCAGCAGCCGGAACAACTCCACCAGGATGAGGATGAACAGGATGTCGGCTGTGATGGCGTGAAAGCGCGGCGTGGTCATCAGCGTGGAGTAGATCTCCCGCATCTGCAGCACCATCACCCAGAACAGGCCCACACACAGCGCCACCGCAATCAGGTCCTGCACCGCCTCCAGCGTCTGCACGATCTGCACGCGCCGGAACAGCTGATGCCAGGGAACGCTGCCGGTGGCAGTGATCGTGGCGGCTGCAGGGGTGGCCGGGGGTGGGGCCGCAGGTGGGGTGCTGTCGGGCGAACCGCGGCCTTGCTCGGTGATTGGGCTTGTCGGGCTTGTTGGGCTTGTTGGGCTTGTTGGGCTGGCGAGAGTGTCCTGCATGAACCTTGACCGAATGGATCGCAGCCTATGGGGCGCCAACTTATCGGTCAATTACCTATAGATAGGTAGACCTTATTGCATTGATTGGGACGTCATTCACTTGGGGCTTCACTGACTGGGGGGGTCATTGATCGGGGGGCAGCTTGAGAGGCCTTGCTCGTGGATCGGGGCGCGAGGCTCTGATCGCACTGTTCTGAGCGGCCTGAGCTGAACACCCCCGCCAGACCCGACCAGCCCCCGATTGTCCTTTCGCCTATCGCCCCTCCGCCTGATTCCCCCGCTTGACCGTCACTCCTGCCCCTGATCACCCCTCCTGCGGAGCCGGGCGGAAGCGCAGCAAGGTTGTTCCGCTGGCGTCCTGCAGCAGCAGATGGCGCTGATCGATGCGCCAGCGGCGCACCCGCCCCAGGGCATCGCTGTAGCGCTGCTCAAGCTCCATCACCGGCGGGCTGCAGCCCATGCGCGTGCTCGCCAGCTGGGGGAAGCGGATCGCTGTCCCCTCCAGGCTGAAGCCGCCCATCAGGCGATTGCAACCGCCACTGCCGGCCAGCTGCAGGCGCTCGGCCGAGAGCTGCAGCTCGATCGGCTGACCGCCAGGCGGCGTAGCCAGCTTCTGGCCGCCAAGGCCCTCCAGCCGCCAGGTGGTGCCCCGCAGCGGGGGCGCCTCCCTGGGGCAACCCCGGCCGGGAGTGAGGGCCGAGAAGCTCTCCACCACCAGGGTGCGGCGTGGCGGCTGGCCCTGCTCCATCGACGGCCGCTGGGTGATCAGTCCCTCCAGGCTCACCAGCAGCGGCTGGCCCGGTCGGTCTGCCGGGCGGGCCGCCAGGTAGGCACGCTCCAGGGCCAGGTAGCCGGCCTCCATCGCCACGGGTAAGCGCTGGCCGGTGGCGCACAGGCGGATGCTGGCCGCATCAGCCATGTACGAGAACAGACCCGTGAGCTGCAGGCGCGGGTCGATGGGCGCGGCCTGGGGCAGGCGCGTCAGCCGGTCATTGGCGCTGGCAGAGGTCGTAGCCGCCTGGGGGTCGAGCTGGCGCAGCGCCGCCCCGGCGGCAAGCGGCTGCAGGAGCAGCGGGGGCTCGCTGCCACGGCTGAGCTCCAACCGCCCCGTGCCGGGCTCCAGCCGCCAGCGGCCGATGGCATCAAACGCCTGGGGCTTCGGCCGGCTCAGCAACGTCTGCCGCAGTTGATACGTGCCATCGGCAGCCAGATCGAGGTGCCAGCGGACCGGGCCGCCCGCGCCGGGAAGAACCCCCTGCCAACTGGCGGGGAGAGGTCCGAGCGAGGCCGGTGATGAAGGCCGCCGCGTGCTGCTGTCGGTGGGGGGCCGCTGGCTGATCAAGGCGCCGGCACCGGTGGACGCGGCCAGCGCCGGTGCCGTAATCACAGCCACCAGGACGACCACCATCCCGCGCCCCATTCCGGGCACAAGGCCCCGTGCCCGGCGAGCCTCTTCAGTGGCGCGGGCAACACGCCACCGCAAAGCGCGGTGCGGCATCGGCATCGGCACGGTTGGCGCGTTCAAGGTGACGACTTTGAACGTACAGGCGGCTGCCTCACAGCCAGACCATGGCTACCGACACCTGAGCGCCCGCCCGAACGCATGGGCCACCGCCTCAGAAACACAAAGGCAGCCGAACAGCGGTCAGATCACGGCACGATGATTGCCTGGAACGCCTGCCACATGAAATCAGGGCACCGCGAAGGAATGCCAGGAGCCATGCAAGACCGTGTGGCCAGTTCGCGATGGTAACGAGCTGAATCAAGAGGGCGAGCTACGTTTTCATCACGAGGTGCCTCGAGGTGCAATGGGAGGCGCAATGGCCACGATTGTCATTGCGGCAACGGCCAACGATCTCTGGGGAGCAGCGGTCACCGTGCGCTCAGCATTGGAAGCCTGCAGCACAACCCTTAACATCTATGCCATCAGCGTCGATTTATCTTTAGCAGACAAGCAGCAACTCTGCGCTTCTTGACAACCTTCGAACTGAGGCACCATCAAGTTCATTGATTTTGATCTTGTGAAAGTCCATGACTTTCGAACCACTCTACCCGTCAGGAGCAACCCTACCCATGCCCGTTGCTTTATTCCCGGGCTCTTGGCCGGGGTGCCCCGCTGCATTAACCTGGATACGGATTTGATCGCTTGCTCAGACTTGAACGACTTGCAGATCCTGAATCTACAAGCTAAATCCAGCGCTTGTGTTACTGATGGCGGCATCGCAAGCCCAGAACAGCAGCAACGCCTCCGCTGCAACTTAAAACTGAGAGATTCTCTCCAGCATGTTAAATCAGGAGTCATCGTGATGAACTTGGATGCCTGGCGACTTCGCCAGATCCAGGTCAATGCTCTAAACATTGCTCAAGACAACCAAGACGTGCTTGACCCAATGGACCAGGATGCTCTGACTATGGCCTTGGCAGGCGATTCGCTGACGCTCGATCCGAAGTGGAACACATCGAAAGGCAAAGCCGATGCCAGCTTTTCCGATGGGATTGTTCATTTCCTGGGTAAGAGCAAATCATGGCATGCAGATGATGCAGAACATTTTCAAGATCGAGGTTTCACTATTGGATCGAACCGCTTTCGCCGGCCAGCGTCCCGTCAAGCCACTTGGAATAGCAGCCACCGATCAACGGCTAGCTCGCTCGCTTCCTACCCTGGAAATGGCGCGGGGCAAACTGCGCAGACTGATGTATTCAGCTAGTGAGCTGCAGCCATGACTGCATGAATGGTCGCACTCTGCTCGATCAGAGGCTGCGAATCAAACCGGCAATCGCCAGCTGGCTACCAAAAAGCGAGCCTATAGAAGGCCAGAGAAAGTGGAATGAATTGCGCATGGTTTCCATGCTGAGGCACTCCCTGATGCAGCTTGCGCGTTGATGGGCTCTCCTGGTGGCTGCCGTCACCAGCTGCTCAGCAGCCACACCTTTGATGGTGATCACCGCTATCGCCGCAGGGCTGGGTTCCTTCGCTGGCCTGCCGGCCATGCGCAGGGGCTGCTGCATCGCGCGTGGGCTTGACCCTCTGACGGAATCCACAGCGCCATGGTCCAGGCGCAAGGTCATCAGGCGGAGCATCCTCTTACCTTGCATACCCACACCCTCTCGGCGTCCACGCCGCCGACACCGGCACCTGGTGATCGCACGACTTGGTTAGGATCATCCGGCACGATTGGTGAGCGCTCCGACGGAGCCGTTGGCCGTCGCTGTGGTGTTCGAACCTTCTTCCGTGCTGTCTTCTGCCCGTGCCCAATGCCCCTACTGTGGGGTGGGTTGTGGGCTGGAGCTCAAGCCGGCGGCGGCGGCTCTTGACGCCACTGCCTACAGCGCTGATTCCTGGACGGTGCGCGGAGACCGGCTGCACCCTTCCTCCCTCGGCCAGGTGTGCGTGAAGGGGGCCACGGTGGCCGAAACCCTCGATCGCAACCGCCTGAGCACACCGTTGTGGCGCGAGCAGCGCGACCAACCCTTTGAGGCGATCAGCTGGGAGCGGGCCTTCACGATCCTGGTGGAGCGGATCCAGCTGATTCAGGCGGAGCGTGGATCGGGCGCGATCGCGATGTATGGCTCGGGCCAGTTCCTCACCGAGGACTATTACGTCGCCAACAAGCTGATCAAAGGGGCCCTCGGCACCAACAATTTCGATGCCAATTCGCGGCTGTGCATGAGCTCGGCCGTGTCGGGCTACAAGCTCAGCCTGGGCTCCGATGGCCCCCCCTGCTGCTACGACGACCTCGACTTAGCAGGCACGGTGCTGCTGATCGGCACCAACACCGCCGACTGCCACCCGGTGCTCTTTCAGCGGCTGCTCAAGCGCAAGCGGCACCAGAAGGAGGCGCTGCAGATCATCGTGGTCGACCCCAGGGCCACCGCCACCAGCGCAGCGGCCGACCTGCATCTGGCCATTCGTCCGGGCACGGATCTGGTACTGCTGCATGGCGTGGGTCATCTGTTGCTGCAGCTGGGGGCGGTGGATCCGGAGCGGGTGGCGGCCTGCGCCGATGGATTCGCTGAGCTGGCGGCCCTCTGGGCGGGCTGGACGCCGGAGCGGGTCTGCGCCCTCTGCGGCATCGAGGAGGAGGCACTGCGGCGCCTGGCGGCACTCTGGGCCGCCAGCTCCGGCGTGCTCAGCCTCTGGTCGATGGGGGTGAATCAGAGCGTGGAGGGCACCGCCACAGTGGCGGGGATCATCAACCTGCATCTGGTCACGGGCCAGATCGGCAAGCCCGGGGCCGGCCCGTTCTCCCTCACCGGCCAGCCCAATGCCATGGGCGGGCGGGAAGCCGGAGGCCTGGCTGCGCTGCTGCCCGGCTACCGCTCGATCCACGAGGCCAGCCACCGGGCCGCGATCGAGCAGCACTGGGCCTTTCCCCCCGGGACGATCTCAGCGCGCGATGGGCTCTCGGTGTGGGAGCAGATCGAAGCGATGGAGCGCGGCGAACTGGGCCTGTGGTGGGTGGCAGCCACCAACCCGCTGGTGAGCCTGCCGTCGCTGGATCGGGTGCGCCAGGCGGTGGCCCATTGCCCCCTGGTGGTGCTGAGCGAGGCCTACGCGGGCACCGAAACCGAAGCGGTGGCCCATCTGGTGCTGCCGGCTGCCCAGTGGAGCGAAAAAGAGGGCGTGATGACCAACTCGGAGCGCCGGGTCACCTTGTCACATGCCTTCCGGCAGGCCCCCGGCGAGGCCCGCCCCGACTGGGCGATCTTCGCGGAGCTGGGCCGCCGGCTGGGGTTTTCCAAGCAGTTCGCCTACGGCTCCGCGGCCGAGGTCTACGCCGAGTTCGCGTCGATCACCGCCGGGAGGCTCTGCGATCACAGCGGCCTGAGCCACGCCCTGCTGGCCGAGCACGGGCCCCAGCAATGGCCGTTCCCAGCTGGCACAGCGGCGGGGGGCGGCCAGCCACGGCTGCACACCGAGGGCGTCTACCCCACCGCTAACGGCAAGGCCCGCCTGCTGGCCCAGCAACCGCTGGGGCTGGCGGAACCGCCGGATGACAGCTTCCCCCTGGTGCTCACGGTGGGGCGGTACCTCGGCCATTGGCACACGATGACCCGCACCGCCCATGTGGAGCGGGTATGCCGCAGCCATCCAGAGCCCCTGCTGGAGATCCACCCAGCAGATGCCAGCTGCTGCAACCTCGAGGAGGGCGCCCTCGCACGGGTGAGCTCCCGTCGCGGTGAGCTGACCGTGAAGGTGCAGATCACCGATCGAATTCGCCCGGGCACGGTGTTTCTGCCGATGCACTGGGGTGCCGCCCAGGAGCAGGCGTGTGAGGCCAACCGGCTGATGCATGCCCTCGGCTGCCCGATCTCAAAGCAGCCGGAGCTCAAGGCAGCGGCGGTGCGGGTGGAGCGGGCGGAGATCGCCGGCTGAGATTCAGCTGATCGGCAGCATCGCCTCCACCAGCTCGGGCGAGAGGCGCAGAACAGGTGAGCCCCTGCCAGTGAGATGGCCATCCACCAGGCCCGACTGACGCAAGCGGGTGAGCATCTTGGTGACGGTGACGCGGGTGTTCCCGATCAGCTCGGCCAGGCGCTCATGGGTGATCCGCAGCGGCAACTCGTACCAGAGACCATTGCGGCGTCCCAGGCGCTCCACCAGTAAGGCCAGCAGCGCCTTCAATCGCTGTTCGGTGTCGGGGTGGTGGCGGATCATCAGCAACTCCAGGGCCCAGGTGTTGAGGTCCGTGCGAACGCCCAGCATTTCAGTGCGCTCCACCCGTTCGATCTGCACCACGGAGAGTGCTTCAAGTCCCACCCAATCGCGGCGCAGGGCCAGGGCATCGCAGACTTCACCCGGTTGAAGAAAGCCGATCGTGATGTCCTGGCCCGAGGAGGCCAGCAAAAACACCCGCAGGATGCCGGAGTGGACGCGCATGGGCGAGGCTGCGGCGGCATGGCCGCCATCCAGCAGCAGGGTCTGGCCCACCGCCATCGTCAGCTGACGGAAGGACTGATGAATTGGCAAGGCGGCCCTCACGTGTCGTCGTGGGCGTAACGGCGGTAGAGGAAATCGAGGGCGCGATTGCGCAGGTCGAAGTATTCGGGCTGCTCCAGCAGGCGGGCCCGCACACGCGGGCGGGCGAACGGCAGCTCGAGCACCTCACCGATCGTGGCGGCGGGGCCATTGGTCATCATCACCACCCGGTCGGCCAGGAACAGGGCTTCATCGATGTCGTGGGTGATCATCAGCACCGTCACGCGGTGATCGGCCCAGATCTTGAGCAGCTCCTCCTGCAGTTCCTCGCGGGTGATCGGATCGAGCGCCCCGAATGGTTCATCGAGCAGCAGCACCTTCGGCTTGAGCGCCAGGGCGCGGGCGATCGACACCCGCTGCTTCATCCCCCCCGACAGACTTCCCGGCTTCTTGTGGGCCGCTTCGCTGAGGCCCACCAGCGCCAGGTGCTCCTCCACGATCGCCTTGGCCTGGCCGTTGCGCTGCAGTTCGGGGAACACATTGTTCACCGCCAGGGCGATGTTCTCGTAGGCGCTCAACCAGGGCAGCAGCGAATAGTTCTGGAACACCACCATGCGGTCGGGGCCGGGATCAACGATGCGCTCCCCGTTCAGCCGCACCTCGCCGGTGGTGGGCTGGCGGAATCCCGACACCATGTCGAGCAGGGTGGATTTGCCACAGCCGGAATGGCCGATCAGGCACACGAACTCTCCCTCCGCCACGGACAGATGCACACCGTCGAGCACGGTGTGGGGCCCCCGGGCGCTGGGATACACCTTGGTGACCCCGTCAATCTCCAGATAGGCGCCGGTGGCACGGCTGGCGCTGGCCGCCGTTGAGCTGAGGGTCTGCATGGGGGAGCGGGCGGGGGCGGAAGGCGGGGCGGGGTCAGGTGGCGGCGGCCGGTGCCGTTGGCAGCACCACGGCCTCGATGCGCAGCGGGCGCTGCTGCTGCAGCCCCTGCACGTAGGCAGCGGGATCGGCGGGATCGAGCTGCTCGGCGCCGAAGAAACCCACCGGTGTGGGCTGGGGCGGCTCAGCGGGCAGGCCCAGGGCGGCGGCCGCTTTGCCGAACAGATCCGGGCGCTGCACCCGGTTGAGCACCTCCTCCCAGTTGCTTGGGAACGGGCAGACGTTCCAGCGCGCCAGCTGGGTGAGGATCCAGGTGGCCTCAGCGCGATCGGGAGCATTGACGCCCGGCCCGAAGAAGCGGTTGAAACCGGGAATCAGCGCCGGCGCACCGGTGCCGCGGTCGTAGGCCTGGGCCAGGCCGGGCAGCAGCACATCGGGGCTGGTGCCCACGTATTCAGGGCGGGCCAGCAGCTGGGCCAGCTCCTGGCGGTTGGCCGGGTCTTCGCAGTGGCGGCAGGCCTCCAGCAGGGCGCAGAGCAGGGCCTGATGGGTGTGGGGATGGGCGGCGGCCCAGTCTTCCCGCACACCGAGCACCTTCTCGCCATGGCCGTCCCAGAGGTCGGTGTCGGTGGCGATCACGGTGCCGTGCCCCTCCTGCACGGTGCGGGAGTTCCAGGGCTCGCCCACACAGAAGCCATCGATCGTGCCGGCCTTGAGCGTGGCCACCATCTGGGCGGGCGGGATCACGATCAGCTCCACGTCGCTGCTGGGGTCGATGCCGGCAGACACCAACCAGGCACGCAGCATCAGGTTGTGCATGGAGGCGGGGTGCACCATGGCCAGCACCGGCTTATGGCCGGGATTGGCGGCGATCCAGGCCTTGAACTCCGACGCGCTGCGCACGCCGGCCTCATGGAAGCGGCGGTGCAGGGTGATGGCATTGCCGTTGCGCGAGAGCGTGAGCGCCGAGGTGATCGGCACCGGGCGGCGCCCCTGGCTGCCGAGGGTCATGGCAAAGGGCAGACCCGCCACCATCTGGGCCGCATCCAGCACGCCCTGGCGCAGGTTGGCCTCCAGGGTTTTCCAGTTGGTTTCGCGCCGCAGCGTGACCTGATCCAGCCCGTACCTGGCAAAGAAGCCGCCCTCAAGGGCCATCACCAGCGGGGCGCAATCGGTGAGCGGCACAAAGCCGATCTCCAGATTCACCTTCTCCAGCGTTCCTGAGGCCACAGCGCCCCTGGGTTTGAGGCGCTGCTGGCGGGCATCACGCTGCTGGTTGAGGAAGGTGACCACCTCCGCGCGCAGGCCGTAGTAGGTGGGGTCTTCGACGGCGGTGAGCTGGGAGCGGGGCCGGGCCAGCGGCACATCGAGGATCTGGCCGATGTAGGCCTCCGGGCCGTTGGTGAGCATCACCACGCGATCAGAAAGCAGCAGGGCTTCGTCCACGTCGTGGGTGACCATCACGGCGGTGACCCTGGCCTCCTGGCAGATCTCCATCAGCTGGGTCTGCAGATTGCCGCGCGTGAGCGCATCGAGGGCACCGAAGGGTTCATCGAGCAGCAGCAGCTTGGGGCGGATCGCCAGGGCCCGGGCGATCGCCACCCGTTGCTTCATGCCGCCGGAGATCTCAGCGGGATACTTATCCGCCGCTGGCGTGAGCTTCACCAGCTTGATGTTGCGGTCCACGATCTCGCGCCGTTCCTCCCGGGAGAGCCTGGGCATCACGTTGTCCACGGCGAGGGCGATGTTCTCGCGCACCGTTTTCCAGGGCAGCAGCGAATAGTTCTGGAACACCACCATCCGGTCGGGGCCGGGTTCGGTGACCTCCTGACCGCTCATCAGGATGCCGCCCTCCGTGGCCAGGGTGAGGCCGGCCAGCAGATCCAGCAGGGTGGATTTGCCGCAACCGGAATGGCCGATCAGAGTGACGAACTCACCTTCTGCGATCTGGAGGAAGATGTCCTTGAGGGCCACATAGGTGCCGCCGTTCTTGAGCGGAAACGCCTGGGTGACGTTGTCGACGGTGAGCAGGGCGGGCATGGCTCAGGAGGCTCCGCTGCTCACACGCCGGCCGGCAAACGCCACCAGCCGATCCAGGCACAGGCCGACAATGCCCACGTACACAATCGCCAGCACAATCTGGCTGGCACTCGACTCACCGCCCGCGTTGTAGGCATCCCAGATGAAATAGCCGATGCCGCCATCGGCCTTGAGCATCTCCGCCGCCACGATCGCCAACCAGGCCAGGCCCACGGCGATGCGCAGACCGGTGAACACATAGGGAACGGTGGCGGGAATCACGATCTCCCGGATGTACGCGCGCTTGCGCAGCCGCAGCACGCGCGACACGTTGGTGTAATCCTGAGGGATCTCACGGATGCCCACGGCCGTGTTGATGATGATCGGCCAGATGGAGGTGATGAAGATCACGAAGATCGCCGACTTATCGGCGTTCTGAAACACCATCAGGGAGATCGGGAACCAGGCCAGGGGCGGCACCGTGCGCAACACCTGGATCACCGGATCGAAGCCCTTGCCCACGAACCGGTTCAGGCCCAGCAGGCCACCGATGGCGATGCCCGCGATGGCCGCCAGGCCATAGCCCAGGGCCACCCGTTGCAGAGAAATCAGAATCTGCCAGCCCAGCCCTTTGCTGGTGCCGCCATCATCAAAAAAGGGCTGGCTGATGTAAGGGTCCCAGGTGTCTGTCACCACCTTGATGGGCCCCGGCAGACGATCGGCGCCCATCAGGCCGGAGAGCACCTGCCAGACGATCAGAAACCCACCGATGCAGAGCAGGTAAGGGAGGATTGTGGCGAGAAGGGTGGAACGGCGTTGGCTTTGGCGTTGGCGCCGCCTGCCGTTCACAGCGGTGAGGGTCATGAAGGGTGGGGGTGATCAATGGTGACGAACAGCCGCTCAGGCCAGGGCTTTGATCTTGAGGGCGTCGAGATAAGCCTTGGGATCTTCAGGATCGAAGACCACACCATCAAAGAACGTTTCCTTGCCGCGGGAATCGGAGGCGGGAATGGAGGCTTCCTGGCCG
Source organism: Marcopretia estuarina LEGE 06307 (assembly GCF_056633115.1). Lineage (NCBI taxonomy): Bacteria > Bacillati > Cyanobacteriota > Cyanophyceae > Synechococcales > Prochlorococcaceae > Marcopretia > Marcopretia estuarina. Next base: position 379,032 of record NZ_JBSJOY010000002.1, on the reverse strand, counting down.
ATCGCTTTGGCGGCCTCCTTCCAGAGATCGGCGCGGTTCACCTTGTTCACCAGCGCATCGATATCCGTAGAGGCGGGCAGATACCCCCAGCGCATGTCCTCGGTCACGAACCACTTCTCGTGGCTCTTGTAGGGGAAAGAGGCACTGTCGGCCCAGAAGCGCATCTTGTAGGGGCTGTCCTTCACCACCCGGCCATCGCCGTAATCCACATTGCCGGCCAGGCGGGGCTTGATGTCGTTGACGGTGGCCTTGATGTATTTATCTTTGGCGAGAATGGTGCACATCTCGTCAAGATTGGCGGGATCATCACACCACATCTGAGCTTCCAGCACGCCCTTCAGCAGGGCAAGAGTGGCCTTGGGGTTCTGCTCCACCCAATCGGCTCGCATGGAGAAGGCCTTCTCTGGATGGAGCTTCCACAGTTCACCGGTCTGGGCCACGGTGTAGCCCAGCTTCTTGTTGACCAGGCGCCCATTCCAGGGCTCACCCACACAGAAGGAGTCCATCGTGCCGGTCTGCATGTTCGCCACCATCTGCGGCGGCGGAATCACCACCAGGTCGGCAGCTGTGTTGGGATCAATGCCATGAGCGGCCAGCCAGTAGCGCATCCAGAGGTCATGGGTGCCACCGGGGAAGGTCACCGCCGCCTTGAACTTCTTGCCTTTGGCGCCTGCAGCGGCCACGGCCGCCTCCAGGCCCGCCTTGTTGTCGATCGTGAGCTTTTCGGGCAGGAAAGCCTCGGCCGCGGAGATGCCCTGCCCCTGCAGATTCAGGCGCGCCAGCGTCACCATCGGCAGCGGCTGGTTCGACTTGGTGATTTTGCCGGCCGTGAGCAACAACGGCATCGGCGTGAGGATGTGGGCGCCATCAATGCCGCCGCCCTTGGTGCCGAGTTCCAGGTTGTCGCGGGTGGCGGCCCAGGAGGTCTGCTTGACCACCTTCACCTCGGGCATGCCGTGCTTGGCGAAAAAGCCCTTTTCCTGGGCAATGATCACCGGCGCCGCATCGGTGAGGGCGATGAAGCCGAGCGTGGCGCCCTTCACTTCCACATCCCCACCCCCGCCGCTGGCGGCCGGCGCTGAGGCACTGTCGGGCTGTTTGCCGCCGCAGGCGCTCAACCAGAGGGCGCCGGCCGTGGTGCCGGCGGCGGTCACGAGGAACTTACGGCGCGAAAAGTTCGGCATGGGGCTGGGGTGTCACGAAGGTCTGGATGCGGATCACGCAATCCGGACGGGCCTCATGAACGAAGCGCACCGAGCCGGCAAGGTTGGCGCACAGGCTGACCAACCCGACTACGTCATCACGGCCAGGGTCCAATTGATGGTGCCGGTTGTTACCGATGGCCGGGCTGTGCAGCGTTCAGCCACACGACAGCCCGAATTCCTGTAGCGCCCGCGGCAGGTTGCGGTGCTCATGGCCCGGATGGCTGAGCTTCACCAGGGCGAAGCGCTGCAGTTCATCGAGGCCCTGCCATTGCGCCAGGCTGAGCGGCATGCCCAGCTGCCGGCAGGCTGCCGCCAGCACCGCCGGCAGCGCCTCCCCGTCGGCCGCACTGGGCAGGGCTTCCAGCTGGGCCGGCGGCAGGGGCCGGGCCGGGCCGGCGGCCATGGCGGCCGTGCGTTGCAGCAGCCATTGGCGCAGGGCCTCGATCGCGAGGGGCTGATCGGGCCAGGCCAGCAGCCCCTCACGCTCCGCTGCGCCCAGGGCCTGCCAGTGGCTGAGCTTGAGCTTCACTCCCGCCAGATCGAGCTTGCGCCGCACCGCCATCGGCAGGCAGCGCAGATCAGCGACGAAATCGGCCTCAAAGCCGAAGCAGCGGTCGTGGCTGGCGCGCGCAGGCAGGCTCATGGGGCAAGATCCTGGCGCAGCTTTTCGCCGCAGCGGGCGGCCAGCAGGGCGCGGGCCTGGTCGAGCCCTGCCGGCAGGCTGTCGCAGCGCTCGGCCAGCCAGAGGTACACCCCCAGGTTCCACAGCAGCGACTCCGCCAGCGGTCCTTCGCCCTGCAGCGCCGCCAGCGCCTGCTCGCGCCAGAGCTCCAGGTTCTGCCAGGGAACCTCGGGGCCGCAGAGGCCATGGTCGCGGGGATGGACCAGCAGGCGGCTGATCACGCCATCGCGGCCCCGGGCGGTGATGCCGGCGCGGCTGGTGGGCAGGTCGGTGGAGCCCTCCAGCCCCTTGACCGTGAGCAGATCGGTTTCGCCGGCGTGGGCCAACGCCTCCCAGGCGCGGGCCTCGGTGGGGGGATGAACGAAGCCGCTCACCAGCAGGTGCTCCCCCTGGTGGGGGGTCCAGAGGAGCTCCAGGCTGGCCACCGGCGGCCGCTTGCCGATGTCCTCACGGATCGGCAGCAGCCGTTCGGCGGCCGGGAAATGGCAAGGCTGGTGGGTGAGAGCCAGGCCCTGGATCTCCAGCCGCTGCTGCAGGTCGGCCAGGCTGAGCCGCCGCCAGTCGATGCCGAGGGCAGCGAACAGCTCGGCGAGGCTGATGCCGTACTTCACCGGCATCGGAGCTCCGCCGTGCAGCACCACCGGCTGGCCGGCGGCCGCCAGCAGCAGGGCCAGCATCGGCAGCAGCGGCGCGGTGCGGCTGCGACCGTCGTACGGCACCCCGAAGCAGAGCGGCCGCTGGCCGGGGGTACGCAGCACCGGGCCGTGCTCGCGGTAGCTGTCGAGCATGCCGGCCAGCTCCAGCGGCGACGGCCGGCGAATGCGATGGGCGATCAGGAACGCCCCCAGCTGGGCATCGCTCACCGGCCCCAGCAGCATCAGATCGGTGGCTTCGCGAGCCTCGGCGCGGGTCAGGCCGGTGCTGGTGTGCTCACCGCTGCCCACCTTGGCCAGCAGCTCGCGGAAGCGCAGCACCTCCGGCGCCAGCGCCGGGCGGCGGCCGGCGCCTGGGGCGCTGGCGCCCTTCACGGCAGAAATCGGTACCATCTGCGACAAGACTTCGGCGCTCCGGCTGAAAGGGTGAGGAATCCGATCATTAGGCATGCGGAGGCCCGCTGCGAACTCTGCAGGGGTTCCCGCGCCATGCGGCCGGCGGCCCGATCGGTGTTTCCCCTCTCGTTTCCCTTCCCTCCATGGCGACGCTCAACAAGGTGGAGCAGGCCAAGGCCGGCTTCTGTGGTCTGGATCTGGCGCCGCGGCTGAGTGAACTGAGCGCCGCAGGCTGGGAATCCCTCGATGAGGCCACCCTCACCATCCATCTCAAGTGGCTGGGCATCTTCTTCCGGCCGGTCACGCCCGGGCGCTTCATGCTGCGGCTGCGGCTGCCCAACGGCGTGATCCACGCCGACCAGCTGGACGTGCTGGCAGAGGCCGTGGATCGCTGCGGCAGCCACGGGAGCGCCGACATCACCACCCGTCAGAACATCCAGCTGCGCGGCCTGCTGCTGGAGGACATGCCGCCGCTGATGGCGGCGCTCGAGCGGGTGGGCCTGACCAGCCGCCAGTCGGGCCACGACAACCCCCGCAACGTGACCGGCAACCCCCTGGCCGGCATCGACCCCGAGGAGTTCATCGACACCCGGCCGCTGGTGGACCGCATCCAGGCGGCGGTGCTGGGGCCCGACGGTCCGCGCAACCTGCCGCGCAAGTTCAACGTGGCGGTGGGCGGCGCCCCCGACTCCTTCCTGCTGCACAACGACCTCGCCTTTCTGCCCGCGTTCCACGACGGCACGCTGGGCTTCACCGTGATGGTGGGCGGCTTCTTCTCAGCCCAGCGCAACGAGCTGGCGATCCCGCTGGGGTTGTGGCTGCAGGCCGATCAGCTGCCGGCCTTCACGCTCGCGGTGCTGCGTCACTACGAACGGCAGGGCGACCGCAGCAACCGCAACAAGACCCGCCTGATGTATCTGATCGATGCGCTCGGGCTCGACAGCTACCGGGCAGAGGTGGTGGAGAGCTACGGCGCCGTGGCCGGCGCTGCTGCCGCCGCCGCCCTGGTGCCCCATGACGGCTCCCATCTGGTGTGCCGCGCACCGCGGGACATCTGTGGCGTGCACGCCCAGAAGCAGCCGGGTCTGCACTGGGTGGGCCTGCATGTGCCGATGGGTCGGCTGCACGCTGATGGGATGGGCGACCTGGCCCGGCTGGCCCGCACCTACGGCAGCGGCGGGCTGCGCCTGAGCGAAAGCCAGAACGCCCTGATCGCCGATGTGCCGGGCGATCGGCTGGAGGCGCTGCTGGCCGAACCGCTGCTGCGGCACTTCCGCGTGGATCCCGGTGCGCTGGCGGCGGAAGCGGTGAGCTGCACCGGTAACCGCTACTGCAGCTTCGCGCTGATCCCCACCAAGAGCACGGCCCAGGCGGTGGTGGAGGAACTGGAGCGGCGCCTGGAGGTGCCCCACGGCGTGCGCACCCATTGGACCGGCTGCCCCAATGCCTGCGGCCAGCCCTACATGGGTTCGATCGGGCTGATGGGGGCCAAGGCCCGCAAGGACGGCGAAATGGTGGAAGCGGTGAAGGTGTTCCTGGGCGGCTCGATGGCGGCCGATCCCCGGCTGGCGGAGCTGCACGACAAGGGCATTCCGCTCAGCGAGCTGCCCGAAGCGCTGGAGCAGATCCTGGTGGAGCGGTTCGGCGCCCGGCCGCGGGCGCTGCCGGCCTGACCCGCAGTGGGCCGGTGGCGCAGGCTGCTGATTGCTAGAACAGCCAACCAGCCAGCCACCGCGAACCCGATGCTGCCTCGCGACGGCGATCCGAGCGGCGATCCGGCCCAGCTGCCACCGGCGGGTGATCCCGCCCGCTGGCCGTGGCTGCAGCACCTCCGGCGCCGGCCGCAGCTGGAGCTGGCCCCCTGGCTCAAGGCGCTGGAAGCGGGCAGCCTGCCCGCGGAGGCTGACCTGCTCACCGTGCTGGCCGAGCGGGTGGATTCCAGCAGTGCGCCCCGGTTGCTGGCCTGGTGGTTGCGGCAGGAGCCGCCCGATCCGGCCCTGGGCGAGCGGATCGGGCGGCGGCGCGAGGCCAGCTGCGCCGAGCTGTTGCGGCAGGCGCTGGCGAGCTCTCCGCAGCAAGCCCCCCTGCTGCTGCCGTTGCTCGGCCACCAGCGGGATCCCGCCGATGCCGCCCTGCTCAGCCGGCTGGCGCTGGCACCGGGCCCGGCGGCGCTACGCCGCGCGGCGCTGGAAGGGCTGGCGGTGGGCCTGTCCAGCTGGCCGCTGCCGGCGCTGCGCCGCACGCTCGCGCAGCTGGCGGCCGATCTCGACCCCCAGCTGGCCGCCGACGCCGTCGACCTGCTGGCCCGCCTGCCCCGGGGGCGGGCGCTGCTGCTGGGCCTGGCGGCAGACCGGCTCGATCCGGCCGTGGCGGCGCGGCGGCAACGCCGCCTGCACGCCCTGCCGCCCAGCCCTCTGCTCCTACTGGTGCACGGCCGCAGCGGTGGTCTGATCCCGGACGACCTGTTGGCCCTGCGCGACACGCTGGAGCAACGGCGCGGCGCCAGCGTGCGGCTGCTGGCGCTCACCGCAGCGGAGGGGTCGCCCCATGCACCCCTGCCGCCGCGGCCGGAGGGACCGGAGGGCGCCACGCTGGTGCCCCTGTTCCTCGTGCCAGGCGGCCATGTGCGGCACGACCTGCCGGCGATCGCCGCCCGCTGGCGTCAGGCGGGTCCGCTGCACCGGCTGCCGTTTCTGGGGGCCTGGCGCTGCTGGCAGCAGGCCCTGGCGCAGGAAGTTCAGGAGCTGGGACAGGGGGCGGCCGCAGCGCCGCTGCTGCTGCACCACCCCCTGGACGGGGCGCTGGGCCGGCGCTACCTGCAGCACCTGAGCAGGATCACCGGTGCCGCTTGCCGGCCCGCTTCATACAGTGCGCCAGATCCACAGGAGCTCCAACTGGCGATCCGCAGCCCTGTCCTTGCTCTGGCGCTGGCCGCCAACCGCCTCACGGACAGCCTGCCGCTGGAGCTCGGCCCCCCCTTGCTGCAGCGGCCGCGCCTGCAGCGGGTGCTGCTGGAGCAGCTCGCGGCGCTGCCATGACAGCCACGCCCCTGCCGGACGACGTTTCCCCTTCCAGCGGCGTTTCTGCCAGCGGCAAGGTTTATCTGGTGGGGGCAGGGCCGGGCGATCCCGAGCTGCTCACGCTCAAGGCCCACCGGCTGCTCAGCCAGTGCGATGCCCTCGTCTACGACTCGCTGGTGCCCAAGGCCCTGCTCGATCTGCCGCCGGCCGGCTGTGAGCGCCATTTCGTGGGCAAGCGGCGCGGGCACCATTCCGTGCCACAGCCGAGCACCAATGCCGTGCTGGTGGAGCTGGCCCGGCGGCATCGGCTGGTGGTGCGCCTGAAAGGAGGCGACCCGTTCCTGTTCGGCCGGGGCGGTGAGGAAGCGGCGCACCTGGCCCGCCATGGCGTGGCTGTGGAAGTGGTGCCGGGGGTCACCGCCGGCATCGCGGCGCCGGCCTATGCGGGCATTCCGGTCACCCATCGGCGCGCCGGCTCGAGCGTCACCTTCGTGACGGGGCACGAGGAGATCGACAAAGGGCGCCCCGGGGTGGACTGGCGCGGCCTGGCCCGCTGCAGCGACGGCCTGGTGATCTACATGGGCCTGCACAACCTGCCACGCATCTGCGAGGAACTGATGGCGGGCGGCCTGGCGTCCACCACCCCCGCCGCCGTGATCCAGCAGGGCACCGTGAGCGGCCAGCGCCAGCTGATCGCCGACCTCGGCAGCCTGGCAGCGCGGGTGACGGCGGAGGGGTTCCAGTCGCCGTCGATCGTGGTGGTGGGCCAGGTGGTGGAGGAGCGGGTGGCTGGCTGCGCCCCAGCACCGGCCGCCGTGGACATGCCGATCCCCTTCTGAACGCGGGAGTTCAGCACGGCGGTACACCCGGCTGGCCTTCGGCGCTCAGTCGAGCTGGAGCACGCCGCGGGTGCGCTCGCGCCGCTGACGGTCCTGGGCCTCAAACGCCTCCATGCAGCCATCGGTGGGCGGGACCAGGCAGCTCACGTAGCTGGAGGGATCGATCAAGGCGGCGCGCAGTGCCTTGGCGGCCGGCAACAGGCTCACGCCCTGGGAGCTGGCCTTTCTGGGCGGCGTTGGGCCCCTTGCGCACGATGCCGAGCTCGCTGAGCTCCTGCTCGGAGAGCACCTCCTTGAGGTTGGCGCGCTCCACCACCAGGTCTGCTGGGTGACCGTGTTCTTGAAGGCCGGCACCGACACGGTGGGGCGGCTGGTGGCGGGGGGCCGTGCGCTGGCTCTGGGCCAGGGCCGGGGCGGGCAGCAGCGGCGTCAGCAGGAAGGGGGCAGCGGCGGCGCTTGCAACGGTTGAAGCTCTGTGGCGCATTCAACCAACCGGAACGGTTTCCGGTCCCAAAACGTCATTCCGTAGTGGTTGAAACGTTCAACTGAGTGTGATGATCGTTTAGGTAGACCACCGTCTGACGCCGGTTCCGCCCGGTGTGGCCCCAATGACCACAACCGCTCTGCCACAGGGCCCGCATCGCTCGCCCCGGCCGGCGCCGATGTTTGAGCTGATCCCCTACGAGAAGTTTCGCGATACCCCGGCGGTCCGCTTCTTCGATATCACCGTGCCCACCTCGAATGCGAGGGATCTGGTGGTGCACACCGGGCCGGCCGTGAGCCCCCCCGACGACCCCGCCACCGGGGCGTGGCAGTTCTATCTGCATCCCCATCAGGAAGACAACCTGCTGGCCATGCACGGCGGCCGCACCTTCTTCCTGGTGAACCTGGGCTGGAACTACCCGTTCCACATCGTTCGGCTCGACACCGGCGGCGACATCCTGCGCATTCCGCCCGGCACCTTCCACCGCTCGGTGTCCGACCCGGATGGCTCGCTGGTGCTGAACCAGGCGGTGCGCGAGGAAGGGGCGTCGCTGGTGCGTGAATTCCGCGTCTACAACAGCCACAACATTCCCCAGCTCTACGCCGTCACCAGCCAGACAGCACCGCTGCCGAAGCTGCACGGCGTCACTTGGTGAGACATGGCCTCCAGGGGCTGGCGCTGGTGAGCAGCAAGCAGCGGATGGTGCGGTGAGCCGACCCACAGCAAGGCATCGAGCTTTGTAACGTTTTATAAAAACGCTGTGGCTACTCCCCTCTCCCTCGATCGCGAGTTCACCGTGGCGATGCACTCGCGCACCATCGACGACTGCGACGACATCGAAGCCCTGCGCGCCATCGCCAAGACCCTGCTGGAGGCCTGGCAGTTGCAAGCCATGTTCAGCGAGGACTACGGCGCCCAACTGCTCCGCGTCCATGCCCCCTGAGGCGAGCAGCCCGCAGCTGGCCATCGTCGGCGCGGGGCTGGCCGGATGCGCCCTCGCCGCCCAGCTGACGCAGCTGGGCTGGCCGGCACCGATCACCCTCTGGGAAGCCGGGCGTGGGCCCGGCGGTCGCGCCAGCACCCGCCACTCCCGCCACGATCCGCAGCGGCGGGCCGACCACGGTGCTCCACTGCTCACCATCACCACCGATCCGCCGCCGGCGCTGCTGGCGCCACTGCTGGCGGGTGGCTGGATCGAACCCTGGCCTGAACCCTGCGCCCGCCTTGATGCCAGCGGCGCCCTGCAGCCGATCGGGCCGGAGCCGTTGCTGCAGGGCAGCCGCTACCGCGGCCGCGGTGGCATGGAGCAGGTGTGTGCCGGGTTGCTGGCCCTGGCCGGCGCCGGCTGCACGCTGCACAGCTCCCGCCTGATCCAGCGGCTGGAACCACGGGCAGGCGGCGGCTGGCGCCTGCTCGGCGGCGATGGCGAACACCTGGCAGACGCCGACTGGCTCGTGCTGAGCGGCACCCTGCTGGTGCATCCGCGCGGGCGGGCCCTGCTGGGAGCTGCACCCGCACCGCTGGCGGCGCTGGCGGCCGGCGACCCGCAGCTGGCGGCGGCGCTGCGCGTGATCGCCACCCTGGGCGCGGAGCCTTGCAGCAACCTGATCTGGCAGCTGGAGGGGGCGGCGGCGGAACCCTGGCTGGCCCTGCCGTTTCGCCTGCTGGAGTTCGAAGCCGGCGCCCAGCACCGCTGGGGGCTGCGGCGCGTGTCGATCCAGCCCGGTGCGCAGGGCCGCTGCGCGGTGGTGGCCCACTCCAGCGCCGCGCTCGCCGCCGACCATCTGCAGACGGTGGGCTCGGGCTCCGCCGCTGTGCAGCTGCCGGGGGTGAAGCTCGACCCGGAGCGCGAGCAGGCCCTGATCGCGCAACTCACGGCCGCCGTGCAGGCCGCGCTAGCCGCCTGGCTCCCTGAGGCGAACGGCCAGCCGCCGGCGGGAGAGCGGCAGCTGATGCGCTGGAGCGCCGCTTTTCCCCGCGGCCAGGGGTTGCCCGCCGACCTCAGCCTCTGCGCCCACAGCCGCCTGGCGTTCTGCGGTGACTACCTGGCCGGGCCTGGATTCGGCCGCGCCGAAGGGGCGTGGCGCAGCGGCGAACACCTGGCCGAGCGCCTGATGGGGCTGCTGAGCCCTACCGGCACGCCAGCAGTGGGCACGACTTCAGGGCTGGGGGAAGCTGCAGAAGCGCATGAGGCTTCAACTGCGGCCACCGGTGAGGCTGCAGAAGCGAATGAGGCTTCAGCTACGGCCACGGCTGGGGGTAGGCGTTCGTCTTCAGCGTGGAACGCGCGTCCCGACACGGCGGCCCGAGGGAGGCAAGACAATGGCTGAGCCCCGCCTGCCGCCCATGCCCCCGATGTGCCGGCCGCAGGCCCTGGCGAAACAACTGCAGCGCCAGGCCGGGCCACTGCCGCGCCAAGCCGGGCGCTCGGCCCGCCGCTGGTTCGCCACGGCCGGGCGCGCCGCAGCGGCGATGGTTGCTGTGCTGGCTCTGGTGCTGCTGCCGCTCCTGCAGGCGCCTGCCCCGGCGCTGGCGGCGAGCCCCGAGGCTTACCGCTGCGATGGCGATCCCCTGCTGGCCCTGGCCGACAACGGCGCCGTTGATGCCATCGGCATTCCCAACACGGCGGCGGGCACGGTGCCGGGCGCGTTCGTGGTGCTGCGGTGGCGTGGGGTGACGCTGCAGCTGCCGCGCACCAACAACGCCGGCGCCCCCAGCTACACCGACGGCAAGTGGTGGTGGAGCCTGGAGGATCCGGCGGCGCCGCGCTTCCAGCAGCGACAGGGGGGCGTGATCAGCTACGCCTGCGAGCGCGCCGCTTGAGCAGCAGCGCCCTACCCGCCTGGCGCGTGTTGCTGCGCGGTGCACGGGAGCGGGAGGGTCGCTCGCCGACGGCGCGCTGGCTGCAGCTGGCCAGCGTGGGCACCGATGGCACGCCACGGGTGCGCACGCTGGTGTTCCGCGGCTGGGCAGATGCGGTGCGGCTCGATCTGCTCAGCGACGGGCGCAGCGCCAAAGCCGAGGAGCTGGCGACCCAGCCGGCGGTGGAACTCTGCTGGCTGCTGCCGAAGGCCCGCAGCCAGTTCCGCCTGCGCGGGCGCCTGGAGCTGCCGGTCGGCGCAGACCTGCTGGCGGCGCGCGAGCGGCACTGGCGCCAGCTGAGCCCGGCGGGGCGGGCGTTGTGGGGCTGGCCGCCGCCGGGGCAGGCACTCGATCCGCAGGCGGCGTTTCCGAGCGAACTGGCCGACGGCACGCCCTTGCCGCCCCACTTTCTGCTGCTGCGCATTGCGGTGCAGCAGGTGGAGTTGCTGGAGCTCAGCGGCACACCGCACCGCCGTCAGCGCTGGCGGGAAGCCACCGGCTGGCAGTGCGAGGCGCTCAATCCCTGAGCCGCCTGTGCCGCCAGAACACGCTCAATCCGGGAGCGCTTCCCCCTCCAGAAAGGGCTCGAGAAACTGGAGCGGCCGGTGCATGGTGGCCGAGAAGCCCAGCAGCCCCGGATCGCGGTGCACGGCGAGCAGACGGTCGTCGGCGTCGATCAGGAAGGTGCCGCCGCGCTGGGTGAGGAAGTCGTCGCGGGGCACATAGGTGCGCCAATGGCCCAGCACTTCGATCATGTTGCGCAGCCGGGTGGTGGCCAGCTCGAAGGGCCGCAGCGGCGTGCGGCGATCGCCGGTGTAGCCACGCAGCACTTCCGCCAGCGTGCCCGGCGAGCTGATCCCGGCGCACATCAGCAGCAGGCCTGGCCAGGGGCCGGCGCTGGCCCCCAGACCCTCCGCCAGGTCAAGGGCGCGGTGCAGCCGGGGCTCGGAATCCACCAGCAGCCGCTCCGGGGGGAAGCCGGTGAACGCGCAGAAGCGCTCACGCCCGGGGCCATGGCTGATACCGATGGCCAGCACCTCGATGCCGGCGGACTGCAGCCGGGGCAGGGCAGGCACCAGCGCCTGGGCGTACTCGAGGCTGTCGAAATCACCGAGCTGGGGCCACAGCAGCACCAGGCGACGACGGCCCGGCCCCATGGCGGGCAGGCCGGCCAGGCGCTCCAGCAGCGCGGCAGGGGCGCGGCAGCCGACGGCCACTCCTGCGGCGGGAGCTGGGGCCGCTTCAGGGGCGGGGGCAGCGGTCATGGCGGGGGAGAAGGAGAAGGGAGCGGACTCAGCCCTGGCGATGGCGCCGGCGGCCGAGCGGTTCGATCCACTCCTGGCGGATCAGGTCGTTGTGCAGCTTGGCGGAGGAGAGGCGGCAGCCCAGCTGGATTTCGCCGTCGTCCAGCAGGCGACCGAGACGCAGCGCCGTGGCCTCCTCGACCCGCGAAAAGCCCTGCTGACGGGCCACGACCCAATCGAGCTCCGACGGGGTGATCACCCCTGTGGCGAGGGTTTCGATGAAGAGTTCGCCGACGGTCATGAACCGATGTTGCGGAATGTAAACATCCTGTCGCGAGACGCGGGCCGGCGCGGGCCCGGCCGAGAGCCGCACACGGCCAGACCGAGTCAGCCGCAGGGCCAGCCGCTGCCTTGCCTCCAGCGCTCCTGTGCGGCGCCACTTCCGTGCACCAATCGCTCAGGCGCACGGCGCCTCCTGCGGCCCAACGGCTCCAAGTCCGCACCCGCGTCATCGCCGCAGCCGCTCGGCCCCGACCCCACCTCCCGACCTCGACCCCGCCCACAAGCCGGTCTCCTCACACTTCTTCACCTGTCGCGCCATCGTGTGTAAAGAAATGAAAAGTCCATGACCACCCTCACCCTGCTGGAAGTGTTCCTCGGTTTCCTCACCGCGGCCGTTGCCCTCTGGGCCGCCGGTCTGGCCGGCCCTTCCCAGGGACAGCTCTGAGCCGGCGCTGCCAGCTCCGCTTTTCTCAGAATTCCCGCCCCCCGTCTCTTTCCCCCTTCTTCCCCCCTCACCACCGCTTCGGCTGCACCCATGACCTCCTTTCTGTCCCGTTACGTGCTGCGGGAAGGCTTCCTCGCCAACACCGGCCTGCTGATCCTGCGCCTGGCCATCGGCGCGATGATGATCCACCACGGCCAGGAGAAGCTGGCAGATCCGCAGACCTTCGCCACCAATTACGTGGTGCCGTTGCACCTGCCCTTCCCGGTGTTCTTCGCCGAAGTGGCGGGCTTCTCGGAAATCCTCGGCTCCTGGTGCGTGATCCTGGGTTTCTTCACACCGATCGGTGCGCTGGCCCTGGCCGGAACGATGGGCGTGGCGGCTTACCACCACATCCTCACCAGCGGCTTCAACATCTACGTGCTGGAACTGGTGGTGCTGTACCTGGGCGGCAGCCTGGCGATCCTGCTGAACGGCCCGGGCCGCTTCTCCTTTGATGCCGGCATCCTCAGCGGCCTGCTCGGCGCCCGCCAGCCCCAGACCGCCGCAGCCGCCGGCAGCGCGGCCATGTCCAGCAGCGTGCCCCTCAACCGAGCAGCCACTGCTGCTCCGACCTCCCTCTGAGAATCGAATCTCCCCGCTGAGCGGACATGCCGATTCCCCCACTACCGGCCCTGGTCACCCTCGTGGCCATGGTCGGCTTTCTTGCCACCGTGATGCTGGTGGGCGCGGCTCGCGTCAAGCACGGCGTCAAACCGCCCTCGGTGGTGGGTCCCGAACCGTTTGAGCGGGCGCTGCGGGTGCAGCAGAACACTCTGGAACAGCTGATGGTCTTCCTGCCCTGCTTCTGGCTGGCGGTGGCGTTCAGCAGTGAGCCGGTGGCCACAGCGCTGGGCTTCGTCTGGGTGGGAGGCCGCGTGGCCTTCGCCGTCGGCTACCTCCAGGCGGCCGAGAAACGGGCTGCCGGTTTCGCGATCAGCTTCACCAGCAGCATCGTGCTGCTGGTCATGGCCCTGGTGGGTGTGCTCGCCAGGCTGGGCTGAACCCCGACAGGGTGGCGCCGCGCAGTCCTTGGCATTCCAGGAGGAACAGTTTAGGTCGGGAGGAACGGTTCGGGCCTTCTGCTTCGAGGCTGCTCCTCAGCTACTGCTGGTGCTGCTGGTGCTGCACCTCAGTTGTTGCTTCCCGGTCCTCGCTCTTCAGCTCCTGCTTGGCTTCGTTGCTGGAGAGTGTGTGCTGGTCATCCCACGCATGACCTGGCCCATGATCCTCACCCGCACCCAGCGCGGCAGGGGGACCAGGGCGTAGGTCAACAGCTTGGAGAGGGCGCCGGGCAGCACGGTGCCTTGACGCCCGAGGGCCTCAAGGATCGGCTGGGCGATCGCTTCGGGGTCGAGAGCATGGCCAAGGCGCAGGCCGGCCCGGCTCGCGAAGCCGCTGTGGGTGGGCCCCGGCGCAGCCGCCAGCACATCCACGCCGCAGGCGCTGAGCTCCACCTGCAGCGCTTCCGCCAGGGCCTGCACGTAGGCCTTGGTGGCGGCGTAATGGGCGGCGTAGGGCATCCCCTGAAAGCCCACGATCGAGCTGAGCAACACCAGACCACCCCGGCCCCGGGCGCGAAAGCGGCGCCCGAAATGGGAACAGGCCTGCATCAGCGCTCGGCCGTTCACCATCAGCAGCTCGGTTTCGCTGGTGAGGTCGGCATCGAGGAAGGGGCCCGAGCTGCCGAAACCCGCGGCGGCCACCAGCAGACCCACCTCCAGCGGATCCGTGGCGGCACGAAGCACAGCGAGCTGGTCGTCCCGCGCCAGATCCAGATCCAGCACGCGCACCTGCACGCCGTGCCGGGCAGCGAGCTGGGCGGCAAGGCCATCGAGCGCAGGGCGGCTGCGGGCCACCAGCACCAGGTTCAGCCCCGTCTCCGCCAGGCGGCAGGCCAGGGCACGGCCAATGCCGGAAGAGGCCCCGGTCACCACGGCCCAGGGTCCGTAGCGGCTGAGAAAACGCTGCTGACGGCGGGTACGGGCGGCTGTCATTGCTGGGTAGCGACTGGAACGACTGGGGAACGGATGGAGCGCGGCTGGTGTATAGGCGGGGAGTGGATTGGAGCGCGGCGGGGATAGGCAGCGGCAGGCGAAAGGCAGTTCCAGGTGTTAGCCATGACGTGCGTCATGCCATTGAGCAAATAAAGAGAGGGACAGATCCGACAGGGGCGTGGCCCAGCTCAGCCACCTCCGGCTCCGGAGCCAACAGGGCGGGCCACCGCCTCCAGCAGGCGCCTGGCCAGAACGGGATCGTCGACCAGGCGCGCCAGCAGCACCGCTCCCACCATGGCCGACGCCAGCTGCAGCGCTGCATCACTGGGGGTGGCATCGCCGGGCTCGTCCCCGCAGGGCACTTTGGCGGGCGGACGGGCGGGCAACTTGCGCTCGATCGCCGCGAGCAACCCATGGGCCGCAGCGGCAAAGGCGGCGCGCACGGACGCCGGCTGGCGACCCCCCTCACCCCCAAGCGCCGCGATCACGCAGCCCCGCTCCGGGTGAGCGACGTGCTCGGGCGAGAGGTAGGAGGCAAGGCTCTGCTCCAGCGAAAGCTCCTCAGCCAGCGGGCCCTCGGCGCTGGCGGCGGCTGCCGTGCGGATGGCTTCAGCCACCAGGGCATCGCGGCTCTGGAAATGGGAATAGAAGGCGCCATGGGTGAGGCCGGCCTGCTTCATCAGCGCCGGGATGCCGATACCCGAGAGCCCCTGACGGCGTAACTCAGCAGCGGCAGCGCGCAGGATGCGCTCACGCACAGCTTGCTTGTGACCGTCGGCGTATCGCATGATGAGCATCATGCCATGAATCTGTGGGCCTCACCCGCCCCGCAGCGGGTGGCTCAGCTGCAGGCATGAACAACCCCGATGGGAAAGCACAGCTGGGAAGCTGCGGAACAACGTTTGGGCGCTCCCGTTGCAATTCCGTGAGGTTCAACAGAGAGGCACTTCAAGCCGTATCTCGGCGAGCGGCAGTCATTCAGGGGCGCAGCAGGAGATGGATTTGAAGTGTTCACCCCGCATCACCCGGCTTCCCCAGACAGTGTCAGCAGCCTCCTAGGCCTCAACCTCCCAGAGCACCATGCACGCTCGCTTGTGAAGGATCTGTAGTTCGTAGCTGCTGGAACAGGCCGAGGCCGCATAGCCATAGCAGACATGCAGCGGCAGAAGATGCTCTTCCCTGGGATGGCAGTAGCGGGCAAAAGGGGCGTCCTGCCAATGGAGCAGACGCTGGCTGCGCTCCTGTTCAGCGAGCTGGCGGTTGGAACAGGTGTCGAGCAACCAGTTCTCGAAGGCCCCATTCATCGCCTTGGATTCAGCTGTATCGGGCGTGAAGAAGGCCTTCATGTTGTGGAAGGAGAAGCCCGAACCGATCAGCAGCAACCCCGGATCTGCCAGGCCTTGCAGGGCACGGCCCAGGGCCAGATGCTGGGCAGGGTCCAGGCTGCGAAGCAAAGACAGCTGCACGCACGGGATCTCTGCCGCGGGAAACATGATCTTCAGAGGCACGAACAGGCCATGATCCAATCCTCTCGTGGTCGTGAGGCGGGCCTCGATGCCAACTTCAGCCAGCGCCGCAGCGATGGCGCACGCCAGCGGCGGATCACCTGGGCATGGATACTGAATCTCGTACGACTCGTTTGGAAATCCGCTGTAGTCGTAGAGAAGCGACGGATTCGCGCCGGCAGTCACACTGGGTTGCTGCTCTTCCCAATGGGCACTCACCACAAGGATGGCGGAAGGCCGCTCGATCGTGGCGGCAATGGTTGTCAGGCAAGCAACCATTTCGGCATGGGCCGCATCACCAAGCAAAGGCAATGGACCACCACCATGGGAGAGAAACAGGGCCCGGCGTCGCTGCACTGATCACTCCTGATGCAAAGCTGCTTGCACAGCTGCCTGGGTGGATGAGCGCCAGTGCCCAAGGCCATGCAAAGCATTGAGCCCAAGGTTATGAAAGGCACTGAGCCCATCACCCAAACCCCAGAACTGTCAGAGCAACTGTAGAGCAGACGCACAGGGGAGAACCACTGCCTGCAGCAGGGAGGCAGCAGCAGCGACGACAGACGTGGCGGCAGCAGCAATGGTCGGGAAGGTAAGGCCGCCCCATCAGCGAAGCCGGTGGTCAGTCTTCCTCGGAGATGTACAGCTCCGTGCCTCGCTGGTAGAAGTTGAAGGTTTTACCCTGGTCTTCGCAATCGGATTGGGTGGCCGCGTAAGCCTTCAGAGGGGTGCGTACGATATTGGTGACGCCGGTGGTGTTGTCGTCGTAGCGCACATTGAGCGCAGGCGATTTATTCTCGCCTGCAAACTTGTAGTTCCAGGTCAATTTCAGCCACTTTCCGGGTGCCACGGTGGCAGACGTCCACTCACCTGAGCTGCCCCAGCGATAAGCGAAATTCACGGAATAACCGGTTTCGGTGCCGATGCAGGCCAAGGCAAACTTCGTGGACTGAGCGGAGGCGATTGGGGCCTGCGCCACTGTGAACGGAATCACCAGCAAGGGGATGGCCCACCAGCGGCGCGCAGACCTTTGCAAGGAGTGTGGCGCCGAACAAGCCGCCGAAAGAGGCCGCGAAGATTCACCCGGAAGACGGAACGAACGCCGAACAGGCCTGGCAGAACGAAGCAAGCGCAAGGACTTGCGAAACATAGATTGCAACCCCATGACTACACCGATCATCCGAAGCGCAAACATAACTGAATGAGGCCCACCTGTCTGGCAAGTGTCATCATTGGTAAAGGCCTACTCCGCGCTAACCACATCACGAACAAGCGCGGCAGCAGCTTGCCAGCCACTGCCAGGCAGGGACTGAGGCCAGGCAGGGACTGAGCCTGCTCCTGATGGTTCTGCTGATGGGTTGAGGTTTCCATCCTCTGGCCTGTGGATGCAAAACCATGGTGATCGGAGATGGACCGTAGCTGGCACAGGTGAATGAACCACTCGTGCACGTCAGCTCGACACCGGCAGCAAGGGATGACCGAGAAACCAACCGATGCCGTCGGCCACCAGCACCAAGCCAAGCACCACCACCACCGCCGCTGTGAGCTTCGGCAGCACCGACAGACTGAGCGAGGCCAACGACTGAAAGATCCTGCCGGCCCGCTGGGGAAAGAGGAAACGCAGCCCGATCAGGCTGAGCAGAGGCAGCACAAAGATGAGGTTGTAAACGAGGAGATAGGCGACTCCCGCCAGCCCCTGTGGGTCATATTGCACGATCCGCTCCACAGCCGCGAGGTAGGGCACGGCGCCCGGAAGGCCCACCAACACCAAGCTGCCCCCGAGCACCGCCATGGCGGCCGGTGAATTGCCGGTTGCTGGGGCCTCCTGTGGTTTGGCGGTGGTTGATCGCTGCATGAGCCAGGGGGAGGCCAGCAGCAACAGTCCCACCAGGATCTGAATCACCAACTCCAGTGCCTGGGGTTGATTCCAGAGACGTGCAAGACCTGCACCGAAGTGCGCTGTGAAGGCTTCTGCTCCTAACAACAACAAAAGGCCAAAGCACACATACACCACATAAACCCCCGCCACAAACGAACCCGCAAGGGCCACGGGACGACGGCTACCAAGCGCCACCGTCATCGGCACCAGAGCCAGGGGAACCATCGACAGACTGTCAACCAGGCCGATCGCCACCAAAACAAGAAGCAGGCCCACGCTCGCACCGATCCAGCCGGGAGCTGGATTGTATGGGAGGAAAGTGAAAAGCCAGCAGGCTTTTGTTGGAAGACTGAATCCTGAGCAGGAGGTGATGCTGGAGCGCTGAGATCACCATGGTCATGGTGTGGGGGAGATGGGCCAAAGATAATCAGCCAGATGGTCGCTGACGATCAATTGGCAGCAGAGCCGATGTGTTCGATCCCGTGGTTCTCGCTGACAAGTGTGCAGGTATCCTCCCGATCGGACCGACCGTCGTGGAGCCTTCACAAGACCTGGGCTCAGCTCTGTGAAAAAACACCTGACCACAACGCGCCGCAACTCCGCGAAGCAATTTGAAGATCGATGATCAATTCAATGATCCAAGGAAAAGACCAACGATCCCACAAGACCAAAAGCCAGAAATTGATCCCATCGCTTGAAGACGAAACATCATAATGGCTCTGTAATCGGCGCCTGCCTCGTACCTTGAGGTTGCTTTTCAAAGACGACCACACTGTCGTAGATCGAGATGCAGTCTGTGGTGCGGGTGAATGAGGAAATCGGCAAGGCACCCCGCGTATGCACGGCATTGATCTCATCAATCTTTCCCTTCGCGAGCTCTATAAAGCTCCCCGATCTTCCAATTCCACCTTCATACTCATCCCAATAGCAAGTATGCGTATCTTCCACCATGTACACGCCTCTGGGATGAATGCGTTCATAAAGCAATTCAAACGAAGAGACCATGTGGCTCATCCGATGGCTGCCATCATCCAAGACAATATCGATTCGTGGATAGCGACTGAGGATCCGCTCGATCACCGCAGGATCATCCTGGCTACCAATGAAGATCTCAACACCTTCGCCCTCATGCTGCTTGCATTCTGGATTGATGTCAAGACCAAGAACCTGTGCGCCGGGACCGAAATACTCCTTCCACATAGCCAAAGAACCGCCACCAAAAACCCCGATCTCAAGGATCACCGGAGCGGCGTTGCGGAATCTTGAGAAATGTCGCTCATAGATATCAAAGTAATGAATCCATTTATGCATGAGCTTGGAAGAGTTTTCCAAGAAGTAGCGATGCAGGAATCCGCCGCAATCAACTGAGGCCACAACGAGATCAACTGATAGTGTTCAATCTTAGACTCTCTCCAGACGTTTGCCATCACAGCCAAGAGGGATCTGGGCGCTCCCACTGCCTTCTGCCACTCACGACAGCCAAACGCCATTGCCATCTACATCCTGCCTACATGGCCATCAAGGAAGAGCAGAACATCCATCTGCCACCCATTCGGCAGATGGGTGTCAATCAATACAGGAACTGACGACGACCTTATCCATGACCAGCGTCCAAGGTCTCAGGTCCTCGAGCAGTCAACCGCTCAGATCGTCAGGCATTCAACCCCACAGCCCGGAACGCACCAACGTCGTATCAAAACCCACCCCTAATAGCTGTAATTCGCCTCAAACAACGGCGCACCATCGGAGGGTTCTGAGCCGGGCGCATAGAGGCCCTGAGACGCCAGGCCATTGGCCCGGGCACGCGCCAACAGCGCCTGCTGGCCAGAGGCCAGATCGTGGCCAGCCCAGTGCTTCAGGCACGACTGCTGCAGCGCACGGCCGTAGGAAAAGCCCAGGTGCCACGGCGCTGGCGTGGTGGCTTGATTGATGCCGTTGAGATACACACTCGCCTCCTCTTCGCTCAGGCCACCGGAGAGGAACAGCACAGCCGGCACACTCACCGGCACCGTGCGCTCCAGCGTGCGCAAGGTGTACTCAGCCACCAGGTCGGGGCTGGGCGGGGTGGCGCAGGCCGTGCCCGGCAGGGTGAGCGACGGCTTGAGCAGGCTGCCCTCCAGGAACACACCGCAGTGGCTGAGGGCGCTGTACACCGTGCGCAGCACCCACTCCTGCACGGCGGCAGTGGTTTCGATGTCGTGGTCTCCATCCATCAGGATTTCCGGCTCCACGATCGGCACCAGCCCCGCCTCCTGCACCGTGCGCGCATAGCGGGCCAGGCCCCAGGCGTTCTCGCGCACGCACAGATCCGAGGGGGATCCCTCGGCGGAAATCTTCAGCACCGCCCGCCACTTGGCGAAACGGGCGCCGCGCGCATAGGCGTGCGTTGCCCGCTCCTGCAGTCCCTTCAGGCCGGTGCACCAGCTCTCTCCCTCCAGTCCGCCCGCCAGCGGCTCCAGACCCTGGTCCACCTTGATGCCGGGAACGATGCCGCTGCTGCGGAACAAGTCCACGAGCGGCGCACCTGGTTCGCCCAGCGCATTCACGCTGTCTTGAAACAAGGTTTCCTCAAACAGGATCACGCCGCTGATGTGCTCGTTGAGCTCAGGTGTGGTGGCCAGCAGGCTGCGGTAAGCGCGGCGGTTCGCCTCGGTGTTGTCCACACCGATGGCCTCGAAGCGTTTGCCGATCGTGCCGGTGGATTCATCGGCGGCCAGCAGTCCCTTGCCCCGGGCCGCCAGCGTGCAGGCTGTGCTGGCCAGTTCATCGCGAAAGCTCTCGAGGCTCATCGATTCCGGTGCGGGAAACAAACAGCAGAACCGATCGGCTCCGACCTCTCCTTAAGTGGGGCAGAGGGCGGTGTCAACGGCGCGGTGTGGAATGAATCCAGCTGGAGTCTGCTTCCGGAAAGCCGCACCGCTTGCGCCGCAATGAGCCGACGACAATTGTTTGATGGGGGTCCCGGGGATCGAACCCGGCTTAGGCGGATTATGAGTCCGCTGCATTCACCAGATTGCTAGACCCCCAGCGTGCCGCTCACCACAAGCCGCGGATCGGCCGTGACCACATCGACGGGGGTACTGCGCCATCATCCAGCTGATGCGGTGCCATCGATTCACCCGAACCCTGCAGACTGCCGGTGAACTGGCTGGGCAGGTCAGCTGTGCGAAACGGAATCGGCGAGCTGAGTTCTTCCATCGCCGCGTTGACGGTGTTGTTGATGGCGCTCCCATCCCAGATGATCGCCTGATCAGGAAAGCCCAGCCCCATCACGCGGTTGCCTTCCGGCCCACCCATCGCGATGCCGAGGATATCGGTGGCCTGATGAAGGATGTTCACCCCCGCCGCAAACGGTGAGCGCCAACTGAAGGCGCGCCGCATGAAGAGGGTGTCGGTGGCTTCCACCACGCCGCAGCGGGTGACCTCCACCGGCGCCGCGCGGCCTGGGCCCGAACCGGAGGCACCGGCCTCCACCGTTGTGGTGCAGACCACCGGGTCGGCCAACGCAGGGGCTGTGGTCATGACCGCCAGGCCACCAGCCGCCACCAGCCATGCAACGAGACCCGGCCGCATCATGGAAGGCCACGCCAGGGATGCAACGGAGCGGGTGGGAGCCACAGCAGAAGGGGTGGGGCGGGTCATCGGAAGCACCAGAGACGCCCGTGCCCGTTGCAGGCAGGAGCTGGCTATTTGAGCGCAAACTAAGTCAGCAAGCCGGAAAGTTGCCAGTGTCCGCCGTTCCCGACTCCCTTGCCGCCGCTCCGGCCACCCCGCTGCCCCCCGCTGATCCGGCGGAACGGCGCCGCGCCCTGCTGCCGCTGCTGGCCGACCGCGCCTATCGCCATGGCCGTTTCACCCTGGCCTCCGGGCGCAGCAGCGACCATTACGTGAACTGCAAACCGGTGAGCCTCAGCGGTTACGGGCTGGCCCTGCTGGCGGAGCTGATGCTGGAGCAGGTGGAAGACGGCGCGCTGGCCGTCGCCGGGCTCACCCTCGGCGCCGATCCGTTGGTGAGCGGCGTCGCGTTGGCGGCGGCGCTGGTGGGACGGCCGCTGGATGCCTTGATCGTGCGCAAGGAGGCAAAAGGCCACGGCACCGGTGCCTGGCTGGAAGGCCCCCTCCCCGCCGCCGGCAGCACGATCACCGTGCTGGAAGACGTGGTCACCACCGGCGGGTCGTCGCTCAAGGCGGTGCGGCAACTGCGGGAGGCCGGCTATGTGGTGCAGCGGGTGGTCACGATCGTGGATCGGCAGGAAGGCGGCCTCGAGGCGATGACCGCAGCCGGGCTGGAACTGCGCAGCCTGTTCCTGCTGGAGGAGATCGCCGCGGCCGCCAGCAACAACGAAGCAGCCGCAAGCAACCACTCCCCAACCGCCAGCAACTGATCCCGCCCCGATCCCGGCGGTGATTTGCAAGGGTAAGGGCGCCGGATGCTCCCCCACCGTGACGCCCCATCCCCAGCCCGACCCATGGGCCTGGCAGCCGCCCCGCCCCAGCCGTCTGCAGCAGCCGGCGGTGCTGATCCGCCTGGAAGGGGCCGACACCCTGCGCTTCCTGCACGGCCAGACCAGCCAGGACCTGGAGCGGGCCCGGAGCGGCCAGTGCCTGGCCACCTGCTGCATCAGCCCCACCGGCCGTCTGCGCGCGCTGGCCGAGGTGCTGGTGGATGGCGCAGGCGCCTGGCTGCTGGTGAGCGCCGGTGATGGCGGCGCCGTGCATCAGGCACTCGATCGGGTGCTGTTTCCGGCCGATCAGGTGGTGCTGGGGGCGCCCCAGCCGGTCAGGTTGTTCACGCTGTTTGAGGCTCCCGGCCCCTTGCTGGCGCCCCCCGGGCAATGGCAACCCCTCGGCGCGGCCGACGGCGCCGAGGGCTTTCTGCTGCCGGGCGGCCGGATGGTGCTGCCGGCCGAGACGCCGGAGCCAGAGGCGCTCCAGGCGCTGCCGGCCCTCTCTGCCGCCGAGGCCGAGCGCTGGCGGCTGCAGGGCGGCCACCCCGCCGCGCCTGCCGAGATCAACGAGGAGGTGAACCCGTTCGAGCTGGGCCTGGCAGGGCGGGTGAGCCTCTCGAAGGGCTGCTACGTGGGCCAGGAAACCCTGGCCAAGCTGGCCACCTACGACGGCGTCAAGCAGCAACTGCGCCGCTGGGTGTGCACGCCTCCCGCCGGTGGCCCGCTGCCGCTGCCGGGCGGCAGCCTGCACACCTCTGCGGGCGACCGGGCCGGGCGCATCACCTCCTGTCTGGAGCTGCCCGCCACTGCTCAGCAGCCGGCCTGCTGGCTGGGGCTGGCCCTGGTGCGGCGGCAGGCACTGGCGGAGGCGTGCCTGCAGGCCGAGGGCGGGCTGGTACTGGCGCTCTCCATCCCGGAGGCGTTCGTAACCCCGCCGGTGGGCGCCGGCGGCGGGGCGGGCAAGCTCTAAGCCAGTGGTGCCGGCGGGTCCTGGTGCGATTGGTCCTGCTCCAGCAACCAGCGGGCCACCGCCCAGGTGGCCCGGACGTCGTCGTGGTTGTAGCGGAGGATCCAGCGCAGGTTGTGGTGGCTGCCGCGACCCGCAGCGGTGCCATCGCCGCGCCACTGGCGCCACCACAGCAGGCAGCGGGCCCCATCCACCCCCTTCTGGCTCCAACGGAAGCCGAGCCAGCCAGCCACCCCCTTGAGCCCGTAGCTGCTCACCGGCAGCAACCAGTGGCGCCGCAGGCGCACGTGCAGGTCCACCAACCGCGCCCGCAGCGCCGCCACCTCCCGTTCGCTGGCGCCCTGGCGCTGGGCAAGCCGCACCAGCGCCACCGCCTCGGTTTCGCCGTAGTGGAGCAGGGGCCACCCCGGGCTGCGCGCCAGCGCCCGCCGCAGGCGCTGCCACAGCAAGGCTTCGCCATGCTCATGCAGGGCCAGCAGCGGCTGGTAACGGCTGCCAGCGGCGGCGGCCGTGGGCCAGCGGCCATCGGCCTGCCGCTCGATCCGCAGAAAGCCGTGCAGAAAGTCGTCGCGGGCGTCCGGGTCGGATTCGATGTCGTAGACGAGCACGCCGGGGGCCGCGGCCAGCTCCGGCAGCGCCAGCAGGGGCTGGCCGGGGAGAGGCGCGATCCGTTGCGGAGCGCCGTCGCGCTGCACCCGCGCCTGGGCCACCAGCCGCTCAGCCACCTCACGGTGCTGCTCGCCGTGCACCTCCAGCGCATCGGCCAGGGCACCGGGGTCGGCCGCCGCCAGATCCGCCACCCCGCCCACATGCAGATCCAGCAGCAGCTCGCGGCGTTTGCCGCCGATGCCGCTCACTTCGCTGAGGTGGCCCTGCTGGGCCGCCTCCTGGTCGCACAGGCCCCGCCAGGAGCAGAGCACGCACTTCTTGCGGTCGTTGACCAGCGGTGGCGGCTGAGACCGTTGCAGATCGTCCGCCAGTTTCGGCAGGCTGTCGTCGAGCTGGCGCTGCAGTCCAGGGCCCAGCGCCAGGTGTTCCTGCTCCAGCCCGCGGGCGCCGTGGGCCAGCACCAGGCCCTCTCCCACGCTGGCGTCCTGGTGCTCCCCCAGCAGCCGGCCCCAGAGCGTCATCAGCAGGCGGTGTTCCCGCGTGAGCCGCCGGCCGTGGCGCGCCATCACCGGCAGATAGGCATGGGCGCCCCAGCGGCTGCTGCCGGTGGTGCGCAGCAGCAGGGGCGGGTGGGCCTGCAGCGCCAGCCCGCCCGGGCCCTCGCCGGCCAGCCGCAGCCCCACCACGGCGGGCGCGGCGTCGGCGCAACCCGCCTCACCCCGCTGGGGCTTGCGGCCCAGCAACTGCACAAAGCAGCGCTGCTGATCGTCCAGCTGCAGGGTGCGGTGGGCCGTCCAGAGTCGTCGCTCCTGGGGGCCATGGCGGTCGAGCCAGGCGCGGCGACGGCAGCGGACCCAGCTGCGCAGCAACCGGTCGGTGAGCACCCGATCGGGGTGGGCGGAAGGCATGCGGCCAAGCTAAAGGGAACGGTGGCCTGCCCAGAGGCCGGCACGCGCTCTGCCCCGCAGGATGCGTCACGCTGCTACGACCCTGGCACTTCCCCTCCCCCCCATGGCGTCCGCCCCCCTGCCCCTGGAGCCCAGCCCGATCCGGTTCGGCACCGATGGCTGGCGCGGCATCCTTGGCGTCGACATCACGGTGGAGCGGCTGTTGCCGGTGGCAGCCGCCGCCGCCCGCGAGCTGGAGCATTCCGCCCCGCCGGGCCTGCACAGCCGGGAGGTGGTGATCGGCTACGACCGCCGCTTCCTCGCGCCCGAACTGGCCGAGGCGATCGCCGCCGCCGTGCGGGGCGCCGACCTGGAGCCCCTGCTCACCGACACGCCCGTGCCCACCCCCGCCTGCAGCTGGGCGGTGGTGGAGCGCGGCGCCCTGGGCGCCCTGGTGATCACCGCCAGCCACAACCCACCGGAATGGCTCGGGCTCAAGATCAAGGGCCACTTCGGCGGCTCGGTGGAAGGCGACTTCACCGCCCGGGTGGAGAAGCGCCTGGAGGCCGGCGGCATCACCGTGCCGATCGCCGGCGACACCCCCCGCTTCGATGGCTGGGCCGGCTACCTGGCGGGGCTGCGCCGGCTGGTCGACACCGGCGCCCTGCGCCAGGGCCTGGCACGGCTGGGCATGGCGGTGATCGTGGATCCCATGCACGGCTCGGCCGCCGGTGGCCTGCCGGCGCTGCTGGGCCAGCCGCCTGCCGCTGCACCCCACCCGGCTGAAACCGGCGGCATCCAGGAGATCCGCTCGAACCGCGATCCGCTGTTCGGCGGCCATCCCCCCGAACCGCTGGAGCCTTATCTGGGCGAACTGATCGCAGCGGTGCGCGCCAGCACCGCCGCCGGCCAGCCGGCGCTGGGCATCGTGTTCGATGGCGACGGCGACCGCATCGCCGCCATCGACGAGCGGGGCCGCTACTGCAGCACCCAGCTGCTGATGCCACTGCTGATCGATCACCTGGCCCGCGCCCGCGGCCTGCCCGGCGCCGTGGTCAAAACCGTGAGCGGCTCCGACCTGATGCAGCAGGTGGCCGAAGGCCTCGGCCGGCGCGTGATCGAGAAGCCGGTGGGCTTCAAGTACATCGCCGCCGAGATGTTGAGCGGCGATGTGCTGATCGGCGGGGAGGAATCCGGTGGGGTGGGGCTGGGCATGCACCTGCCGGAGCGGGATGCCCTGTTCGTGGCCCTGCTGGTGGTGGAAGCGGTGGTGGAAGGGGGGCTGCCGCTGGGCGAGCGGCTCGATCAGCTGCGCGAGGCCCATGGCGGCGCCGGCACCTATGACCGCCTCGACCTGCGGCTGCGGGACATGGCCACCCGTCAGCGGCTGGAACGGCAGCTGGCCGATGCCGCCCCCACGGAGGTGGCCGGCGCGCCGGTGCTGGAGGTGATCCGCACCGATGGCGTCAAGCTGCGGCTCGGCGCCAGCCACTGGCTGATGCTGCGCTTCTCCGGCACCGAACCGCTGCTGCGTCTCTACTGCGAAGGCCCCAGCCCCGAGCGGGTGGCCGCGGTGCTCGCCTGGGCGCGCCAGTACGCGGAGGCGGCATGACCCCCACCACCCCGCCCGGCTCACCCTCCACCGTGCTGGTGCTGGCCAGCGGCAATGCCGGCAAGCTGCGGGAATTCAACGCCGCCCTCAACGGCGAGGCGGCCCGCGCCGCCGGCCTGCCACCGCTTGATGTGCGCCCCCAGCCCAGTGGCTTCGAGGTGGAGGAAACAGGCGAGAGCTTTGCCGCCAATGCCCGGCTCAAGGCTGAAGCCGTGGCATTGGCCACCGGCTGCTGGGCACTCGCCGACGACTCGGGCCTGAGTGTGGAGGCACTCGGCGGTGCCCCCGGCATCCATTCGGCCCGCTACGCCACCAGCGACAGCGAGCGCATCGCCCGGCTGCTGCGGGAACTGGGCGAACAAGCTGCAGCCCAGGAGCCCACCGCCAACCGCCGCGCCTGCTTCACCGCCGCCCTGGCCCTGGCAGATCCCAGCGGCCACACCGTGCTCACGGTGGAAGGGATCTGCCCTGGGGAGATCCTCACGGCGCCGCGCGGCAGCGGCGGCTTCGGCTACGACCCGGTGTTCCTGGTGCCGGAGGCCGGCCTCACCTTCGCGGAGATGGACCTCGATCTGAAGCGCCGCCTCGGCCACCGCGGCCGGGCCCTGGCGGCGCTGCTGCCGCAGCTCGGGCCGCTGCTGCAGCCCTGATGGCGGTCAATCTCACCAACGAGCTGGCCAAGGAACGCAACCGGGCGGCGGCAGAGCGCACCTTGATGGCCTGGATCCGCACCTGCCTGGCGCTGATCAGCTTCGGCTTCGGCCTCGACAAGATCATCGGCGCCATCAACACCAATCGCTTCGAGCGGCCCGTCCATGCCGGCCTCGGCGTGCGACTGGTGGCGATCGGCTTCGTGCTCACCGGCATCCTGGCCATGGCCGCCGCCGCACGGGAACACCTGCGCACGCTCAAGCGACTCCAGCGTGACGACTTCGTCTATGTCGATCAGACCTCGATCGGCATCGCCACCGCCATGGCCCTTACCCTGATCGGCAGCGTCGCCCTGATCCTGTTGATCACCGGTGCGAGGCCGATGTGAATCCGGCCGTGGCGCTGGCGCTGCCCTTTGTGCGCTGGCGAAAACGGCAGCGGCTGCGGGCCTGAATCGGATGGCACAGGTCAGGATGCATGTGGGGTGGTGAAGGCGATCGAGATGCGCCCATCGGGGCGGCGAAGACATCTGCCCATTGAAGGTGTCGCGCGCCACCCTTTCCAGCAGGCTGGGGGCGAGGCGGTGCCCCTGGCCTTTCTTCACGAGAACAACGTTCTCCTGCCAAAGGAGGGGACGTCGCCGGAGTAGTTGAAAGCCCGCGCTGCAAATACGATTCTTTGGGCGATGCGCACAACCCGGACGCTGTGGAGATCGGCACTCACCCATACCCTCAACACCATCATCAGGCAGGGAGCTGACTCCAAGTTGGATTCAGCGAGAGACCGGGGCTCAAGCGGATCATGCCAACAGGTTTCACGTACCTTCAGGGCCCCACCGTGTCCACCAACCCACGTCCTCGCCTGGGTTCCGAAGATCGGCGCCGCTGGATGTGAGTCAGAATGTTGCGGACCCATTCGCTCCGTGGCGGCGATGTAGTCGTCCCAGCCACAGTGAGACAACACCTATCTCCACCCTGCGGTTGTCCGCAGGGTGAAGCCTTCCACTCCAATGCCCCAGAAAGCGATCGTCCTGTTCAGCGGAGCTCTGGCGAGCTGCGCACTCGCCCTGCTTGCGGCACCGGCCTGTGCAGAGTTGCTCTACAAGCTTTCCACCAGATGCAGCCTGGCGGGAGCGGATCCCCAGGCCTGCACAGTTGAAGCCGAGGATTTCGGCAGCGTCACGTTGTATCGACACCGCATCGGCGCAGTGACCAAAACGATCCGTGTGACCGACTCCCCTCTGAAAATGGAGCTCTACAACGCCGAGCGCAAGAAGTGGGAGACCCTGCAAAGCGCGTCGGCACGGTTTTCAGCCAACACGGTGTGCTTCAACGGCCGGGATCTCTGCGTCGTCAATCCCAACTACCTCAACAGCGTGCAAGAGAACCGGCCCGATCTGATGACTGGGCGGGATCTGGTTCGCGTGCACTTCGACAGCAGCGGGCGCACCAACGCGAGCTGCTACGACGACGGATGTGATCTGGTCCTGAAATGAACCAACTCTCCGGATTCGCCCTTGTGTTGGCTGGCATGGTCACACTTCCCGCTGGTGCAGGCTTCGCTTTTGATTCCTCAACGGCAACTGCCTCCCCTCCCACACAACTGATCGCTCGGGGAGGTGGTGGTGGCTCCCGTGGCGGCGGCTCCCGTGGTGGTGGAGGTGGTGGGGGTGGTGCCTCACGGGCCAGCCTTGGAGCCCAGGGCGGCAGCAGGGGCAACACAGGCTTTGGCAACGCCAGTAGCGGTCTCAGCCGTGGAGCCTCCAGGCCCAGCGGCGGCTGGAGCAACCAAGTGCGTCAACCCGGCCTAAACCCCTCGCTCAACCGGCCCAGCGGCAACACCGTGGCCGGCAACCGCAACCTGAACCGCGACACCAACCGTAGTACGAATCGCAATCTGGACAACAACTGGAACGTGAATCGGGACGTGAATCGTGATATCAACAGAAACGTCAACGTGAATCGCACCGCCAACGTCAACTGGGATCGGCGCGTCAACATCAACAACGTGAACGTCAATGCCGGCTGGGCGCGGCCAGGCTGGGGCGTGGCGCGGCCGTGGAACTACGGCTGGTATGGCGGTTGGAGCACGCCAACATGGGGCTGGTGGGGCGCCCGCGCCGCCACCTGGGGCATCGCCACCCTCGCCACTGCTTCAATCATCAACAACGCCGTCAATTCAGCCATCAGCGCCAACCAGACCTACATCCTGGTGCCGAACAGCAGCTACCAGCTGATCTTCGCTTCGGTGGTGCCAACCAGCAGCTCGGTGGTGAGTTTCGCCGTTACCGCCGACGGCGGCACCTACCAGCTCACGGCCGACTGCAACGCCGGCCTGCTGGATGGCCGCCAGCCCCAGTCCGCCGCGGAGGCGGAACTGCTCAATGCCGCCTGCCAGGTGGCCTTCGGCAACGTTTGAGGCCCGGGGCGCTCAGCGCCCCCGAGTAGGACGGAGTCAGGCCTCCGCCGTCAACGACCATGTCCAAAGCCCAACTGAACGCGTTCCTGCTGCAGGTGGAAGGCGATCCCGCGCTCAAGGCCAGGGTGGACGGGGCCGCCGATCCCGCTGCGGTGGTGCTGATTGCCGCCGAGCTTGGTCATGTGTTCTCCGCCGCCACCCTCAGCCGGCAGCAGCGGGGCTGATCCCGGCATCGAGGGCCTGCTTCAGGCTCTCCAGCCGAGCTCGGTTCACCCCCAGGTCTGAATCCCCGAGGCGTGAGGCCGAGCGCACCTGCAGCACGCCACTGCGGGCATCGGCCGCCAGTTCGAGGTCGTCGATGAAGCCGAACAGGCGGCTTTCCGCGGTGGCGTGGAGATAGGCCGCCTCCGGCTCCTCCTCGAAGCGCTCCACCCTGATCCCCGGCGTGGCCTTCAGCACCGGCAGCAGCTGGCGCAGACCGTCCAGCGGATCGGCGAGAGGCCAGTCCTGGCGGACGCAATGGCTTGGCGCCGCGCAGGTGGAAAGGCGCCCGTCGTGCAGGCCGAGCTCCTCAGGCACCGGCCCCACCAGGTGGAACAGCGCAGCAGCAGCGGCCGCCGGCTGAAAAGCGAGCGGAGCTGTGACGGCCAGCAGCCACAGGCCGGCCGTCACCAGCACCCGGCCCAGACGCAAAAAGAGCTGCGGCGCCAGGCCTGAAGCAGCGCTGGAGGCGGAGCCAGTGGCGTGCGGGTGCAGGTTCATGCCGCACTCCAGCTGCCATGCAGCCCGTGGGGGATGGCCAGGGGCAGGGGAATCACCGCCTGCTCGGTGAGGTCGTCGGCCCGCAGGATCACCAGGTCACTGGCCGAGCGGGCACCGTTCCAGACCACGCAGAGGATCCAGCCGTCGTCTTCCGCCGGAGCGGACCCGGCGCCAACGGCCGGCCGGGGCACCATCAGCGGCTCGCTGACGAAGCCGCGCGGCGCCGCACTCCACACCCAGCGTTCGCCGGAGTGGAGGTCAAGCTTCTCGATCGCCTGCAGCGGGTCGTTGCCCCGCTCCCGGTGGGTGACCGCCATCCAGGCGTAGCGGGCATCCAGCCCCACGCGGGCGGGGTTCACCATCGCGAATTCGCAGCAGCGCTCCTCCAGCCGCTCGCTGCTCACCGTGCCGGTGACCAGATCGATGCGGCAGCGGTGCAGCTGGCCCACCGGCAGGGTGCTGAAGTCGACAGCACGGAAGTCGGTGTCCGGGCCGATCGTGGGGAAGTCGTCGTAGTAGATCGAATCCACCACCACCTGGCCGGCGGCGCCGGCGCCGGGGTCTTCGAAGGCGTTGAGGTGGTGGAACACGAAGCCAGCCGGCGCCTGCACCTGCAGGGGCTCGCCTTCTCCGGAGCGGGGAATCAGCCAGAACTGACCCTGCTCGCCGGGCTTGGAGGCCAGGCACTGGGCGGCCCCCTTCAGGCCGAACACGAAGCCCAGCGGGTTGAAGGCCATGGCGTTCTGCAGGAACACGGCCCAGTTGGGGGTGATCGCGAAATCGTGCAGAAAGGCGAACCCTTTGAAGCTGCGGGTCTGATCGGCCAGCAGGCGGCCACTGCCGCGCGTGACGCTGCCCTGGTGACCGCTGCTGTGATCGCCGCTGGTGCCGTGGCTGCTTGGGTCCTGGCTGGTGATGGCCTCGCCGTTGCTGGCCTGGCTGGTGGAGGCGTCGAACTCCATCAGCCGGATCGTGCTGCGGGGCCCCGCCTTCACGCCGAAGGTGACCATGCGCGGGCCGCCCCGGTGACCGGGATCGAAGCGGGGGTGGGCGCTGAAGGCCTCCCCGGCGGCAAGCACGCCATCCAGCCGCTCAAGGCCGGTGGTCTCCAGCGTGTCGGGATCGAGGCCGTGGGGCAGGCTCGCCTCCCAGAGCGCCAGCAGGCGGTCGCCCAACCGCACCACGTGGGTGTTGGCGATGTTCTTGAGCCGCAGATCGAAGGCATTGGCGAGGGGACCGCCGGGCTTCTGGGTACCGAACACGCCGCGGTACACGAAGCTGCCCTTCTCCTCCTCCGCCAGCCAGCCCTCGGTGCGCACGAAACGGTTGGTGAGACTGGCGCCGCCACCGTCGAAGCGCACGGCGGTGATCATGCCGTCGCCATCAAAGGGGTGGTGCACCCACTGGCCGCCGCGCTCCAGCCGACCCGGCCCGTTGCGGTAGAGGGTGCCGCTGAGCTCACTGGGGATGGAGCCCTTGCTGGCGGTGAGCGGCGCCGCCGTGAGTTCGCTGCCCACGTTGCGGAACGCACTGGCCCAGTCGGCGCGGGCGTAGGTGGTGGAGCTCGCGGCGGACTCCGGTGCGTCCGGATGGTCGGGGCGGCTGGCGGCCAGGGTCATGAACGGGCGAGCGGACGGCGTTCCTCCCATCATCACGTAAAGGAGTGTTAAGCGGCGCCCGCCTGCTCCAGCACCCCCTTGCTGCTGGGTACGGCACCGGCCCGGCGCGGGTCGATCTCCACCGCCAGCCGCAGCGCCCGGGCGAACGCCTTGAAGCAGGCCTCCACGATGTGATGGGAGTTCAGGCCATCGAGCTGGCGGATGTGCAGGGTGAGGCCCGAGTTGTTCACCACCGCCACGAAGAACTCCCGCACCAGCTCGGTGTCGTAGGTGCCGATCCGCTGGGCCGGAATCGTGAGCCCGTAGCTGAGGTGGGGGCGACCGGAGCAATCAAGCGCCACCTGCACCAGCGCTTCATCGAGCGGCGCCACGAAATGGCCGAAGCGATGGATGCCGCGGCGGGAGCCCAGGGCCTGCGCCATGGCCTGGCCCACGGCGATGCCCACGTCCTCGTTGGTGTGGTGGTCGTCGATGTGGGTGTCGCCGTGGGCGCTGATCTCCAGGTCGAGCAGGCCATGGCTGGCCAGCTGATGCAGCATGTGATCCAGGAACGGCACCCCGGTGCTCACCTGGCAGGCGCCACTGCCATCGAGATCCAGGCGCACCCGCACATCGGTTTCCCCGGTGACCCGGTGGACACAGCCGCTACGGCCTCCCGGACTGCCGGGATCGAGGTCCGGATGGAGGGACACGGGCTGTGGGGCGGGACAGTACCAATCATGCCGAACCCGAAGGCCTGACTCGGTCCACAATCGCCAGCACCGATCCGGCCCCTGCGTGAAAAACTGTCCCCTGACGGTGCTCGCCGAACTGCGAGAGGGCCACCGGCGCTTCCTTGACGGTGAATCGCTCCATCCCCACAGCAGCCGCGAGCGCATGCTCGAAGTGGAATCGGGCCAGCATCCGGCTGCGGCGGTGCTGGGCTGCGCCGATTCCCGGGTGCCGGTGGAGCTGCTGTTCGACACGGGCTTCGGCGACCTGTTCGTGGTGCGCAACGCCGGCACCCTCTCCACCACCGCGGCCATCGCCTCGCTGGAGTACGCCGTGGCCCACCTGGGCGTGCCCGTGATCGTGGTGCTGGGCCATGAGCGCTGTGGCGCCATGGAAGCGGCCTTCAACCCGGCGCTGATCCTCACCCCGAGCCTGGCCCAGGTGGTGGGGCAGCTGCGCATGGAGCTGCTCCACCTCGGCGGCCATGACGACCTGGATCAGGCCGCCCGCCACCACACCCTCAACGCAGCCCGCAACCTGGTCGACTCCAGCGTGCTGCTCACCGATCTGATGCGCAGCGGCCGCCTGCAGGTGGAAGCCGCCTTCTACAACCTGCACACCACCACGATCGACTGGATGGGATCGGTGATGCCGATGCGCTCGGACGAGCTGATGGGTGCACCGTGAAGCGGGAGGGCGCTCACATCCCCGTGATGCAGTAGCCGCCGTCCACATAGATCACCTGGCCGGTGATGCCCGAGGCCAGCGGGCTGGCCAGAAAGGCAGCGGTGGCGCCCACTTCGTCCTGGGTAACGGTGCGCCGCAGCGGGGCCTTCTCCTCCACGTTGTGGATCATGTCGAGGATGCCGCCGATGGCGGAGCTGGCCAGGGTGCGGATCGGGCCGGCGCTGATGGCGTTCACCCGCACCTGGTTGTCGGGGCCCAGTTCGGCGGCCAGGTAGCGCACCGAGGCCTCAAGGGCCGCCTTGGCCACCCCCATCACGTTGTAGTTGGGAATCGCCCGCTCGGCGCCCAGGTAGCTGAGCGTGATCACGCTGGCGCCAGGATTGAACAGGGGCTTGGCATAGCGGCAGAGCGGCGCCAGCGAATAGGCGCTCACCTCCAGCGCCCGGCCGAACCCTTCGGGGGTGATGGCGCTGTAGTCGCCCACCAGCTCCTCCTTGCCGGCGAAGGCCAGGCAGTGGATCAGCACATCGAGGCTGCCCCACTGCTCCTGGATCGCGGCGAAGGCGGCCTCGATCTGCTCGGGGATCTGCACGTTGAGCGGCAGCACCAGGCTGGGGGCCAGCGGGGCCGTGAGCTCACGCACCTTGCCCTCGAAGCGGCCCTTGTCGTCGGGCAGGTAGGTGACCGCCAGCTCGCAGCCCGCCGCGGCCAGCTGCTGAGCGATGCCCCAGGCGATCGAGCGGTTGTTGGCGATGCCGGTGACCAGGGCCTTCTTGCCGCGCAGATCGAGAAGCATGTCCGGGGAGCGAGCTGGCAGCGATTCTCCCGCAGCGCTGGCGCCCTGCCCGCGCCACGATCGGTGCCATGGAGCCCGCTGTCCCCCTCGCCTGGCCGCCTGCCGCCGGCGATCTGCCCCGCAGCTTCGCCGATCGGCACGAGCTGGCCGTCGAGCTGCAGGCCCGTTTCGGCCAGCAACCGGGCGCCCCGGATGCCGAAGACGCCCCACCGCTGAGCCCGATGCGCGGTGGCCGGGCAGCGGCGCTGGCTGCGCTGGCAGCGCTCGACCCGGTGGCCTACGCCACCAGCCGCAACCATCTCGATGGCGCCGTGACCCGCCTCTCCCCCTACATCCGCCACGGGGTGCTCACCCTGGCGGAGGTGCGGCAGGCGGTATTCGCGGCCCTGGCCACCCGGGGGCTGGGCCGCAGCGCCGGGGAGAAGCTGATCAACGAGCTCGGCTGGCGTGACTACTGGCAGCGCGTCTGGCAGCAGCTGGGCGAGGGCATCTGGGACGACCGCGAGCAGGGCGCCAGCGGCCTGCCGCCCACGGCCTACCGCGCAGACCTGCCCGACGACATCGCCGGCGGCAGCACCGGCCTGGCCTGCATCGATGCCTTTCGCCACCAGCTGGTGCACGAGGGCTGGCTGCACAACCATGCCCGGATGTGGCTGGCGGCCTACCTGGTGCACTGGCGGCGGGTGCGCTGGCAGACCGGCGCCCGCTGGTTCCTGCGCCACCTGCTCGACGGCGATCCGGCCAGCAACAACCTCAGCTGGCAATGGGTGGCCGGCACCTTCAGTGCCAAGCCCTACCTGTTCAACCGCGCCAACCTGGAGCGCTTCAGCGGCGGCCGCTTCTGCCGCGCCTGCCCGAAGGCGCAAGCGGGCGGCGCCGGCCGGCCGGGTGGCTGCCCGTTCGAGGCCAGCTACGAACAGCTGGGCGAGCGGCTGTTCCGCAGCGAGGGGCCGCTCAGCCTGCCGGAGCCGCCGCTGCAGGACCAGACCCTGCCGCCAGCCCCTACCGCCGGCAGGTCAGCCGCTGGCCCACCCGAGCAGGCCACCGTCGCTCCAACCGGCCCCTTGCAGCGGCCGGTGCTCTGGATCCACGGCGAGGCGTTGGGGCAGGCCAACCCCGCCTGGCGCGCCCATCCCGGTCGACCGGCCCTGTTCGTGTTCGACCGGGCCCTTATCGAGGGAAGCGCCGGCCAGGGCCCGGCGATCAGCCTCAAGCGGCTCGGCTTCCTCTACGAATGCCTGCTGGATCTGCCGGTGGTGCTCCGGGCCGGAGCTGTGGCGGAGGAGTTGCTCGCTTTCGCCGCTCACCATGGCGCCGACGGGGTGGTGACCAGCCGGGCGGTGGATCCCCGCTTTGCAGACCTTTCCGCGACGATCGGCGCCGCCCTGCCGCTGGTGGTGCTGGAGCCCGAACCGTTCGTGCAGCTGGAGGGCCCCGTGGATCTGCGGCGCTTCAGCCGCTACTGGAAGCGGGCCGAGCGGGCGGTCTGGGCCGGTTTCGAGGGGCCACGCCTCACCGCCGCTTGAGCACGCCTGCACCACTGCAGGCCTGGGCGGCGGGGGGGGTTCTGGCCCTGTCCCGTTTCAAGGCCGACGAGGGAAAGGGCTGAGCGCGCCGGGAGCCAGGGACTAGGGCGCAGCCTCCGGTGCTGCAGACGGTGCCGGGGCCTCAGCTCCAGCTCCCTGCTCCAGCGCCTCCTCACGGGCCCGCACCTCGTTGGGATCGGGCAGCAGATCCTCCTCCTGCAGCATCGGGAAGCTCTCCTGCTTCACCTGATCCGCACGGCGGGGCGGATCGGTCCACTCCCAGCGGCTGCGCGGGGCGCGCGCCTGGCAGAGCGCCTCCAGTTCGCGCTGCAGCGCCCGGCGCACATCGCCGCGGGCCACCACCTCAAAAAACTCCTGGCGGGTCGCCAGGCCAGAGCTGAACGGCGCACTGCCGTTGCCGTTGAACAGACGGGGCGGATCCGGCAACCAGCGCGGCCGGCAGACCCCCCGCTGGCGGGTGTCGGTTTCGAGCCACAGGTGCACACCGAAGCCGTCGGGCTGGTTGACCACCGCCAGGCCGTCGTGGGGCTGACGGCGCTGCAGGGGGAAGATTCGCCAGCTGGCCCTGTTGGTGGCGGGAACACAACTCGCCAGCAGGGAAGACGTCACCAGCAGCGTCACCACCACCAGCGCCAACGGCCGCAGCAAGGGCCGCCTTGGCGACCAGCGCGCCGTTCGCAGCCGCGCCGGCAACGCCACAAGGCGGCGCCATGAAGACAAACGCCAGGAAGACTTCAAGGGGCTCTCGCAGGCGAACCGGGGGGCGCCGATCCTGCCCCAGTGGCGGCGCCGGCGCGGACGCCACAATCACAGCGGAAGTCCCGCCGCGGAGCCTGGCGCCATGGCCCTCACCCCCTCCACCATGCTGCCGCTGGGCACGGCCCTGCCCCCGTTTCGGCTCGCCGATCTCGATGGCCGCCTCCATGACAGCACCGCCCTGCCGCCCCAGCCGCTGCTGGTGCTGTTCCTCTGCGCCCACTGCCCGTTCGTGAAGCACATCGAACCGGAGCTCACGCGGATTGAGCACGACTACCACGACCGGGTGGTGATCCTGGCGATCGCCAGCAACAGCGTCCGCACCCACCCCGGGGACGGCCCTGAGGGGCTGAACGACCAACGCCGGCGGCACGGCTGGCGCTTCCCCTACCTGCTGGACAGCGACCAGAACGTGGCCCGGGCCTTCCACGCCGCCTGCACTCCAGACCTCTATCTCTACGGTGCAGACCACCGGCTTGCCTACCGCGGCCAGCTCGATGCCAGCCGCCCCGGAACGGGCCAGGCCGCAGATGGCAGCGCCCTGCGAGAGGCGCTCGATGCGGTGCTCAGCGGCCAGGCCCCGGACCCCGATCAGCGGCCCGCCATCGGCTGCAACATCAAGTGGCACCCTGGCCAAGCGCCCCCTGGAACCGAAGGCTGAGGGGATTAAGGTTGCCCGCATGCAGGTGCCCCCCTTCGATCTCACCGAGCAACTTCATCAGCTTGGTGAAGGCCTCGAAGACGCCGTTCTGCAGGTGTTGCGCAGCGGCCAGTACATCGGGGGGGCCCGGATTGCGGCCTTCGAGCAACAGTTCGCCGCTGTCTGCGCCAGCCCCCATGCCATCGGCTGCAACAGCGGCACCGACGCCTTGGTGCTGGCCCTGAGAGGCCTGGGGATCGGTCCGGGTGATGAGGTCATCACCAGTTCGTTCAGCTTCTTCGCCACGGCCGAAGCGATCAGCAGCGTGGGGGCCACGCCGGTGTTCGTGGATGTGGAGGAAAGCTCCTATCTGATCGATCTCGATCGGATCGAGGCGGCGATCACGCCCGCCACCCGCGCCCTGATGCCGGTGCACCTGTTCGGCCGTCCAGTCGACATGGAGCGGATCACCGCGATCGCCTCAGTGCATGGCCTGAAGGTGATCGAAGACTGCGCCCAGGCCACCGGCGCCAGCTGGGCGGGGCAGCCGGTGGGCAGCTGGGGGGATGCGGGCTGCTTCAGCTTCTTCCCCACCAAGAACCTCGGCGGTGCCGGCGATGGCGGCGCTGTGCTCTGCAGCGACCCAGAGCTGGCCCAGCGCATCCGCGAGCTGGCCGTGCATGGCATGCCGGAGCGCTATCTGCACACGTCGCTGGGCTACAACAGCCGGCTTGATGCTCTTCAGGCCACGGTGCTGGCCGTGAAGCTCCCCCATCTGGAGCGCTGGATCGAGCGGCGCCGCCAGCTCGCCGCCACCTACCAGCGTGAGCTGGCGGGCCTTGCTGGAATCGCCCTGCCCGAGGCGGGGCCCGACGGCCACAGCTGGAACCAGTTCGTGGTGCGCGTCCCGTTCTGCCCAGCGGGCGCGAACACCTGCGGCGGCAGCTGCGCCCCCTCCAGCACCAGCGCCACTTACGGCCTGCCCGAAAGCTGCTGCCGCGACTGGCTCAAGCAGGAGCTGGCCGCCGCCGGCGTCAACACGATCATCTACTACCCGATTCCGATTCACCGCCAGCCGGCCTACGCCCAGCTGGGCTATGGCCCCGGCAGCCTGCCGGCCACCGAGCGGCTCACCTCCCAGGTGCTCAGCCTGCCGATCTTCCCCGAACTGACTTCCGAGCAGCAACAAGCTGTGATCACTGCCTTGCGCCAGCTCGCAAGCAGCTCAGCGGCCGCAGCGCCCCCCTCTGCCCCTGCGGAGTCCCGCGCCCAGGTGCGGGTCTGAGCCACGGCCGCCGGCCAGATCCTCCCCACCAACGCCAGGCTCGGCCGGCTCAGGCCAGCCCTGCGTAGAGCCCCTTGAAGCGCGCCTGCTGCTGCTTGTGGTCCACGATCGGTGCGGGGTAACCCCGCCGTTCCAGGGGCGCGATCGCCCCGCTGATCAGATCGGCAGTGGCCACGTGCGCCAGTTCCGGCAGCCAACGGCGGATGTACTGAGCCTCGGGATCGAAGCGGGCCGCCTGGGTGAAGGGATTGAAGATGCGCAGGGGTTTGGGATCCATGCCGCTGCTGGCGCTCCACTGCCAGCCCCCGTTGTTGGCAGCCAGATCCCCATCCACCAGCAGGCGCATGAACTGGCG
The DNA here is from genome assembly GCF_056633115.1 of Marcopretia estuarina LEGE 06307. Classification (NCBI taxonomy): domain Bacteria; kingdom Bacillati; phylum Cyanobacteriota; class Cyanophyceae; order Synechococcales; family Prochlorococcaceae; genus Marcopretia; species Marcopretia estuarina. Next base: position 340,756 of record NZ_JBSJOY010000002.1, on the reverse strand, counting down.
TTCGCCCCAGCGCCAGTCGCAGATCAGATCCTTCACCAGAAAGGAGGCCACGATCATGCGGCAGCGGTTGTGCATCCAGCCGCTGGTGTTCAGCTGCCGCATCGCCGCATCCACGATCGGCACGCCGGTGAGGCCCGCGCACCAGGCCTCGAAACGGCCCGTGTCGTTCTCCCAGGGAAAGCGGCGCCACTGGGGGCGATAGGGCCCGTCAGCCAGCTCGGGAAAGTGAAAGAGGGCCTGTTGGTAGAACTCGCGCCAGGCCAGTTCCTGCTCCCACACCGTGATCGCCTGCAGGTCCTCGTCGCTGCGGGCGCGGGGCCGCTGCTGCTGGGCCGCCGCCCAGGCCTGCCGCGGGCTGAGCGTGCCGAACTTGAGGGCCGCACTCAGGCAGGAGGTGCCCGCTTCGCCTGGCAGGTTGCGGCCGGGTTCGTACCGCAGCAGGGCGCCATCGGCGAAAAGGGCCAGCTGATCGGCGGCAGCGGCTTCTCCCGGGCGGCAGGGGCAGAGATCGGCGCCGGCGAAGCCGGCATGGCCAAGGGCAGCGGCGCTGTCGCCGGTCGCAGGCACGGCGTCCAGGAGCGGCAGGTGCGCCCAGAGGGCCTGGCCGCGGGCGGGCAGGGCGGTGGGATCAAGAGCCAGCAGGCCGCTGGGAGCCGCTACCGGCGCCAGCTCCAGCCCGCCAGCACCGGCGGCCGTCGGCCCGGCCGGCTCCAGCCGGCGCCGCCAGGCACGGAAGAACGGCCCGTACACCCGATAGGGAGCGCCACCGCCGGTGAAGAGGCTGTCGGGGGGAACCAGCAGCTGATCCCAGCCCGCCAGCACCTTCAGCCCGTCCTGCTGCAGCGCGGCGGCGACGCGGCGGTCGCGCTCGCGGCCGAAGGGTTCCACATCGCGGTTCCAGGCGACCACCGCCGCGCCGATCGCTAGCGCCAGCTGGGGCAGCAGCTCGGCTGGATCCCCCCGAAGCAGCAGCAGCTGGCTGCCGGCCTCACGCCAGCGCTGCTCCAGCTCCCGCAGGCTTGCCAGCAGAAACCACAGCCGCGCCGGGGCCAGGTCGCTCGCCTCCAGCAGGGCCGGATCGAGCACGAACACGCCGGTCACGGCGGGCGTGGCGCGAGCGGCGGCCGCCAGGCCGAGATTGTCGGCCAGCCGCAGGTCACGGCGGTGCCAGAAGAGCCAGCGGGGCGGGGTCATCGCAACCGTTCCTGCACCGCTTCAGCAACCCAGCAGCTGACGGGCGCGGAACCAGGCGGTCACGCTCTTGCCATCCAGGGCCTCATCGCCGCTGGCCAGGGCCGCATCGAGGGCCTGCGGCTCCATCAGCAGCACCTCCATGTCTTCGTCGTCATCGCCAGCGGGCTGCTGCTGCAGGAGCGTGAGGGCGCGGGCCAGGAACAGGTGGATCACCTCATCGGAATAGCCGGGGCAGGGCAACATCAGGCCCAGCGAATCCCAGCGGCTGGCGCTGTAGCCCGCTTCCTCCGCCAGTTCCCGCTGCATCGAAGCCAACGGGTCCTCGCCATCTTCCAGAGTGCCGGCGGGGAATTCAAGGATGCGCCGTTCCACCGCGAAGCGGTACTGGCGCAGGATCACCACCCGGCCGTCGTCAAGCACGGGCACCGCCAGGGACGCGCCAGGGTGGCGGATGATCCCGTAGGTGCCTTCCACGCCTTTGGGCAGCACCACGCGGTTGAGCTCAAAGCGGATCTTGCGGGCATCGAGAGCCCCCACCGTGGCCAGATGAGTGGAGGGCTCAGGGGGCGGCAAGGGGGCCATGCACGGCGCGCTTCGGGCTTCCAGTGTGACCGTCTGCCGCCACGGGCGCGGTGTCGGGCCAGCCCGGTACCCCCGCCAGCGCCAGCGGCGGGGGCTCGGCGCCACAGAGCAGGGCAGCAGCCAGCAGCTCCGCCGCCGTGACCGCCCCGCCAGGCGGGATCAGCAGCGGATCGAGGGCCGCCAGCGGGGCCAGCACGAAGGCCCGCTCGCGTAGGCGCGGGTGGGGCAAGGTGAGCGTGGCGGTGCAGCAGACCTGGCGGCCGCACCAGAGCAGGTCGAGGTCGAGGGTGCGCGGCCCCCAGTGCACCGAGCGCTCACGGCCGAAGGCGGCTTCCAGACGCTGCAACCGCCGCAACAGCTCCTCGGCAGCGGGCCAGGTCGCGTGAGCGGCGGGCGCTGTGGCGGGCAGAGGGCTGTGGTGAACCAGCAGCACAGCATTGAGATAGGGCGGCTGACCAGGCGGTCCCCCCACCGGCGCAGTGCGAAAGAGCGGCGACCAGAGCAGTTGCAGCCCGGCCTCCGGCGCCCCCAGCGGGGAGGTACCGGCCCAGGCCACCAGTTCGGCGGCCAGCAGGGGTCGCACCGCCGCCAGGGTGGCGCCGGGGTCGTCGAGATTGGCCCCGAGCGCGATCGCGAGCGTGCGCTCGAACGGGCCGCACGGCACGCGGGGGATCAGTAGAAGTCCGAGCGGCGGCGCTCCTCCGGCCGCTCCAGCGGAGTGTCGCCGTCGCGGCCGAGCAGCAGATCCCGGGCGCCGTTCACCAGCTGCATGGTGTCGTGGGCGCCGCCGCGATCGGGGTGGTGCTCGGCTGCAGCCAGCTTCCAGGCCCGGTTCACCTCCTCCACGCTGAGGCGGCCGGACAGGGGCAGATGCAGACGCTGGCGGGCCACGATCGCGTCCACATCCGGGTGCTTGCCGAGCGGGCCCCAGTCGGCGCGGCTGAGCCCCTTGCGCCGCTTGTTGCTGCTGCGGGAAGCCTTGGCGCTGGCACCAGCGCCGGTGCCACCACCGAAACCGCGCGCCGCAGCGGCGCCCGCCTCGGCGGCGTTCCGGCGCGACGCCTTGGATTCACTGGTGCGGCCAGGACGATCGACCCGGGAAAACAACACCATGACGGGGCCGCAGCGATAGCAGAAAGAAATGCCAGGCGTGCGGAAACATCGCCCGGCCTCGTTGCAAAAGTGTAGGTTCTGCCGGCCACAAGGCTGTTCGCCCCAGCACCCCCAGCCGCAGCCATGGGTGGCGCAGCACCGTCAGCGAGACTGAACCCCCTTCTCCAGCCTCTGCCCCATGGTCGTCAGCGGGTCCGCTGCCACTCCGGCCGCCGCCGGCGCCGCCGCACGCGCCTTTCCGCTCGCCGCGATCACCGGGCATGGCACTTTGAAGCTGGCCCTGCTGCTGGCGGCGGTGGACCCGGGGCTCGGTGGGGTGGTGATCGCCGGGGGCCGCGGCACCGGCAAGTCGGTCCTGGCCCGCGGGCTGCATGCGCTCCTGCCGCCGATCGACGTGCTCGATCTGGGCGAGGGGGTGAGCAGCCGCAACGTGGATCCCCAGCGGCCCGACGACTGGGATACCGCTATCCATCAGCGCATTACAGCGCGCGGGGGCGATCCCAGCGGCGCCGATCCCACCACCCTGCTTCCCACCCGGGTGATTCCCGCCCCCTTCGTGCAGGTCCCCCTCGGCGTCACCGAAGACCGGCTGCTGGGGGCGGTGGACGTGGCCGCCTCCCTGAGCAGTGGCACGCCGGTGTTCCAGCCGGGGCTGCTGGCGGAGGCCCACCGCGGCGTGCTTTACATCGACGAACTGAACCTGCTCGATGACGGCATCACCAACCTGCTGCTGGCGGCGGTGGGCTCCGGCATCAACCGGATCGAGCGCGAGGGGTTGAGCCTTGTGCACCCCTGCCGCACCCTGCTGATCGCCACCTACAACCCCGAGGAGGGGGCGGTGCGCGATCACCTGCTCGACCGCTTCGCCATCGCCCTGTCGGCCAATCAGCTGGTGAGCACGGAGGAACGGGTGACGATCACCCGCTCAGCCCTCGACCACGGCGAATCCAGCGAGGCGTTCCGCTCCCGCTGGCAGGAGGAGACCGACGCCCTGGCCACCCAGCTGCTGCTGGCCCGCCAGTGGTTGAAGGATGTGGTGATCGAGCGCGAGCAGGTCCGCTATCTGGTCACCGAGGCGATCCGTGGCGGTGTGGAGGGGCACCGGGCCGAGTTGTACGCGGTGCGGGTCGCCCGGGCCCATGCGGCGCTGAGCGGCCGCGACCGGGTGGAGGCCGACGACCTGCAGGTGGCGGTGCGTCTGGTGATCGCCCCGCGGGCCCTGCAGCTGCCGCCGCCCGATCCCGACCAGCCGCTGGAGCCGCCGCCGCCGCCCCAGGCGGAGCAGCAGCCCCAGGAGCCGGAACCGCCTGAACCCCCCGAGGCCAGCGACGACGACGCCCCGGAAGAGGACCCGCCCGAAGACGACGACGACAGCCCCGACGACCAGGCGCCGCCGTCGATTCCGGAGGAATTCCTGCTCGATCCGGAGGCCACCGCCATCGACCCCGACCTGCTGCTGTTCGCCGCCGCCCGCTCCCGTGGGGGCGGCAGCGGCAAGCGCTCCCTGGTGCAGAGCGAGTCGCGCGGCCGCTACGTGAAGCCGATGCTGCCGCGCGGGCCCGTGCGACGTATTGCCGTGGATGCCACCCTGCGGGCGGCGGCACCGCATCAGAAGAGCCGCCGTGAGCGGGAACCGCACCGCCGCGTGATCGTCGAAGACGGCGACCTGCGCGCCAAGCAACTGCAGCGCAAGGCGGGCGCCCTGGTGATTTTTCTGGTGGACGCCAGCGGCTCGATGGCGCTCAACCGCATGCAGAGCGCCAAGGGCGCCGTGATCCGGCTGCTCACCGAGGCCTACGAAAACCGCGACGAAGTGGCTCTGATCCCATTCCGTGGCGAGCAGGCGGAGGTGCTGCTGCCGCCCACCCGCTCCATCACCGCCGCACGCCGTCGGCTGGAGCAGATGCCCTGCGGCGGCGGCTCACCGCTCGCCCATGGCCTGTCCCAGGCGGCGCGGGTGGGCGCCAATGCACTGTCCAAGGGCGATCTGGGCCAGGTGGTGGTGGTGGCGATCACCGACGGCCGCGGCAACGTACCGCTGAGCCGCTCCCTGGGTCAGCCCCAGCTGGAAGGGGAGGAGCCGGTGGACCTGCGCGAGGAGGTGAAGGGGGTGGCGTCCCGCTACCGCGCCCTCGGCATCAAGCTGCTGGTGATCGACACCGAGCGCAAGTTCATCGGCAGCGGCATGGGCAAGGAGCTGGCGGAGGCGGCCGGCGGCCGCTACGTGCAACTGCCCAAGGCCAGCGACCAGGCGATTGCGGCCATCGCCCTGGAGGCACTGAACGCCCCCTGAGTGCGGGGCGGCGCCGCTGCTCGCCAGCAACGGCTGAAGGCCAACGGCTCAGGGATCGAGCCGGCGGGGAGCCTCTGCCGGTAGCCGGGTGCCACCCGCGGCACCCTGCCTGGCACCACCGATCGAGCCGCTGCCTGGCTTCTCCGTGCTGACCTTCTCTGGCTTGTCCTTGGCTGCTTTGTCTTTGGCCAGGCCCGTCTGGGCGGGATAAAGCTCATCGAACAACTGGCCCAGGCCGATGGCCAGACTGCGTACCCCATCCATGAAGCGGGGGTCACCGGTGAGCTTGCTCACATCGCCGCCCACCGCATCGATCCGTGCTGTGAGCCTCTCGGCGTTGCTCACCGTGGCCTTGAGCTCGGCCAGAGTGCGGGGGTTGTCGAGGGCGGCCGTGAGGTTGCGCACGTGGCGGCTGGCGGCCGCGGCATCGGCGCTGGCCGTGGTGAGCGACGCAAGCATGGGGTCGGCCTTACCGGCCACCACGTTGAGCTGGCGGATCAGCACGTCCAATTGAACGGCGATCTTCTGGGATTCTTTGAGGAAGCGGGTCGCCTCCTTGGAGGTGGCATCAAAGCTCTTGGTAGTGCTGGCGATCTCGGGCACCAGGTTCTGCTTTTCGGCCTCGAGCAGCAGGCTCTGCATCAACTCGGTGACGCTGCTCAAGCTGGCGGAGCTGACCCCTTCGAGCGAGGAGCCGTTGCAGACCATGCGGGTGTTGTTGCAGACCTTGTCGCCTGGCCGCGGAGCCGAGGCGGGCAGCGGCGGCCCGGAGCTGATCAACGCCACCTGGGCGTCACCGCCCAGCAGCGAGGCCGACTGCACCTGGGCCACCACCGGCCGCGCCAGCTGCAGACTTGGATCAGTGATCTCCAGTTCGGCTACCACGGCCGATGAGGTGGGCGAGATCCGCCTCACATTGCCCACCTGCACCCCACGGAACACAACCGCGGAGCGGTCGGCCAGGCCGGCGGCATCGGCGAAACGCACCGTCAGCGTCCAATTGCTGCGGCCCAGCGAAACACCCCGCAGCCAGAACCAAAGGCTGAGCCCACCGATCACAGCTCCCAGCAGGGTGAAACCCACCAAGGCCTCGCGGACGCTACGACGCATAGGGTGTCAAAGCTCCGCCGGCTGCATCGGGCCGTTCAGGCTACCGGTACGGAACTGCACGACATAAGGATTGTCGGTGCGGCCGAAGTCTTCGGTGGATCCGCACCATTGGATCTGCCCGTCGTAGAGCATGGCCACCCGCTGGGCCGAGCGCACGATCGTGCTCATCACGTGGCTCACCACCACCGAACAACCGGCCGCCACCTGATTCGCCTTCACGATCAAATCCTCGATGCGGGTGCAGGCCACCGGATCCAGCCCCGCGGTGGGCTCATCAAACAGGAGCAAGGGATGCTGGCCGGAGGCCTTGCTGGGATCATCGATCAGGGCGCGCGCAAAGCTCACTCGTTTCTGCATGCCGCCGCTGAGTTCACCCGGCAGCTGGTCTTCGATGCCGTAGAGGCCCACCGCCTCCAGTGCCCGCTGCACCCGCTGACGGATTTCTGGCTCCGGCAATTTGCTGTGGCGGTAGAGCAGAAAGCCCACGTTCTCCGCCACCGTGAGCGAGGCCAGCAAGGCAGGGTTCTGGAAGACCAGGCGCACATCAGCGGGGCGGCGCTGATCCAGGCGCAGGTATCGCTGTGGAACGCCATGCAGGCGGAAGGTTCCGCTGGTGGGCAACAACAGGCCCGCCAGAATGCGCAGCACGGTGGATTTGCCGGTGCCTGAAGGCCCCACCACCGCCAGCCGTTCCCCCTCCAGCAGGGTGAGGTGGATGCCCTCCAGCACGGTGCGCGAACCCCAGCGCATGGAAATGTCGTGAAGTTCCACCACCGGCACAGCCGACGGCAGAAGGCCAGTGGTGTTGGACGAAAGGGTTGACGACACGGACGACGGTGGTGAGGGCCTGCAGGCGTGAGGAGGAGCCTCGCTGGGTTCTGGTTCGCCGACACCTTTCATCCTTACAGTTCCTACAGCTCCGTGCTGTGGCGTAACGCCCCTTCGGCTTGACTTCCCAGCGCCCTCTCCCGCCACGACGCCTCAGCACACGGTCAGCCCGGCGCCCTGGCTGGATGGGTCGCGGGGATCTGCGCCAGAAAGACCTGATGAGCCGCTCGCGGCGGGCGGTGCGCTGGCTGCAGCCGGGGCTGGTGGTGAAGCGCTGGATGCTTACCTCCGGCCTGGGCCTGCTGCTGGCCCTGCTGGGAGCCGCGATCCTGGCCGATCTCAAGCCGATCTACTGGTCACTGGAGTCGCTCAACTGGGTGCTCTCGAACATGACGCGGGTGCTGCCGCGCGGCGTGACCGGCCCGCTCGTGCTGCTGGGTGGCGCCGCCTTGGTGGTGTGGGGCCAGAGCCGCAGCTTCGGCTCGATCCAGCAGGCGCTCGCCCCTGAAAAAGACACCTTGCTGGTGGAGGCGCTGCTGGCCCAGCGCCGGCTGAACCGCGGCCCCAACGTGGTGGCGATCGGCGGTGGCACGGGCCTGGCCACCCTGCTGAGCGGCCTGAAGCGCTACAGCAGCAACATCACCGCGATCGTCACGGTGGCCGATGACGGCGGCAGCAGCGGGGTGCTGCGCCGTGAGTTCGGAGTGCAACCCCCCGGCGACATCCGCAACTGCCTGGCGGCCCTGGCCCGCGAGGAACCACTGCTGACCCGTCTGTTCCAGTACCGCTTCCGATCGGGCAGTGGGCTGGAGGGGCACAGCTTCGGCAACCTCTTCCTCACGGCGCTCACGGCCATCACCGGCAGCCTCGAATCGGCGATCACCGCCAGCAGCCGCGTGCTGGCGGTGCAGGGCCAGGTGGTGCCGGCCACCAACGCCGATGTGCGCCTCTGGGCGGAGCTCGAGAACGGCGACCGCATCGAGGGAGAATCCCGCATCGGCCATTCCCCCAGCCCGATCGTGCGGCTGGGCTGCACCCCCGAGCGGCCACCTGCGCTGCCGCGCGCCCTGGAGGCGATCGCCAACGCTGAGCTGATCGTGCTTGGGCCCGGCAGCCTCTACACCTCGCTGCTGCCGAATCTGCTGGTGCCGGAGCTGGTGCAGGCGATCAGCCGCAGCAAGGCGCCACGCCTCTACATCTGCAACCTGATGACCCAGCCCGGCGAAACCGACCGGCTGGATGTGGAGGGCCACGTGCGGGCGATCGAGGCCCAGCTGGCCAGCCTGGGGGTGACCCGGCGCCTGTTCACCGCCGTGCTGGCCCAGGAACCGATCCACGATGTGGCCCTAGTGGATCACTACCGCGCCCGCGGCGCCGAGCCCGTGCAGTGTGATGTGCGCAGCCTGCGCGCCAAGGGTTACGAGGTGATGGTCACGGCGCTGCAGGGGGCCCGTCCCACCGGCACCCTGCGCCATGACCCACGCAGCCTCGCCCTGGCGGTGATGCGCTTCTACCGCCGGCACAAAGGCGGCCGACCGGTGCTGGAAACAGTCTGAAAGCGGGCCTGCCGGATTCAGTAAGCGTCCTGCATCTCGTAGAAGTCCGGCTGCACGTAGTCCTTGCGCAGCGGGAAGCCCTTCCAGTCTTCGGGCATCAGCAGCCGCTTGGGATGGGGATGGCCTTCGAACACGATGCCGTACATGTCGTAGGTTTCGCGCTCCTGCCAGTCGGCACCGCGGAAGAGGCGGTAGAGGCTGGGAATGGTGAGGTCGCCGTCGCGGGCGAGGAACACCTTGACCCGCACTTCCTGCGGCTTGCTGTCAGGGGCGGGGCAGGGATCGGCGCCAGCGCCGAGTTTCACCAGGTGATAGAAGCTCACCAGCCGGGCGCCCGGACCTTCGTCATAGCCGCCCTGGCACTGGAGGTAATCGAAGCCATAGGCCTTGAGCGCCGCGGCCACCGCCGGCAGGAACAGGGGCTCCACGGCCAGCATTTCAATGCCGCAGTGATCAGACTCCAGCGGCTGGTGGTCGAAGCCCTGCTGGCTGAGCCACTGGCTCACCGGGCCGATCACCGGTGCGGCGAGGGTGGTGGCGGAGTCGCTGGCGCCGGATGGGGCGCCCTCGAGGGCGGGGGTGGGATCAGGCATCGCTGGAGGCGCTGGCTGTGGGGATCGGTTCGGCCGCAACAGCCTCGGATGGAGTGGAGGTGTCGAGGGGGAGAGCGGTGGGATCGGCGAGAGCGGCCACCTGGGTTTCGGCCTTGAGATAGGCCCCGGTGACGATCGGGGCCACCGCTTTCATGGCGTGGCCGATGGTGAGGTAGCGGTGGGTGGGGAGGTTGTTGCCCCGCTCGGCCAGAGCTTCGTTGCCCACCTTCTTGCGCAGCTTGATCACGGCATCGAAGATCGCCTCGGGCCGGGGCGGGCAGCCGGGGATGTAGAGGTCCACCGGAATCAGCTTGTCGACGCCGCGCACTGCCGTGGTGGAGTCGGCGCTGAACATGCCGCCGGTGATCGTGCAGGCGCCCATGGCGATCACGTACTTGGGCTCGGGCATCTGCTCATAGAGCCGCACCAAGGCCGGGGCCATCTTCATGGTCACGGTGCCGGCCGTGATCAGCAGATCAGCCTGGCGGGGGCTGGAGCGGGGCACCAGACCGAAGCGGTCGAAGTCGAAGCGGGAGCCGAGCAGTGCCGCGAACTCGATGAAGCAGCAGGCCGTGCCGTAGAGCAGGGGCCAGAGGCTGCTGAGCCGTGCCCAGTTGTGCAGGTCGTCGAGGCTGGTGAGGATCACGTTCTCGGAAAGATCCGAGGTGATCTGCGGAGCACCGACCGGGTTGCAACTGGACGCCCGCAGATCGCGCAGGGCGTCGATCGAAGGGGTGCTGGAGGCGGAGGTGGGAGTGAGGGTCATGGTGGAAAGGGCGTCAGCTCCACTCGAGGGCGCCCTTGCGCCAGGCGTAGGCGAGGGCAACCACCAGGATGGTGATGAAGATCAGGGCCTCGATGAAGGCGAGCAGGCCGAGCCGGCTGAACGCCACGGCCCAGGGGTACAGAAACACCGTTTCCACGTCGAAGATCACGAAGACCAACGCGAACATGTAATAACGGATGTTGAACTGAATCCAGGCACCGCCGATCGGCTCCATGCCGGATTCATAGGTGAGTCGGCGTTCGCCGTCACGCGATTTCGGCGACACCAGTTTGTTGGTGACCAGGGCCAGGACCGGAACCGCTGCTGAGATCAGCAGAAAGCCCAGGAAGGCGTCGTAGCCAGGTAAGACGAACATCGCGAGGCTGAACCCGGCGCAGAGTCTGGCATCCGCGCCCGTCAAACGGTCGCTGCCGCCAAAGGTGCTGCTGCGACAAGGGCCTGGATAGAGTTTCCTTTCACGGCAGCGGGGCCCAACGCCATGGTCAATGGCCAGGACACTGATCAGGACGTTCGACCAGATCAGGACGTTGGACCAGCAGCTGCGCAGGACACGCCGCCAGCCGGCGACCAGCCGGTGGGCGAGGCGGCGCCCGAGAGCGCCGGCACCGATCCCGACACCCACCGGTTCGAGTGCCGCAGCTGCGGCTTCGTCTACGACCCGGGCGAGGGGGTGCGCAAGCTGGCGATTCCCGCCGGCACGCCCTTCAGCAGCCTTGATCCGGTGGGCTTCCGCTGTCCGGTCTGCCGCAGCCGGGTGGGGGCCTTCAAGGACATCGGCCCCCGCAACAAGCCGAGCGGCTTCGAGGAGAACCTCAGCTACGGCTTCGGGGTGAACACCCTCACCCCCGGCCAGAAAAACGTGCTCATCTTCGGCGGCTTCGCCCTGGCCTTCGCCTTCTTCCTGTCCCTCTATTCCCTGCGTTGACCCCCGTGAAGCGCCTGTTCTCTCCCCTGCTGGCCGTGCTGATCACGCTCGGCCTCAGCTTCGGCCTCGGCGGCTGCGTCACCACCGGCCTGCCCGTGGCCGCCACCAGCCCCTGGCAGCCCGTGGCGCTGTCCACCAGCGCCAACCCTCTCGATGTGGCCTTCACCGATGCCAAGCACGGCTTCCTGGTGGGCAGCAACCGGCTGATCCTCGAAACCGACAACGGCGGGGCCAGCTGGGAGGAGCGCTCCCTTGATCTGCCCGATGGGGAGAACTTCCGTCTGATCAGCATCGACTTCAGCGGAGCAGAGGGCTGGATCGTGGGCCAACCGGGCCTGCTGTTGCATACCGCTGATGCCGGCAGGAGCTGGGAACGCCTGCTGCTCGACACCAAGCTGCCTGGCGATCCCTATACCGTCACCGCCACCGGTCGGGGCAGTGCGGAGCTGGCCACCACCGTGGGGGCGATCTACAGCACCGGCGATGCGGGCGTCACCTGGCAGGCGGAAGTGAGCGATGCGGCCGGCGCCGTGCGCGACCTGCGCCGCTCCTCCGACGGCCGCTACGTGAGCGTGTCCAGCCTCGGCAACTTCTTCGCCACCTGGGAGCCGGGCCAGGCGGTCTGGCAGCCCCACCAGCGGGTGAGCAGCCAGCGCCTTCAGAGCATGGGCTTCCAACCCGACGGCCACCTCTGGATGGTCACCCGGGGCGCCCAGCTGCGCTTCAACGACGATGCCACCGATCCGGAGGCCTGGAGCAAGCCGGTGATCCCGATCACCAACGGCTTCGGCTACCTCGACATGGCCTGGAGGCCGAATGGTGACGTGTGGACCGGCGGCGGCAGCGGCACCCTGCTGGTAAGCCACGACGGCGGCAGCCACTGGGAGCGCGATCCGGTGGGCGCCGTCCAGCCCACGAACTTCACCCGGATCAGCTTCACCAGCGACGGCAAGGGCTTCGTGCTGGGCGAACGGGGCAACCTGCTGCGCTGGGTGGGCTAGGGCCAGCCGGCCCAACTGCATCCCTGTGTAACCAACCGCCGCTCCGCCTCTCGCCGGTCACAGCCCGACCCTTAAGATTCCGTAGCTGATTTGCCCGCTGCTATGGCTGCCGGCTCCACCGGGGAACGCCCGTTCTTCGAGATCATTACGAGCATCCGCTACTGGGTCATCCACGCCGTCACCTTGCCGGCGATCTTCCTGGCCGGATTCCTCTTCGTCTCCACTGGCTTGGCGTACGACGCCTTCGGAACGCCTCGCCCCGATGCCTACTTCCAACCCCAGGAAGCCAAGGCACCGGTGGTGAGCCAGCGTTACGAGGGCAAGAGCCAGCTTGACCTGCGCCTCAAGTAACGCCATGACCCAGTCTTCTGTCTCCACCACGCCACGCAACTACCCCATCTTCACGGTGCGGTGGTTGTCGGTTCATGCGCTGGGCATCCCCACGGTTTTCTTCCTGGGAGCCCTGGCGGCCATGCAATTCGTCCGCCGCTGATTTCCGCCATGCAGCGCAATCCCAACCCGAACAATCTGCCGGTCGAACTCAACCGCACCAGCCTTTATCTGGGCCTGCTGTTTGTGTTCGTCATCGGCGTTCTGTTCACCAGCTACTTCTTCAACTGATCGGGAGATTCAGCCATGAGCGGCAAGAAATCCGCACTACCTGACGGTCGCATTCCCGATCGCCTGCCTGACGGCCGACCGGCCGTGGCCTGGAAGAGCCGCTGGACCGAAGGGGTTCTTCCCCTCTGGTTGGTGGCCACCGCCGGCGGTATCGCCGTGATCTTCGTGGTCGGCCTGTTCTTCTACGGCTCCTATGTGGGTGTGGGTTCGGCCTGATTCCCCCTGCTCGGCTTCAAGCTTCGCGGGCCCGAGGGCCCGCTTTTTTTGTTCTGCTCAGGCCTGGTAGTAGCTGCGGTACCAGTGGGCGAAGCGGGCCACACCCTCTGTGATCGGGGTGTGGGGCGCAAAGCCCACCCAAGCCTCGAGGGCGGCGGTGTCGGCAGCGGTGGCCTCCACGTCTCCAGGCTGCATCGGCTCCAGGCTCTGGATCGCCGGGGTGCCGAGTGCCGCCTCCATCACCCCGATGAACTCGAGCAGAGGCGTGGGCTGGCTGTTGCCGATGTTGAACACCCGGTGGGGCACCGCCGCGGTGGCGGGATTGGGGGCCAGTGGGTCGAAGAGCGGATCGGCGGTGGCCGGTTTATCGAGGCAGCGCACCACCCCCTCAACGATGTCGTCGATGTAGGTGAAATCCCGCTGCATGCGGCCGTGGTTGAACACCCGGATCGGCTCGCCGGCCAGGATGGCGCGGGCGAACAGCATCGGGGCCATGTCCGGCCGGCCCCAGGGGCCATAGACGGTGAAAAAGCGCAGACCGGTGGCGGGCAGCCCATAGAGGTGGCTGTAGGTGTGCGCCATGAGCTCGTTGGCCTTCTTGGTGGCCGCGTACAGGCTCACCGGATGGTTGACCGCGTCCTGCTCGCAGAAGGGCATGCGGCGGTTGCCGCCATACACGGAGCTGCTGGAGGCATACACAAGGTGGCCGGCGCCGTGATGGCGGCACCCCTCCAGGATGTGGCCGAACCCCACCAGGTTGCTCTGGATGTAGGCGGCGGGGTTCTCCAGCGAGTAGCGCACCCCCGCCTGGGCGGCCAGATGCACCACCCGTGCGGGGCGCTCGGCCGCGAACAGCGCCGCCATGGCCTCCCCATTCTCCAGATCCAGGCGGTGAAAACGGAAGCCATCGCTGCGCTCAAGCCGGGCCAGCCGTGCCTGCTTGAGGGCCGGGTCGTAGTAGCTGTTGAGGTTGTCGAGGCCGATCACCCGTTCGCCACGGGCCAGCAGGCGCTCGCAGAGCGCCGCGCCAATGAACCCGGCAGCGCCAGTCACGAGGATGGGTCCAGCTGGAGGCAACACGGGTGACGCCATGGTTCAGGGGGTGGGTCCGGTGCGCTGGTGCCACGCCCAGGCGTGGGCGATGATCTCGCGCAGATCCGGGTAACGGGGCTCCCAGCCGAGCACCTGCCGGGCCTTCTGCGCGCTGGCCACCAGGGTCGGCGGATCTCCAGGCCGGCGCGGCGCCACCACGGCGGTGAGCGGGCGTTGCGTGACCTCCTGGGCCGCGGTGAGCACCTCCTGGACCGAAAAGGCCGTGCCCGTGCCGAGGTTGAAGATCAACGGCTCAACCGGCTGGTGCGCCCCGCCGGCCAGAAGATGCTCAAGGCCCAGCACATGGGCGTCGGCCAGATCACTGACGTGGATGTAATCCCGCAGGCAGGTGCCATCGGGGGTGGGGTAATCGGTGCCGAAGATCTTGATGCTCTCGCGCCGGCCGGAAATCGCATCGAGCACCAGCGGGATCAGGTGGGTTTCGGGGTCGTGGTCTTCGCCGAGGTCACCGTGCGGATCAGCGCCGGCCGCATTGAAATAGCGGAAGATCACGCTGGGCAGCCCATAGGCGGCCGCGAAATCTGCCAGCATCTGCTCCACCATCCACTTGCTGCGTCCATAGGAATTGATCGGCCGCTGGGGGGTGTCCTCCGTGATCGGCACCGTCTCCGGGCTGCCATACGTTGCGCAGGTGGAGGAGAACACGATCGGGATGGCGGGCCCTTGGCCGGTGCGCACCGGCTCCACGAGCGCTTCGAGCAAGGTGAGGGTGTCGCCGAGATTGTTGCGGTAATACTTGGCAGGATCCAGAACCGATTCGCCCACATAGGCATAGGCGGCGAAATGCAGCACAGCACGCACTGGCACACCGCCGCAGGCGGGATGGCGGCCGCTGAGCAAGGCCTCAATCAAGGCACGATCACCTACCTGGCCCTGCACCAGCGGCACTCGCAGCACTTCTTCCACGATGGAACGGTGCCCATACACGAGGTTGTCGAGCACCACAGGCCGGTGGCCCGCCTGCTGCAGGGCACGCACCGTATGGCTGCCGATGTAGCCAGCCCCTCCAGTCACAAGCAGGGTCATGAATCGAGCCCCAGGCTGCGGCGAAAGTAGGCGATCGTGGGGTCCAACCCCTCTTCCAAGGACACCTTGGGTTCCCAGCCCAGTTCGCGACGGGCCAGGTCGATCACCGGCTGGCGTTGGAGCGGGTCATCCTGCGGCAGCGGCAGATAGACAAAGGGCAGCGATGGGTTGATGCGAGCGCGCACCAGATCAGCCAGCTGGCGGATGGTGAATTCACCTGGATTGCCGATGTTGATCGGTCCATTATGGTTCGCGTTCATTAAGCGAATCAATCCTTCCACAAGATCATCGACATAGCAGAAGCTGCGGGTCTGGCTTCCGTCGCCGTACAGGGTAAGGGGTTGACCGCGCAAGGCCTGGACCACGAAGTTACTCACCACACGGCCATCATCAGAAAACATGCGCGGTCCGTAGGTGTTGAAGATGCGCGCCACGCGAATCTCCGTGCCATGCATTCGGTGGTAATCGAAGCAGAGCGCCTCGGCAATGCGCTTGCCTTCGTCGTAACAGGAACGGATGCCGGTGGTGTTCACGCAACCGCGATAACTCTCGGGCTGTGGATGCACTTCCGGATCGCCATACACCTCGCTGGTGCTGGCCATCAGCAAGCGGGCTCCGACCCGGCGGGCCAGACCCAGCATGTTGTAGGTGCCGAGAAAACTCGTCTTGGCGGTCTTGATCGGGTTGGCCTGGTAGTACCGCGGCGAAGCGGGGCAAGCCAGGTGCCAGATCCGGTCAACCTCCAGCAGGATCGGCTCGGTCACGTCATGGCGAATCAGCTCGAAGCTGGGATGCCCGATCCAGCGGGCGACGTTGACCTTGGTGCCAGTGAAGTAGTTGTCGAGGCAGATCACCTCCTCGCCAGCCTCCATCAACCGGTCCACCAGGGTGGAACCGAGAAAGCCGGCGCCACCGGTCACCAGGTTGCGCCTTGAAGCCACAGGTGCCGTCACTACTCAGCCCTTGCCCACGGACCACACTTGCAGACCAGCCTGACGTGCCGCTGCGGTGTCGGTGATGTCACGCACGTCGAACAGCCAGGCCGGCCGTCGCATTGCGGCGGCGATCGCCTGCCAGTCAAGCGTGCGGTAAGCGCCCCATTCGGTGAGCACGATCACCGCATCGGCGCCCGTCACGGCCTCCAGCGGGGTTTCCGCCCGCTGCCACTTGCCGTCATCGACAAAGTCACGCTCACAGGTATCGGGTGGGCGGCCCAGATCGGCGCTGATCTGGGTGGTGGCCACCTTGGGGTCGTGAATCACCAGGTGAGCCCCTTCCTCAAGCAGACCACGGCAGATCGCAATGGCCGGTGACTCGCGGGTGTCGTTGGTGTCGGCCTTGAAGGCGAAACCCAGCACCGCCAGGCGCTTGCCGCTCACGGTGCCGAACAGCCGGCTCACCACAAGTCGGGCAATGCGCTGCTGCTGCCAGCTGTTGAAAACCACCACCTGCTCCCAGTAGCTGGCAGCGTCGTCGAGGCCGTAATGGCGGCAGAGGTAGACGAGGTTGAGAATGTCCTTCTGGAAGCAACTGCCGCCGAAGCCGGGGCCCGCGGCGAGAAACTTCATGCCGATGCGCGAGTCGCTGCCGATTGCCCGCGCCACTTCGGTGATGTCAGCGCCAGTGGCCTCGCACAGCGCACCCACGGCGTTGATCGAAGAGATGCGCTGGGCCAGGAAGGCGTTGGCGGTGAGCTTGGAGAGCTCGCTGCTCCACAGGTTGGTGTGCAGGATGCGCTCCGGGTCCACCCAATGGCCATAGATGGCCGACAGCGCGGCGATCGCCGCAGGGTCTTCGCCACCGATCAGCACCCGGTCGGGATGCTCAAGATCGCGAATGGCGGTGCCCTCTGCCAGGAATTCCGGATTGGAGAGCACCGAGAAGGTTTTCGCCTCCACGCCGGACTCGCCGCCCGGACTGGCACCGCCGGCCAGGCTCTGGGATCCCATCAGGATCTGCTTGATCGTTTCGGCCGTGCGCACCGGCAGGGTGCTTTTCTCCACCACGATCGTGTGGCCCGTGGCCTGCGCCGCCACCTGGCGGGCCGAAGCTTCGATCCAGCGCAGGTCGGAGGCCTGCCCCGCTCCCAGACCGCGGGTCTTGGTGGGGGTGTTCACCGAGAGGAACACCATGTCGGCGCTGGCGATGGCGTCATCCACCTCGGTGGTGAAGTGCAGATTGCGACCGCGGCAGCGGCCCACCACCTCCGCCAGTCCCGGCTCATAGACCGGCAGGTTGGCGAGATCCGGGTCGTTCCAGGCGGCGATCCTGGCGGCGTTGAGGTCCACCAGGGTGACCTGGAGGTGCGGGCAGCGATCGGCAATCACCGCCATCGTCGGCCCGCCGACATAGCCGGCACCGATGCAGCAGATGGAGCGAACCTCGGGCGGATGCACTACGTCCAACGGCTCACCCTGAATCCATTCATCCTGTTCCGGAAATTATCCCCGCTGGCCGGGCCTCTTGCCGTTGCGGAGTCAACTTGCTGATCCGGTCGCTCTGGTGTTCAGGTCGACGGGGTGATCCGGGCCGGCGGGCACTGGTGAACCGGCTGATCCAGTCAGCCGGCGGATCCGGCGAGCTGGGCAAGAACGGCCGACGGGCTGAGCCGCTGCTCGGCACCGCCGCCCAGCAGATTCTTGAGCAGCACCAGGCCCTGTTCCGCTTCGCTTTCGCCGATCACCACCGCCCAGGGGGCGCCGGAGCGGTCGGCGCGCTTGAGCTGCCGCGCGAAGGCGGCACCGGAGAGATCCAGCTCCGCCGCCTGGCCCCGGCGCCGCAGCTGCGTGGCGAGATCGAGCGCCATCGCTTCCGCCAGGGGCCCGCGGCTCACCACGTACACCGCCGGCACCGGCGCCGCGGCGCCGGTCGCACCGGCACGCTCCAGCAGCACGACCAGCCGCTCCATGCCGATCGCCCAGCCGATCGCCGCTGTGGCCGGCCCGCCCAGCTGCTCCACCAGCCCGTCGTAGCGGCCGCCGCCACAGACGGTGGCCTGGGCACCCAGCTGATCGCTGGTGATCTCGAACGCCGTGTGGGCGTAGTAGTCGAGCCCGCGCACCAGGCGGGGGTTGAGCTGGTAAGGAATCGCGAGGCGATCGAGCAGCTCGCGCACCTGCTCGAAGCGCTGGCGGCTCGCCGCGCTGAGGTGGTCGATCAGCAGCGGCGCGTCCGCCAGGACGGCCTGGGTGGCCGGGTTCTTGCTGTCGAGGATGCGCAGCGGGTTGGTGGCGATGCGCTCGCACGCCTCCGGGTCGAGCTGCTCGCGCCGCTGCTCCAGCCAGCCCACCAGCGCCTGCCGGTACGCCGCCCGGTCGCTGGCATCGCCCAGGGAGTTGAGCTCCAGCGCCAGGCCGCTGACGCCCAGGGCGGTGAGCAAATCCCAGGCGATCGCGATCGCTTCGGCATCGCTGCGGGGATCGGTAGCACCGAGAAACTCCAGGCCGATCTGGTGGAACTGGCGCTGACGCCCGGCCTGGGGCCGTTCGTAGCGGAACATCGGGCCGCCGTACCAGAGCCGCTGCGGGCCCTGGCTGAGCAGGCCGTGCTCCAGCACCGCCCGCACCACCGAAGCGGTGCCTTCCGGCCGCAGCGTGCAGCGGCGCTGACCCCGGTCTTCGAAGCTGTACATCTCCTTGCCCACCACATCGGTGGCCTCGCCGATGCCCCGGGCAAACAGCTCGGTGACCTCCAGCAGCGGCGTGCGGATCTCACTCAGCCCGGCACGGCGGAAGTGATCGCGGGCCACCGCCTCCACGTGCTGCCAGACCGGCAGCTGCGCCGGCAGCAGATCCACCATGCCGCGCAGGCTCTGCAGTTTCTCCACGCCCATGTCCAGGTCTGGGGACAGTTTGCGGGATCGCCGCTCAGCGCACCCCCAGCCACTTGTGGCTCTGCAGGCTGAGCCGCCAGTCGGGACTGGCGCGCACGAACTCCAAGGCCAGCGCCCGCCCCTGGCTGCTCTGCCAACCGGGTTGCAGCAGCAGCTGGGGCGGAGCCGTGTGCCGCTCCTGCCGGGCCGCCGCGGCCATGGCGGTGGCGAAGGCGAGGTCGGCGGGCTCGTGCACCACCACCTTGAGCTCGTCGCAGCAGCTGAGCAGCTCCTGCAGCGGCGGCCGGTGGCGTTTGGGCGAGAGGGTGATCCAGTCGAAACGGCCGCTGAGGCGATCGACACCGCTGGTTTCCAGGTGCAGGGGCAGCGGCGGATCCACGGCGCCGCGCAGCTGGGCGCACAGGGCCGTGAGGTCGTGGTGCAGCGGTTCTCCGCCGGTGATCACCACAAAGGCCGCTCCGGCCGCCGCCGCCGCCGTCAGCTCCGCCGCCAGCGCCGCCAGGGGCTGCAGCGGATGGGCCTGCTGCGGCCAGGAGCCCTTGGTGTCACACCAGGGACAACCCACCGTGCAGCCCGCCAGCCGCAGGAAGAACGCACTGCGACCAGCGTGGCTTCCTTCCCCCTGGATCGAGTGGAAGGTTTCCACCACCGGCAGGGCAGCGGACGCCGGCGGAGTCATGGCCACGGGCAGGGCAAGGCTCAACGGGAAAGGCTCAGGAGAAAAGACTCAAGGGGAAACGGGCAGACCGGCAACTGGGTCGGGCTGGGAACGCTCCAGGGCGGCAAGAGCCGCCTCGCTGGCCGCGGCCTCACTGGCGCTGCCGGCGGCATGGCGCAACTGGGCCGCTTCCACGAGGCCACGGAAGAGCGGATGGGGGCGGCCGGGCCGGGAGAGGAACTCGGGGTGGAACTGGCAGGCGGTGAAGAACGGGTGGCCTTCCAGCTCGATCAGCTCCACGAGGCGGCCATCAGGCGAGGTGCCGCTGATGCGGAAGTTGGAGTCGAGGAACAGGTTGCGGTAGGCGTTGTTGAACTCGTAGCGGTGGCGGTGCCGCTCGTACACCACCGCTTCGCCATAGAGCCGTTCGGCCATGGTGCCGGGCTGCAGGCGGCATGGATAGACGCCGAGGCGCATGGTGCCGCCCAGGTCGACCACGTCCTGCTGTTCGGGCAGCAGGTGGATGACGGGATGGGCTGCATCGGCATCGATCTCGGCGCTGGTGGCCCCTTCCAGGCCCGCCAGGTGGCGCGCCCACTCGATCACGGCGCACTGCATGCCCAGGCACAGCCCGAGGAACGGCACGCGCTGCTCCCGCGCCCAGCGGATCGCCGCCACCTTGCCATCGACGCCGCGGTTACCGAAGCCGCCGGGCACCACCACCGCATCCATGCCCTGCAGCAGCGCATCGGCCCCTTCGGTTTCGATCTGCTCGGCGCTCACCCAGTGCAGATCGAGGGAGGCGTCCTGCTCCAGGCAGGCGTGACGCAGCGCCTCCACCACCGAGAGGTAGGCATCGTTGAGCTGCACATACTTGCCCACCAGGGCCACCTTCACCGGCGGGCCGGGGTTGCGCAGCTTGCGCACCAGCTCCTCCCAGCGGGCCATGTCGCTGCTGTGGTCGTCGAGGCCGAGCACATCGAGCACTTCGCGGCAGAGCCCCTCGCGCTCCATCGCCAGCGGCACCGCGTAGATGCTGTCGGCATCAAGGGCTTCGATCACCGCGTGGGTGGACACACCGCAGAAGCCGCCGATCTTGGCCTTGAGCTCCTCGGTGATCGGCCGGTCGCTGCGGCACACCAGCAGATCGGGCTGGATGCCGATCGAGCGCAACTCCTTGACCGAGTGCTGGGTGGGCTTGGTCTTGAGTTCGCCGGAGGTGCCGATGTAGGGCAGCAGGGTGACGTGCACGTAGGCCAGGTCGTGGCGGCCCACATCCCCGCGGAACTCACGGATGGCCTCCAGGAAGGGCAGCGATTCGATGTCGCCCACGGTGCCGCCGATCTCTGTGATCACCACATCCACGCCGCTGTCGGCGGCCAGCCGGTGGATGCGTTCGCGGATCTCCCGGGTGATGTGCGGAATCACCTGGACGGTGCCGCCTTCGTAGTCGCCGCGGCGCTCCTTGTTGATCACCGCCTGGTAGATGGAGCCGGTGGTCACGCTGTTGAGGCGTGACATGGCGGTGTCGGTGAAGCGCTCGTAGTGGCCCAGGTCAAGGTCGGTCTCAGCGCCGTCCTGGGTGACGAACACTTCGCCGTGCTGGTACGGGCTCATCGTGCCCGGATCCACGTTCAGGTAGGGGTCGAGCTTGAGGATCGAAACGCTGTAGCCACGGGATTTGAGCAGTCGCCCGAGGCTGGCCGCCACGATGCCCTTGCCGATGCTCGACACCACCCCGCCGGTCACGAACACGAACTTCGCCATGGGGGTGGAGCAGGCACTGGCGGACACATCAATCTATCGAGCGTCCTCCGCCCGCACTGAAGCCGCCGCCACCAGGCCCGCTGCGCGGGCAACACGGCCTGCGCCACCACCGCGAGACTCAGCCCTCCAGCAGGCTGCGCAGCATCCACGCGGTTTTCTCGTGGATCTGCAGGCGCTGGGTCAGCAGGTCGGCGGTGGGTTGGTCGTTGGCCTCATCAGCCACGGTGAACACCGAGCGGATCGTGCGAGCCACCGCTTCGTGGCCCTCCACCAGCTCGCGCACCATGGCGAGGGCGGCGGGCACACCTTCGGTTTCGGGGATCGAGGAGAGGCCCGCATAGGTAGTGCCGCCGTAGGGGGCCGGGCAACCGAGGGCACGGATCCGCTCGGCGATCAGGTCGAGGGCCGTCCACAACTCCGTGTACTGGTCCATGAACATCAGATGGAGCGTGTTGAACATCGGCCCGGTGACGTTCCAGTGGAAGCCGTGGGTCTTGGCGTAGAGCACGTAGGAATCGGCCAGCACGTTGCCGAGGCCAGCGGCGATCTGCAGCCGCTGGCTCTCAGGAATGCCGATGTCGATCGGAGGAGCGGTGACGGCCATGGGGGCGTTCGGGGGAGAGGTGGGAACCTCGTTCTAGCCGTGGGGATACGGCCTGCGGCAACAACGCCACAGCCCGTGGGAAACATTGGCGGCCGCTGCGGGCTCAGCCCTCCTCCGCCACCCAGGTGCTGGCCACATGCAGCTCGTCCAGCTGCTTCATGGACACATCGGCCGGGGCCTGGGTGAGCAGGCAACGGGCCTGCTGCGTCTTGGGGAAGGCGATCGTGTCGCGGATCGACTCCTCACCCGCCAGCAGCATCACCATGCGATCGAGACCGAAGGCGATGCCGCCGTGGGGCGGGGCGCCCATGTCGAGCGCTTCGATCAGGAAGCCGAACTGCCGCTCGGCCTCTTCCAGCGGCAGGCCGATCGTCTGCAGCACCTGTTTCTGCAGGGCGGCGTCGTGGATGCGCAGCGAACCACCCCCCAGTTCCAGGCCGTTGAGCACCAGGTCGTAGGCCTGGGCGCGGGCGGTGGGCAGGGCCGTGGGCCAGCCGGCCGGATCGGCGCCGAGATCGGTGGCATTGGGCGCGCAGAAGGGATGGTGCAGAGCCTCAAGCCGGTTCTCCTCGGCGTTGAACTCGAACATCGGGAAATCCACCACCCAGAGGAAGTTCCAGGCGCCGCCGGCGCCGCTGGCGGGCACCAGACCCAGCTCACGGGCCAGGAACTGGCGCACCCGATCGAGCGCTTTGTTCACCGTGGCGGTGTCGCCGGCACCGAACAGCAGCAGGGTGCCAGGCTCGGCGCCGGTGCGGCGCAGCAGCTCGGCCTTGCCCTCGGCACTCAGGTTGTCCTTGATGGCGCCGATGCTGTCGATCTCGCCCCCCTCCCGCACGCGGATGAAGGCCAGGCCCCCGGCGCCGGCGGTGGTGGCTTCAGAGAACACGTCGCCGCCGGGCTTGATGCGGACGTTGCTGATCGCGTCGTTGCCGCCGGGGATCGCGATGCATTTCACCGCTCCACCGGCGGCCACGGCGCCGGAGAACACCTTGAAGCCGCTGGTGGCCACGATGTCGCTCACGTTGGTGAGCTCCAGGCCATAGCGGGTGTCGGGCCGGTCGGTGCCGTAGCGGTCCATCGCCTCCTGCCAGGTGAGCCGGGGGAAGGGGCTGGGCAGCTCGATGCCCTTGACGGCGCGCCAGATCGTGGCGATCAGCCGTTCGTTGAGCTGCAGGATCTGCTCCTGCTCCATGAAGCTCATCTCCATGTCCAGCTGGGTGAACTCCGGCTGGCGGTCGGCGCGCAGGTCTTCGTCGCGGAAGCAGCGGGCCACCTGGTAGTAGCGCTCGATGCCACCCACCATCAGCAGCTGCTTGAACAGCTGGGGCGACTGGGGCAGGGCGAACCACTCCCCGCCGCACACCCGGCTCGGCACCAGGTAGTCACGGGCACCCTCGGGGGTGGAGCGGGTGAGCACGGGCGTTTCCACCTCGATGAAGCCCTCGGCCTCGAGGAAGCGGCGGGCCGCCTGGATGGTCTGGGCGCGCAGCCGCAGGTTGCCGTTCATGCGCTCGCGGCGCAGATCCAGATAGCGGTGGCGCAGGCGCAGTTCCTCCCGCACCGGCGTGTCGTCGTGCACCGACACCGGGAAGGGCAGATTGCCCCGCACCTCGTTGAGCACCTCGATCGCGCTGGCCAGCACCTCGACGGCGCCGGTGGCGAGCCGCTCGTTGCGGGAGTCGGCGGGACGATCGCGCACTGTGCCCGACACCTTCAGCACGGTTTCGTTGCGCAGCCGCTCGGCCACGGCGAACGCGGCGGGGGAAAGATCGGGATCCACCGTGATCTGCACGGTGCCGCTGCGGTCGCGCAGATCGATGAAGATCACACCGCCGTGATCACGCCGCCGGTCCACCCAGCCGCACAGCGACACGGCCTGGCCCGTGGCATCGCTGCGCAGGTCGCCGCATCCGTGGCTGCGCATGGGGGAAATCGAGGGGAAGGGCGAGTTTCCCACAGGGCCTCAGGCGCCAGGCCCCCAGCGGCTCGCGCGCCAGGGCCCGGGCGGCTCAGGGACGCCGGTAGAACGGACGTCGCACCACCACCGCCGGCTCCTGGCGGCCGCGGATCTCCACCGTCAGCGCCGTGCCGGGCCGGGCCGCGTCGGCGGGTACATAGGCCAGGGCGATCGCTTCGGCAAGCGTGGGCGACCAGGTGCCGCTGGTGACCTCGCCCACCACCTGGCCGTCGCGCAGCACCGGGTAGCCATGGCGGGCGATCGCCCGGCCCTGCAGCTTCAGGCCCACCAGGCGGCGGCTCACCCCTGTGGCGGTCTGGCGTTCGAGCACATCGCGGCCGATGAACGTCGCCGGCATCTCCAGGTGCACCAGCCAGCCCAGCGAGGCCTCCAGGGGGGAGGTGGTGGCGTCCATGTCGTTGCCGTAGAGGTGCATGGCCGCCTCCAGGCGCAGGGTGTCACGGGCACCGAGCCCGCAGGGGGTCACCCCTTCGGCCAGCAGTTGCTGCCACAGGGCCTGGCCGGGGCCGGCCGCCAGCAGCAGCTCGAAACCGTCTTCGCCGGTGTAGCCGGTGCGGCCCACGAACGCCATGGCGCCATGTGCTGCCCCCACCGCACTGCCCGCCAACGGCAACGTGCGGTGACCGAAACGGGGCAGGCCGGTCAGATCGGCGCCGCTGAGGGCGGCCAGCCGGGCCTCGGCCTCCGGGCCCTGCAGGGCCAGCAGCACCCCCTCCCCCTTGCGGTCGGCCACGACGATCCCGTGTGGTTCCAGCTGGGAACGCAGCCAGGCGGTGTCTGCCTCGGCGCAGGCGGCGTTGATCACCAGCACCAGCACATCGGCGTCGCCCTCCGGCCCGGGCTGGCGCCCGCAGTCGTAGACGATCAGGTCGTCGCGGATGCCGCCGGCCGCATTGAGCAGCACCGTGTAGCAGGCCTCGCCAGGGCCGATGCGGTGCAGGTCGCTGGGCACCAGCGCCTGGAGGGCGTCCTTGACGCCGTCCCCCCGCAGGGTCAGCACCCCCATGTGGGAGATGTCGAAGACACCACAGTGCTGGCGCACGGCCTGGTGCTCCGCCACCAGCCCCGAGAACTGCACCGCCATCTCCCAGCCGGCGAAGGGCACCATGCGCCCACCGGCCCCGCGGCAGGCGTCGGCCAGGGGCGTGTGCCTGAGGGGAGCGGCGGGCACGGAGGGATCGGCCATGGGCTGTCGCCTCGCCAGGGAAAGAAGTGGCGCGATCCTATGGAGACGCGTCTGCAAATCCGAAGACTTCCCGCTGGTTCGGTTCTTTCTCTGTTAATGCGCTGCAGCAGTCATTACCTTGAGGAACCAAAAATCGGCCAGCAATGGGCCAGCGTTCCTCCTGCCGCAGCTGTCGTCACTGCAGCCCCCCCAGCGCTGAGGCCATGGGCTGGTGCCATCTGCGCCGCCTGGAGATCCATCAGGAGCTGGCCTCTGATCTCTGGTGCCACCACTGGACGGCACGCAGCCCGCGGCTGCCCGTGTCAGAAATTCTTCCCTACAGCCATCCACACCCCGGGGCGGCACCGACCATCCGCCAACTGGCCCTCACCGACCTGCTCCCCGCTTCGGTGTAGCCGAGCACATTCCGGCCGCTTCAAGCTTGATTGCGTGTGAGTTGACGTTACGATCTTGGGCTGTCACTCCTGCCAGCAACGGCCTGCGCCGCTGCTGGCAGGGTGGCTCTTTCCCCCGATTTCAGGAGGTAGATGATTGCTCACTCTTGCCAGCACGACCCCGGTTGACCTGATGGCCCGACAGGTGGACGGAGACATCCTCACGCTCCCCACCGGATCTTCGATTTTCAAACGCGGTGACACCGCCAGTGCCATCTACGCCGTCCGCAAAGGGATCGTTGAGTTGATCGATCCCAGCGGCGAGCGGCTCTGTTACCGCCCCGGCGAACTGTTCAGTTACCAGGACATCGTCTGGCGGGGTGGCTTCTTCCGCAACGAGGCCCTGGCACGCACCCCGGTGGAGCTGGTGCGGCTCGGTCGCCTGCGCTTCCTCAACCTGCTCCACAACCACCCCACCCTGGCGGTGGTGTTGATCGGTCAGCAGCACGAGCGATTGCGCGAGCAACGCACCAGCGGCTCCTATTGCTACTGACCCGCACTGGGGCGTTCGCGCCCCAGCAGCAGCAGCAGGCTGCGGGTCACCTTTGCGGCCAGCACGGCGCTGCAGCCGCTGGGGTCAAGCATCGGCGCCAGTTCCACCACATCGGCCGCCACCAGATCGTGGTGGCGCAGCTCCTCCAGCAGGGCGGCGAAGTGGCCCCAGAGGAAGCCGCCCGGTTCCGGTGTGCCGGTGCCCGCCATCACGGCCGGATCGAACCAGTCAAGGTCGACGGTGAGATAAAGCGGCCGGCCGCGCAGCGGCTGCAGCGCCGCGGCCAGATCCGCTTGCAACAGCTCCGGTGCCAGGCCGCAACCGCCGGCGCGGCCCACCAGGCGGCCGGTGCGGCGCAGCTCGCTGAACTCCTCGCGTGTGCCGCTGCGGATGGCGATCTGGCGCAGCACGCCGCTGGGAAGCACCTCCAGACAGCGGCGCATGGCGCAGGCATGGCTGTGGCGCGTGCCCAGCCAGCTGTCACGCAGATCGGCGTGGGCATCGAGCTGCACCATCACCAGATCCGGATGGCGGCTGGCCACCGCCGCCACCGCGCCGCTGCTGATCGAATGCTCGCCGCCCAGCATCAGCGGGCGCAGTCCGTGCGCCAGCACCGCCTCGGTGGCCTGGCGCACGGCCGCCACCACCGGCTCGGGCGCTCCGAAGGGAATGTCCACGGCGCCGAGATCGGCGAAGGCCAGATCCTCCAGATCCAGATCCAGCTGCGGGTCATAGGCTTCCAGCCCGCTGCTCACCTCCCGGATCGCCGCCGGCCCGAAGCGGGTGCCGGGGCGGAAGGAGGTGGTGCCGTCGTAGGGCACGCCGAACAGGCCGACGCGGCAGCCGGCCGGATCCCGCCGGGCCGCCATGAAGATCGCCCCCTCGGTGGCGAAGAGCTCGGCAGCGGAAGGCTCGCCGCTGGAAGGGTCGGCGGCGGACAGCTCGATGGGAGAGGCGTTGCTCATGCCTGCAGCTCCCGTTCGATCGCGGCGGGTACCGCCTCGAAGGCACCGGCCTGCCAGCGGGGGCTCCAGATCGAGCAGCCCTCGGCCACGGACGCGGCGCGCTCCGGCAGGGCCCGGCGGTAGCGGGGCCCGTCGGTGGCAGCGAAGGTCCAGCTCCACCAGCCGCTGGGGTACATGGGCACCCAGCCATAGAGAGGATCGGCATGGCCGAACACCTCCCGCAGCAGCCGCACCGTGGCCACGTGCACGGCGCGGAAGGCCTCGGGCGATTCGCTCTGGGTGGCGAACACGCCACCGGGCCGCAGCAGGCGGCGGCAGTGCTCGAAGAAGGCGCGGTTGAACAGACCCTCGGCAGGGCCGGCCGGGTCGGAGCCATCCACGATCACCACGTCGTAGCTGGCAGTGGCGGCAGCAGCCACCCAGGCGATGCCGTCGCCGATGGTGAGCCGGAAGCGGGGGTCGCTCCAGGCGCCGCCCCCCAACCCAGGCAGATGCTGCCGGCAGAGCTCCACCACCTCCCCGTCGATCTCGACCATGTCGAGCTGCACCACGCCCGGGTGGCGCAGGCATTCGCGGGCCGTGCCGCCATCGCCGCCACCGATCACCAGCACCCGCTCGATCCGCTCAGCGGCGCAGAGGGCGGGGTGCACAAGCGGTTCGTGGTAGTGCCGTTCCTGCCGCTCGGCCGTCATCCAGCAGCCGTCGAGCAGCAGGGCCTTGCCGTAGGTGCGGCTGTCGATCACGGTGATGCGCTGAAACGCACTGGAGCGCTCCACCAGCACCTCGGCCTCCAGGCCGTAGCGGACGCCCTGGTGGATCTCATCCACCCAGCCGGGGCCGGCGGAACTGGGCGTGGGATCGAAGACGACGGGATCGGGCATCGCACAGCGGAGCATTGCTTCCCAGCTAAGCGTTCCGTGGCGGTGTCGCGGCGCACCTGCCCGCCCGGCGCCCCCTGCCGGGTTCTGGCAGCCTGGGGCCATGGCTTCTGATCTGACCGTGACAGCGTCGGTGCGGATTCCGGCCGCTGAACTGAGCTGGCGCTTCTCGCGCTCGGGCGGCCCCGGGGGGCAGAGCGTGAACACCACCGATTCGCGGGTGGAGCTGGTGTTCGCCCTGGCCGCGTCGAGCGCGCTGACGCCCGTGCTGCGCCAGCGGGCCCTGCGCCGGCTGGAGGGGCGCCTGGTGGATGGGGTGCTGGTGATTGCCGCCTCCGAACACCGCTCGCAGTGGCTGAACCGCCAGGCCGCCGAACGCCGGCTGGTGAGGCTGCTGGCGGAGGCGATCGCCCCACCGCCGCCGCCCCGTCGCCCCACCCGGCCGGGCCGCGGGGCCGTGGAGCGACGGCTCACGGCCAAGCGGCTGCGCAGCGCCATCAAGGGCCAGCGCCGTTCCCGCCAGGGGCTCAGCGACGACTGAGACGCCAGCGGCTTCAGCTGTCCTGGGCGGCGCGGATCTGCGCCTTGGCCTGCTGCCACAGCCCCTCCAGCCGTTCGATGCTCTGGCCACTGAGGTCCCCGCCCAGGGCCGCTTCCACGCGGGAGAAACGGTCGAGGAAGCGGCGGTTGGTGCCCGCCAGGCCCTCGTCGGGATCGAGCCCGCACCAGCGGGCCACATTCACCAGCGTGAAGATCACATCGCCCAGCTCCGATTCGGCATGGGCGCGATCGCCGCTGGCCACCGCCTCGCGCAACTCGGCCAGTTCCTCTTCCACCTTGGCCCACACGCCCGCCATGCTTTCCCACTCGAAGCCGGCGGCGGCGGCCTTGCGCGAGAGGGTCATGGCGCCGGCCAGCGCCGGCTGACCACGCAGCTTGCGGGCCAGGCGGGCACTGAGCGGCGCCGAGCCGGGCTGGCCGGTGAACGGCTCACCAGTGTTGGGCTCACTGCTGGCGGCAGCGACCTGCTCCTGTTGCCGGTGGTGCTCGAGCTCCTGCTCCTCGCCCTTGATCGCCTCCCAGCTGCGGCGCACGGCGGCACTGTCGCCGGCCAGGCCCCGGTTGGCCTCAGCCGCGGCGGCGAACACATGGGGGTGGCGGCGCACCAGCTTGTGGCGCAGGCCGCGAGCGATCGCGGCCAGATCGAAGCGCCCGGTCTCGCTGGCGATCTGCGCATGCAGCAGCACCTGCAGCAGCAGGTCGCCCAGTTCCTCCTGCAGGTGGGCGTCGTCGCCGTGGCGGATGGCGTCGGCCACCTCGTGGGCCTCCTCCAGCACGTAGGGGATCAAGGAGCTGTGGGTCTGCTCCAGGTCCCAGGGGCAGCCCTGCACGGGATCGCGCAGGCGCTCCACCACGGCGATCAGAGCCGCGACTTCACGCGATGCGCTGGGATCGGATTCAGCTGGCATGGCGAGGCATGAGGGGGGCGCAGCGCCCTTGCCCCTCACCGTCTCACGGACCGGGCGCTGACGCCGCGCGGGCGCCGGCGCCGGGGGCGCCAGCGGCGCGGCAGCCGCACATCGGGGTCGCCGTCCTGGAGCAGATGCAGCCAGCTGCTGGCTTCCAGCCCGGCCAGGCCCACCAGCACCAGCGGGCCGTGGACGCTCCACAACGTCTGCAGTCCAGCGGCGAGTGTGCGCGGGGAGGGGGCGCCAAAGGGCTGCAGCAGCAGGCTGAGCACCAGCAGCCACACCGCCAGGTAGGCCAGGCGCAGGGCGGTGCCCAGCAGCGGACCGTGGGAGGCGATCGAGCGGTGCCGCAGGCAGCGGCGATAGGGATACCAGAGCACCGCCAGCGGCCCCCAGCGGCGCAGCGGCCGCGAGACGGTGTCGAGGTCGGGGGACAGCCACAAGCCCCCCACCAGGAAGCTGCTGCAGCCGCTCACCACCCCGGCCAGACCGAGCCACGGCCACCACAGCAGCCCGAAGGGCACGCATAGCCAACAGATGGCGCGGTCGTGGCTGCGGCCACTGGCCATCGAGGTGCGGGCGCCGGATGGTTGCCAGCATGGGGGGTGACACGGCCAGAATGCACACCTGGGGCGATTAGCTCAGCGGTAGAGCGCCTGCCTTACAAGCAGGATGTCGCTGGTTCGAAACCGGCATCGCCCATCCCAGAAAAGCCAATCCCAGAGAGGAGAGAGCCAGCGAAGACATGGCCGGTCGTGGGCGCCCCCTGGCAGGTCGGTGGCAACCCGGCGAGCTGTCAACCTGGCCACACTGCCGGGCGCTGTCAGTGGTGCCTGAGGCCTGCCTGCTGATCGATGCCGAAAGAGCTGCCAGCTGGACCTGGCAGCTTCGAAGGCCACTCCCGAGGGTGAAAACCTTGGCCATCTGCAGCCCGAGCGCCTGCAGCGACTGATCGAGCAGCTGCACGAACGGCTGGCAGGGGAGCAGATGCAGCGCAGGACCTAGTGATCCGGTCTCGCCCAGCTGGAGACCACCGCGATCGTGCGCCGCTGGCCGAACAATGAGGCCTTTCTGAGCGCCTGCCTGCGGTGTTGGCCGCACATCCGCTCTGCATCATCCCAATCGCATCGGGATCACGTTGTCTCGCCATTTCCTCGCTTAACGGAAGATGGCTTAGATCTGACAGCTTGGTGAGAATTGACTGCATGTATGGTGAGGCTGTTTTGGCAGTGCCCATCCAGATGCAGACCCGTTCGTTGGTGCAGTCAGCCGTCGCCACCAAATCCCTGATCGTGGCGGATGGTCTATGCCCCCGAATCGGCGAGCTGCTTCCGAGCGCCCTGCACGATCTGGTGGCGCTGGGACATTGCCACAACCCGCTGCGAACCATCAGCGAAGAGCTTCGCCATCGCCGGCTTAAGTCTCAGCCGGTGGGCACCCTGCACGTGGTGGGCCACGGCCGGCCCGGCGCCATCCAGATCGGCGGCCATTGGATTGATGCGGCCAGCCTGATGGCCAATGCTGATCTGTTGAACCAGTGGCAGATAGGCACCATCGCCTTGTGGAGCTGCGAGGTGGGCGCTGACCGTGGCTTCGTGGCGCTGGTGCAGGAACTCACAGGAGCCAAGGTCGCAGCAACCTCGCGGCGAATTAAAGGCATGAACCTTGAGTCCTGGTCGGTCAGCGCAGCAAACGACGGGACAGACTCGCTGCCACCCATCTTCAATCCAAGTCGGTTAGGGACGTGGCCATGGAGCCTCGGCGGGTTCATCGACGTAGCAGGGCAGCCTCTTGACTTCAGCGTCAACGATCCAAGCGCCACCGGTGATCACCGCATCGCAGGATCCGCCAACACAGCCGGCGAAACATGGTTGTACAGAAATGTAATCACGGTGGACGGGCAGGTCGTCGACGCAATCGTCACATTCAACTCGATTACATCGGGCACCATGACTGCGTTCGACAGCAAATCGAACCCATACAGCACATCCGTCCTCGGCGGAACGCCAGCCAGATTCCTTCAGCCAAACTTCAACTGGAACTCTAGCGGGGGTTCAGCTACGTTCAGGGTGAGATTCATTCAAGGCGGTAGCTACAGCGACGGCACAAGTCCGAAAGGCACAGCCGTCACCCTTAGGAATGTCATTGTCAATTCATATGGCCTTGGCAGCTCAAGCAACAGCCCAACAGGCAGCAGCGGCAATCGCTTCATATCATTTGCCGATGTCGACGGCCTCGAGCTCAGCAGCTCAACGGAATTGGTCGCTTCAGTGAATGGCGCGACCACAAGCTTTGCCCCAAAACCAGCCAACATCCCTGGGATTATCACTGCGCTCCCAGGAACAACGGCTGGCGACAACTATCGTGTACGTGTCAATTTTGATGAGGTGTCGGAATTAACCTACACCGTAGGTGCCGGCAATGGTTCAGGCGCTGCGTTCTACGCGCTCGATTTCAGCCAAGGCCCAAGGTTCACCAACGTGGTGAGCAAAGATCTCGTGCTCACGGGAGGCCCTCTCACAACCAATGAATCCGGCACATCGGCAACGTTGAGTCTGCAGCTTTCAGCTCAACCATCTGCAACCGTCACCGTCACGCTCACAGGCCTAGACGCCACCGAAGGCAGCCTGAGCACCACTACCCTGAAATTTACAACTGCCAACTGGAACTCACCCCAGTATTGTAACCGTCACTGGCGTCGACGACATCATCCATGACGGCAACATCACCTATACGATCACAGCAAAGAGCAGCTCGTCCGATCTTGCCTTCAATGGCCGCAAGGCTCTCATTGACATCACCAACACGGACGATGACAACGTCGTCACCGTCACCAGCCCCACCGTCAACGAGGCCTCTCCCTTCGTCGTCTTCACCGTTGATGGCGCATTCGGGCAGGACGTTTCCCTCTCCCTTGCCAACGGCGGCTCCGCGGCCTCCGGCGCTGACAGCAATGTCACCAACACACTGGAAGTCTCCGCTGATAACGGCAACACCTGGACGGCCTACTCCACTGGCTCTGTCGCTCTCAATGGCAACGAAGGCACTCTCCTAGTCCGCGTTCCCATCCTCAACGACGCCACCTTTGAGGGTTCTGCAACCTTCACGCTCTCCGCCACTCCCACTGGCGGCAGTGCCACCTCAGGCACCGCCACCATTGTCGGCGACGGGGCCGGTACCATCTTTAATCCAGACGGCACAACCAGAAACAACGCGGCCAAAGATGTTGATCGCGTTGTTTCTGTTAATTCTATCTCGGTCGACGAAGACGCACCCTTTGCCGCCTTCTCCGTCTCTGCGACTGAGAGTCAGTCTATTTCCCTCGCCGCCTCGTTCATCGACGTTGCAGGGCAACCTCTTGATTTCAGCGTCAACGATACAAGCGCCACCGGCGATCGACGTATCGCAGGATCCGCCAACACAGCCGGTGAAACATGGTTGTACAGAAATGTAATCACGATCGACGGGCAGGTCGTCGACGCAATCGTCACATTCAACTCGATTACGTCGGGCACGATGACTGCGTTCGACAGCACCTCGAACCCCTACAGCACATCTGCTCTCGGCGGAACGCCAGCCAGATTCCTTCAGCCAAACTTCAACTGGAACTCCAGCGGGGGTTCAGCCTCGTTCACGGTGGGATTCATTGAAGGCGGGAGTTATAGCGCCGGCACAAATCCGAGTGGCACGGCCGTCACCCTTAGAAATGTCTTTACTAATTCGTATGACCTTGACAGTACAAGCAGCAGCTCCAGCGGTAACGGCGGCAATCAGTTCACTTCGTTTACCGATGTCGGCGGCATCGAGCTCAGCAGCTCGACGGCATTGGCCGTTTCAGTGAATGGCGCGACCACAAGCTTTGCACCAAACCCAAGCAGCAGCCCTGGCAATATCACTGCGCTCCCAGGAACAACAACTGGCGACAACTATCGCGTGCGTGTCAGTTTTGATGAGGTGTCGCAACTCACCTATACCGTAGGCGCCGGCAATGGCTCAGGCACTGCGTTCTACGCGCTCGATTTCAGCCAAGGTCCAGCATTCACCAACGTGGTGAGCAAAGACCTCGTGCTCACGGGAGGTCCGCTCACAACCAATGAATCCGGCACATCAGCAACGTTTAGTCTGCAGCTCTCAGCTCAACCATCTGCAACCGTCACCGTCACGCTCACAGGCCTGGACGCCACCGAAGGCAGCCTGAGCACCACGTCACTGACCTTTACAACAGCCAACTGGAACTCACCCCAGGTTGTAACCGTCACAGGCGTCAACGACGTCATCCTTGACGGCAATATCACGTATACGATCACAGCTACAAGTAGCTCGTCCGATGTTGCCTTTAATGGCCGCAAGGCCGTTATTGACATCACCAACATAGACAATGACGGCGCCATCTCTGTTGACAACATCTCCGTCAACGAAAACTCGCCCTTCGCGGTCTTTACCGTCTCGGGCACTGGCGAGCAGCCCGTTACCCTTGCTCTGCAAAATGATGCCAACGGTGCCACCAATGACGCCGCTCTTGGCACCGACACCGATACCCAGATCCAATACTTCAACGGCTCCGAATGGATCGACTACACCTCCGGCACCGTTAACCTGATCGACGGCTCCCTTCTCGTTCGTGTTGCCATCAACGATGACAACACCTTTGAGGGTCCGGAAACCTTCCAGCTCGCCGTCACACCCACCGGCGGCTCACTCTCCACTGGCACCGCCACCATCCTTGATGACGGCACCGGCAATATCTACCCGGATAACAACACCGGTAACATCGATCCAAACGCTCTCAAAGACGACGATCGCGCTATCTCTGTTGACAACATCTCCGTCAACGAAAACTCGCCCTTCGCGGTCTTTACCGTCTCGGGCACTGGCGAGCAGCCCGTTACCCTTGCTCTGCAAAATGATGCCAACGGTGCCACCAATGACGCCGCTCTTGGCACCGACACCGATACCCAGATCCAATACTTCAACGGCTCCGAATGGATCGACTACACCTCCGGCACCGTTAACCTGATCGACGGCTCCCTTCTCGTTCGTGTTGCCATCAACGATGACAACACCTTTGAGGGTCCGGAAACCTTCCAGCTCGCCGTCACACCCACCGGCGGCTCACTCTCCACTGGCACCGCCACCATCCTTGATGACGGCACCGGCAATATCTACCCGGATAACAACACCGGTAACATCGATCCAAACGCTCTCAAAGACGACGATCGCGCTATCTCTGTTGACAACATCTCCGTCAACGAAAACTCGCCCTTCGCGGTCTTTACCG
>NZ_JBSJOY010000002.1:0-306153 GCF_056633115.1 Marcopretia estuarina LEGE 06307 | reverse complement strand
CCGGATAACAACACCGGTAACATCGATCCAAACGCTCTCAAAGACGACGATCGCGGCCCCGCAATCCTCGTTCCCACCAATGATGGCAAGGGATTGGAGGTAATCGGAACGGAGGGGGATGAGCTCTGGGTCGACCTCTCAGTCGTTCTGGCGAATGCACGGAAGCAAAACGGGGTTGATCTCGTGCGGATCTCCTCCGACGGCAGCCAATCCAGAGTTGGCTCCATTGGAGCAACTCCGGATTCCGGCTTTCTAGGGGATACCCGTGTAAAGCTTGCCGTTGGTGATCAACTTCAGTTCATCCAAGTCAGCGGTGAACTGCCAGCCAACGATTCTCCCGCTCTGTCTATAAGCAGCGACGGCGAACGTCTCGTCGTCCGACTTGACGACAACAGGGACGACAACGACTTTAATGACCTTGTACTCAAGGTAAAAACCTCAACCTTCGACCCCTTCCCTCAAAGTACAAAGCTCGCAAAGTTTCAAGAGGCATCCGATCAAGCCTATCTGGATCTCAGCTGGATCTCAGCCAATGGAATCGTGCTGAGCATGGATGTAACAACCGATAGTGACTTTAACAACAGATTCGGCCTGGTGAAGGTTGACACTGACGCCAACGGAGCCCCGCTCGGCACTGTAGGCGGCCTGGCCCCATCCGCAGGCGCAGACTTTGATGAAGCAGTTCGCAGGAATCTACTGAGCTTCAGCTACACGCAATCTGGAAAACAGACAGTTGCTGGAATTAGCGTAGCGCTGCAAGGCAGCCAAGCCGGTGTCTACGCACCTGTATTGATAACGCCGACAGGAGCGATCTACACCTTTGGTGCATCATCGAGCAGCGATCAGAAACAGCACATTAAAGTGCTTGGGGCCAATAGCTTCGGTTTTGAAGATTTACCAAGTGGCTCTGCGGACTGGGACTTCAATGACGCTGTGATTACCTTCCAGGCCACGAATGCCGAACCGCCCAAGTTAGTGATTTCAAGCGATGGTCAAGGGCTCACGGTGGTGGCTGGCACAGGCCAGGGAACAGGGCTCTGGCTCGACCTCAATGCCGTAATCGCAAACTCAGCGCTACAAAACAGCTTCGATCTTGTGAAGCGTCTTTCCAACGGCCAGGAGACATCGATTGGGAGTGTCGGTGCTACAGCGCAGGCCACCTTCCTGGGCGGCAAGGAGTTGTTCCTGGGCGTGGGTGAAACCCTAAGATTCGTACAGAACAGCAATGACGACAACGAAAACGTCGATCCTGCTCTCCGCATCGAAAAGATCGGCGAACGCTATCGTGTTTCTCTTGACGACAATGGAGATCCTAGCCCTGACTCTGATTTCAACGATCTGATCGTTGATGTCGACAGCACACCATTGGATCCGTTCGAATCGGTGGTCTCGCTGGCAAGTCAGCAGCGTACAAGCTCTGATGGCATTCTCGATCTCACAAATCTACAAGAAGGCAAGTTAACACTGAACCTCTCGATCGTTACAGATTCCGAGAACATCAACACCCTAAGCTTCGTAAAGCTCGATGTAGATCCTGTGACAGGCAAACCACTCAGCCAAGTCGCCGGAGTTTCTGCTAGCGCAGGGGAGGCGTTTAGAACTGCTGTACGCGACAATCTCGTAGACTTCAGCATAGCGGCTGGTGGTCAAGCAAAGAGTCTTGCGACATGGGAAGTTGATGCATCCGACAGCGGCTATTACGCAGCTGTCGTGGTTTCATTCGAAGGAAATCTCTTTACGTTAGGAGATACCACTGCGGCTGACGGTCGCCAGCACCTCAAGGTGTTTGGCGACAACAGCTTCGGATTCGAAGACCTTCTCAGCTCCGGTGGCGCTGACTGGGATTACAACGATTTGATCGTCACGGTGACGCCGTTCTGAGTTCCTCTTCAGGAACTAGCCCACTAACCACGTCAATGGTGGTTCCTTACTACCAAGCTGTTCATCTCAGCAGCTGAACCAGACGCTGTGCTGTTGCAGGGCATCACGCAGACCCTCCCGAAAAGGACACTGCGCCTGCGCTGCAATAGAAGCAATGAGTTATCGACTGCAGAAAATACTAGATTCGACACAAGAACACCGAAAAGCATCCGGCTTGGCCGACATGGATCGGTGCAAGCATCGACATTGGCTCTCGTTAGAGGGCTGCTTCATGCGATTGAGTGACAAGCCCTTTGGCGCTAAATGGTAGATCAAGCTCGCGGAGCTCATTACCTAGGATGAACTGGAAGACGACTATGCGTCCCAGTTCTGCAAAGACATTGGGGCACCTGCCAAGCTATCTCGAGTGGCATTGGCTGCCCAGCTCATCAAGGCTCGCCTCGTGATCACAAACGAAGAGTTGGCAAAGCAAATCAAGAGAGCTCCGCATTGTCAGTCTTTCATTGGAGTGGAAACGTACCAGTGATGATGGGGATACCGTGAAGGTGGTGGTTTTTCAACAGGGCATGGCAGCAGGAATCATACGCCTGCGCCATCACTCAACCAAGCACCACTCTTGAGAAACGCCACCTGCGCACTTGTTGGTATGAACAACAGGGTGATGGATCCCTACTCAACGAAGCCAAAGAAGCCACGTAGAAACTGAATGAGACGATGGGTCCACGAATTCTTGGAGCACTTGATCAGAAGCCACACACGAAGTGCAAGATGCGCTGGTAGCAATGTCTTACTGTGGCTAAACGGAGTGTTCTCGCATCCGCAAGAATCGCAAGGCACTCAAGTGCCAGGCAGTCCATCTGGAGCACATTCTTGCCGGCATTGATGCTCTTATCCACTACGGTGGCTGGCCGCTGGCTGCAAGATGACACTGGTGCCAAAAGCTCTTAGCGAGGAGCAAACTGGGACTCCAGCGGAGAACTCTCTACCACTCAGGTAGCAGAAGCTGCTCCGATCGAATCGTGAACCACATAGACGCTTCTCTCAGGTCACCTGTTGATTGCGAGGCCAGGTTCAATGTCGAAGTCGAAGCCCTTGTCTGAATCGAGTCAGCATGTGGTAGATCTCTCGATCAGTCACGGGTGATGGGTTCACCCGTGTGGATCGGTTGAGCCACGTCCCCTCCAGTGAAGGAGCAGGCCTGAAGGATCAAGTGAGAGTCAATCGCTGCCGTCATGGTCATCAGCCAGAGATGATCGATGCCGACAGGGTTCATCGGACTCGAGCCAACCGTACGCTCTGGCAGCGTCATCACAATCGCATGGGTCGAGCTCACCTTGATCGGCCCAGGAGTGATCCCAAGGATGTCGAAGAAGAGAAGGGGCAATCTTTTGATGATCAACTTGGGGATCATGCTGTCAGTGACAGCGTCGCACAAGGGAAGCAGCGGGATGAATGGGGACTGATTCACAAGCAACTAGCTGCCACAAAACAATCAACAGTTTGATTGTCTGCACTGGTAAGGAACAATGACGAGCTGGCAGGGTGTCACTCTATCCGCGTTGGCTTCTTGGCGCAGCTGGTGATGCCGATGAAGCCATCAGAAGAGTCGAGTATCGACCCCTGAGCAATCAAACAGCTGCAGCCTGAGGATCGTTCGGAGGTGATTCAGTCTTCCCCGGTGTGAGACAGGGGAGGGGTCGTTGTTCCTCAACAAACCCAAAAGCAACCGCTTGAGGGCTTTCCACTGGAAAAGCCAGCGTGTCTACACAATGATCAACGCCACTGATTCCCTATCCCAGCATAACGTCAGAGACCAAACTTGGTGGCAGCCTGCTGCTTGCAGATTGTCTTGGCATTGCTGATGCTCACACGTTGGTGCACCTGATCAACGACACAGGTGCACGTGTACGTAGCCAGACCGGCGGGCGCTGGCTTGCCCGAAAGGGCAACTTCAGCGTTGACGGCATTGGTGCAGTAGTGCATGATCAGATCATCTTCCATATTCTGCGCATGGGCGCCGCAGGGGAAGCAGGCAAGGGTGCCGCAGCTGATGGCCGCGAGAGCAAGCAACCGGGCTGATGCCATCACTGATCAGATTGGAGGCTGGTGAGCGTAGCTTACAGGCATTGACAGATCTGAGCGAAAGCCTGGGCTCGTGAGGTGGATGTGCCGACAACTCACAATGCCGGAAGAGCGGAGGCCCCCACACATTGAGTTCAGCGGCAAGGCTCTGATGCAGGGAAGCTGTGTATGGAATCCATGCATGGAATCAAGGCGCACTGTCTGCCGATGCTGCCGGTGTGATGGGGCACTCCTCGCAACATGTCTGTGCGGCGCTGGGAACCAGCGACAAGGCGCGGCATCATCAGACAATAGGTGGCTGGATGATGGAGAAGGCTCACACACGGGAAGCCGATGGGAGGCGCGCCAGAACAAGCGGCATCACAGCAAACAGCACCAGCATGGCCAGATAGACACCACCAGAAACTGGATCCCGGCTGGCTACATACTCGCCAAGCGTGCGCTCCTGAATGGCAACTGCAAGCAAGACCTCGGCGCCAACCAACAGACCCAGCGCAAGACATCCAGCCCCTAGGCGCACCATGGCACTGGCGGGAAGACGAAAACGCCAGGTGATCAGACGGGCCGACACCACAATGGCCACGAACATGAACGGCATTTCAATGAACTCCGCCGTCCGTTCACCAAGGCGCGGCACAAGCAGTGTCACTCGAATCACGCCCAGCACAAAGCCCACACCGAACACCAATACGAAGTAGGTGATTCCAGCCTTGATGGTTCGAAAGGGGAGACGATCCATCAATCCATCAGTGGTAGCGCAGCCGTGCGAATCAAATCAGGACCTCCTGCAGTGGCCGTCGCAGTGAAGACGGCAGCCTGGGGCCTCGGCCGAACCTGACGACAAGATCGGGCCGCCACCCTCCGAGAGCCAGATCATCAGCAAGCTGCGGGCGCAGCGTGGACACCTCTACGGGCTGATTGAGCATCGCAGTGCGAATACCCAAGGCTGCCGATTGCAGGGCAAAGCGCTCATAGCAACGCCCCACTTCCACCCACTGCTGCGGCGTTGGGGATTCCGAGGCGAAGATCGCGATACCGGCAGAACTGCGCACATGCTTGGCGTACGTGTCGTTTTCGCCTTTCGGTGAAAGCAGCAGGCTGAAAAGCAGGCGTCCCAACCATGTCGGCACAGACGGATGGCCAGACGATGCGGCGTAGAGTCCATCCCCCGTTCGAACCGCCTCACGGCCGTTGAATCGGACCCACTGCTTCAATTCAGCCACGAAGGCGGCATCATTCAACTGGATCGTGTTGCCTTGAACGACAGACTCCAGGAGCGTCTCCATGGCCTTGCGTTCGGTCAGGACAATCAGCTGAACACCTGCGCCCGTACCGGCCTTCACCAACAGTTCCAGTTCATCGCGAGCAAGGGGTTGGCCGTCATACTCACCACGTGTGCTCTGGCGCTCGGGAATCGCCTGAAACAGTGTTGACGCGACGGGTGTTGTCGGCGTTAAGGCGAAGCGCAAGACAGTGCCCCCTGCCGCATCAAAGCCGGAGTGGCTCATCCACCCATGGGCCAAAGCCGCCTGGCTCAGGTTCTCGGCGGCACAGCCGAGGGAGACGAACAGATGGTGGTTCTCCGGGTCGACAGCAGGGCAGCGTCGTGAAAGATCCGGCTCAAGCGAGATGGCGCCATCGCGGAGGCGGAACTTCCAGCACTGCGTGTTATGGCTGGACGGCGCCAGAGTGGCGTAGCGCACAAGCTCATGCAGCAGAGAAGGCATGTCGCCGGACGCGGCCTTGCTGTGACGCCAGGTGCGATCCACTGAGGTTTCATAGCTGTCAGCACTGGGCTCCGGTGAGCATGAAGAGATGCCGGCACTGGCGGTGGCAGTGCCGGCTGCGGTGGCCAGTGCGGTGACCACAAATTCACGACGGGTCGTCATGATTCAACCTACTGCTCATAAAACCAGACGGTTCAGCTCAGAGGGCAAAAAGAGATCTGAGGCTTAGCCCGTCGCAATGAGAGCTTGCTGGGATGACGGTCTACTGGAGCTGCACGGTCACCGCAGGCTTCAGCCGCGCCTGCGCCTGACGGAAGTGAGCAAGCGTGGCAGCCGGCGGATTCCGGTATCGGTCATGGGCCAGGGCAGAAATGGGGATGGGAATGGGGCGCATGGACCCCTGCGAAGGTGATGGTCAAGCATTCGCCAACGGCACAATCCTTCATCCTGCCAACCCAACGACAAGACAGAAAAGGGCGATGGCTCTCATCACCACGTGCAGACAGAGGTCCCTGCCAATCCCGTCCACCTGCATGATCGTTCGACCATAGGGTCGGTCGGGCCCTGGCTATCGATCCCTGTGAATGCTTCAGCAGCGGCTCGCTGCCTTCCACGACCAGCACGTTCCTTTAGAGTCAGGCAACGAAGGCTTCTCTATCAGGGCACACACTGCCATGGTCTCAGACAACCCAGCTGCCCTCACACAAACAGAGACGCCCCCGCCTAATCCCGATCGCTGGTGGACCCTGGCCGCCGTGGAATGTGGCAACTTCGTTGTTTATATGGATGGGTTCATCGTCACACTCGCCCTGCCGGCGATGGCGCGTGAGTTCGGCGTTGGCCTATCGGTTCTGAAATGGGTGATCGTCGCCTACATGCTTACGGTGACGGTCACCCTGCTGCCGGCCGGCCGCCTGGCCGACATCTGGGGACGCCGCCGCATCGTCGTGATCGGCATGGGCGTCCTCGTCGTGACGTCGGTCCTGTGTGCGCTGGCGCCCACGGTGGAAACCCTGATCGCCTTCCGCGTTCTCCAGGGTGTGGGCGGCGGCCTGGTGCTGGCCAACGTGATGGCCGAGATCACCGCCGTCTTCCCGAAGCAGGAGCGGCGCAAAGCCATGGCCGTCAATGCCTCGATCCTGGCGCTGGCTCAGGTCACGGGGCTGGTGCTCGGCGGCCTGCTGATCGGCCAGTTCGGCTGGCGCTCCCTGTTTCTGGTGATCCTCACGGTGAGCCTGGCCGGACTGATCCTCAGCCTCCGGATCCTCAAGGCCCGCCCCCGCAGCCTGGACCGCACCGCCATGGACTGGACGGGTGCCGTGCTGGCAGTCGTGGCCACCAGTGCTCCCTTCCTGGTGATTGAACAACTCTCCGAGGCTGGACTGAAACCAGCCAGCCTGGCGATCCTGCTGGGCGGCGTGGTGGCATTGGCCCTGTTCGTGCAGGTGGAGCGACGCCTGCCGAGACCGCTGTTGAATCTCGAACTGTTGCGACGGCGTGCCTTCACCTGTGGCTCGGTGGCTGCCGCCTTCTACTTCGTTGCCGCGGTGTCCTGCTATTTCCTGCTGCCGTTGTATGCGCAACTTGTGCTGGGACGCTCGCCCGTGATGGCGGGTGTGCTCATCGTGCCGCTCTCCTTGGTTCTCACGGCCACGAGCCTGACGGTCAGCAGCCAGGGCGATCGGATCGGTGCGCGAACCCTCAGCACAGCAGGAATGCTCTGCATCAGTGCAGGCCTGGTCGGACTGTCCTGGCTGGGTCCCGACGCCTCCACCGCCAGCATTGTCTGGCCGCTGGTGCTGCTGGGCATGGGCGGCGGGCTCTTCCATCCCCCCAACAACAGCGCCACGCTCAACACGGTTCCTGCCGAGCACCTCAGTGTGGCGAACGGCTTCCTGTCGATGGCTCGGAACTTCGGA
Source organism: Marcopretia estuarina LEGE 06307 (assembly GCF_056633115.1). Taxonomy (NCBI): domain Bacteria; kingdom Bacillati; phylum Cyanobacteriota; class Cyanophyceae; order Synechococcales; family Prochlorococcaceae; genus Marcopretia; species Marcopretia estuarina. The sequence continues at coordinate 298,544 of NZ_JBSJOY010000002.1, read as the reverse complement.
CAGGCGATCGGGGCGGCGCTGGCGGCATCACTGCTCGCCAGCGGCCTCGGCGCAGCAGGGGCAGAAGCAGCACTGGCGGGGGAGGTGGGTGCGCGGCTTGGCGGGTCCCAGCTGGAGGCCTTTCTGGGGGCGCAGCAGTTGGCGTTTCGTTTGGCGGCAGCACTCGGGCTGGTGGGAGCGGCGGTGTCCGTTGGCCGCGGAGCAGAGGTGCCGGTGGTAACGCACGTGACGGAGAGGCCCATCGCCAGCCGTAGCGATGGGAAGGGGATCCGGTGATGGGGATGCAGAGCGCACTCTCCAGCTTCCGCACCACGCCTTCATGGCTGGGCTTGAATCTGTCCGTTCTCTTGTCAGAAAATCCAGCACCCCCTACCAATTGCCAGCGCTGAATAGCAGTTGCAACATCGCAAATCCCGCCAGACAGGTGGCGGCCAGGAGCGGAATGGTATGCAGCACGGTCGGAACATCCTGGTGCTTCGGTTTCGTCATGCTGCGACCGCTTGCGGCCCGCGCAATGGCCAGGTGCGGAGAAGCACAGACACACTCGTCCATGAAGTTGTGTGCCCGCCGCCAGCCTCTGCACGGCGATGGCGCCGCTCCATCCGGTTTCAGAATGAAGCAGCTGGGCGGCAGCGGCAGCAGAGTGGAGGCAGAAACCTGCTCGCGGAAAGGCGATGAATGCCACCCTGGAGAAAGCCACCACCACCCAGTGCGCCTGCCCCGGCTGCCACTGCAGCGTGAAGGCCGACACCCCCTTCCGCAACGGCGCCCTGCTGTTCTGCAGCGACGCCTGCGCCAGTGGCCACCCCAACGGTGAACCCTGCCACGCCGGCTGCGGCTGCGAGTGTCACGGCTGAGGCTCGGCGGAGGGCTAGAGCCCCTCGCTATCTGTTGAGGCGTAGGTGAGCACCGGCAGACCGGCAGGCGGGGCCACCAGCAGCCGCTGGCGATCCTGCGCCACCTGCTGCCGGAACGCCTGCCACTGGGGAGACGCGATCACCTGTTGGCTGATCGCCTTGGCCAGGCGCTGGCTCGCCAGCACATCACTGGGGTAATGCACGCCGCAGTAGGCACGGACATGGCCCCCCTGGCTGCCCACCAGCAGCAGCCGTTCCCGCCGTTCCGGCACGACATCGGCCAGCAGCAGGGCCGCCGTGGCAAACCAGGTGGCATGGCCACTGGGGAACGACCAACCCGATTCCAGCGGCAGGCAGGGCCTGAGATCCCGGTGGCTCAGAAAGGGGCGCGGCCGGGCAACGGCGTTCTTGAGCTGATTCTTGAGGGTGTCGGCACGGCTGAGGAACGCAGGAAGGCCCTGGTAAAGCGTCGGTGAGGCGTCCTGCAGGTTGGTACCGATGGCGGCATCAAACACGCTGAGATTGCGGTTGAGGAAGTGCCAGCTGAGTAACACTCCCTCTGCCGTGCGGGTGCGCTGGTTCCAGCGCAGGATCGCCAGATCGTCGCGTTCCGCCTGGCTGGCGGGAGCCGGTGGCTGGCCGATCACGGCACGAAAGGCGGCCGGATCCAGCTGCAGGCCTGCCGCCGGATCGCTCGGCTGGCCCGAAGACTGGGCGACGGACTCGGTGCTGGGCCTGGCCAGGGCATCACCGCTGATCAGCACCAGGCAGGAGGGCAGCAACAGGCCCGACAGACAGAGTCCAAGGCGCATGAGCTTGATCCTCAGCTGCTCGCGGAAACCGACTGTAAAGAGTGGGAATAACGACCTATCACCATCTGAGGGGCCGCAGGATCTGCAGCCCCAGCCGGCCGATCAGGATGCGGGCAACTGCTGAAGGCTGATGGCTGCTGCTGCCGAGGAGCTGGGGGCGGAGGTACTGGCCTTCTGGTTTGAAGCCGCGTCGCCCAGCCAATGGTTCCTCAAGGATCCGGCCTTCGACCACCAGGTGCGGGAGCAGTTCATCGGCCTCACCCGCCAGGCGGTGGCCGGGGAGCTGGCGGCCTGGGGCCGGCAGCCGCACACCGGCCTGGCGCTGGTGCTGCTGCTCGATCAGTTTCCCCGCCAGATCTGGCGGGGCTCCGCCATGGCGTTCAGCGGCGATGGTGCGGCCCTGGCGCTCAGCCAGAGCGGGGTGGCGAACGGCTGGGTAGCGGCCGAAACCGACCAGGCCCGGCGGCAGTTCTGGTTGATGCCGCTGATGCATGCGGAAGACCTGGCCGTTCAAGAGGCGGCCGGCCCGTTGTTCGAGCAGTTCACCGATGCGCGCACTGCCGCCTTTGCCCGCCGCCACCTTGAGGTGATCGCCCGTTTCGGCCGCTTCCCGCACCGCAACGACTCCCTCGCGCGAGTTTCCAGCAGCGAAGAACTCGCCTTCCTGCAGACCCCCGGCTCAGGGTTCTGAGGCGGCCAGGCCGTGGGGTCGCCGGCAGGCCGTGGGGTTGCCGGTAGGCAGTGGCGCGACACACCCCCGCCGATGGTTCACGCGGGATTGTTGCCGCTCGTCTCTGTACAGGATGGCGAAAGGAACTGATCAGCCTTCTTGCGCTCGGCTTGCAGTTCGAGTTTGCAGCGATATACGAGCGCCTCGTAGCCAGGATCGCGATGGGCCGGGATGTATGGGTTTGTCCCAGAAGGCGCAGGGGCGGCCGCAAGATCAATGCCCGCAGTGCCTGTTTGCGGATTCTCCTGGGGTGGGGTCAGGGGTCCGCAACCCGGGTCGACGGATCCAAAGCCCTGGCCCATGGCTGAAGCTGGGTGCTGGTCCACCGGAATCAGAGAGAACAAACAATGGCCAGGCAAGGCTGCAATCTGAAGCACCTTGAGATGAGCGCTAGTTTTACTCATTTGTAGATAAGGGTCAAGCACAGAATGAGCCAAGAGCTTCTCACTTCTCTCTAATAGTTCACTCATGCCTGCCTATCAATTTTTCCGTCCCTGATCATTCTGCTTTGCCCTCTCGATCACTCACTCAGCCAATCCCAAGGCAGGAACTGAAGATCCGCTGAGCGCCCATAGTGAGCTGAAAGGCTGAGGATCAGGCAGGACCAATGGGCCCCCTCCACAGCCCTGTCTGTGCCGCCTTCCCCTGCTCGCACCGCTCCGGGGCAACTTCAGCTCACGAAGCGGCGGTACATCCAGCGCACGAAGGGGCCGATCACGGGCACCGGGGCGAAGGTGGGGCCCACGAAGTCGAAGTAGTCGCGGTGGTCGACGATCCTGCCCGCCTCATCCAGCAGCAGGCGGGTGGTGCCGGGATAGACAAACTCCACGCCCTTGATCCGCAGACCCATCACCCACTCCACGAAGGCGGTCCGGTCGCTGACGACCACCGCTTCGGAGCGCAGCATCACGTCGTCGCAGCGCTTCATCAGCCCCTCCTGGGCGGCGAGGTAAGCATCGATGCCGGTGGCCTCCTGCGTGGGATCACTGAAGTGCACGTTCTCGGCATACACGGCACGCCACTGCTCCGGCGTGGGGGCCGGCTGTCCATAGGGCTTGGTGAACAGGGCCTGCAGCGAGGCGGCGGTAAGGGGTGGCACGGAGGGATCAGTCATGGGGTAACGGGTTAGGGGTACGGGCTGAGGCAGAGCATCGCAGCGCTGAGCGGGCGGCCCGGCGCGGAGATCAGTGGGCGGCCCGGCGGGCGCAGAGGGTGTCAAGGTCGGGGCGGCCGGTGAGGCGCAGCCGCCAAGCGGCCCAAAGCCGGTAGATGGCGTCGACGGCCGGGCCCAGCAGAGGCCAGGTGGTGGGGGCATAGATCCAGCCCAGACCCACCTGCCGGTAGGCCTCGCGGAACACCGCCACATCGCGCAGCACCGTGCCATCGGAGCTGAGGCCATGGATGCGGCCCATCGCGTCGCGGTAACTGATGCCGGCATAGGCAGCGGGGTCGTAGCCGGGGGCGTCGATATCGACGAACGCCAGCCGGCCCCGGCCGGCATCGCGGCGGCGCAGCAACGCCACCTCGCGCAGGCAGAGCGGGCAGGCTCCGTCGTACAGAAGCGTGAGAGCGGTGGCCGTCATGGACTGAGGCTAAGAAAACCGGTGCAGGGGCCGGGGGCGAGACCTTGCGTTGGGGCCCGTGCGCGGCAGCCTGCCGCTGCCAACCACCAGGGGAGTCCGCCCTAACGTCGAAGCCGGCACCAGCGCCCGCCTCCATTCGCCGTCGCCCCCGCCGCTGCCTCGGAGTCCCATGGCCCGCCGATGATCGACACGCCCGGGCCGGCCGCCAGCGACGTCGAGGATCTCGCGCCTGCCCTGCTGGATCTGCCGCCGCGGCGCTGGATCCGCAGCCCCGCCCTGCTCTCGATCGTGGTGGGGGTGATCCTGACCCTGGCCCTGGTATTTGCCGCCACCCCCTACCGCGGTAGCGCCGTGGGCGCCTTCCTGCTGGAGCGGGGCGTGACCCAGCCGATCACGCTGGCGATCGCGATCACGGTGGTGGATTACTGCCTGCGGCGCCTGATCGTGTGCCGCCGGGAGCGGCGCCAGGTGGGCCGCGACTGGGTGCCCCGCGGGCTGGTGGATCTGCGCCCGGCCGATTCCGATGTGCGCACGATGTTGATCCTGCTGGGCCAGCGCCGCAGCCTGATCGCCAATCGCCTCTGCCGGCTGCTGCGCTGCTTCCAGGATTCCCGCTCCCGCGGGGCCACCCGCGAGCTGCATCAGGACGACATCGCCCTCACCCAGGCCGACATCGAAGACGGCTACGGCGTGACCCGCACGATGATCTGGGTGTTGCCGATGCTCGGATTCCTCGGCACGGTGCTGGGCATCTCGATCTCGATCGGTGGTTTTTCCGGTCTGCTGGCCAATGTGGAGGATCTCGACAAGGTGAAGTCGAGCCTCACGGCGGTGACCGGCGGGCTCTCCACCGCCTTCGACACCACCTTGCTGGGCATCATCACGGCAGTGCTGTGCATGGTGCTGATGAGCATCAGCGAACGGAGCGAATACCAGCTGGCCGGTGAAATCGAAACAGCCCTCAACGACGGATTCTTCCCCCGCCTGAGCCGTGATGAGACCAGCCCGGCGCCGTAGGCACGCGTCGATCGATCTGATCGGCTTCCTCGACATCCTCAGCGCCGTGATGGTGATCGTGCTGCTGGTGATCTCCGTGCTGGCGCTCTCGCTCGGGGTGGACCGCGGCCGCACGGCCCAGGTCGAGCCCCGCAGCAAGCCCACCGCGAAACCGGCGGCGGCGGCAGCGAAACCGATCGCGGATCCGTGGATGCAGCTGCCCACCGCCGCGTCGTCCCCGCTGGTGGCGCTCAACAGCGCCGATGGGGTGCCGATCACCGGCTCCACCACCTTCCTGCTCTGCCGCGACGGCCAGGTGGAACGGCACGATCCGATCAACGGCAGCATCACCGCCCGCTGGGATCTGGGCCTGGTGCCGCCGGAGCTGATCGCCGAGGCGGTGCGCACCGACTACATCTATCTCGCCGTCGCCGGCAGTTGTTTCGCAGCGGTGCAACCGCTGGTGGGCGCCCTGCGCAGCACCGGGGCGCAGCTGGGCTACGAGCCGATCGGCGAGGGAGCGCGCACGCCATGGCGGTGAGACGCAGCGGCCGTCAGGGGCACACCGAGCTGTCGTTCGACAGCCTGATCGACGTGTTCATGAACGTGCTGGGGGTGCTGATGCTCACGGCCGTGGTGATGGCGCTGTCAGTGCGAGGCGGGCCCTCGTCAGCGCCTGAGCAACGGGAGCCGGCAGCGGCCGCGCCAGCCCCGCCGCTGCCAACACCGCTGCCGCAGAGAACCCAACCGCCCCGCCGCCCGCCAGTGCAGTTGCGGCTGCCGCAGGTGCGGGACGTGGGCACCGAGCCGCTGTTCGTGTTCGTGAGCGCCGATGGGCTGCGCCCCCTGGGGCTGGGTGGTGAAGGCCTGCTGCAGCGCTATTTCTTCGTGACAGCGGAGCAGGGCCAGCTGGTGCTGGATCCCCGGCCCGCCGCGGTGATGAGCGCCGGTGCCTTCCGCGACTGGATCCGCACCTACAGCACCAGCCGCCATCACATCGTGGCGGTGGTGAGCCCGGATGGCGCCGAGCGCTACCGGGAGGTGCGGGAGGCGGCGCGGGCGGCCGGGTTCCGCTCCGGCTGGCTGGAGCATCTGGGCGGCCCACTGCGTGTGGGCGAGGGCGGCCGGAAGGGCGAAAGCGTGCAGTGAGGCCAGAGGGCGAAGGCGTCCAGCGGCCAGAAGGGCTGGATTGCACAGCAAGGCCTGAATGGAGCCACGCTTAACAGAACGTCACACTAGAGTGGCTAAAAGGATGTACCCATGGACGCACTGTTTGCCTTCTTTTACTTCGCCTGTTTCGCGGCCATCGCTGGCGGCGCCTTTGCGCTGATGCGCCAGAACCTCCGCCAGACCGACTGGCGCGCCGCTCCCTCAGCCCCCCGCCCCCATCCCGAAGCCCCGGAACCAGGCGATTCGGTGATGTACGTCGACCTCAGCCGCGAACGGCTCGAGAGCCTCTACAACCAGGCCAGCTGAACGTGCCAGCTGAGCGGGGCCCCAACCGCACCATCGAGAGCATCGAAGCTGAAACCATCAACCGGCTCCGGCCGGTTTTTTGATGGCGCATGACCCTGCAGCGAGCTCAACACTGCAGGGCCCGGATCAGCCCTGGTACGTGGTGATCGTGGAGGTCACCTGCAGAGGTTGTTCGGCCTGGCTGTCCACCTGAAAGGCCATCCAGGTGGTGTCGACGGAGCGCTGGCGCTCGATCAGCGGGAAATCCACGCGGCGCCGCTCGTAGGTGAGGCCAACGCAGCGCAGGCTTTCCTCATCGGCCATCAACGACCACAGCACCTTGATGCCGGCGCGGTCGTAGGCGAAGGGGGTGTCGCTGAAGCGCAGCTCGGGGGTGAACCCGGGCAGGCAGCGCACCTGTTCATTGGTGGCGCAGGAGAGGTAACGGCCGTCGTCGGTGGGGAAGAACCAGCAGGTTTCGTTGGCTGCAGCGGCGAGCGGGAAACTGTCGAGCAGCCGCAGCTGGCGGGGTTCCGCCTGCGGCGAGGCGTCTGCACTCTCGAGGTCGTAGACGCTGAGCCAGAGACGCTCAGCCGCGAAGCGGGGAATGGTGGCGTTGCAGAGCAACCGCCGGGCCGGCGAGCTTTCGGCGGAAGCGTCTGGCAACGCTTCGAACGGATCGTCGCCGGCGGCGTTGGCCCGGCCGGCACTCACCAGCTCATCGAGGGAACCGTCCCAGCCGGGGGGGCAGCGAAAAATCCTGAGCGACTGGGCCTCCGTGATCGCCTCGTGCTGCTGGGCCAGCAGCTCTGACCACTGGGGCGGCCCGCTGGAGGCGCCGATGGCGCTGCCGTGAAGAACGAAGCAGAGGGCGTGGGCCATAGCAGGGAGAAGGGGGCGTGGGCGACCGGATCAGGCAGGGCTCAGCTCCCAATAGCAAAGCCCACGGCAGGTGGACCGCCCGAGGCGATCGACCTGCCGTGGGCAGTGGGTGGGCCTGGGTTCAGCCGAGGCCGATCTGGGAGAGGATGCCCTGGCCGGTGAGCAGCTCGGTGCCGAGGCCGATCACGAAGCCGAGCATCGCCAGACGGCCATTCCAGGTTTCGGCGAAGGCAACGAAACCGAAGCGGGAAGGGGTGGTGCTGTTGGTCATGGGGTGGGTAGCGAGGTGCTTCGCAAAGCGTAACAGAAATCTTTGAACTTCGTTACGAAGTCGCCGCCATCAGTAGGTGGCCCGCTCGGTGTCGTAGGCGGTGAAGCCGCAGGCCTTGGCGGCCAGGCGGTAGTAGGCCATGAACTGGTCCCAGCGGAAGCTGCGCGGGTCGTAGCGGGAGTGGCTGCGATCGACGGCGGCGTGGGTGGTGAGGCGGCTGAGCGGGATGCCGAAACGCGCCTGCCACAGCAGCACCTGGGCGGCGGCGGAGCGGTATTGGGCATCGGTGTAGCCGGAGTGGCCGGGGGTGTCGCCACGGCCGTCGGCGGGTGACACCAGGGCGAGGTGCAGCGCCACGTTGTTGACCGAGCCCACTGAGGTGGGCCGGATCCGCACCGTGAAATCCCCGAAGGCCGACATGCCGGCGCCATAGGCGCGGTTGGCATCGGGAACGATGCGCAGCCGATCGCCGGCGGGGTTGATCACCAGGTGGTAGCTGACCTGGTCGTTGTCGTTGGGGTGCGGGGTGCGGAACAGGGCCAGGGTCTGCGCTTCATCGATCACGGTTTCGTGCAGCACGATCAGGGCGGGCCCGGCCGGCACCGCACGACCGAAGGCATCAGCGGGCTGGCGTTCGCCGAAGTTGGTGGGATCGGCGGGCTGGTTGCGTTCCGGCGCCAGGCCGATGGCGGCGGCGCAGCGGGCCAGCTCGGGCTCGGAGCGCCGCGGCAGGCCCGGATCCGCGAGGGTCTGCACCTCCCAGCTGGGGCGGGGGCCATCGGATCGGGGCGCCTCGGGGCCTTGCCCCTGGCAGCCGCTGAGCAGGGCCGCTGCGGCCAGAGCCGCCAGCCAGGGTGCGCGGGTGGAGGAGAACCGAACGCGTGGATGTTCCATGGCGGCCATCCTCAGAGCTCGCCGGCCAGCGATCACACCAACGTGTCGATGCTGCAGCACCAAAGGCTGCAATCAGACCTGAACAAAGGAAATGCCGCCCGAGACATTTCAGGCATGGGCGCCAGAAATGGTTCGAACGGCAGGGGTAGAAGCAAACCAGCGCAGGGGTAGCTGCATACCGGTGCAGATCTAGACGAAGGAAAAACGCGCGGCTAGAAGCAACGCATGGGCCAGCGCTAGAACCAGATCCGCAAGGAGCGACAGGGGAGGCGACGGAATCAGGGGCGTTGTGCCACCCCCTTGGAGCTCATTCGTCGGCTTCTTCGCCACCCACGGGCACGAGGCGGATCTGCTTCTTGCCGAGCTTGATTTCGAACTCATCGCCGGGCTGCAGACCGAGGATGGCGGTGTAGGCCTTGCCGATCAGCAGGTTGCCATTGAACTGGACCTTGGTGACGTAGCTGAGCTTGCGCCCGCCCTGACCAACGCCATTGCTGCTGGCGGAACCGAGGCTGACGCCCTTGGCTTCCAGCAGGGCTTCGTAGAAGGCCGTGAAGTTGAGACGCTCGCTGCCGTCCTTTTTGGTGCTGACGTACCCAGCGGCACGCACAAGCTCGGATTTACCGACATCACCAAGCTCCTTGACTTTCGCCAGGAGATCAGATCCGGTGAGCATGGGGTTGTTGTGTAAGACAAGGTCAATATAGCCACACGAGGCAATCGCTTGCCAGAGGGTTCCTTTCAGCCAGCCCAATCCGACCGCTCTCCCCTGCTTCCTAAGATCGGACCTGTTGGAAGTTGCCCAGTGAGCGCCGATCCCCACACTCCAGCGTTGCAGTTGGTGTATGACGGTGGCTGCCCTTTCTGCCGCCATTTCGCCAGCACAAGTGAGCTGCGCGGAGGAGTGCCCCGGCTCACGATCATTGACGGCCGCGCCGATGCGGAGCTCCGACATGCACTCCAGCAACAGGGATTCAACCTGGCAACCGGTGCCGTGTTGATGGAGGGAGAGCGGATCTGGCACGGCGCTGACGCGGTGGCAAAACTGTGCAGTGAACTGGAGCCCAGTGACGGCTTGTTAAGGCTGTTGCAGGTGATCTTTGGCAACCCGGATCGCACCCGTCTGCTCTATCCCGCGCTGCTGCTCGCTCGCCGCCTGGCGCTAGCTGCCAAGGGGCTGCCGGTGGATCCCGGCTGAAGGGCCGAAAGCGGCAGATGGCTTACGCTGCAGGGCAAGTGGCCGGAACGCTCTTGAGCTATCTGCGCGAGATCATGGGGCGGCTCAAAGAACGGGCCGAGGCTGATCGCCGCAGCCAGGCGGCACCGGCTGAGCCCCTGGCGGCTGGTTCCACAGGCGGCAAGGTGCCGGCGCTGAGTGGGGCCGTCGAGCAACACATCGCCAGCTACCGCCAGCATCTGAACGCCTGCAGCGACGCCATGCTGCTGTATGAATGGGCCTGGATCGACGACCATCTCTCCAGCCTGCGGCTGTCGTCTGGGCATGAACCGATGCGCCAGGCGTTGGGCGGCAGCACAGCGGTGGATCAGTTGCTGCAGGAAACCAACGCCTTTCGCCAGGCGCTGCGCGAGGTGATGCAGGCGCGTGATCTGGAGCCCAGCAACCGCACGGCGCCGATCGAACCGATGGAGCATGCCTGGGAAGTCAGTCATCCTGTGATACGGGAGGCCTGGGGGATCGAACCCCACAGCTGAGGCCTGAAAGTTGCCCGCTGGCGGGCTACAGCTTGCGCCCTCCTGCCGCACGCCATCGCACCGCACCATGGCCCGCTCCCGCCCACGCTCCCGTCCCCAAGCCAGGCCCCGGCGGCTGAAGCCGATCCACCTGCAGCGGGAAGAGGGGGTGTACCGCACCGACGAGATCGATCAGATCTTCTCGTTATGGCGCGAGCCCTACCGGCTGATGCTGTCGTGCCCATGGTGGGGCTTCCTGCTGCTGATCGCGGCCGGGTATCTGGCGATCAATCTGCTGTTCGCCGGGCTGTATCTGCTGGATCCGGCCGGCATCGGCGGCGTGCCGGAAGGCTCGGTGGCCGGCTTCAGCGAGGCCTTTTTCTTCAGCGTGCAGACGCTCGGAACGATCGGTTATGGGGTGCTGCACCCCCGCTCGCTGACGGTGCATCTGCTGGTGACGTTGCAGGGATTGGTGAGCCTGATCTTCACGGCGGTGACCACCGGGCTGGTGTTCGCCCGCTTTTCACGCAGCAAGGCGGAGATCCTGTTCAGCGAGATCGCCACGGTGCAGCCGTGGAACGGGGTGCCGTGCCTCACCTTCCGCATGGCGAACGTGCACCACAACAGCCTGGTGGAGGGGCACCTGAACGTGTTCCTCGGCATGGACGAGTACAGCACGGAGGGGCAGCGCATGCGGCGGGTGCATACGCTCAAGCTGGTGCGCAACCATGCGTTTCACTTCCGGCTGATGTGGACGGTGATGCACCTGATCGATGAGCACAGCCCGCTGGCGGGGCTGGAGGTCGAGCAGCTGAAGGCCCGCCACGGCGAAATCCTGGTGTCGTTCCACGGCATCGACGAAACGGTGCGCAGCCCGGTGTTCGCACGCATGTCTTATCCCGCGTCGCAGCTGCGGCCCGATGAGACCTTCGAAGACATCGTGCTCGACCAGGGCGACGGCGACCGCTTTCTCGACTTCAGCCGCTTCAACCTCACCCGCCAGCGCCCGCCCGCCACTCAAGCCCCATGAGCGCCGCCGACCCCACCCATCTGGTGTTCGTGTACGGCACGCTCAAGCGCGGCCAGGCCAACCACCACTGGCTGGTGGGCGCCGAAGCCCTGGGCCGCACCCGCCTGCAGGGCATGGCGATGCACAACCTGGGCCCCTACCCGATGGCCGTGCCGGTGCCCGCGCCTGCGCCCGACTCGCCCACCTCACCCCCGCCGCTGCTGCACGGCGAGCTCTACCGCGTGGACGCCGCCGGCCTGGCGCGGCTCGATCTACTGGAAGACGTGCCAAATGAATACCAACGGCTGCGCCGCCGGTTGGTGGACGGCCAGGAGGTGTGGGTGTACGCCGGCGAACCCGAGCAAGCCGCCCACTTACCGCCGGTGCCCTTCGGCGATTGGGGCACCACGCCGGTGTTCTTTACGCATGAGGCCGATGGCGCCAACCCCGAGGCAGTGCCCGCTCAGCGCGATGACGGGCAGTGGGGGGTGGTGATGCACCTGGGGCCGGAGGAGTTGGAGGGGGTTGGCGAAGAGCCGGTGGTGGTGACGGGGGTGTTTGGGGAGAGGTTTTGGGTGGTGGGTGGAGTGGGGGATTGAGGGTGGTGAGTTAAGCGTTCCGCTTGGCAGTTGCGTGCAGGCGAGGGCGGAGTTGCGATTCACGGGGTGGCCTGTGTGGGGCCAGGATGTAAATCTGAATGCGCCTATCGCCATTGCGTACAAGGCGCGGGAAAAATGAGTGATGGCCATTCAGCAGCGGGGCGAACACTTTGTTAGCGGATCCACATAAGATGGAACGCGCTCGACTGGCATTTCAAAAGCTTCTTGCTGTGACAGGTTTTTTGGCGTTACAGGCGCAGATGGTCGGGGTGCTCATTCGGTCAAGCCTGCTTCCGTAAGGGTGGTTACAGGAACCGTCCAATTACTGTTAGGCCTATGCAACTTTCTTATTGGAGCGGCACCTAGTGGCCGAGAATAAACCACATTCTGGAGACGGAAGTGAGCAGTCGCGGTTCTGAATGGCATCGATGGGAGCCGCATATCCATGCGCCCGGCACCATTCTCAACAATCAGTTCGGTGCTGCCGAGCCCTGGGACGTCTACCTCACGACGCTTGAAGGCTTGTCGCCTCAGATTGAGGCTATCGCCGTTACCGACTACTATGTCACGGACACCTATGAGGAACTCCTCAAGCACAAGGCTGACGACCGACTGCCCGGCGTTTCGCTGCTCTTCCCAAACATCGAGCTGCGCCTCGACGTCGCGGCTAAGACGGGCTTCGTGAACGTACATCTGCTTGTCAGCCCCGAAGATCCCGATCATCTTTCGGAGTTGAAACGCATCCTCAAGCGCCTACAATTCTGGGCGCATAACGACTGCTTCGACTGCTCGCGCGAAGAGCTGATCAGGCTCGGGAAGCGGTCCGACCGCACGATCGTCGACGACGGCGCGGCACTCCGGCACGGTGCGACCCAGTTCAAGGTCAACTTCGACCAACTGCGCAAGGTTATACACGACAGCGAATGGGCCAAGAAGAACATCCTGATCGCCGTCGCCGGCGCGGCCGGCGACGGCACGTCTGGCCTGCGACAGGCTGCCGACACAACGATCCGCCAGGAGATCGAGAAGTTTGCGCACATAATCTTTTCAAGTAGTCCGGCGCAACGCGAATTCTGGCTTGGACAACGCGGAGTAACGATTGAGGAGCTCCGTTCGCGCTACGACGGCTGCAAGCCTTGCCTCCATGGCAGCGATTCCCATGACCAGAAATCGGTGGGCCAGCCCGTCGATAACCGCTTTTCGTGGATAAAGGGCGCCTTGGAGTTCGATGCTCTCCGGCAGGCCTGTATCGACCCAGAAGGCCGCGCTTATGTCGGCGAGAAGCCGCCGCGCTCGGCGATGCCCTCTCAGGTTATCTCGCATATCAAGATCGACAATGCGGATTGGGCAAGCACACCGGACATCCCGCTCAACCCGGGCCTCGTCGCCATCATTGGTGCTCGGGGCTCGGGAAAGACCGCCCTAGCCGACGTTATCGCTTCAGGTTGCGATGCGATCGCGCCCTCTGGATGGGACGCGGATCAGAACATCAGCCCGTCATTTCTTGCGCGTGCGCGCCGGCTAATCGGTAACGCAACCACGACGCTGACCTGGGGCGGAGGCGGTACGGTCACGCGCGCGCTCGATGGCAGCGATGCCAACGGCCATATGTCGTTTCCGCGCGCGCGTTATCTGTCCCAGCAGTTTGTCGAGGAGCTGTGCTCGGCCAAAGGAGTCAGTGACGGCCTGGTCGACGAGATCGAACGCGTGATCTTCGAATCACATTCGCAGGACGATCGAGAATGGGCGCTCGATTTCGCAGAGCTGCGCGAACAGCGAACCGTGCGCTTCCAGCAAGCGCGTGAGCGTGAGGCCCAGGCGATCGCGGACATCTCGGATCGCATCGCAACCGAATTCGAAAAGGAGCGCCTCGTCGCCTCGCTGACCAAGCAGGTCGGGGAGAAGAAGAAACTCCTCGGCGATTACACTGCCGATCGCGCCAAGCTAGTCGTCAGGGGCACCGAAGCTCAGATAGTCCGACATACGCAGCTCAGCGAAGCCGCTCAGAAGCTCCGCAGTACCATTCAGAATTTCGGGAATCAGCGCCGCACCTTCGTAGCACTACAGGACGAGGTCCGCTCTATGCGGATAACCGGCGCGCCGGAGATGCTGCGGCAGGCGAAGGCGCGTCACGCCAATAGCGGGCTCAGTACCACGCAATGGGACGATTTCCTGCTGATCTACAGGGGCGACGTCGACAAGAGCCTTACAGCCTATATAACCTGGGCAGATGGAGAGATCCGCAAACTTCAGGGCGTCCCGCCGCCACCCGGCGATCCCAATGTCTCGCTGATCTCCGATGCGTCTGATGTCTCAACACTGCCGCTAGCGCCGATTGCCGCCGAGATGACGCGGCTGGAAGCATTGTTCAGCGCAGACAAGCTGGTACGCGATCAATATACGGCGCTCACTAAACGCATCGCGCAGGAAAATGCGGCGCTTCAAACCCTGCAGACTCGCCTTGCGGATGCCAAAGGCGCCGCGGCTCGACGCAAAGACCTGCAGAACGAGCGTGACGGCAGCTACGGGCGCGTATTCGAGGCGACCATCAAGGGGCAGGATGCGCTGGCTGAGCTTTACGCGCCATTGATGGCGCGCCTGGCGGCCGCCTCGGGAACGCTGAAGAAGCTCAGCTTCTCAGTCCGCCGGATCGCCGACGTCCAGTCCTGGGGCACCTTCGCTGAGGAAGAGCTTCTCGACCGACGCAGAGCCGGCCCCTTCTACGGGCGCGGTTCTCTGATTGCCGCAGCCACGGATGCCCTAATGCCAGCGTGGGAGACCGGATCGGCGGCCGAGGTCCAAGCCGCCATGACGGACTTCATAGGAAAGTACTCACAGGACCTACTGTCCCATGCAACTTACGCGCCAACACAGCAAGCAGAATACCGGGCTTGGACGAAGAAGTTCGCGCACTGGCTCTTCGGCACCGACCACATAACTGTCCGGTACGAGATCTCCTATGACGGCGTCGACATCCGCAAGCTCTCGCCGGGCACTCGCGGCATAGTACTGTTGTTGTTATATCTGGCGCTCGACGATACCGATGATCGGCCGCTGATCATCGACCAGCCGGAAGAGAATCTTGATCCAAAGTCCGTTTTCGACGAGCTGGTCACGATCTTCATTGAGGCGAAGGCAAAGCGCCAGGTGATCATGGTCACCCACAACGCTAACCTAGTGATCAATACCGACGCGGATCAGATTATCGTCGCCGAAGCAGGCCCGCATCCATCAGGTGGCCTGCCGCTAATCAAGTATGTGGCGGGGGGGCTCGAAAATGCATCAATCCGCAAGGCTGTCTGCGACATCCTTGAAGGCGGCGAAGCCGCTTTTCGTGAGCGCGCCCGGCGGCTTCGTGTTCGCCTCGACCGATAGATTTCAGCACGAATGGCAGTTACGTCCATGATCGGCGCTCGTTCACAACGGCGCACGAGAACGCTTGCTAAGTCGTTGAATTAGACATGACGGCCTAACAACAGCATACAGCGGACGGTGCTTCGCGCCGCCGCTGATGCTGAGCGTTAGCCTTACACTGTACGCGTGGGGACTTCGGACGTGGCAACTCCTACCGAACCTTTTTGGGCTGCTCCAGCGCTCCTTGCGGCATTCATCGCTGCTCTGGGCTTCGTAGGCAAAACGACAGCCGAGTTGATTCTCAAGGTGCGTGAGACAGCCAGAGATCGCAGGAGTCGGCTGACGGAGCTCTACGCATTGTTGCGAGCTGGAGACGCGGCGTATTCGGCTCAACGGGAACTTGTCAAACGCCTTGCTGCTCAGCTGAGGAGACGACTACCAGAAACATCTTCTCTACCCCCAGGAGTTGATCGGCTGTTTGTCGCGACCTATGCAGAAATGAACGAGGAGGAGAGGCAGCTTCATGCGTTGATAAGAGCGATTACCGTTCACACGTTCCGCCCTCTCAACCAATCTCTCCTTGAGTGGCTGCGTACAGACCGCTTTTTTCGGGCGGCTCCGCCTTCTCACCGACATTTAGGAAAGCTTGCAGTGTTCCTTGCTCAACTTGAGGCTCACCTAGTTCTCTGGGTTGCCAAGTACGAGGCCTGGATATCTAACCAACCGGAGCATGCACTTGTGTTTTTGGCCGATGAAGAGGAACATGGCGTGGGCTTCCCAAAGAATGGAGTCTTTATTCTTGCTAAGGTTCTTGGTCACTGAAAGCGCCAGTGAGACGGCTAACGTCAAGATACAGCGGGCGGGGCATAAGGTTACAGTTGAATGCATGGAACAAGTAGCCGCCGCTGATCTTGAACGCGTTGGCCCATGAGGGAATCGACAACAAAAGCGGAGCACTCGGCAACAATCGCCAGCAGGAAAAGTAGCTCCTCAGTCGTTGAACTATCCGAACGCCTAAACGCTGGCCTGCTCTTGCATCTTGCTTTGCTCCTATTGACAAGAGGTTCAGGGTGCAGCTTGCGATGGCCATGGGCCTCAGAAATGCTGAAGGCCCAACAAGCCGCAACAACCACAACGCCAGATGGCCGCGCTAACATTGCCACATGGCAAGCAAGACATCGCTGGCACCTTTCTCCTCCAGCCCTGACCAGGGAGGACCGGCCTCAATCCTGCGTCTGCAAGCAACCAGTTTGGTTGAGGTTCGCGATGCTGTCCGCAGTGGACTGCCGTTCTCCGCGTTTGTCGCGCTCACCAAGCAACTCGAAATTTCCCCGCAGCACTTCACAGCGGTTTTCGGGATCCCCCCTCGAACCATCGCCCGCAGGAAGGAGGCGCAACAGCTCAACCCCCAGGAATCTGATCGGCTCTATCGGGTGGCAAGGGCGGCCTCGCAGGCCGTCGAGGTGCTTGGCTCCATCGACAAGGCCCGCGTGTGGCTGAAGACTCCCAACCGTGCACTGGGCTGCGAGAGGCCTCTCGATCTTCTGGACACTGAGATCGGCGCGCGACAGGTGGAAGACGTGTTGCTGCGCCTCAACTACGGGATCTTTAGCTGATGCGCGTCTGGCGGATCTGCCGCAGGCCCTACGTGGACACAGCGCTCGATGGCATCGGCGGAATGCACACCTCAGGACGCTGGCACGCCAAAGGACATCCCATCGTCTACACCGCCACCTCTGCGGCGCTGGCGGCGCTTGAGGTGCTCGTGCATGTCGATCCACTCACGGCTCCGGCCGACTTAAGACTGCTCGCCATCGAGCTCCCTGATGACCTGTCCACAGAAGTGATCGAAATGGACTCGCTGCCGGAGGGCTGGCATTCGGTGCCAGCTCCAGCATCGCTGCAAACACTCGGGTCGTCGTGGCTCACGAGCGGGCGCACTGCGGCATTGAACGTGCCGTCCGCCGTCATCACGGTCGAACGCAACGTCTTGCTCAATCCTCGGCATCCAGAAGCGCAGCGACTACGCGTCAGCAGTGATGAAGCGTTCACGTTCGATACGCGGCTCTTGTGACAGGGAGCCAGTCAGCAAGCTCGAGTGGATGCTGTTTACAGGACTGGGCGTGAACTCAACTCGTTGGCGCCGTGTGGGAGGCCGAACAAGCACTTCTCACGGACAGACCACCACAAGCCCATGACTTACACCTCCATACACTCCCTGCTGGCCAAGCACTGGCAATTCTCAAACCCAGATATCTCACAAGTTATAATTCATATGATCCTTGTACTGAACATAAAGCCCCTCCAATCTCGTCATCAGCTTGCGTAGACGCTCTGTTCCATAAGGCCCGGCGAAATGGTGGCTTTGTCGTTCGGTGAGGAATGAGAGGAAGTCTTGGGGGTTGCACGACTCCTTGCCGTGCCAGCTGTGGAACTCCAGGTGAATCTTTCTCTCGATCACCAGAATGTTCTCCAGCCGGGTGGCCAGATCTTTGCGGGTGTTGAGGTCAAACAAGTGATGGCCATCGAGCTGGAAATCCGTGGTGGGCTTCTGGACGCGATTGGTGATCGCGCAGCGGCCGTTGGCCAGCTTCTTGGCGGCCTCCTTCGCCTTGCTCACATGGGCATCGAAGGATTCCAGGAACTTCCTGCGGTGCTCCAGGCAGGGTTCCACCACTTCAGACACGGCACTCAGCCACGCCTTGCGGCTTTTGGAAACGCTGCTGTTCTCAGCCATATCGATGGCCAGGCGGCCGATTCCCTTCTGGCTCCAGTGCTCCACACCGGCAAACTCATCGAAATGGGTTCCCTTCTTCAATGGCTCAGTGCCGGTGTAGGAATCGGATCCCAGTTGCCGCTTGCGTGAATTGTTCAGCCCTTTGCCATTGGTTTTGAGCACATTGATCACCTTGTTGCGATGCAGATAGATCAGATCATTGGCGATCAGCACACTGTTGTCGTTCAAGGTTTCCTGGATGATTCGGCGCTCCACCAGAAGTTGCCGCATCTTGGCCTTGCGCTTGGTGATCGCCTCCACAAACAACTCCTTCACGAAACTGAAGATGTTGCTGCCGGACTTCTCCTTCAGATAGGCAGCAATCACCGTGACCCCCTCTTCGTAGAACAAGCGACTGCTGGTGGTGCGGTTACTGCCCGATGCGTATTCAAAATGCTCGCCTGCCGTCAGATCCCACTCATCATTCCCGTGCCGATCAAAAAACGCGACGACCACATAGAGCTTTTTCATGCTGATGCCCAGCAGCTCTGCCGTTTCCGTATCCGTGAGAAGTTCTCGCATGGCAGTTGAAATGGTCGTCACTTATTTGAAGTAGGCCAACAGGGTGTCTCTCATCACCTGGATTTGCTGAAACACGCGGGGATCTCCACCGTGATCAGGGTGATGAATCTTGGCGAGCGATCTGAACACCTCGTTCACGTCGTCGACGGAGGCCGTTTGTGAATCAAGGCCAAAGGCAATCCACGGCCTGAAATTCTCGAGCACATCGATTCCATTGATCGTTGTAGGGCCAGTGAGCGAGCGTTCGTCTTCCGGAACGCCGATCCATTGCCGGTAGAGCTTTAACCAATCGGCGCGGCTTTTCAAGAGCAGGTCCTCTCCCGCCATGGCCATCTGGAAATCCTTGTTGGCCCTCAGCGCCTTTACATCAGCACAGCCAAAGTGCTTGAGTACTGCCTCTTTGAGCTGAGCCATGGTGAGTGGCTTTGGCTTGGCTGGCTTTGCTGTCTTCGGTGGCTTGGGCTCCTTCTTCTTGTGAGTAGCCACAACAAACCGAGCAAAGCCCTCTAGTAGGGACTTGTCGATATTCTCACTGGCCGCTAACCGCGTAATCTCTGCTTGGATGTATGAGTTGAGCGCCAAGGTGGGCTCTTCCGCTGATCCCTTGGCTGAAGCCATGGAACAGATACAGGAGAAAGGGTTTGCATAGAATAGGGGAACGAAAGTTTTTACATCTCATTGATGACATTCTTTGCAATGCGGCCGTCAATTTGCCGTACAAGCACCGCCAAGGCGAGATGCACGCTGGTGTGAACCGATCTCGCTCAGCGACAGATCCAGGTGAGCGAGCCGGAGTTCATCATCTTTTGAATAAACAAGGCGCCGCCCTTCTGGCAAGTCAGTCATCGACTGCATGAGATTCGGGCTGGCTTCCCGAGGTGCTTCTGGAGCGTGTACGTCGCAGGTCAGAGGGCCGATGGACAGCTGGTGTGGGTGCTCGAGACAAGGCACACCAAGCAACGGGCTATGCAGCAGCTGAGCCTTTCGTCACGCCTGTTCCCCAACCCACCGGCGCCTTCACCCCACCACCCCCTCACTCGCCACCCACAACCTCCGCGCCAGCTCCAGGTCCTGCCCTTCAACGCTGGTGGCGCTCGCTTCGAACACGCGCCGGCCTGGGCCGACCACGCGGTTGCGGTGGAAGGTGAAGCCGTTGGCGGCGTAGGCGGGGTCGCAGCAGAGGGCGGCCAGCAGGGCGCCGGCGGTTTCCACGCTTTCGGTGAGGCGCAGCACGGAGCGGGCCGCGAAGGCGAACAGGCGTTGGCCCAGTTCGTTGCTCTGGCGGCTGTAGCGCCAGAAGCCGCCCTCGCTGGTGGGCGGGATCACCAGGCCCGGGCTCCAGCTGAGCACCGGCAGCGGCGTGCCGGCCTCCTCCATGCGGAGCGCGAACTCACGGGCGAACAGCACATTGCAGAGCTTGCTGTCCTTGTAGGCCTTGTCGGCATCGAAGCTGCTGCCATCCACCATCAGCACCGGCTGCCCCGCCTGCAGGCCGGCCAGATCGCCCAGCCCCGCCGGTGAGCCCACCTTGCCGCCGGCGGTGAGCGGGTCGTGCACTTCCGACGCCGTGACCACCAGGCGCGGCGTCTGCCCCGCCAGCAGCAACGGCGTGAGCTGCTGGGCCAGCAGGAAATGGCCCAGGTGGTTCACCGCCACGGTGAGTTCATGGCCCTGGGGCGTCAGGCGTGGTGTCTTGGCGCCGGCGTATTGCAGGCCCGCATTCAGCACCAACGTGTCGATCGGCTGCCCCTGCGCCAGCAGCACCTGCCCGCAGGCGCGCACGCTCTCCAGATCGCCCAGGTCGCACACGGCCACCGCCGGCGCCGTGCCACCACCGGCACGTTCAGCCAGCTGCCGCTGGGCTGTTTCGGCCGTTGCTGCATCGCGGCACAGCAGCGTGAGCGAATGGCCGGCCTGGCACAGCCGCACCGCCGCCTCGAAGCCGATGCCGGAGTTGCCGCCGGTGAGCAGCAGGCGGCGCGTGGCAGCCATGGGCAGACCCCACCAGGTGCAAAGGGCGCCAACCCTAGAAACCGTCGGCTTCACAATGGAGCGCGCAGCCCTTCCGCCGGCCGGTTCGTTCATGCAGTGGCGCGCCACGATTCGCCGCCTCGAACGCAATGGCCTCGGCCTGCTGCTGTTTCCCCTGCTGGTGCTGCGCCGCTACGTTCACCTGCTCGGCCGCACGCTCGAAGGCCTGCTGTGGCAGGAGCTGATCGCCAACCAGCCGCTCGACAGCCAGCTCGGCAACCTGCTCGCCTTTCTGCTGTTCTCCGCCTTCTGCCTCTGGGCCACCCTGGAAGGGGTCGTTCCGTATGTGATCGGCCTGCTGCTGTTCCTGCTGCCCCTGGAGCTGCTCGCCAACCAGCTCGGCCATTCCTGGCGGCCGGACTGCCGGATCCTGCTGGAGCGCTGGGGGGATCGGCTGTCCTGGCGGTGTGAATCCGCCGGCAGCCACGAGCAGCTGGAGCTGCAGCACCACGCCCTGTCCGCCGTGCTGATCCGCGCCGCCCCGCTCGCCCTGCCGCTCGGCGAAGCCCGTCCGCAGGGCTGGGATGTGCTGCTGGCGGTGCAGGATCCTGCCCGCGAGCTGCTGCTCGACCGTCAGCCCACACTCGCGCTCGCCTGGCAGCGCGCCTTTGCCCTCGCCCGCAAGCTGGCGTTGCCGCTGCGGTTGGCGGACACCGACGGGGCGGACGGCCTGGAGGAAGCGGGGCCGCCGGCGAGCGTGTGGGCGGTGGTGGAGGAAGACGGCGCCACCCGGATCTTCCGCGACCGCAGCACCGTGAGCGCCTCGCAGTGGTGGCGGGCGTTTGTGCACCAGGGCGGCTACCTGCTGTTTCTCGCCGTGCTCAACACCGTGATGGTGAAGTACGGCGGCTTTCTGATCTGGATGCTGGGTCCGCGGCTGGGCCTCACCGCCCCCACCACGCTCGTGCTCGATCTCTCTCTGCCCGGCCTGCTCTCGCTCGCCCTGCCCGACGGGAGCGTGATCCAGGCGCTGCTGGTGGTGGCGGCGCTCGGTGCTGCCGGCTTCGGCAGCTACCGCCATTGGAGCCGGCAGGAGCTGCGCATCGATGCCGAACGCGTGGGCGTGTGGCGCACCGGCCATGCCGCCGTTCACCTGCCCACCCGCGTGGTGGTGGCCGCTTTGACGCTGCACCAGCCCGAGCCCCAGGTGCTGCTCTGGAGCGAGCGCCGTCCACCCGTCCAGCTGCAGGGCCTCGCCGGTGCCCGCGAAGCCGCCGCACTGGCGGGCGCGCTGCAGGCGGCGCTGGAGCGCTGGAAGCCGGCGGCGGAGGCCATTCCGGGTGCAGAGCCTGAAGCTCCCGCCGGCAACGAGCAGCAGCGGATCGTGAGCAGCACCGCTGCCCTGCCGCTGCAGCAGCGGGCCGACTGGTATGTGCCGGCTGCAGCCGCCTACGACGCTGTGCGACCCGGCTATCCGGCGGCGGTGATTGAGCAGGTGGCGGCCCTGGCCGGGGTGGGCGATGGTTCAGAGCTGTTGGAGCTGGGCTGCGGGCCGGGCACCGCCACCGTGGCTTTCGCGCGGCTCGGCTGCGCCATCACCGCCCTGGAACCCAACCCAGCCTTCGTGGCGCTGGCGCGCGAGCGTTGCGCCGGCTTCGGGCGCGTGCGCATCGAGCCGCTGGCCTGCGAGCAGTGGCCGGTGCAGGAGCAGGCCTTCGACGCCGTGCTCGCCGCCAGCTCCTTTCACTGGATCCCCGCCGGCCTCGGCTCGCGCACCGCCGCCCGGGCGCTCAAGCCCGCAGGCGCCCTGATCCTGCTCTGGAACAAGGAGCTGCAACCCTCGCTCGCCCTGCACGAACGCTTCGCCGCCAGCTATGCCCGCTTCGCCCCCCACCTGCACCGCCGCGAGAGCGACGCCGAGCAGCAGGCGGTCCTTGAGGCGCTGGTGCGGCAGCTGGTGGATCCCGCCCTGTTCACCACCCCGCAGGGCGGGCGCGTGCAGGTGCAACTGCGCTACACGGCGGAGCACTACCTGGCCCTGCTCAGCACCTACTCCCCCTACCTGCGCCTGGAGCCCGGCCCCCGTGAGGCCCTCTTCGCCGAGCTGCGCCGCCTCATCGACACCGAGGCCGGCGGCAGCGTGGAGCTCACCGGCCACTCCGCCTTTCACGTGGCCCGCAAACGCGGCTGACCCCCACCAGAACGCCCGTCACAGCCATAGAATCTGTTCACAATGAACAGACACTGGGCGTTCAATCCGCCCGGCCCGGCCATGCCCCGCACCCTTCGCGATCCTCACCACCACGCCATGCTCGTGTCGCTGCAGCGCCGCTACCGGGCCGCCATGCACACCGGCAACGTGAGCGCCAAGCAGGCGCTCTACCGCGAGGCCGTCTATCTCGGCATCCAGCCCGCCTTGCTGCATGGCGGCAGCGATCACACCGGCGGCAGCGGCGTCACCGCCTCCTGACTCAACCCCCGCAGACAGCGGGCCAGGTCTTCGCGCACCTCCAGAAAACGGCGGTCCACCCGCAGCGCGCCCAGATCGCTGCGGTCGAGCTCGGCTTCCACCGTGCGCACGATCCGGCCCGGATGCGGCGCCATGATGTGCACCCGCTGGGCCATCAGCAGCGCCTCCTCCAGGTCGTGGGTGATCAGCAGGGCGGTGAGCCCGGTGCGGTTCCACAGCTGATAGAGAAACTCCTGCATCGATTCGCGGATCTGCAGGTCGAGGGCGCCGAACGGTTCATCGAGGAGCATCACCTTCGGATCGGCCGCCAGGGCACGGGCGATCGCCACCCGTTGCTGCATCCCGCCGGACAGCTCCCGTGGCAGACGCCCTGTCGCATCCTGCAGGCCCACCACTTCCAGGAAATAGCCGGTGCGCTCACGCACCTCCCTTGCCGGCCGCCCCTGCAGTTTCATGCCGAAGGCCACGTTGTCGGCCGCCGTCATCCACGGATAGAGGCTGTATTTCTGGAACACCATGCCGCGGTCGTGGCCGGGGCCGGTGATCGGACGGCCGTCCATCAGGATCGTGCCGCTGGTGGGCCGATCGAGCCCGGCGATCAGGCGCATCACCGTGCTCTTGCCCGATCCGGAGCTGCCCACCAGCGCCACGAATTCCCCCGACTTGATGTCGAAGCTGATCGTGTCGAGCACCTGCTTGGCAGCACGGCCCTGCCCGAAGGATTTGCACACCGATGTGAGCGAAAGATGCATGTCAGATGGCCCAGCGGCAGGTGCGGCGCAACACGAGTCGGAACAGCAGATCGATCACCAGACCGATCAACCCGATCACGATCAGGTACGCGAAGATCTCATCGGTGCGCAGGAAGCGCTGGGCCAGGCTGATGCGCTTGCCCAGCCCCTCGTTGGCGGCCACCAGCTCCGCCACGATCACCAGGTTCCAGGCGGCGGCCATGTTGATGCGGTACGCATCCAGCACCTGGGGAGCGATGAAGGGGGTCACCACGCGGGTGAGGATCTGGAAGCGGCGCCCACCCATGGTGAGGGCCGATTCCAGCAGTTCGGCCGGCACGAACTTCACCGCATCCATGATCATCAAGGTGTTGAAGAACAAGGTGCCGATGAAGATCAGCAGCACCTTGGGCAGCTCCCCCAGGCCGAAATAGATGATCAGCAGCGGGATGAAGGCCGGCGCGGGCATGTAGCGGATCAGGCCGATCAACGGCTCCAGCAGCCGGCAGATGATCCGGTTGCTGCCCATCGCGATCCCCAGCGGCAACGACACCAGCATCGAAAGCGCATAGCCGCCCAGCACCCGGCCGATGCTGGCGATCGCATCGGCCAGCAGGATGCCCGCCTCCGCCTGGGCGGAGCCCGCCGCCAACACCGCCGCCGGGCTGGGCAGAAACAGCTTGTCGACGCTGCCACTCACCGCAATCAGCTGCCACACCACCAGCACCGTGAGGATGCCGAGCACACCCAGCACCCACGGATGGTCGAGGCGTCGCCGCAGGCCCGCGCTCAACTTCACTGCGCCGCATCCACGAAGCGCGGATCAAACAGCTTGCTGAGATCCGGCGGGGTCTTGGCCAGACCCACCTCCTGCAGGAAGGTGCTGATCTGGGCGGCGGCGAACGGCAGCGAATCCATCGTCTCGCCCGGCTTCATCGCCTGGCGGTTCTGCTCCAGCGTGAAGATCGTGGTGCCGGCGTCGTACTCGGTGTACTCCGCCTCGCTCACGCCAGCACGGGCGGCCAGGATCGCCAGGCTCGGGGCCGGGTTGGCCTTGATCTCCGCCAGCGTGGCGAACCAGGCGTTCACCACCTTCTGCAGCTGCTCAGGGTTCTTCTCCACAAATTCGGTGCGGCACACCAGGTGGTCGCTGATCGAGCCGGGGAAATCCTTCGACGAGAACAAGGTGGTGCTGCCCGGACGCTTCAGCGCCTGGGTGGTGAAGGGCGCGAACACACCCACCGCATCCACCTGGCCGGCCACGAACGCAGCGGCGGCGGCGCCGGTTTCCAGCGGCACGAAGGTGATGTCGGAGGCACTCAGGCCCGCCTTCTTCAGGCCCAGCAGCAACAGATAGTGATCGACGGTGCCTTCTTCCGCCGCCACTTTCTTGCCCTTCAGATCGGCCACGCTCTTGATGCCTTCGGCGGCGATGATCTGGTCGTTGCCGGTGGAGTTGTCGTTGGTGAGCACCACCGTGAGGGCGGCGCCGCCGGCGATCGAGCTGATCGTGTCACCCAAGGTCTGGCTGTTGCAATCCAGCTGGCCGGCATTGAGGGCGTTGATCGAATCGAGATAGCCGTCGAACCACTGCAGGGTCACCGGCACGCCCGCCGCTTCAAACAAGCCCTTTTCTTCGGTCACCTTCCAGGGGATCCAGCCCGGCCAGGCGCTGTAACCGATGCGCACCGGCGATGCCGAGGTTTCCGCCGGCGGCTGCTGGCAGCCCACCAGCAGGCCACCGCCCAGCAGGGCCGTGAGCAGCAGGCTGGTGGTGCGCCGCAGCCTGAGGCGCGGGAAGCGGAAGCGGGAAGGTGCGGTCATGAAGAAACGGGTGTGGGGGGGAATGGAGCCGGAGCCGGGGGGGGCTAGAGGAGGCGGCAGGTGCTGGGGCTGGCGCGGGCTGGCATGTCAGAAGAACTCCAGGTAGTGCTCCAGCTCCCAGGCCGAAATCGCGCCGTGATAGGCCTCCCATTCCGCCCGCTTCAGTGACACGAAGGCATCAAACATTGCGGGCCCGAACACCTCACGGCAGAGCGGATCGGCGGCAAACGCCTCGACCGCTTCGCCCAGGTGGCGCGGCAGCGTGTGCAACCCGCGCTCGGCCCGCTCCGCCGCGCTCAGCCGGTAGGCATTCACCCGGTTGGCGGGGGGCGGCACCAGCTGCTCGCGGATGCCCTCCAGACCTGCCGCCAGGATCAGCGCCGCACCCAGGTAGGGGTTGCAGGAGCTGTCGGCGGCGCGGCACTCCACCCGCCCGCCAGCGGAAGGAATGCGCAGCATGTTGGTGCGGTTGTTGTTGCCGTGGCAGATGAACACCGGCGCCCAGGTGAAGCCGCTCATGCTTCCCTGTGCCACCAGCCGCTTGTAGCTGTTCACCGTGGGGGCGATCACGGCGCAGATCGCAGCGGCATGGCGCAGCACCCCGGCGATGAACTGCTCCGCCAGCGGGGTGATCGCACCCGGTTCGCCACTGCCGGGATCGAACAGATTGGCGCCGCTCTGCACATCGGCCAGCGACATGTTGAAGTGGGCGCCGCTGCCGGTGCGGTGCGCGAACGGCTTGGGCATGAAGCTGGCGATCAGCCCATGGCGGCGGCAGATCTCCTTCGCCATCAGCTTGAAGAAGGTGAGCCGGTCGGCCATGGTGAGCGCCTCGGCATAGGCGAAATCGATCTCGAACTGGCCGTTGCCGTCTTCGTGATCGAAGGAATACACGCCCCAGCCCAGGCCATTCATGCTCTGCACCAGCTCATCGAGCCAGTCGAGGTTGTCGAGCAGGCCGCCCAGGTCGTAGCAGGGTTTATCGAGCGTGTCGCGGCCGCTGGCCGGCACCAGGGTTCCATCGTCCTGGCGGCGCAGCACGAAGAATTCGGTTTCGATGCCGAGGTTGAAGCGGTAGCCCAGCGCCGCCGCCTGCTGCCACACCCGCGTCAGGATCTGGCGGCTGCAGGCCTCGAACGGGGCGCCGTTGAGCTGCAGGCTGCTGGCCAGCCACACCACATCACGGCGCCAGGGCAACACTGTGGCGCTGGCCAGATCGGGGATGGCCGCCACTTCGTCGTCGCTGACATCCTGCGGCACGCCATCAAGCGCCGCCCCAGTGAACAGCTCCGAACCCGACAGCATCGAGGCGAAGTGATCGAGCGGCACCGCCTTCGCCTTGCCGTTGCCGTGGATGTCCACGAAGCTGGCCAGCGCATACGTCACGCCGCGGCTGAGCAGATCCACCTGCACGTCTTCCCCCACGCCTGCGGTCGTCGGCTGGGGCGCCGATGGCGTCGCCGGCAGCGGTGCCGATGGGCTGGCCAGCTCCATCAGGCGTTCACCAGGGCCGGCGGCTGGCTGGCGGCGTGCTCACGCACCGTGGCCAGCAGCCAGCGGTGCCACTCGCCCATGCCCTGGCCCGTGCCTGCCGACACGCGGAACACCTGGGCGCGGGGATTCACCGCCCGCACATGCTCCTCGATGCGGCTCACATCCACCGGCACATACGGCAGCAGATCAATCTTGGTAATCAACACACAATCGGCCTCGCGGAACATCACCGGATACTTGAGCGGCTTGTCATCGCCTTCGGTGACACTCAGAAGCGCCACCTTGAGGTGTTCACCCACCTCGAATTCCGCCGGGCACACCAGATTGCCCACGTTCTCCACCCACAGCAGATCCAGCGCCGCAGGATCGAGCCGCTGCTGCAGCAGGGTGAGGCCGCCGCTCACCATCGCCGCATCGAGATGGCAGGCCCGGCCGGTGGTGATCGGCACCACCGGCACCCCCACCGCTGCCAGCCGGTCGGCATCCAGCTGGGTGGTCATGTCGCCCTCCAGCACCGCCATCGCCAGCTCGGGGGAAAGGGCCGTGATCGTGCGCTCCAGCAGGGAGGTCTTGCCGGCGCCGGGGCTGCTCATCACATTCAGGCAGAGCAGCTTCCAGGCATCGAAATGCTCGCGGTTGTGGTCGGCACGGTGTTGATTGGCCGCCAACAGGTTGCGTCCGAGTGTGTCTTCCAGGGGCATGTGCATGGCGTTCAGGCGGAAAGGATGGAAGCCCGGTCTGCGGGTACAGCGGGGGAGGTGTAATCGATGCTGCGAATCCTCAGCTCACGGCCCGAGAGGATCTCCTCCATCGGGTGGTGGCAGCACGGGGATTGGTAGGCCTGGGCAGGGTCGGGGCTGTAGTCGCTGCCGCAGGCCACACAGCGCGCCCGCAGCGGCACCGATTCGATGCGCAGCTCCGAACCATCCAGCCAGCTGCCCTGCACCGCAGCCCCGTAGGTGAACATCAGCGCGGCGGGTTCCACGCAGGTGAACGTGCCCACCTGCAGATGCACCACCTGCACGCAGGGAACGTGGGGATGGTGCTCCTGCTTCCACTCTTCGAGCGAAAGCAGCAGGCAGCGGGTCATGTCCACTTCATGCATGGCTCACCTCCATTTCTGGTCGACGTTCATGTTGCAGGCCTCATGCAGCCAGGCTGGCTTCTGCTTGCGCGGCAGCTGACCGCTCACCACCAGGTGGGCCATCACATCGCAGATCACGCGCGTGGCCATCAGGGACGTCATGTCGCTGATGTCGTAAGGGGGGGAAACTTCCACCACCTCAAGGCCGCACACCGGCACGTTGCGCACGATCAGCTCCAGCAGCTTGAGGGCTTCCCGTGGCAGCAGGCCGCCCGGTTCCGGCCAGCCGGTGCCGGGCACGAAACCGGCGTCGATGCAGTCGATGTCGAAGGAGATGTAGACGCAGTCGGTGCCATCGGTGGCACGCTCGATCGCATACTTCGCGGCGGCCTGCAGGCCCATGTCGCAGATGTCCGTGACGGTGAGCACGTTGGTGCCCCGCTCGCGGCACACCTTCACCCCTTCGCGCGGCACCTGCCAGCCGCCGATGCCCAGCTGCACCAGGTTCTCGGCCGGCGCGTTGGCCATGTTGGTGGCATGGAACCAGGGGCAGGTGTGCATGCGTTCATCCAGGTCGATCTCCTGGGTGTCCACATGGCGGTCGAAGTGGATGATGCCCACCTTCTTGTCGCCGAGGTGGCGGCAGACGCCCCGCACGGTGGGGAAGCCGATCGAGTGATCACCGCCGAGCAGAATCGGGAAGGCGCCGCTGGCGAACACATGCGCCACCCCCTTGGAGATCTGGTCGAAGCTCTTCTCGTTGTTGGCGGGAATCGTGAAGATGTCGCCCGCATCGCAGAGGCTGATCGATTCGCGCAGATCCACCCCCATTTCGTAGTTGTAGGGGGTGTAAAGCGCGGAGATGCGGCGGATGCCCTGGGGGCCGAAGCGGGTGCCGGGGCGGTAGGTGGTGCCGCAATCGTGCGGGATGCCCACGATCGCCACATCGAAGTCACCGACGCGGTTCACGTCTTCGATGTAGGGCGCCTTCATGAAGGTGTTGATGCCCGCGTAGTGGGGCAGCTCACCGCGCGAGAAGGTGGAGATGCGCCGGTCAACGATGCTCTCGGCCGCTTCGAGGCCATAGCGCAGCCCCTGGTCCACCTCCTGCTGCCAACCGGTGAGCGGCAGACGGGCTTCCTTCTCGAGCGCCTCGGCGCCCTGCTGGCCGGCGCCTGTGCTGGAGCTGCGGCGGTCAAAGGCCTCTTCAGGCCCTGGGGTTGCTGTCATGGCGGAACACGGAGGTGGGGGGTGCGGTCTCCCGGGCTTTTATCCCTCCGTGCAACCGGGTGACCCCGGTGAGCCTCTCTCGGACCAGACGCCCATGCCGGCTCGCTGATGCGAACAGACGCAGACCGGAACCCTAGAAGCTTCTTCCGCTCGCGAATGCTCCCCCCAGCACAGCGGCAGCGTTGTCATGACCGTTACCGAGTTGAAGGGAGGGGAGGCCTGCAGCGCTGGACTGTCAGCGCTGGACTGTCGTGCAAGGAGGGAGCGACCTTGAGGAGGGAGAAGGCGAAGGCCTCCCCGTTTGGAGCCGACACGTCGGCGACACCATCCTCGAGAGCACCATCACGCGCCGTGTGGACGTTGCCCTGTTCATGGTGGAGGTGAGCATGAACGATGCACTTGTCCACGAGGCCCCAGCGGTGGTCGGCTGCAACACAGCGCAGCTCCACCGCCAGGGCGGGGTCGTGCTCGGCGGTCGGCCATCCTTCTGAGGCTGGAGCAACCGTTCGAACCCCATAGGGCTGTGCAGGCCGGAGCTTCAGCCTTTTTGAGGTACCAACACTCGGATAAAATCACTCCCAAGTAAATTCCTTCATGCGGCCAAGCGCAAGCATTCATGACAACTAACGTCACCCAAGCCACGCGAAACGACGAAGGCTGGAAGCGCGCGATCGTCAATCCAGATCCAGTTGACGGCCTGGACTATCTGAATTACTTCGCGAACCAGCCAGGGGGATACAACGTCGATATCAGGACCAGCAATAATGGCTTCAATCCCTGGCCCTACACAGAGTACTTCGTTTTCCGAATCGGGGATGACACCGGCACCGCTTCCGACACCATCTGGACCAACAATGCCGGGACCTTTGAGGCCCGCGAGGGCGACGACACCTTTGTCAACTTTGCTACGAATAACGCCATAGGCGGGAGTTCTGCATCGCGGCCCGTGGTGTTCTTCGGCGGCAACGGCGACGATCAGTTCAATCCTTCCACAGAAACCGACCCCGAACTTACTGGCGCCACCGTTGTCTATGGCGGCTCCGGAAACGACACCATCAATGGCGGGTTTGACGAAGACATCCTGTTCGGCGACACGACAAACAGTTTCCTCAACAACCCGGGGTTCGGCCCGTTACTCATCGACCTTGCCCCCTACGACACCAGCCGCGACGGCAACGACATCCTCAACGGCTATGCCGGCAACGACCTTTTATCAGGCGATGGCGGCAACGATCAACTGTTCGGCGGTGATGGATCCGATACCCTCCTGGGAGGTGATGGCAGCGACTTCCTTTATGGTGGACCCCGCGCAGCCGGCTTCCAGGATGTGTTGACCGGCGGCAACGGCGCCGACGTCTTCCTGCTGAGTTATAACCAAGAGAGTTCCAGTTCCGCGTTCTGGTCCAACTTCTTTTTGAGATTGGGCCTCGACGTTGCCAATGCGAGCCTGAGGGGTGCCTTCCAGACTGGCATCAAAACCGCATCCACCCCCCCCAGCCCCACCACACAAGCGGCAGGCATCGAGACCGGCTTCCTGGCCGCCTCCATCAGTGTCGTTGTACCTGAGGTGGGCCCGCTGATCAGCCTTTTTGTCAGTCTTCTCGGGGACCTGTTCGCGAGCTCAACGCCTGCGAATCAGGACGTGATGATTGTCACCGACTTCGACCCGCGCGAGGATGTGCTGCAACTCCCGCTGCAACAAGAGGTCTTCGAGAGTCTCAGCGTCAGCGTCGAAACAAACCTCCAGGCTCCTGGCTTGGTCCCCGGGGCACCAACATTGGTGTTTTCAGCCGGCGGCGTCTCCTATGCCTATCTCCAGTTGAGTGCCGACTTCATCGCCGACATGAACCTCGCGGTGAGTGGCAACACGGAGCAGGTGCTCAAGAACATTTTCAACTTGACCCAGTCATCCTTCCTGGTCTCAACCAGTGGCGACGTCACCTTCAGCAACCTCTCCACCAACAACCCCTCCTCCAACACGAAAGGACTTCTCAGCGAACTGCCCAACGGCGGATTCCAGCCGGTACAAGCACAGCTGCCCAGTGGATCGTTGGTGGGCATGTACGGTGCGATCGGCGGACTGGTGATGACCAGGCTCTCGAGCAATGGGGTCCTCGCCGGGACGAATTACAACGACGTGCTCTCGGGCAATGAAATAATCCTCGACCCGTCGCAGCTCACCACAGCCAACCTGTCTGGAGTTGGACAGCCGGCCTATATCTATGGATTCGGTGGTGCCGATCTGATCTACGGCACCACGGGGAAAGACACGCTCGACGGCGGCGACGGCGACGACGTCATCTGGAGCTTCACAAGCGCGCCCAAGGGCGGCGGCGCCCAACCCGAGAACATCGCGGGTGGTGACGGCGATGACCTGCTCATTGGCGGTACCACAGCCGGAAGCTTCGACGGGGGCACGGGCAGTGACACCTTCTCCGTCTTCTACATCAAGGATGAATCTGGGTTTCCATCACCCATGCAACTTGAGGTCGATCTCGTACTCGGCTACGCCGCCGAACGGCCTTTGTCTGACGATTTCGACCTCTCTGCCCCGGTCGGGCCGGCACCCTTCCCGGGCACTGGCCAAAACGCGGTGACGAACAGCTACATCCTCACCAGCATCGAGAACGCCATCGGCGGCCCGCTCAACGACTGGATCCGTGCCGCCTCCGGCTCCGTGATCGAGGGTGGCAATGGCGCCGACTTTCTCCTCGCTGAGGCGGTGGGCGGCGTCACCCTCAGCTACCAGGGATCCGAAGACGGGGTGAGCGTGCAGATCTTCGAAGATGGCGCGATCAGCAGCGGCGGCGACGCCGAGGGCGATGCCATCGGCACCAGCACCCTCCCCTTCTTCTCCTTGCAGTTCGCCGCCACGAACTTCGTTGGCCTGATCGGATCGGCGAAGAACGACACGCTTGGCGGCTATCTCTCCAATGTCAATGACGGTGGAGACATCTTCACCTTCACCGGCAATGGTGGAACCGACGTGTTCCAGATCACCGGCGCCGCCCCCGCCGCGGCGGGCAGAGGGTCCGTCTTCATCACCGACTTCGACGGCCAGGGTGGAAGCGGGGACAAAATCGACCTCCGCCCACTCGGCACGACGGCGTCCGATCTTGACATCATCGGCCCCGGCGCTTTCGCACGCGGAGCCAATGGGCAAGACATCGAAATCGTCATAGGCGGCCTCGATTCCCCCAAGCTCACCCAGGCGGATTTTCTGCTCGCCAAGTCTGTCTTTGGTGTTGGACAAGCGCGGAGGGAGGGCGATGGGCTGTCTGGTGGCATTGGTAGGGACCTGATCTTCGGCAACCACCGCCAGGATTTCCTTTTCGGTAATGGCGCAAACGATTTGATTACCGGCGACGCCGGCAACGACGTGGCCGATGGGGGCGCAGGGAATGATCGGCTGAGCGGCGGATCGGGCGCTGACCGACTGCGGGGCGGCACGGGGAGAGACAGGCTGGCCGGTGGCAGCGGGGACGACCTGATTGACGGCGGTGTCGACGCTGACACGATGCGCGGCGGGCAGGGGGCTGACACCTTCTTGCTGCGCTTCGGCGAAATCAACGGTGACTACATCGTGGATTACAACCGTTCGGAGGGTGACCGGCTGACGGTCGTGGGCAGCGGCCCGCTGTCCGTCGTGGGGCGGATCGGGGGGATCTTCGCCATCTCCGATGGCATGACCACCGAAACCGTCAAGGTGTTCGGTGCGACGCCAGCGGATTTCATCCTGGCCTGAAGGCATCCGCAGCAAAGCTGGCACCGTCGGCCTCGGCCGCCCCCTCACCCCTGCGGGAGGGCCATGACAGCCGCTTTCCGGCCCTACGCTTCGGAGCCGCCGTGGGGCCTGAGATGGAACCCAAGCCCCAGGCGCCCGCGCCGCCCGCCGCCGCCGGCGGCTTGCTGCACATCCTCGGGCTGGGCTTCGGGCTGGCTGGGGCGGTGGGCGGCTCGATGGGTGCCGGCATCCTGCGCACCCCGGGGCTGGTGGCGGCCCAGCTGGGCAGCGCTCCGCTGATCCTGCTGGCCTGGCTGGTGGGTGGGCTCTATGCCCTCTGCGGTGCCTTCGCCGTGGCGGAACTGGGAGCGGCCCTGCCCCGTGCCGGTGGCTGGACGATCTACGCCCGCCGCGCCCTCGGCGATCGCGCCGGCTTTGCCGTGGGCTGGATCGACTGGCTCGGCCATTGCGCCGGCCTGGCCTGGGTGGCGATCACGATCGGGGAGTTCGCCCGCGGCCTGGTGCCGGCTCTGCCCCCCGGCGGCAAAGCGGTGGCCCTGTTCACCCTGGTGGGCTTCGCCCTGCTGCAACGGCTGGGCCTGAGGGCGGGCAGCCTCAGCCAGCAGATCCTCAGCCTGCTCAAGGCCGTCGCCTTTCTGGCCTTGATCGGCGCCTGCCTGCTGGTGGCCCCGCCCGCCGCCAGCACGAGCACGCCGCTGATGGCCCCGAGCGGCACCCCGCTGGCCCTGGCCGCCGCCGGGGTGTTCGCGCTTCAGGCCGTGATCACCACCTACGACGGCTGGCAGAGCCCGATCTACTTCGCTGAGGAGTTCACCGCGCCGGCCACCGACCTGCCCCGCTCCCTGATCGGCGGCGTGGTCGCCGTCACGGGGGTTTACCTGCTGGTGAACGTGGCCCTGCTCAAGGTGCTGCCGCTGGAGGCGATGGCCGCCTCCACCCTGCCGCTGGCCGACGCTGCCGCCCGCCTGTTCGGGCCGTTCAGCGCCCAGCTGATCACCGCCCTGGCGCTGCTGTCCTCGATCGGGCTGGTGAACACGGTGATCATGTGTGCGCCGCGCATCCTGTTCGGCCTCAGCCGCGATGGCCTGCTCCTGCCCGTCTTCGCGCGGGTGAATGCGGGCGGCACCCCCGATGCGGCCCTGCTGCTCACCACCGCCGTGACGGCGACCCTGATCCTCTGCGGCGATTTCCAGCTGCTGCTGGGTGTGTCCGTCTTTTTCTATGTGCTGCTCTATTTCACCGGCATCACGTCGCTGTTTCTGCTGCGCTGGCGTGAACCGGACCTGGAGCGCCCGGTGCGGGCCTGGGGCTACCCGCTCAGCGCGGCGGTGGTGTGGCTGGGCTCGCTGGCCTTTCTGATCAGCGCCGCCATCGGCGACAGCACCAACAGCCTGATCGCCGCCGGGTTGATCGCCCTCAGCCTGCCGGCGCAGCTGCTCAGCCGCCGGATGGGCTCGCCAGATTGCGGAAGCGGGTGAACTGCGGCTCGAACAGCAGCTTCACCGTGCCCACCGGGCCGTTGCGGTGCTTGGTGACGATCACTTCGGTGATGCCGCGATCGGCCGTGTCCGGGTTGTAATACTCGTCGCGGTAGATCATCAGCACCAGGTCGGCGTCCTGCTCGATCGAGCCCGATTCACGCAGATCGCTCAGCATCGGCCGCTTGTTGGTGCGGCTCTCCACGCCGCGGCTGAGCTGGGAAAGGGCGATCACCGGCACGTTCAGCTCGCGGGCCATGCCCTTGAGGCCCCGGGTGATGCGCGACAGCTCCTGCACGCGGTTGTCGGGGGTGGAGCCCTCCATCAGCTGCAGATAATCGATCACGATCAGGCCCAGCTCCTTGCCCTGCTCGGCCATCAGCCGCCGGCAGAGCGAGCGCATCTCCAGCACGCCCGCATTCGGCTTGTCGTCGATGAACAGGGGCAGCTGGCCCAGGGTGTTGATGCCCTGGCCCAGCAGCGGCCATTCCTCCTGCTGCAGGCGCCCGGTGCGCAGCCGGCCGCTCTCGATCCCCACCTCCATCGAAAGCAGCCGGTAGGTGAGCTGCTCCTTGCTCATCTCCAGCGAAAACACGCACACCGGCAGCTGGTGGAGCTGGGCCACGTTCTTGGCGATGTTGAGCACGATCGAGGTTTTGCCCATCGCCGGCCGACCCGCCACGATGATCAGATCGCTGCGCTGCAGGCCCTGGGTGATGGCGTCGAGGTCGTAGAAGTTGACCGCGATGCCAGCCATCGACGTGCCGACGGAGCGGCTTTCGATCTCGTTGAAGGTGCTGGTGAGGATTTCGGCGGTGGGGGTGAGCCCCACCGACGGTTTCTCCTGGCTGATCGCGAAGATCTGCTGCTCCGCCTCATCGAGCACCTGCTCCATCGGCTTCGACTGGTCGAAACCCAGCCGGATCACCTCGTTGCCGGAGCGGATCAGCTGACGGCGCAGGTATTTGTCCATCACCAGGCGGGCGACCTGGTCGATCGAGGCGGTGCTGAGCGTGCGCTCCACCAGCTCCACCAGCCGGTTGGTGCCGCCCACCTTCTCCAGCTGGCCCGTATCGGCCAACCAGGCGGCCATGGCGGTGAGGTCGGTGGGCTTGCCCTGGCTGTGCAGCATCAGGGCGGTGCGGTACACCTCCCGGTGGGCTGTGAGATAGAAGGCCTCCGGACGCAGCACGTCGGCGATGCGGCCCATGGCGTCGGGGTCGAGCAGGATGCCGCCCAACACCGCCTCCTCCGCCTCCAGGTTCTGGGGAGGCAGCTGGTCGGGCAGGGCCTCGAAGCGGGCTTCGTCCTGCTCGCGCCCGCGCCGCCGGAACGGCCCGGCACCGCCCGCCGCCCCGCCTGGCGCGGTCGTGGGCACGGCACCGGGGCCGTCCGCAGCTGGAAAAGGGACGCTCACCATGGCGGCAGGCTAAGGGTTCCCGGCCGACGCTCCGGTGTGCGTTGGTGCCCCGTGCGGGCGGCGGCGGGGCCGTTGCAGCCGCCGCGCGAGCCCACAAAAAAACCGCCAGAACCCTCAAGGGCCTGGCGGCGGGACATGGAAAGAGCGGGCGGCGAGGCCGCCTGGCGCTCAGTGGCTGACCACTTCCAGGTTGATCTCGGCCACCACGTCGTGGTGGAGCTTGATCTGCACCTTGTAGGAGCCGGTGCGGTGGATCTCGGGCACCTCGATATGGCGGCGGTCGACCTCTTTCTTGGTGGCCGCTTCGATGGCCTCGGCCACATCGCCGTTGGTGACGGTGCCGAAGAGGACGTCGTCACCGCCGGTCTGCTTCTTGACCGTGAAGCGGCCGATGGTGTTCAGAGCCGTGCGGAAGGCTTCCGCCTCCTGCAGCAGCACGGCCTGGCGCTCGGCCTCCTTGGCGCGGCGGTGCTCCACCTGGCGCAGCACCGCCGGGGTGACGGGAACGGCTTTGCCCTGGGGGAGCAGGAAGTTGCGGGCGTAGCCGGGCGCCACTTCCACCAGCTCACCGTCCTTGCCGAGGCTGAGAATGTCCTCGCTGAGGACAACGGATACACGCTTGGCCATGGGATCGGGTTAGGGAAACAGGGAGTGCCGCTGGGCGGATCGATGAGCGGGGGCCACCGCCGGGGTGGCGTGCCGCTCAGGCAATCCGACAGCTTAAGTCAGAGGGCTGCCGCGGCCTTCGGCAGGCGCACCTGGGTGGCCAGGCCCAGGGCCTTCAGCAGCCGGATGTGCTGCCAGGTGAGGTCGAACTGACGGGGACCGAAACCGTGGCGGGCCGAGTGGGGGAAGGCGTGGTGGTTGTTGTGCCAGCCCTCACCGAAGGTGAGCGCCGCCACCCAGGGGTTGTTGCGTGACTTGTCGCCGCTGACGTGGGCGATGCTGCCCCAGCAGTGGGTGGCGCTGTTCACCAGCCAGGTGCAGTGGTAGAGCACCACCAGGCGCAGCGGGATGCCCCACAGAACCAGGGCCCAGCCGCCGGCACCGGTGACCGTGCCGATCCAGAACAGCAGCAGGCCCAAGGGCACCTGCAGCAGCAGGAAGTTGGTGTTCAGCCAGCGGTAGTAGGGGTCGCGGGCCAGATCACCGGTGAGCCGGGGCACGGCGGCCATCGCCGGGATCTCTTCCATCATCCAGCCCATGTGGCTCCACCAGAAGCCCTTGTGGCTGTTGTGGTGGTCGGCGTCGGTGTCGGAGAACTTGTGGTGGTGGCGGTGCAGGCCGGCCCAGTCGATCGGACCGTGCTGGCAGCTGAGCGCGCCGCAGGTGGCGAAGAAGCGCTCCAGCCAATGGGGCACCCGCAGGGCCCGGTGGGCCAGCAGGCGGTGGTAGCCGAGCGTGACGCCCAGGCAGCCGGTGACCCAATAGAGCACCAGCATGGAGGTGACGGCCGGCACGCTCCAGAACTGGGGCAGCAGGGCCAGCACGGCCAGCAGGTGGATCACGATCATGAAGCCGATCGTGCCCCAGCGACGACCCGGTGGCGAGGAGGGGATGGGTTCACCGCGGCGGGGGCGATGCAGCGCCTGAGCCCGAGGCAGGGAGAGGGCTGCCGGCACAAGGCTGGCAACGCCGGCGGGCTTGGCGGCTACGGCCTTGGCCCTCCGTTCTGAGACGGCCGCCCATGGGGCACGGCGCTGGGGCGTGACAGTCATAGGGGCTGGTTCCTGATCGGTCTTTTAGAATAGTAGCAGTTCGGATTCGGATTGAGTGGGATATCAGGAAGAAATCGGATCAGGCCGCGAAGCCTTTGCGCATCTGATCAGGGCCTGGCATGAGCGCAACGGCTGGTCCCACCGCATCCTTCCCGGTTTAGCCGAGGTGCTTGATCTCGGCCGCCTCCACAGTTCCCAGGTGTCGATGCTGCGCAACCGCAAGCTGGCCTCCCCGGGACCGGAGGTGTTTCTCGCCTTGGGGCGCATCAACCAATGGATCGCCGCGTCCGGCAGCGCCGACAGCCGCAGCGCCCTGACCGGCCACCCGGAACTGCTCGAAGCGCTGGGGACCGGCAGTGTGCCGCTGCTCAACGACGACGACGGACGGCCCCTCGGGCCCGGGGGATTTCTGGAGATTTTCGTGGGCCAGCGTCAGCCGCCGGCCGCTTTCGACCTGCGCATCGCCTCGGCCGAAGCCCCGGCCCTCAGCTTCGCCTTGGCGGAGCTGCTCACCGCCGGCAGGCCCTGGCGCCTGTGCCGCGAGGCCGTCCTGGGGGCATACCCGCCGGAGAAGGCGCAGCGGCGCGAGCGCTTCGCGGCGGTGATGGCCGGTCAGCGGGATTTTGAAGCCGCAGAGCTGGAAAGCGAGCTGCTGGACCTGAAAAGCACCCTGGCTGGCCTGGGTGCTGCCGGCGACCAGGAACTGAGCACGGCTCAGTTCCTGACCGTGCTGCGACGCAAGGCTGCTCAGCTGGCTGACAGCACTGTGGCCGGTGCGACCAGCAGCGAACTGGGGGCCGCCATCCGTCAGGAGTTGGGGGCGTAGGCCGCACCGGGCACGTAGCGGGCCTCACGGATGCGCTTGGCCAGGCCCAGGGAACGCAGCAGCTTGATGTGCTGCCAGGTGATGTCGAACTCGAACCAGCGCAGGCCG
Organism: Marcopretia estuarina LEGE 06307; assembly: GCF_056633115.1. Classification (NCBI taxonomy): domain Bacteria; kingdom Bacillati; phylum Cyanobacteriota; class Cyanophyceae; order Synechococcales; family Prochlorococcaceae; genus Marcopretia; species Marcopretia estuarina. The sequence goes on along the minus strand of NZ_JBSJOY010000002.1, from coordinate 260,013 downwards.
TGGCGGGCGCTGGCCGGGTGGGCATGGTGGTTGTTGTGCCAGCCCTCGCCGAAGGAGAGGATCGCCACCCACCAGCAGTTGCGCGACAGATCGGGGCTGTCGAAGTTGCGGTAGCCGAAGGCGTGGGTGGCGCTGTTCACCAGCCAGGTGACGTGATACACGATCACCAGCCTCAGGGGGATGGCCCAGAGCACCATGCCCAGGCCGCCGCCGTGCACATTGGCCCGCTCGCCGTACCACCACAGGGCCGCGCCCAGGGGGATCTGCAGCAGCAGGAACCAGCGATCCAGCCAGCGGTAGAAGGGGTCGCGCTGCAGGTCGCCCGTGAACCTCTCCACGTGCTGCACGGCAGGGATCTCATGCAGCATCCAGTCGCTGTGACTCCACCAGAGGCCGCGGCCGGCGTCGTGGTGGTCGTTGGCCTGGTCAGAGAACTTGTGGTGGTGGCGGTGCAGCCCCACCCATTCGATCGGGCCGCTCTGGCAGGCCAGAGTGCCCATCAGCACCAGGGTGCGCTCCACCCAGCGGGGGGCGACGAAGCTGCGGTGGGCCAGCAGGCGGTGCAGGCCGAGCGTGACCCCCAGCACCGTGACCCAGTAGAGAACCGCCAGCGCCACCACGCTCTGCCAGCTCCAGAAGCGGGGCAGCAGGGCGAACACCGCCCCGACGTGGATGGCGAGCATGAACGCCGTGGTGCCGAACTTGTACGTCCGCTGGCCCTTTGGCAGAGGGGGGCGTCGGGCCGTCACACCGGCGCGGATGAGGGCTTCCTGGCGATCGGAAGCGTGGCCCCCATGGCTGCGCAGGGGCTTGAACGGGGCCCGCGGATCCGCCGGGGTAGCGGTCGAAGGGGCATCTGAAGCGGCGACCAAATGAACTCTCGCGAAAGTGACGCAGGCTGGAGTTCACCCGTTCGCCCTCAGCGGGCAGAACCCGCTGCTGGAAGCTCCCGAAGGAGAGAGTGGCTCACCAGAACCTGGTGATGAAGGCCGTTTGTAGCCAACACATCAGCAGGAAATCTAGCGGCGAGGGTGAGGCCGGCAGGCAGCATGGCCACCGGCTTGGGTGGCGGGGATGGACGGGCAGGACGAGAAAGGAACCGCCTCGGCCTGGGCCTGCGAGCAGGTGGCAGCCGCCGCTGCGCGGATCGCGCCGCTGGCGGCCCGGCACACCGCCGCGGTGAAGCCCGGACTGGAGAGGGTGCTGGCCGCCTTCGCCGCCGAACGTCTCGGCCCCCATCACTTCGCCTCGGTGAGCGGCTACGGCCACGGCGACCTGGGCCGGGAGGTGCTGGACCGGGTGTTCGCCCGGGTGCTGGGGGCGGAGGCGGCGGCGGTGCGGCTGCAGTTCGTCAGCGGCACCCACGCCATCGCCGCAGCCCTGTTCGGCGTGCTGCGGCCGGGCGACCGCCTGCTCTCGATCACCGGCCGCCCTTACGACACATTGGAAGAAGTAATCGGCCTGCGCGGCAGCGGCCAGGGGTCGCTGGCCGAGTTCGGCATCCACTACGACGAGCTCGCCCTGCGGGCCGATGGCACGGTGGAGGAGGACGGCCTCGCCGCCGCCCTCACACCCCCCACCCGGCTGGTGCTGATCCAGCGCAGTTGTGGCTACAGCTGGCGGCCCTCGCTGCAGGTGGCCACGATCGGCCGCCTGGTGGAGCGCGTGAAGCAGCTGCAGCCCGGTTGCCTCTGCTTCGTCGACAACTGCTATGGCGAATTCGTGGAGGGGCTGGAGCCCCCGGCCGTGGGCGCCGACCTGATCGCCGGCTCGCTGATCAAGAACGCCGGCGGCACGATTGCCCCCACCGGCGGCTACGTGGCCGGCGGCGCCGAATGGGTGGAGCGGGCCTGCTGCCGGCTGACGGCGCCGGGCATCGGCAGCGAGGGGGGCACCGGCTTCGATCTCTATCGGCTGCTGTTCCAGGGATTGTTCCTGGCGCCTCAGATGGTGGCAGAGGCCCTGATCGGCGCCGAGCTGGTGGCCTCCGTGTTCAGCGCACTCGGCTATGCCGTACAGCCGCTGGTGGGGGCCCCCCGCAGTGACGTGATCCAGGCCGTGCGCTTCGGGGCGCCGGAGCCGTTGATCCAGGTGTGCCGCGCCTTTCAGGCCTGTTCGCCGGTGGGCGCTTACCTCGACCCGGTGCCGGCGCCCATGCCGGGATACGCCAGTGAGCTGGTGATGGCCGGCGGCAGCTTCATCGACGGCAGCACCAGTGAGTTCTCCGCCGACGCCCCCCTGCGCGAGCCCTACGTGCTGTTCGCCCAGGGAGGCACCCACCGCGCCCACGTGGAGCTGGCCCTGGAGCGGGCGCTCACGGCCCTGAATCCGCAGCGGCTGAGCTGAGCCCGCAGCGCCAAGGCCGGTCAGACTGGCCTCGTCTTTGCTTCCGCCTTCGATGGCGCTCCAGTTCCCCGACGACTGCCGCTATGCGGACAGCCATGAATACGCCCGGCCGGATGGGGAGCTGATGCGCATCGGCGTGAGCGCCTTCGCCGTCGATCAGCTGGGCGACATCGTGTTCGTGGAGCTGCCGGAGGTGGGCAGCCAGCTGGAGCGAGGCTCCAGTTTCGGCTCGGTGGAATCGGTGAAGGCGGTGGAGGAGATGTACGCGCCGATCAGCGGCACGGTGGAGCTGCGCAACGAAGCGGTGCTGACCAGCCCGGAAGAACTGCAGAACGATCCCCACGGCGAAGGCTGGCTGCTGCTGGTGCGGCCCAGCGACGCCGCCGAATTCGCTGATCTCATGGATGCCGCCACTTACCGCCTGAAGGTGGAAGGCAGCTGAGCGACGCAGGCGCAGCAGATCCGTCGGCCCCAGAGCGGAACTGAGGCCGGCAGGCCTCGCAGAACGGACGGGGTTCGCCAAAGGGGCGGGCGCTGTGTTGGAACGTCGTCTCGTCAGCTTTCCCTAAGATCCGCCCCTGATGCCGGGCGTCGCGCCGTGACCGCACCCTTCGCTGACCCCGACGGCTCCTCTCCTTTCCTGGAGCGGCATCTCGGGCCATCGCCCCAGGAGCTGCAGGCGATGCTTGATCGGCTGGGCGCCAGCGATCTCGAGGCGTTCGTGGCCGAGGTGGTGCCGGCCGACATCCTCATTGAGGCGAGCGCCGCAGCGGCCGACCTGCCGCTGGGGGTGGACGAAGCCCAGGCGCTGGGCGAGCTGCGCGCCATCGCCGCCACCAACCAGGTGCGCCGCAGCCTGATCGGCCTCGGCTACTACGGCACCGTGACGCCGGCACTGATCCAGCGCCACGTGCTGGAAAACCCCTGCTGGTACACGGCCTACACCCCTTACCAGGCTGAGATCGCCCAGGGCCGCCTGGAGGCGCTGCTCAACTTCCAGACCCTGATCAGCGAACTCACCGGCCTGCCGATCGCCAACGCCTCGCTGCTGGATGAAGGCACCGCCGCGGCCGAAGCGATGGCGCTCAGCTTCGGCGCCTGTCGGCGGCCTGAAGCCCGCCGCTTCCTGGTGGATCAGGACGTGTTCCCCCAGACCCTGGCCGTGCTGCAGACCCGGGCCGAACCGCTCGGCCTCGTGGTGGAGCTGGTGGATCCCGCCACGCTCGCCGCTGGAAATGCGGCCTCTCCCCTCGACCCCACGGTGTTCGGGCTGCTGCTGCAACTGCCCGGCGCCAGCGGCCGCCTCTGGGATCCGCGCGCGGCGATCGCCGCCGCCCATGCGGTCGGGGCGATGGTGACGGCGGCGGTGGATCCGCTGGCCCAGGTGCTGCTGGAGCCGGTGGGTGCCCTCGGCGCCGACATCGCCGTGGGCAGCACCCAGCGCTTCGGCGTGCCGCTCGGCGGCGGCGGGCCCCATGCCGCCTTCTTCGCCACCACCGACGCGCACAAGCGCCAGATTCCCGGCCGGCTGGTGGGTCGCTCGCTGGATGCGGAAGGCCGCCCAGCCCTGCGCCTGGCCCTGCAGACCCGCGAGCAGCACATCCGCCGCGACAAGGCCACCAGCAACATCTGCACCGCCCAGGTGTTGCTGGCGGTGATGGCCAGCTTCTATGCGGTGCATCACGGCCCCGGCGGGCTCACGGCGATAGCCCGGCGGGTGCTGCGTCAGCGGGCCGCCCTGACTGCGGGCCTCGCTGGCCTCGGGCTGGCGGTGCAGCCCGGCGCCGCCTTCGACACGCTCAGCCTCACCCTGCCCGGGGCCGGCGAGCTGCTGGAGCGGGCGGATGCCGCCGGCTTCAATCTGCGGCCGCTCACCGCACCGGGCGGGGCGCTCACCGGTGTGGCGATCAGCCTGGATGAGCGCACCGACAGCGTCGAGCTCGATCGCCTGCTCGCCCTCTTCGCCGCCGCTGTCGGCCCGGATGGCACAGGCCGCCTAGAAAGCCCTGACAGGGCGGAGCACAACGCTGGCCCCCTGCCCACCGCTGCCGCCCTGCTCGCCGCCCTGCCCGACGACGCCACCCTGCTGGCGGGGCTGCCCCTGCGCCATGAGCCCTGGCTGCAGCAGGAGGTCTTCCAGCGGCACCACAGCGAGTCGGAACTGCTGCGCTACATCCAGCGCCTGGTGGCGAAGGATCTCTCGCTGGTGCACGGCATGATCCCGCTCGGCAGCTGCACGATGAAGCTCAATGCCGCCGCCGAACTGGCGCCGGTGAGCTGGCCCGCCTTCGCCGAACTGCATCCCTTCGCCCCCGCCGCCCAGCAGGCCGGCTACCAGCGGCTGGTGGCCGATCTGGAGGCCTGGCTGGCGGTGATCACCGGCTTTGCCGGGGTGTCGCTGCAACCCAACGCCGGCTCCCAGGGGGAATATGCGGGGCTGCTGGTGATCCGGGCCTGGCACCACAGCCGCGGCGAGGCGCACCGCAACGTCTGCCTGATTCCCACCAGTGCCCACGGCACCAACCCGGCCAGCGCCGTGATGGCCGGGTTGCAGGTGGTGCCGGTGGCCTGCGATGCCAACGGCAACATCGATCTCGATGACCTGGAGGCGAAAGCCACCCAGCACGCCGATGCTCTCGCGGCCGTGATGGTCACCTATCCCTCCACCCACGGAGTGTTCGAAACCGGCATCCGCCGGCTCTGCGAGGTGGTCCACCGCCACGGCGGCCAGGTGTACCTCGATGGCGCCAACCTCAACGCCCAGGTGGGCCTGGCCAAACCCGGCCACTACGGCGCCGACGTGTGCCACCTGAACCTGCACAAAACCTTCTGCATCCCCCACGGCGGTGGCGGGCCGGGGGTCGGGCCGATTGCCGTCGCCAGCCATCTGGTGCCGTTCCTGCCGGGACACCCGCTGGGGGCCGTGGGCGGCCAGGCGGCGATCGGGCCAGTGTCAGCCGCCCCCTGGGGCAGCGCCGGCATCCTGCCGATCAGCTGGATGTACATCCGCATGATGGGTGGCGCCGGCCTGAGGCAGGCCAGCGCGGTGGCGCTGCTCTCCGCCAACGTGATCGCCGAGCGGCTCCAGCCCCACTACCCGGTGCTGTTCCGCGGCAGCGGCGGCCGTGTGGCCCACGAATGCATCCTGGATCTGCGGCCGCTGAAACGCAGCGCCGGCCTCGAGGTCGACGACCTGGCCAAGCGGCTGATGGATTACGGCTTCCATGCCCCCACGGTGAGCTGGCCGGTAGCGGGCACGGTGATGGTGGAGCCCACCGAAAGCGAGTCCCTGGCGGAGATCGACCGCTTCTGCGACGCCATGGTGGCAATCCGCGCCGAGGCGGCTGCGATCGAGGCGGGGCAGGCCGATGCGCAGAACAACCCCTTGAAGCGGGCGCCGCACACCCTGGCGGCCGTCACCGCCGACCTCTGGGATCGCCCTTACAGCCGCAGCGAGGCGGCCTTCCCGGCTGGCGACAGCCAGCGGCAGAACAAGTTCTGGCCGGCGGTGGCCCGCATCGACAACGCCTATGGCGATCGCAACCTGGTGTGCACCTGCCCCTCGGTGGAGGAGCTGGCCAGCAGCAGCGTGGCCGTCACGCCGCAGCGGGTGGCGCTGGCGATCTGAGCGCCCGCCATGCCGTGCCGATCAGGCCGGGCGGCTCCAAGCAGGCCTGGGGCCTCGCCTCTCTATCGGCGCTGAGCCGGCACGCCTAGCCGTTCAGACGCCCCCCACGATCAACGCCATCACGATAGGGAGCTGATCAGGCAGTGACTGGAGTTTCAGACGGGCATGTGTGCCACTGCTACAATCAACTGATTGTTTAAAGAATTCCCGGTTGCTGGATCCCACCCCACGAGGCAAGCTCGGGCGACAAGTCACAGGATCAGCAGCCCCCAAGGCCACGGCAAACGTCTCGACCCACCCAATGAACGGCAACGACGGCCCTCCCTTCAATCCTCCGACGCTCTCTGAGCTGTCGATCCGTGCTGACAAACCCGCTCCGTTGACGCGCGCCCCCGAACTGCCGCCGATTCCCGGATCCCTGGCCCATTCCTCCGCCCGCGGCGAAACAATCCGTGTGGAGGGCACCAACGTGGTGCGTGTTCCCTTCGGCGTGCGTCAACCCCGCCGGCACCGTCCGGCACGTCCGGACACCTGGGTCACCCTGGTGCTTCCCTTCCAGGCCGGGGGGCCCACACCGCCGCAGGCGGCCTGAGCCAAGGTCTCAGGCGGCCTTGCCGAGGCGCCAATCCACCAAGGCCTTCACATCCGCCAGTGAACTGGCGGGAGCCCGGAACGGCAGCACGTCCATGGGGCTGCGCTCCGGGCGAACCAGCCAGGTGAGATCAGGCTGAGGCATGAGCACGAAACCGCGGTAGCGCACCACCCAACTCCGGCCGTTGCCATCGGCAGACGGAAGAATGGTGGGCAGGCTGGCGTCAGAGCGAGAGCGGGCTGTGGCCATCACCGAACGCGGTAACGGGAACACCCCCATTTGAGCGAACTCATTCGCATTCGGCAGCATCTTTCGCTTCCTTTCGGCAAGGAATTAACGACGCCTAGGACACACCCAGGTCGACCTGGATCCAGACCAGCCAGCACCAACCCGCCCCAACTCAGGCCAGCTCAAACAGCAGCAGGTCGGCGCCGGCTTCACCGGTCACCAGCTCACGCGGCACCGCATGGGCGGCGGCGGGGAGGGCGCTGGTGGGGGTGCTGGCCGGAGGAGTGCCAGTGCCACTGGCGGAGCCTGGGACCTCGAAGCCCAGGCCATCGCCGCGCTCCAGCCGGCGGCCGCCTTCCAGCGTGAGGCTGCCGTCGATCAGCTGCATCCAGAGCCGGTGGCCGGCCGCCGCCGGCAGCTCCAGGCGGGTGCCGGCCGCCGGCCGGGCGCGCCAGAGCCGCACCGGTCGGTGCACCGCCATGGCGCCGTCCCGCCGCTCGGGGTCCAGCAGCAGGGTCCAGCCCTCTCCGACGGCGAAGGGCTTCTGCTCATAGGCGGGCGGGATGCCGGTGCTGGAAGGTTCGATCCAGATCTGCAGCAACCGGCAGGGGGTCGCCCCTTTGTTGATTTCGCTGTGCACCACACCGGTGCCGGCGCTCATGCGCTGCACTTCACCAGCGCGCAACACCTCACCGTTGCCCATCGAATCGCGGTGGGTGAGTTCCCCTTCCACCATCACCGTGACGATCTCCATGTCGTTGTGGGGATGCATGCCGAAGCCGCGGCCGGCGGCGATCGTGTCGTCGTTGATCACCCGCAGCGGACCGAATCCCATCCAGGCCGGATCGAAGTGGCTGGAGAAGGAAAAGCTGTGCCAGCTGTCCAGCCAGTCGAGCTGGCTGTGGAAGCGCTCCGTGCCGGGGCGGAACACCGGGGTAGCGGCAGAACGCTGGGCGTTGGTGGTGGTCATGGCGAGGCTCCCGGGAGTGGATGGTGGGTGAGGAGGGGATGGGTCGGGCCTGGCGCAGGCAACGGGTGGCACTGGGTCTCGAGCAGCACAGGCTGGGGGCCTGCGCCAGCGTTGATCAGGCAGCGGCGCTCAGGAAGGGGTAGTCGGTGTAGCCGGCGGGGCCGGGGCTGTAGAAGGTGGCAGGGTCCGGCGTGTTGAGCGGTGCGCCGCTGCGCAGCCGCTCCGGCAGATCCGGGTTGGCCAGGAAGGCCGTGCCGAAGGCCACCGCATCGATGGCGCCGGCGGCGATGGCGGCGTTGGCTTCGGCGGCGGTGTAGCCCATGTTGGCGATCAGCAACCCCCTGGAAGCGCTCGCGCACCGGCGTGAGCACATCGCCAAGCTGCTGCTGGAGGAAGTCGCCGCGCATCAGGTGGAGGTAGGCGAGGCCGGTGCCGTTGAGGTGATCGGCCAGCCAGCTGGCGAGCGCCACGGGATCGCTGTCGCGCATGGCGTTGTAGCTGTTGAGCGGCGAGAGGCGCAGCCCCACCAGCTCCGTTTCGGCGCGTACCGCCTCGATCACCTCCAGCAGCAGCCGCGCCCGGTTCTCGATCGGGCCGCCATAGGGGCCGCTGCGCTGGTTGCTGCCATCGCGCAGGAATTCATCGAGGAGATAGCCATTGGCGCCGTGCACCTCCACGCCGTCGAAACCGGCAGCGATGGCGTGGCGGGCCGCCAAGCGGAAGCCCGCCACGATCGCCGGCAGCTCGTCGTCGGCCAGGGCGCGCGGCACCACGTAATCCACCTTGCCCTGGGGGGTGTGGATCTGGTCGCCGCTGATGGCGATGGCGCTGGGGGCCACCGGCTGAAGGCCGTTGTTGAGCAGGGGATGGCAGGCCCGGCCGCCGTGCCAGATCTGCAGCACGATCCGGCCGCCGCGGGCGTGCACCGCCTCGGTGGTGCGTGTCCAGCCCTCCACCTGGGCCGCCGAATGGATGCCGGGTTCGCGGATGAAGGCGGAGTGGCCCTCCATCGCCATGGTGGCCTCGGCAATGATCAACCCGGCGGAGGCCCGCTGGCCGTAGTACTCCGCCATCAGCGGGCCGGGGATGTGACCCTCTTCAGCGCGGGATCGGGTGAGCGGGGCCATCAGCACCCGGTTGGGCAGCTCCAGGGGCCCTACGGCCAGGGGCGTGAACAGGTCGATGGTCATGGCGGAAACGACGGATGACCGGGACGGGCTGCCGCCACAGGATGGCCCCGCTCCACTGGCTTGGCAGGTGTGCAAGGTCACCGGTCGGCCAGGCGGAAGCGATGGGGATCAGCCCATCAAGCGGGCGGCAGCTCTCCCCCTTGAATCAGAGTGGATCGCTTGGGGCCTGCCTGACAAGAACGCACCGCCATGTGCGTCACTCACCTGTCAGTAACCCTGGTGCCAGTGGATGGTGCAAGCGCATGGAGCAAGCGGATGGATTCCTGGACGCCCACGACCACACCCTTTGCCCTGCCGAGCTGGCGCTGAGCGTCATGCGGGGGCGCTGGAAGGTGCACGTGCTGCGGGAGCTGGCGGAGGGCACGCAGCGGTTTTCCGGCTTGCAGCGGGCCCTGGTGGGCGTGAGCCACAAGGTGCTCACCAGCCAGCTGCGGGATCTGGAGGCCGCAGGGGTGGTGGAGCGCGAGGTGTTTGCCGAGGTGCCGCCGCGGGTGGAATACCGCCTCACCCCGCGCGGCCGGTCGCTGATTCCCGTGCTGGAGAGCCTGCACGCCTGGGGGGCGGCGCCACCGGAGTCGTGATGGACGCGGCGGCGCGCTCCAGCGGTTGCGGCGGCTCAGGCCGGCAGCAGCACCGGCTCCCGGTAGGGGATGAAATTGGCCTTGCGGGTGCCGCAGAGCGGGCAGACCCAGCTGTCGGGGATGGCCTCGAACGGCGTGCCGGCGACGATGCCTGAGTCCGGATCGCCCAGGGCCGGGTCGTAGATCACCGAACACACCTTGCAGATCCACAGGCCGGCCACGGGCTCGCTTTCTCCGGCCGCGCCCTGGCCCTGAAGGGCTTCGAGGGCCACGCTGTAGCGGTCGGCGTGGTGGTGCTCGATCGGGGTGAGCCGGCCGAAGTTGCTGGCCGCCTGACGGAAGAGGCCGGCATGCTGCTCGGATTCGGCGATCTGCTCGGTGAATTCGGCCACGGCACCGTCATCGCGATCGGCGCGGGCCTGGGCGGCGAACTCCGGATACATGGTGGTGTACTCGTAGGTTTCACCCTCGATCGCCAGCTCCAGGCAGCGGCTCAGCACCTCTTGTCTGGCTTCTTCTGAGAGCGCGGCGGGATCGGCCACCACCAGCTCGGGGTGGAGCAGGCGGAAGTGCGCGAAGGCGTGCTCGGTTTCCTGGGCGGCGGTGTCGCGGAAGAGGCGGGCCAGCTCGCTGTTGCCGAGCTGCTTGGCCACATCAGCGAAGAAAAGGTACTTGCGGTTGGCCATGCTCTCGCCGCCGAAGGCCGCTTCGAGGTTGGCGAGGGTGCCGGGTTTGGCGATGTCCATGGAGACGGCGTGCAGTGGGATGGGAGGTGGGCCGTTGCAGGGCGACGGTGGCGCAGCGCGGTGCCCCGGGCCTGTGGGGAGGCTGGGATGAGGCCGCTTCGGAGGCTGTGGTGGAACGGCCACCCTCGCGGGTCGAGCCTGCTGCACTGCCACCATGGGACCCTGCGCCCGCAGACGTCTGTTCCGGCCGGACCCACCGCCCACAGCTCACAGCCCACAGCCCATGGCCTTCCCAGGTTCACACCGCCGCCGTGCCGCGGCCACCATCGGACCGCGGCTCCGCGCCACTGCGGCCGCCGCTGTTGCTGTGGCCGCCGTCGTCCTTGGTGCCGCGCCTGTGGGGGCGCTGCCCCGGCAGGTGATCCTGCTGCGCCACGGCGACAAGGTGGCCTCCGGCGATGGCAACTACAACCTCTCGGCCCGCGGCTTCCTGCGCTCGATCAACCTGGGCCGGCTCCTTCCCGCCTGCTTCGGGGCTCCGACCCACATCCGCACCTTCTTCCTCAACCCCGAATCCAGCAAGAACGCCCGCAGCTACCAGAGCGCCGTGCCGCTGGGGGTGGCCACCGGCATCAACATTTCGATTGCCCAGTCGTCACTGGAGGATTCCTTCATGGATGGGCAGGAGATCCTCAGCCAGCCGGCCTACAAGGGCGGCAACGTGGTGCTGTTCTGGGAGCACCGCCACATGCCGGAACTGGCCCGGGGGCTGGGCTGGGCGACGATGCCCGCCATCGGTGCGATGGAGTTCGACCAGATCTTCGTGCTGCGCTACTCCAAGCCGGGCGTTCCCCCTCGGGTGCAAAGCCTGAGCCAGCGCCGGCTGTTCGAGGCGCCCTGTTTCCGCGAGGCACGTTCGCCCCTGCCGAACGTGCCGCTGCCTCAGTCAGTGGCTCAGTAGGTGGCGCCGCTACGGCGCTGGTGCACGGCGGTGACGCCGCTGCCGTCCAGCAGTCCGCCATGGCTCACCTGGGCGTACACCAGCCAGTGATCGCCGCATTCCATCCGCTGGCTCACGCTGGCCTCCAGCCAGGCCAGTGCGTCGGGCAGCACGGGCTGACCCGCCGGACTGTGCTCCAGTTCCAGACCCGCCAGCCGGTCGGCGCCGGGGGGGTAGGGCTGAAGGAAGCGCTTCATCGGGCCGGTCTCGCGGCCTTCAGCCAGCACGTTGAGCACGAAGCGGTCGCCCACGTGCAGCAGGCTCTCCACGGCGCGATCCCGGGCCACCGCCACCGTGAAGCCGGGGGGCGTGAAGCTGGCCTGGCTCACCCAGCTGGCCACCATGCCGCCGCTCAGGGCCGCCGCCCCTTCTCCCTTCACGCAGGTGAGCACGCAGAGCGAGCCCACCACGCGCCCAAGGGCCAGCACCGCCGGGTTGCTGCGGCTTTCGCTGAGGCCACCGGCCACCACGCGCCGTTGACGCTTCTGCTGGTTGAGCAGCTGCCGCCCCAGGGCCGTGCCCGTTTCCTCCATGCGCTTGAGCGTGGGGGGATCGGGGCTGAACTTCACCCGGATCGGCTCGAAGGCGAAGCGGAAGCCGCCATCCCGCAGCTTGGTTTCCAGAAGATCAATGGCTTCACCGCTCCAGCCGAAGCTGCCGAACACCCCCACAGGCCGGGCGCGATCGCCTTCAGCCAGCAGGGTGCCGAGCGCCGAAACGATCGGCGTGGGGGCGTGGCCGCCCAGGGTGGGGGAGCCGATCAGCACCGCATCGCAGCTGCGGATCGCTTCGAGCAGCTGGTCGGGGGGGGCGAACTCGCAGTTGATGCTCTCCACCCGCACGCCCGTGCGCGCCACGCCCTGGGCGATGGCATCGGCGAGGGCGGCGGTGTTGCCGTAGGCGCTGGCATAGAGCAGCGCCACCGACAGGCGGGTTTTCTCGAGGTTCTCGCCCCAGCGCCGGTAATCGGCCAGCAGGCTGCGCCAGCTTTCGGTGATCGCCGGGCCATGGCCGGGCGCGATGGTGCGGATCTCCAGCTCATCGAGCCGGTCGACCACCGTTTCCACCTGGCGGGCCATCGGCGCCATCAGGCAGTCGTAGAAGTGGCGTCGGTCTTCCTCGGTGCTGTCGCGGTTGGCTTCCGCATAGGCCTCGCTGCAGAGGTGGGCGGCGAAGAACTTGCCGCTCATCAGCAGGCCAGTGCGCTCCTCGAAGGCGATCAGGGCTCCGGGCCAGCGGGGCGTGGGGGCGGGCAGCAGGGTGAGGCGGAAGCCGCCAGCCAGATCGCGGCTCACCTCGTGCTTCACCACATCGATCGGCGGCAGGGCAGGCAGTGGCGGCTCTTCCGCCTCGCTGCCCGGAGCAGGAGGCCGGCGCTGCTGCCACAGCTCCTCCACCAGCCGGGCGCCGGTATTGGAGGCCACCAGCATCAGGGCGGGCCAGGCGGCCGCCAGCTCGCGCAGCAGCGCCACCCGGTTGGGGTTGACGTGACCGACCACCACCTTGAGCGGTGCCTGCGCCGGCACCAGGGCGGCCAGCTGGGCCAGGAACGGCGCAGTGAAGGAAGCGCCCGGGGGGTGCACCAGCACCGGCGGGATCTCCCGCTGGGCACTGTTGAGGCCACCGGCAAACAGGAAGGCATTGGCGCTGGTGCCGCGCTCCAGGCCGTACTCCACCTCGAAGCGCAGCCGCTTGGGGCTGAGGCAGCGCAGGCAGGTCAGGCCGTCTTCCAGCGGAATGGCGATGACGCTGCGGTCGATCACCTCCGCGGCCGGAATGGTGGGATCAAGAACGAGATCAGCCATCAGTAATGGTTCCCCACCTTGCGGTGATGCACGGCCGTGGCGGCTTCGGTGTCGGACACCGTGCCCTCCTCCACTGCGGCGTAGATGATCCAGTGGTCGGGGGTTTCCATACGCTGCACCACCCGGCAGCCCAGGAAGGCGAGGGCATCGCTCAGCACCGGACCACCGGCGGCAGCGCCCTCAAGGGTGGGCACCCCGGCGAAGCGGTCGGCGCCGGGGGGGAAGCGCTTGAGGAAATGGCGCAGCAGGGACTGGTAGTTGTCTTCGCGCAGGATGTTGAGAACGAAGCGGTCGTCCACCTGCATCAGCGCCTCGATGGCGCGATCTTTGGCCACGGCGATCGAGAGGCCCGGTGGATCGAAGCTGGCCTGGCTCACCCAGCTGGCCACCATGGCGCTGCTGCGTTCCTCCTGGCGGGCGGTCACGATGTAAAGCCCACCGCTGAGCCGCCCCAGCGCCTTGTCCACATCGGCGTCGATCGCCTTCATGGCAGCGATCGTTTTCGCCTTGGTGAGCAGCTGGCCCAGGTCGGTGCCGGCCTCTTCGCACCGCTGGTAATCGTTGCCATCGGGGGCCTGGCGGATGCGCAGCGGCGCAAAGGCCTCCTTCTGGCCCAGGCCACGCAGCTGGCTGGCCACGCTGTCGATCGGTTGATCATTGCCGCCGAAGGCGTCGTAGCAGGCCACCCACTGCTTGGGCTTGAGCGCCGCCAGCAGCGTGCCGATCGATTGCTGCAGATCCCCATCGGGGTTGGCGGGCCAGGTGGGCACCACCACAGCACTGGCCTCCCCCACCAGGGCGGCCAATTCCTGAGGATCGGAGGCGCGCAGATCCACCAGCTGCACCTGGGCCTCCGCCTTGCCGATGCCGCGGGCGATCGCCTGGCTGAGCCGGTCACAGAAGCCGTACTGGCTCACATAACAGACCGCCGCATAGGTTTCGCCGGCGCTGCGCTGGCTGCTCCAGTCGCGGTAGTCGCCGATCCAGAGGCGCAGGTGCTCACGCAGCAGTGGCCCGTGGCCGGTGGCGATCATGGCGATCTCGGGCAGAGCGTCCATGCGCTTGAGCGCCTGCAGCACGCTGCGGGCGTTGGGGCCCATCAGGCAGTCGTAATAGAAGCGGAAGTCGGGAGCGATAGCGCCGGGATCGCTATCGAAGACGTCGTTGCCGCAGTAATGAAGGCCGAAGGCATCGCAGGTGTAGAGGATGCGGGTGCCGTGATCGAACGAAAAGATCGTGTCGGGCCAGTGCAGGTTGGGGGCACTGAGGAATTCGAAGCGGTGCGCCACACCGCTCTCGGGGTTCGTGCCCAGATCGAGCTCCTCCCCGCTTTTCACCGCGCGGCTGCGGAAGGGGCGGTGCACCTGGTCGGCCAGGTAGGCGATCGCCACCTTGGAGGCCACGATCTCGATCTCCGGGTTGCGGTCGAGCAGGGCGCCGATCAGGCCGGAGTGGTCGGGTTCGGTGTGGGACACGATCAGGAAATCGATCGCGGCTGGATCGATCTGCTGCTCCAGCAGCGGCAGCCAGGTGTCCTCGAACTTGGCGTGGCTGGTGTCGATCAGGGCGGTGCGTTCCCCCCGCACCAGAAAGGCGTTGTAGGTGGTGCCGTTGCGAAGGCCGAACTCGATGTCGAAGCGGCTGCGGTCCCAGTCGAGCGAGCGGAGCGTGGTGGTGTCGGGCCCGATCGGCTCGCACTGCAACGAAAGGCGGGGCGGGGCGGGGGGCGCAGCGGCCGTGGCGACGGGTGTCATGCCTGGTGCCTCGGGAGAGAACGGGTCGGTGGCGCTCAACCTAAGAACAGCGGCGGGGAAGCAGGTCGTGTGTTCGATTGGAGCTCCTAATGCCCGCCACAGGCCAGGACGATCAACGCCGGGCGGGCCCCGCCCTCAGGGGTTGCAGTAAGGGCAGTGCTGCGGATCGGCCTGCAACAGCCCATCCCGGCGCGGATGCTCCTCGCTGGCCTCGCAGCGAACACAGCCGAAACGCTCCGCCCGCAGCAGCGAGGTGGGACTGCCGCACCAGCCGCAGGGCAGTCCCGGCAGGGACTCCACCGGCCCCCAGCCGGGTGCCCCACAGGCGGGGCAGGGGGTGGCAATGCGCCGCACCAGCCGGAAGGTGAGGGCGCGGATCGAGGCCATGCGGGTGGGGTTGCAGTGGGCCCGCATGTCCGTTTCCACCAGCGCCAGGCCATCGGCGGACGCGGCGCTGGCCTGCTCGATCGCCTGCGTCAGCTCCGCGGCGCTGCCGACCCCCTTGCGCAGAAACGGCTCCGCATCGGGCTGATGGGGACGCACGATCACGGCATGGCGCGGGAAGCCGATGCGGGTCAGCCAGGCCTCAAGCGAGGTGCCGGGGGCCGCGGTGCAATGGTCGAAGTTCGTGCGGCAGCCGCTCAGCCGCTCGGTGATCACCAGGTCGTGGCGGCGGTCCACCCAGGTCATCCACTCGGTGGCCAGGGGAAGGAAAGGGAGCGCAGGATGGGGCCCGAAGCTGCCTTCGCTGGCCAGGCCGAGGTCGAGCCCGGTGGCCGCCATGCCCGCTTCCGCTTTGAGGCGACAGGTGGTGGCAGCATCCGCCGGGCGGGGCCGTTCGCCGCAGAAGGTGCCGAGGCTGTCGGTGTCAAAGGCGTCGGCGAGCACCAGCTCCACGCCGAGGGCCCGGCGCAGCGGCCGGGCCATCACCCGTTCCTTGCCATGGATGGTGGCCAGGCTGACCCGTCGCCCGCACGCGCTCCAGGTGGCAATGGCTGAAGTGGCGCCCGTGACCGCTCTCACGCTCCTGCAACCAACAGCACGGGCAAACTACGCCGCTGCAGCGAAAGCGGCCAGGGGCACGCCAGACGCAGGTGTAGGGATGGCCCGTGCGGCTTTCATCAACCGCACTGATCGCCTGCATTTCGAATCCTGTGGTTCGGCACCGCCCAAACCTGAACACGATCCCTAGTCTTTCCCGGTCTCCAGCAGATCGCCTCACCCTTCATCACGCACACCGGGGCGCTGACCCTGCTCCAGCCAGCCTCGATTCAACCGCCCCTGCCGCTACAGCTACGGAGACGATTGGACCTGTTTCGATGGTTGCTCTCTCCTGATCCTGCGGTCCACGCCCACGCACCAAGGCCCTGAGCTGATCGTCTCAGAGCAGCAAGCCGGGCCGGACGTTTCAGCTTCTCTGGCAGTCAGCCAGCCTGAGAAGCAGATGGCGGAGTCCTCCACGGGAGGAACCGTGTGGGTAACGCACGGCCACAGCTGGGCTGCCATCAACCAGGTGAACATGTGCCGCTTGTGCGTCATCCCTGCCAGTCGGACTGGCACGTCGGGCCTATGCGGCGGGCTTGCGCGTCGGGTTGATGCAGCGGGCTTGCACGAATGGTTTCACTCTCTCCTTGCCTCTGCCGGCCACCCACCATGACGATCCAGCCACCCATACGGACGCTCAAGCTCACTCTGGAATCCAGGAGCCTGGTGCCTTCGGTGCACTGCTGGAGAGTAAATGATGGGTACGTTCGCACCAACACCTGGTCGCCGGAGGGAGAGGTGGTCACTATCGGATTAGCGGGCCCTGGCGACCTTTTGCCACCCCCGAGGCCCGAGTGGCAGCCCACCGAAAGGGCCTGCCTGACGAGAGCCCTGCTGGTGGAGGTGACACCTTCGCCGGAGGAATTGACAGCCTCGCTCCACAGCCAGATCGCCCAGATGACCACCCTGCTGAGAATCGGTCGGTTGCGTCCGGTCGACGCTCGGCTTCTGCATCTACTGCGCTGGATCGGCGAGCGTTTCGGCATAGTGAACAGCAGGGGAACCCTGCTGTCGCTGCAGGAGATGAACCTGACGCATCGCGTGCTGGCCGAGATCTGCGGCACGACGCGTGTGAGCATCACCAAAGCCCTGAGCCACTACAAGGCCGCAGGAATGATCGGGACGCAAGGAGAGGTTGACCTGCTGCTGCCACATCCCCATCGGACGCTGTACTGACAGCGGCAGCTGCAGACGCGTCTGCGCGTGTGCCTGCACTCCCGGAGGAGCAGTGAGCGAATGGCGTGGGAGTTGTGGGCAGGTCGTGGGGAAAGAGCAGGGGAAGGCGCGTTGATGCCGGCACACCGCGATGGGCAACACGATCGTGCAGGGCGGAGTGACTTTGCATCGGGACATGGCACGCGTTGGCCCAGGCGAAGGGGCCACTGGAATCGCACCATTGCGTTGATGCAACCTGGAAGGGGCGGGTCTCCTGGGAAGAGGAACGTTGAGCAAAGACCCAGCCAAAGACTGGGCCAGGCAACCTTTGCTCCATCGACCAGATTTCGATGCATAGGCCAGGCTAATCGGTGCGATTGGCAATCCTTCAGCACCAAAGCACCCAGCCGATTCAGCTAGGCATTAACTTCTCTCGACCGCCGCAACGGTGACCCATGCCCCATCCCTAGGGCCGCCCATTCGGCCATTCGCCGTTCACCGCATCACCGGTTTCTTTGGTGAACGTGGCCTCGATCAAACCTTTCATTTCTGGACCTGACGTCCAGCCGTTAAACCCTTTCTCCCTATCCAAATTCCGATGACGAGACGACGCCGTTTTCTCGCCCTGATGGGCAGTGCCGTGCTGGGCAGCGCCCTGCTCGCCGGCTGCATGGGCAACCCAACGGAGCCCGGCGGCACCGCCAGCGCACCGGCAACTGCCGTCGCCGACAAGGGGCTTGAGACCAAAACCATCAACCTGGGCTTCATCCCCATCCTTGAGGCCGCGCCTCTGGTGGTGGCCGTTGAGAAGGGTTACTTCGCCAAGCATGGCCTTGATGTGAACCTCACCAAGCAGGCCAGCTGGTCTTCAGCCCGCGACAACGCGGTGCTCGGTTCCGCTGGAGGCGGTATCGATGGCGGTCAGTGGCAAATGCCCATGCCCCAGATGATCAGCGAAGGCGCGATCACCGGTGGCAAGAAGGTACCGATGTATGTGCTGGCGATGTTGATGAGCCAGGGGAACAGCATTGCAGCCTCCAACAGCGTCAAGGACGCGAAGCTCACCTATGACCTCAGGCAATCGGGATCCTTCTTCCAGGACTTCGCAAAGAAGGAAGGCCGCAAATTCCGCGCCTCGTATACTTTCCCGAAAGCCAACCAGGAGATCTGGATCCGTTACTGGCTGGCCGCCGGTGGCGTCAACCCCGACACCGAGGTGGAACTGCTGACCGTGCCGACCACCGAAACCCTGCAGGGGATGACCAACGGCACCATGGAGGCCTTCTCTACCGGCGATCCCTGGCCATCGCGGATCGTGACCGATGGCAAGGGCTATCTGGCTGCAAACATGGCCCAGATCTGGAAAACCCACCCTGAGGAGTACCTGGCCGTTCGCGCCGACTGGGTGGATAAACATCCCAAGGCCACCATTGCTCTGATCAAAGGGTTGATCGAGGCCCAGCAATGGATGGACAAGCCCGAGAACCGCGCCGAGGTGGCCACGATCCTGAGCTCCCGCAAGTGGTACAACATTCCCGCGCCGGTGCTGGAGGAGGCGCTCATGGGCCAGTACAAACTTGGGGCCGACATGAAACCGGTAAACGATCCGGCGCTAGGGCCGCTCTACTGGGCCAGTGATCGCGGTGTGATCTCCTATCCCTACAAGAGCCTCACCCTCTGGTTCCTGCTCGAATCGATGCGCTGGAAGTTCTATCCCGGCGTGGTCGATACGGTGGATCAGGCCAAGGCGATCAACGACAAGGTTGTTCGCGAAGACCTCTGGCGCCAGGCCGCCACAGAGCTGGGCCTGCCCGCCGCCGAGATCCCCACCAGCTCCAGCCGCGGCAAGGAAACCTTCTTCGACGGGACCATCTACGACCCGGAGAATCCACAGGCCTATCTCGACAGCCTGAAGATCAAGAAGTAGGCCTCCCTCACCATTGATCCACCAGGGGTGGAGGCCGGAGGCATCAGCTCTTCGACCTCCACCCCTCTGCACAGGGCCCGTGCGCCCCTATGCAAGAGGCAAACGCCTGGGTCAGCTGGCGCACAGCTCTCCCTGCTGCCCTTTACCTCTCCCGCTGCACGACGCCTTTTCACCACCTCACTTCCCGAGAAGATTCATGGTTTCGATCACTCCCAATCGACAGCGGACTGGCGCCAGCCCCTTCAGCAAGCTGCTACGCAGCACCGGCAACTGGCTGCCCCCCTTTCTGGGCGTCGGCAGTTTCCTGCTGGTGTGGCAGATCCTCTCAATGACCGGCCTGATCGCTTTGCCGGCTCCCACCAGCCTGTTCACCGAGGAACGCACCCGCAACCTGATCCTCTATCCCTTCTACGACCGCGGTGGCCTCGACAAAGGCCTGTTCTGGCAGACCTTGGCCAGCCTCGGCCGGGTGGCCCAGGGTTACACCCTGGCGGCCATCATCGGCATCGGCGTGGGCATCACGATCGGCCTGAAGCCCGGCATCAACCGCGCCTTCGATCCCCTGTTCCAGTTTCTGCGCATGGTGGCACCGCTGGCCTGGGTGCCGATCGCCCTGGTGCTGTTTCAGAAGAACCAACCGGCCGCCATCTTCGTGATCTTCATCACGGCGGTGTGGCCGATCCTGATCAACACCGCCGAAGGGGTGCGCCAGATCCCGCAGGACTACCGCAACGTGGCCCTGGTGCTGCAGATGTCCAGCCGGCGCTTCTTCACCAAGGTGCTGATTCCTTCGGCTCTCCCCTACATCTTCACCGGCCTGCGCATCTCGATCGGCCTGGCCTGGCTGGCAATCATCGCCGCCGAGATCGTGATGCCCGGCACCGTGGGCATCGGCTTCTTCATCTGGGATGCCTACCAACAGAACTACGTGGGCGAGATCGTGCTCGGCGTGATCTGGATCGGCGCGATCGGCCTGGTTCTCGATCGACTGATGGCCTGGCTGCAGACCCGTATTTCGGCCGGCCAGTGAACGCCGATCAGTCGCTCACTCTGCTGCTCAACCATCAGGCGTTCAACTCTCCACTCAGCTCTTCGCTCCACCCCCTCGTCAGCCCTTTGCGGCTGCATCAATTCAGCCCTGCTGGGATTCATCGAATCCGCCCTGTTCGGCTGCATCGAATCCGCCCTTCGTGGCTCCCTCTGTTCTGGCCCTTCCTCAGGAGACCCCAACCATGACCACCCAAGCGGCGCCCTCCCTGGTGGATGTGCGCACCATCGACAAGAGCTTCGCCCTCAAAGGCGGGGGCACCTACCTGGCTCTGCAGGGCATCGACCTGGAGATCCGCAAGGGGGAATTCATCTCGCTGATCGGCCACTCCGGCTGCGGCAAATCCACCCTGCTCAACATGATCGCCGGCCTGGATCTGCCCAGCGAAGGCGTAGTGCTGCTGGAGGGGGAGGCGGTGAAGCGCCCCGGCCCCGACAAGATGGTGGTGTTCCAGAACTATTCGTTGCTCCCCTGGCTCACAGTGCGGCAGAACATTGCTCTGGCTGTCGATGAGGTGATGGGTGATCTACCCAGGGCCGAACGCGACGCCGTGGTGCAAGTGCACATCGAAATGGTGGGGCTGGGCCCTGCAGTCGACAAGTTTCCCCAGCAACTCTCCGGCGGCATGCGCCAGCGGGTATCGATTGCCCGCGCCCTGGCGATCCGCCCCAAACTGCTGCTGCTGGATGAACCCTTCGGCGCCCTCGATGCACTCACGCGGGGCAATCTGCAGGAGAAGCTGATGCAGATCTGCAACGAGCACGCGCTCACGGCGGTGATGGTCACCCACGACGTGGACGAGGCGGTGCTGCTCTCCGACCGCATCGTGATGCTCACCAACGGCCCTGGCTCCAACATCGGCGGCATCCTCGAGGTGGACATCCCCCGGCCCCGGGCACGGCTGGAAGTGGTGCACCACCCCAGCTACTACGGGCTGCGGTCCGAGATCATCTACTTCCTCAACCGCCAGAAGCGGGTGAAGCAGTGGCGTGCCCGGCCTCACCAGGTGGTGGCCCGCCACGGCCTCGAGAAGGTGAACCTGGATCTGGGCTTTCTGCCCCTGGCGGCCAGTGCGCCCCTGGCGGTGGCCGAGGCCCATGGCCTGTTCACCAAGCACGGCCTCGACGAGGTGAGCCTGATTCGTGAAACCAGCTGGCGCGGCATCGTGGATGGTTTGGTGGACGGCACGCTCGATGCCTCGCTGATGCCCGCCGGCATGCCCACCTGGATGACAGCCGGGGGCCATGGCGGATCGCCGCTTCCGATCGTGACCTCCCTCACCCTCAGCCGCAACGGCAACGGCATCACCCTGGCCAGCCGTCTGGCGGAGCAGGGGGTGCAGACGGTGGAGGACTATCGCGCCTACCTCAAGAGCCACGAACGCGAACCCCACACCCTGGGGATCGTGCATCCCGCCTCGATGCACAACCTGCTGCTGCGCTACTGGTTGGCGGCCAACGGCATCGACCCCGACAAGGACGTGCACCTGCAGGCCCTGCCGCCGGCCCAGATGCTGGCCGACCTCAAGGACGGCAGCCTCGATGGCTACTGCGTGGGGGCTCCCTGGCTGGACCGGGCGATCCAGGGCGGCCACGGCTTCCAGGTGGCGGGCGACCTGGCGATCTGGCCCGGCCATCCCGGCAAGGTGCTGGGAGTTCGCGAAGACTGGGCTACGGCCTATCCGAACACCCACATCGCTCTTGTCAAGGCGCTGCTGGAGGCCTGCCAGTACTGCGCCGATCCGGCCCACTGGAGTGAGCTCAGCGAGCTGCTGAGTGATCGCCGCTACCTGGGCATCAAGCCGGAGCTGATCCGCTTCAGTGAAGCCAGCGAGGGGGTCGATCGCTCAGGGCCCGAGTGCCAGGAGGCCACGCCGCACCACCTGTTCTCCGGGGAAGGGGTGAACCGGCCGAGCCGCACCGAGCACCTCTGGATGATGACCCAGATGGCCCGTTGGGGGGACATCCCGCTGCCGCGCAACTGGGTGGAGATCCTCGAGCGGGTCTGCCAGGTGGGGGTGTTCAGCACCGCCGCCCGCGAGCTGGGCCTCGAAGCGATCAGCTACCAGCGGCATGACATCGGGCTGTTCGACGGCCAGCCCTTCAACGCCGACGACCCGATCGGCTACCTCAACGCTCAGACGATCAAGCGCGATTTCAGTATCGCCGAAATCCCTCTCGCGCCGCCGCGGCGCAGCTGAGGTCGGGCTCCAGCTCAGCTGTGGCGCCATCTCCAGAGCTGAGGTATGGCCTTCCGCAGGTCATTGGCTGCGGTTCCCATTCACTGCCGGTTCTCATTCAAAGCCAGTTCCCCTTGGCTCCCGTTGATCACTCGTCACACCGTCCTTCGCGAGATTTCTCATGTCCACCCTGATCCAGCCGCCCCTGCCGGGGGTTGCCAGCCCACCAGCTGAAGCCTTCCTGCGCTTCGAGAATGTCAGCAAGGTGTACCCCACCGCCAAGGG
Source organism: Marcopretia estuarina LEGE 06307 (assembly GCF_056633115.1). Lineage (NCBI taxonomy): Bacteria > Bacillati > Cyanobacteriota > Cyanophyceae > Synechococcales > Prochlorococcaceae > Marcopretia > Marcopretia estuarina. The sequence goes on along the minus strand of NZ_JBSJOY010000002.1, from coordinate 237,595 downwards.
GCCCTACCCGGTGCTCGATGGCATCGACCTGAGCATCAATCAGGGCGAGTTCATGTGCGTGATCGGCCACTCCGGTTGCGGCAAGTCCACCCTGCTCAACATGGTGTCGGGCTTCGCCACCCCCAGTGATGGCCGCGTGGTGCTGCACGGCAACACGATCACCAGACCTGGCCCGGATCGGATGGTGGTGTTCCAGGGTTATGCCTTGCTGCCCTGGATGACGGCCTATGACAATGTCTACCTGGCGGTGGAGTCGGTGAAGCCGGAACTGCCGGAGCGCGAGAAGCGCGAGATCACCCGCGAGCACCTGGCCATGGTGGGGCTCAGCGAGGCGGCCGAGAAGAAGATCACCCAGCTCTCGGGCGGCATGAAGCAGCGGGTGGCAATCGCGCGCGCCCTGTCGATCCGGCCGGAAGTGCTGATTCTCGATGAACCGTTCGGGGCTCTCGATGCCATCACCAAAGAAGAGTTGCAGGAGGAGCTGCTCACGATCTGGAACACCCAGAAGTGCACGGTGCTGATGATCACCCACGACATCGACGAAGCCCTGTTCCTCGCCGATCGCCTCGTGATGATGACCAACGGCCCGGCCGCCAAGATTGGCGAAATCATGGAGATCAACTTTCCAAGGCCCCGCAACCGTGAGGAAATCATGGAGGATCCTCTCTATTACGACCTGCGCAATCAGGCGCTCGATTTCCTCTACAGCCGCTTCGCCCACGACGACACGGAGTGAACAGCTCGGGGCCCGATTGGTCACGGCGCCGCCATGAAAAAGCCCCGGCCTTGGCCGGGGCGCGGGGACACAATGCGGCATCAGCAGGGGCGGGATCAGCCTTCCACCTTGACGTTCACCGTGGTGACCGTCTGGGCCTTCGGCGCGGTGATCGAGAGCAGACCATCGCGGTAGTGGGCTTCGAGGCCTTCCCGTTGCAGGCCGCCGGGGAAGGTGAAGCTGCGGCTCCAGGTGCCGTAGCGGAACTCGCTGTGCAGCGGAGCCAGGCGGGCGGACGCCTTGGCGGCTGGGGGCGTCGCTGCTGCAGGGGCGGCCGCCGTGTCCGAGGCAGGGCTGTTGGCATCGGCCTGAGCCCGCGCGGGGGGGTGGCGATCGCTGCGGCGTTCGGCGCTGACCAGCAGGGTGCGGTCGGTGGCTTTGACATCGATCGAGCCTTTGTCGACACCGGGCAGCTCAAGAACGATGGTGTAAGCCTGATCGTTCTCGTGCACTTCGGCGGCAGGCACGCGCTCAGCCTGAAGCACTTGCTGCTCCAGCCGCTCGAACAGATCAAAGGGGGATTGGCGCAGGGTCAGCATGGGGATGTCCTCCACAGGTTGGCTGAGGTGATGGCATTCAGGTTCTGCGATTCGCAGGCACCTGTGATGGTGAAGAACGGGGAATCGCTTCGCCCGTGCAGCTACTTTCGCCAACTCGAATGAAACGGTGAGACGAAAGAACCGGCCCATTTGGTACGGCGCTCCTCCCCTGATTCGGTGGGCCCCACCGCGCGGTGGTGAGAACCGATCAAGGCGCCAACAGCGCTGCTCAGAGCCACCACCAGTGGCTGAAGGCCGCCGCCTGGCCGTGGTCGCGGCCATCGGCATCCCGCAGGGTCCAGAGGCGGGCGCCATCGATCACGAAGCGGCGGCCGCGGCTGTCGATGCGCACGCCGCGGTAGCCGCTGATCGCCTGGCGGTGCCGCGCCAGCGCCAGCAACCGCTCCCGCCCCTCACGCTCGGACGGTTCGGCAGTGAGCCGCGACGGCAGACCCACCATCGCCGCCCAGGGCCGGCGCCACAGCCGCAACGCGGCGGCATTGGCATAGATCAGGCGGGGATCGGCCGGCGCCGTGGTGCCACCAGCCAGGCCATCGTCGTGGGCGAGCACCACCAGGGGGGCAGCGAACAGTTCCTGCGCCTGATGGCGTGCATCACCGGCCGCCGCCAGCTGGGTGGGGCCGGCCACCAGCGCCAGCAGCGGACGACCGAAGGCCAGCTGATGGGAAGCGAGCAGCAGGGCGGCGCGGGCCTGGCACGCCGGCGTCAGCCAGGGGGCCTCTGCAGGCCGCTCGGCCTCAGGCACCGCTGCTGGCGCCATCGCCGGCCCCGGCACTCATGGCGCGGGCCATGGCCTGCTGGCCGATGGCGATGCCCTGGCTGCGCAGCCGCTCGGTGAACAGGCGGTTGGAGTCGGGGAAGCGGGGCTCGGCGGCCAGCGGCAGTTCACCGGCCTCATCGAGGCCCATGTCCCCCTCCATCGCCGGGGTGATCACCACCAGGTCGGGGTCGAGGGCGGCGGTGTAGCTCCACCAGCGCGTGGGCTCGAGCACGGCCGGGTGGACCGGATGGGGGGCGGCAGCAGGCGCCGCTTCCGTGGCGGCCGCCGCCAGCTGCCGGCGGCGTTGAGTGGCCAGGTCGGCAAGCAGCTGGCTGCGGCTGCGGCCGCGCATCTGGAACAGCACGAAGGGGTCTTCGCTGAAGCGATCCCCCATCAGGTAGTAGACGGCGCTGACGTGTTTGCAGGGGGCGGCCTTGTCGGGACAGCTGCAGTCGCAGCGCACCTCCTGCAGCTTGAAGGGGAACAGCCGCTTGCCGCTGGCGGCGAAGGCCCGCTCGATGTCCTGCGGCATCACCCCAGCCAGCAGCTGCGCCGACCAGCGCGCCTTCTGGCCGAGCGCCTCCAGCACATAGCCCCAGTCTTCATCGGAGAGGGTGTCGAGCCAGAGCTTCACCTTGTAGGGCTCGGCTTCGGTGCCCTGCACCAGGGCCTTCACCCGCTTCCCCTCAAACAGGATCGACAGCACGTTGCCGGAGCGGGCGTAGGCCCAGGCACGCTCCAGCCGTTTCTTGTAGCGGTAGGAGTTGATCAGTTCCATCCACTGCTCCACCCACCAGGGCTGCTGGCCGAAGTGGGTGCTGACGATGGTGGGCGAGGTGCTCGTCATGGCGGAAGGATGGAAGGGGGCGGCCGGCGCTCAGGGGGCCCCGAGGAAATCGCGCTTGCCGATCACCACGCCGTTGTGGCGCAGGATCGCGTACGTGGTGGTGGTGTGGAAGTAGACGTTGGGCAGAACAAAGGCTGAAAGGAACGGCCAGCCCGCCATCGTGATCGTTTCACCCTTGCCGATCGGCACGGTGATCGGGCGCTCTTCGCCCCCATCGATCTGCTCGGCGCTGAAGCCGTCGAGATAGGCGATCGATTCCCGCAGGCGTTCGATCAGCGCCTCCAGGCTCTCCTCATTGTCCGCCATCGGCGGCGCCTCCAGGCCGGCCAGCCGGGCCACGCCGCGGCGGGCCACGTCGCTGGCGATCTGCACCTGGCGCGCCAGGGGGAACATGTCGGGGTAGAGACGGCTGGTGAGCAGCACGGCGGAGTCGAACCCCTGCACCCGGGCATGGGCCAGGGCCTTCTCCAGCAGGTGGACCAGGTTGGAGAGGGCGCGCCGCAGCGGCGGCACGGATGCCTGGTAAAGGGTCAGGTCCATGGATGCACCGAAGCCTCAGCTGCCCGCCAAGGCTATGGGCCTGCAGGCGCCGCCTCAGCGGGCCGGTGCAGGCGCCGGTGGTCAGCTCAGCGGGGCGGGCCGTTGAAGATCAGCTTCACCAGGTTGCGGCCGTCCGGCGAGATCAGCACCTCGGTTTCGAGGGTGGCGGGCTGCTGGCGTTCCACCCAGGCGGGGGGGCCGCCGAGGAAGCGGAACAGGAAGCCATCGGGGCTGCGCTTCACCAGGCAGGGGTTGTCGGTGGAGGCGGTGACGAACATGCACGGCGCCGGCCGGTAGGCCTGCAGGCCGCCGTTGAGTTCCACCGCATAGGTGCGGGCGAAGTTGATGGCCCGCACCTCCTCGATCGGCACGCGCCACTGGGCCAGGGAGGCGGAGGAGCTGGCGGCGAGCAGGGCAGACACGGCCAAGGGTGCCAGCAGGGCCGTTTTCACCCGGCGGGCCGTGAATGAGAGCAATGTCATGGCAGCAGTGTCACGGCAACAGGGGCGATGCCTTCACCATGACCACAGGGAAGAAACGCGTCAACCCGTGCCGGAGGCCTGGGCTGGGAGCAGCGGTGCGCCTGCGGGTGGCCACCGAGCACCAGAGGGAACAGCAGTGGTGCTGTCTTGTACAGATGTAAACGCGCTCCCGTTGATTGACGCCCGCAATTGCTATCCTTAAATGAAGGTATTGCTTTCCATACGGACTTGTCATGGCTGTGGCCTCAGGTTCATCCACTCGATGATGGAGAGCAGAGTCTTACGATGGCGGCGAGCTAGCTGGAGGTGGCGAATGGAGCCACCGCCCTCCGAGCGCGAAAACAGTGACAGCCAATACAAAATGCAGCGCACTGACTCTTGCGTTTCCCCCATCGTTTTTCAACGGATGCAAAAGGGGAGACCTATACGTGCCGTTGATTTTCCCGCAAGTGGCCCTGTCCACGCCAACGTCGTTGGCCCTTTCCAAGTCACACGTTGCGTGAGCGGCCTCCCGGGCACGCAATGGCATGGCCCCACACAGCAAAAGGCTGGGCCTTCTTCCGCCACGGGCGTTGGGGCATGAAGGTGTCCATGAGGCAGCTGATCCAGAGCCTCGGCACCTTTCCCACGGTGCTGATCGTCACCACCTTTTCGGTTGTTTGCTCCGTAGCGCTCACCTCAACTCTCTGCTTCTTCGAGCAATGTGAGGCCCCGCGGATCGCCGTTGCCACTGCCATCGCCATTCCTGCGATGGTCGCGCCGCTGGCTACCTGGCCGCTGGTGGACCTGGTGATGCAGATCGATAGCCTCGAGAAGGAAATGCGCGCGATGGCCACCTTCGACCAGCTGACGGGATTGCTGACGCGGCAGGCCATCTTTGATCAGATCCAGCAAGTGATGCACCTGGCCGAGCGCGAGCAGCGCCATGTTTCCTTGCTTGCGTTGGATCTCGATCGTTTCAAGGACATCAACGACACCCACGGCCATGCTGGCGGCGATGAAGTGCTCAAGAGCTTTGCCATCACGGTGAAAGCGGTTCTGCGCAAGAGCGACTATCTCGGCCGCATCGGCGGCGAAGAATTCATCATCTTTCTTCCCAATACCTCAGAGGAGGCTGCGCTCGCACTCTCAGAGCGGCTGCATCAGGCGATCCGGGAGTCTCTGGTGGCCTATGAACAATCCTCCATTCGCTATTCAGCGAGCATCGGCCTGGTTTCCATGGTGCCCTCTGCCGAGATCAGCCTTGAGGAGATTCTCAAGCGAGCCGATGATCTTCTTTACCTGGCCAAACGACAAGGCAGAGATTGCACCGTTTCCTACAACGATGGAAAACCAGGCTGAATCCGACCCATCCCCCAATCAACCGTGTCCTACCTGCCGCTGCGGCTGCCTCCCGGTGAGGATCTTCGCCATGCCCTGGAAGCCACAGCCACGGCACCAGGCAGCGGTTCATTCGTTGTTTCCGGCATCGGCAGCCTCTGGCATCCCAGGCTCCGCTTCGCCGCCGCTGAAGCGGAAACCCAGCTCGAAGGGGCGTTCGAAATCCTGTCGCTCTCAGGGTCGATCACCGCAGAAGGCGCCCATCTGCACATCGCCGTGGCCGATGGCCAGGGGCAGGTGATCGGCGGCCACCTCTGCTACGGCAGCCGCGTGCGCACCACAGCCGAAATCCTGACGGTCCGCCCCGAAGGCTGGCAGCTGCGCCGCCTTCACGATGCCGCCACCGGCTACCTGGAACTCCAGGTGCAGGCGCTGCCTGGCGACATGGGGCCCACCGGCGCGCAACCCGCCGCTGCGGGTTCAGCCTGAGGCCGCCTCACCTGGGCCGCGGCCGGTGGTCATGCGGCGGCGCAGGTAAGCCACCGCCAACTGCACCGTTTCCTGCAGCAACTGGGCGCGGAAGGGGGGCGCCTTCGCCAGCGACAGCCACAGCAGATTGCCCACCGTCTTCACCAGCACGTAGGCCATCGTGCGGGCGTCGTCGTCACTGAGCAGGCAGCCTTCAGCGCCCACGCGGGCGATCAGGGCCGCCGACCAATCCGCCACCAGGCGCACATCAGCCTCCTCCTCGATCGCCAGCAGATCGGCGGTGGCGCTCTGCGCCTCATTGAAGATCGCCTGATAGCCGGGGTGGCTGGTGAAGAAGCGATCGGTGAGCGACACCATCGCTTCGATGTAGGCGTCGAGCGGCAGCGCAGAGGCTTTGCTCTCCTCAAAGGCGGCCAGCTCCCTGTGCAGCTGCTCGCCGTAGCTGCGGGCCAGGCTGCGCAGGATCGCCGCCTTGTCGGGGAAAAACTGATAGAGGGAGCCGATCGGCACGCCGGCATGCGCCGCGATCGCGTTGGTGGTGGTGCTGGCCACGCCCTCGGCCACGAACAAGGCCTCGGCCGCCTCCAGGATCCGCCGCACCCGCTCCTGGCTGCGGGCCTGGCGGGGCTGGCGGCGCAGGCCGGTGGTGGAGACCGGCGCGGGGGTGGAGCGCTGCGTCATGGCCGCAGCCAGGAGCAGGCCGGCACAAAGAGGGGCACGAGCGGGAACTCAGACAGGGATGCAGAAGAGGGCTCAGGCAGAGGCGCGAGCTGGGGCACAGGCGCAGGCAGGCAAGACGAGCAATCCTCGCATTCTCCTTGACAAAGGCGAGGGACACTCATATTTTCACTGATGTGAGCACTCCTCATGTTCAGAGCTCACTGCCCGCACTGACCCTCCGCTCGCCCTTCCATGGCCACCACCCTCTGGCAGTCCACCGCTCACGCCGCTGCTGCCCCGGACACGGGCGCCACCAGCCCCGCAACACTCGCGGACGGCCCCGCCGTCCCGGCCCCGGTCGCCCCCGACCCGCTCTTCCGCATCCTCGGCACCATGCTCGCGATGAGCGGCGGTGACACCAGCCTGGAGCTGGTGGGCGTGCTCACCGACGGGCTGCTCGACACCCCCTCCTACGCACTGGCGGCGCAGCACCTGCGCCACGATCCCGGCTGCGCCGCCCTCATCGACGCCCGCTGGGTGCCGGGTCCGCATGACCTCGATCGGCTGGCGGCCCTGCCGGTGGGCTCCCTCGGCCATGCGTACGCCGCCAGCCTCACCCGGCTCGGCTACGACCCCGACCTGCACGCCGGCATGGAGGCCGGCAGCGAGGCGACCTACGTGGAGGTGCGGCTCAGCCAGACCCACGACCTCTGGCATGTGCTCACCGGCTTCGACACCTCGCTGCTTGGCGAGATCGGCCTGCAGGCCTTTCACCTCGGCCAGTTCCCCTATCCCCTGGGCGCCATGCTCACGGCCCAGGCGCTGCAGTCGATCACGCTGTTCGACCCCGAACAGCTGCCGGCACTGGTGCTGGCCATCCACACCGGGCTGCAGATGGGCCAGCAGGCCCGGCCCCTGTTCGCCCAGCGCTGGGAGGAGGGCTGGGCGAAGCCCCTGCAGCAGTGGCGCCAGGAGCTGAACCTCACGCCCGTGCAGGAGTGGGCCGCCGCCGCGCCGCCCAGCGCCGGCAGCACCACCGCCCCCCTGCCGCTGGGGGCCGGGCAGCCATGACCTCCCTCCTGCTGCGGCATCAGCGTTTCCGCTGGCTCTGGCTGGGCCAGACGGTGCTGTTCTGCGGCGTGCAGTTCTGGTTCGTGGCCATCACCTGGCTGATGCTGCAGCGCACCGGCTCGGGCAGCGCCGTGGCGCTGGTGCTGATGGCGGCAGCGCTGCCGCGGGGGCTGCTGATGCTGGTGGGGGGTGCCCTCAGCGATCACCATCCGCCCCGTGCCCTGGCGGTGCGGGCCAGCGCGGTGCTGGTGCTCTGCACCGCCGTGCTCACCCTGCTGGCCGCCCACGGGGCACTGGCACTGGCGCCGGTGATGACGCTGGCGGCCCTGTTCGGCGCCGCCGAGGCCTGCGTCTACCCCGCCGCGATGGCCCTGCTGCCCCAGCTGGTGCAGCCACGGCTGCTGAACCGGGCGCATGCCTGGCTGCAGGGCAGCGAGCAGATCAGCAATGTGGTGGGTCCGGCCCTGGCGGGGGTGGCGCTGGCCATCGGCGGCGCCACAGCCGCGCTCGCCCTCGATGCCGGCGTGCTGCTGCTGGCCGCCTGCTGCTTCGTCCAGCTGCGACCCCGACCGGCCCTCTGGCACCGGGACGGCGCGGGCGGGCTGCTGCGGGGACTGCGCGAAGGCTGTGTGTTCGCCTGGCGCCACGGGGCGATCCGCACCGGTCTGGGGCTGATCGCGATGATCAACCTGGCCGTGCTCGGCCCGGTGGTGATCGGCGTGGTGGAGCTGGTGAGCCTGCGTTACGGGGGAGGAGCCGCCACCTTCGGCGCGCTGCAGGCCGCCTACGGCGTGGGTGCCCTGGTGGGGGTGGCGCTGGCCGGCCGGCTCGACCGCTTCCGGCTGGATCAGCCCTCGTCGGCGCTGGGCTGGCTCTCCGCCGCCCTGGGGCTGGGCCTGCTGGGGCTGGCCGCCGCCGGCGACGCCTGGGTGGCCGCTGCCGTGCTGGCGGCGATGGGGGTGGGCGGGGGCCTGGTGGGCGTGATGGCCACGGTGTGGCTGCAGCGGGAAACCCCGGCAGCGCTGCAGGGCCGCGTGATGGCGCTGGCGATGGTGGCCGGGGTGGCCTTCGATCCGCTCTCCCAGGCCTTGGCGGGCCTGCTGCTGGATGTGTCGCTCACGGCGGTGTTCCTCGCGGGCGGCGGCGCCCTGCTGCTCACCGCCCTGCTGGTGCTGCGCCCCGTACGAGCCGGTGGCGTTCACCCCTAGCGTTGGCGCCGAAAACCCTGCCGCTGCCCCGCCGTGCCCAGGCTTTCCCCGCCTCAGCTGCTGATTGGCATGGGCGTCGCGGCGGCGCTGCTGGGCGGCGGCCTGCTGCTGCGCCCTGCCCTGGAGGCCTCGCGCGCCGCCGGCACCGAACCGGCCAGCACGCCAGCCACCCCGCCGGACCCCGCAGCGGCAGACAGCCTGGCGGTGGGGCCGCGCCTGCCGCAGCTGCCCACCGATCCGGCCCTGCCCACCCACGCCGACGGGCGCCACTACCCATTGGTGCCGGCGGATCCGCGGCAGCTGGCCGCGCTGCTTGCGGCGGTGGAGGAGGCCCTGCGCGCCGAAGCCACCCCCGCAGAGGCGCTGCCGGCCCTCGGCCATCAGCAGCAGGTGATCTACCGGGTGCTGGCGCACCGGCAACCGCTCGCCGCCGAGGTGCGCCGTTCGCTGCCGCCCCGCTGGCTCAGTGTCTACGACCGGCACCTGCTGGCGCGGCGCTCCTTCCTGGCCATGCACCGCAGCGACCGGCGGCCCACCAGCCTGCCCAGCTGGCGCATCCTGCCGCCACCGCCGCTGGAGCAGCTGGTGCGCTCCTACAAGCAGGCCGAGCAGGCCACCGGCATCGACTGGGAGGTGCTGGCGGCCGTGAACCTGGTGGAGAGCGGCATGGGGCGCATCGATGGTGTGTCGGTGGCGAACGCCCAGGGGCCGATGCAGTTCCTGCCCACCACCTGGGCCCAGCCCGGTGTGGGCAAGGGCAACATCCGCGATCCCCACGACGCCATCCAGGCCGCCGCCCGCTACCTGGTGCGACGCGGTGGCCTCAAGGACATCCGCAAGGGCCTGTGGGGCTACAACAACAGCGACAACTACGGCCGCGCCGTGCTGGCCTACGCGTCGTTGATCCAGGAGGACCCCCGCGCCCTGATCGGCCTCTACCACTGGGAAATCCACTACGCCGCCGCCGCTGGCGACCTGTGGCTGCCGGTGGGCTATGCCCAGAACCAGCCGGTCGCGGTGGCGGCTCACCTGCGGCGCCAGCCGGCCAGCGCACCGCCGCCGGGCTCCTCCGGCTACTGAGCCGGGTCGCGACGCCGACCAGCGAATCGGGCGAGGCGTCACCGCCGGGGGCCAAACTGCTCACGACTGCGCCCGACACCTCCATGGCCCTGGATCTCAATGACCCGGAGCTTGAGTTCTCCGACCTCGTGTACGCCTACCAGAGCTGGGTGATGGCGGTGATCAACGACGAAAAGCTGGGCGGCGAAGAAACCCTGCTCACCGACGACATCGCCGAGGACGCCCTCAACGCCATGCGCTTTCTCTCCGGCGAGGTGACCTCCGCGATCGAAACCAGCCTCGCCCGCGTCTACGACGTGGACCCCGACGAACTGGCCAGCCTGCTGTTCCCGGAGGACTGAGCCGCGGCGATGGCCCCCGACCGCTACGTGCTCGGCAGCTCCGACGCGGAGATCGAGCGGTTGCGGCTGCAGCACACGCTGTGGCTGCCTTCCGCCCGTGCCGCCTGGCAGCGCGCCGGGCTGCAGCCGGGTCAGGCGGTGCTGGATCTGGGCGCCGGGCCAGGCTTCTCCAGCCTGGAGCTGGCGCGGCTGGTGGGGCCCGGCGGGCGGGTGCTCGGCCTGGAGCTGAGCCCCACGTATCTGGAGGTGGCCCGCGCCGCGGCCCAGGCCGCCGGGCTGCCGCAACTTGAGCTGCACGCCCACAACCTCAGCTGTGATCCACTGCCGGCGGAGGGCTTCCAGCTGGCCTGGTGCCGCTGGGTGGCGATGTTCCTGCCCACGCTGGAGCCGCTGCTGGACGGGCTGTCCCGCTGCATGGCCGCTGGCGGACGGGTGGTACTGCATGAATACGTGCACTGGCGCAGCTTCGGGCTGTACCCGAACGGAGCGGCCGTGGCCCGTTTCGCCGAGGCCGCCTACGCCAGCTTCGAGGCGGCCGGCGGTGATCCGGATGTGAACCGGCGGCTGCCGGCACTGCTGGCGGCGCGCGGCTTTCAGATCGACGCCTTGCAACCGCTGGCCCTGGTGGGGCGGCCAGGCGATGCGGTGGCGCGCTGGCTGGAGCGCTTCGTGGTCATCTACGGGCAGGAGCTGATCCGCCAGGGCCGCTGGAGCACCGAGGAGGAGGCGCTGGTGGCCGCCGAGATCAATGCCGCCCACCGGCAGAGTGGCGCGCTGTGGGTGGCGCCCACCGTGCTGGAGCTCCAGGCGACACAGTGGAACGCGTGAATGCCCGCCGCCCAGCAGCTCCCCCCATGCCCTGGACCGCTGACGCCATCCCCGACCAGAGCGGTCGGATCGCTTTGATCACCGGAGCCAACAGTGGCCTGGGGCTGGAATCGGCCCGGGCGTTGGCGGCCCATGGCGCCACCGTGGTGCTGGCCTGCCGCAGCCGGCGGAAGGGCGAGGCGGCCCGCAGCGAGCTGATCGCCAGCGTGCGGGGCGGCGGCGGGCTGGAGGTGCTGGAGCTGGATCTGGCTGATCTGCAGAGCATCCGCCGCGCCAGCCACTGGCTGGCCGACCAGTACGGCCGGCTGGATCTGCTGCTCAACAACGCCGGCGTGATGGCGCCGCCGCGCACGCTCACCCGCGATGGCTTCGAGCTGCAGTTCGGCACCAACCACCTGGGCCACTTCGCCCTCACCCTGCTGCTGCTGCCGCTGATGCGGGGCCGCAGCGACGCGCGGGTGGTGACGGTCACCTCCGGCGCGCAGTATTTCGGCCGCATCGCTTTCGACGACCTGGCGGCGGAGCAGCGCTACGACCGCTGGGCGGCCTACAGCCAGAGCAAGCTGGCCAATGTGATGTTCGCGCTCGAACTGCAGGAGCGTCTGGCCGCCGACGGCAGCGGCGTGGCCTCACTGGCCGCCCATCCCGGCCTGGCGCGCACCAACCTGCAGCCCGCCTCGGTGGCCGCCAACGGCTCGAAGCTGGAAGCGCTCAGCTACCGGCTGATGGATCCGCTGTTCCAGAGCGCCGCCATGGGCGCCCTGCCCCAGTTGCATGCCGCCACGGCCCCCGGCGCCAAGGGCGGTGAGCACTACGGACCGAATCAATGGGGCGGCATGCGCGGCTGGCCCACCCAGGTGCGGATCGCGCCGGCGGCCCTTGATGCTGCCCAGCGGCGGCAGCTGTGGGAGGTGAGCGAAACGCTCACGGGAATCGGCCGATGAGGCAGCGCCTGCCGCTTGCAGGGAAACCTGGCCAGCGGCGCTGGGGGCGGATCGGCGCCGCAGTGGCGGTGCTACTGGCGCTGAGCGGCTGTCAGGGAAGCATGGCGAACCTGCTGGGCCGTGAGCCGCTCTACGTCTACGTGGAGAAGGCCGGGGGCTCCATCGGCAACCCCGCCCAGAACGACGGCACCACCAGCCAGTCGCAAGAGCTGATCGACGGCTTCCGCAAGCTCAACCCCAACGTCGACATCCACGTCAACCACTTTGCGGCCGATCGGATCGTGGAGGCCATGGCCTTTCGCCAGTCGCGCGGCCTGGGGCCCGATCTGGTGGTGAGCCCGGTGGTCACGGCGCTGCGGCTGCACGAGAGGGGGCTCACCGAAGCAGTGGCGTTGAACCCCGTGCAGTTCAATCGCCTGGCGCCCCGCTTCCGCAACGACTTCCGCATCGGCACCCGCTACCTGGCCATCCCGCTGCTGGCCAAGCCGCAGGTGGCCTGCTTCGATCGCCGCCGCGTGAGCGATCCACCCACCACGCTCACAGAGCTGCTGGAACTCAGCGCCAAGGGTCTGCAGGTGGGCCTGCCGCTGCAGCTCGCCGACCTGCTGTGGACCGCCAGCAGCTTCGAGGCTGACGACACCCTGTTGCAACTGGTGGAGCACCCGCCGAGCAAGACGACATCCACCCCTGTGCTGGTGTCTGCAGACGACCGCAGGCAACTGGAGGAGTGGCTGACCTGGCTGGCCGCCACCAACCTGCAGAGCAATGTGTCCTTCTCGGAAGACGACGCCGATCTGGTGGGCCAGCTGGAGCGAGGCGACCGGGACTGGATCAGCTGCAACGGCAACTGGCTGGAGCCGCTCAGCCGCAAGCTGGGCCAGAACCTGGGCATGTCGGTGCTGCCGGGGGCGGAGGGCCGTCCGGCGAAACCGATCACCGCCCTGCGGGTGTGGAGTTTCGGGCGCCATTCCACGGGCCGTCAACGGAAATTGGCAGAGGCCTTTGTGTTGTTCAGCCTCAACAAGGTGAACCAGCGGGAGATGATGCTCTCCGCCCCCGGCACGCTGCCGGTGAACCCCGATGTGCTGGTTCCCACCAAGAGTTCCCATCGCCTGGCGGCCCTGGCCACGAGCCTGGAGAACTCCCACATGCTGAACTTCAGCAACCCGGATCAGACCATGGCGGCCGGCCGGGCGATTGATTTCGTGCTGCAGCGCACGGTGCAGGGAGAGCTCACGCCGGCCGAGGCCACCGCCATGCTGCTCTCCCATCGCCCTGCTGCGGCGCTGGCACCGTGAACGGCGGCCGATGAACAGCCTGTTGTTTGAATTCACCGGCTGGGTGGGCTACCTGAGCCGGCCGGTGGTGTTGGTGCAATGCCTGAGCGCCGGTGCGCTGCTGGTGTTGTTTCAGCTGGTGGTGCGGCCACGGCTGCGCCGGGGGGGCCGCCGGCTGGCGCTGGTGGGAACCGTGGGGTTGCTGGTGGCGCTGCGGCTCAATGCGGCGCTGCTGGAGTGGCTGGGGCAGCCGGCCGGCCTGGCGCTCTACTTCATGCGCATGTATGCGATCTGGCTGTTTCTGGCCTTTGTGCACGAAGCCCTGCTGCTGCGCTTCCCCGTGCGCGGGGTGGATCGCCTGTTCAATCAGCTGATCCGGCCGCTGTACGTGCTGCTGGTGGCGGGATCGCTGGTGAACCAGCTCGATTCGCTCGAGGATGTGGCCGACATCCCCTTGCTGCCGGTGTTCGGTGACACGCTCACCACCGGCAATCTGTTTCTGCTGCTGACGATTCCCTATTTCCTGGTGGCGGTGTCGGCCTATCCGGTGAGCTGGCTGGCGCGCCTGCTGCAGGGGCTGCTGCACTTCAGCGACGGCACCCGCGAAGCCACCACGCTGGTGCTGCGTTATCTGCTCATCGGTGTCGGCGTGCTGTGGCTGATGCACCGCGTGGGCCTCAACACCAATGCGATCGCCGCCATCGCCGGCGGGCTGTCGGTGGGCATCGGCTTCGGCATCAAGGAGGTGTTCTCCAACTTCATCAGTGGCCTGTGGTTGCTGTTCGAAGGATCGGTGCGGCCCGGCGAGATCCTGTTCATCGATGGCGATCCCTGTGAGGTGCGCAGCCTCGGTCTGCGCGCCGCCGTGCTCTGGCGCGACCGCGACAATGCCGAGCTGGTGATCCCCAACCAGGACTTCTTCACCACCACCACCGTCACCTATACGGGCACCGACCGCCTGCGCCGCAGCCAGGTGGATGTGTCAGCCGCCTACCGCCACGACCCCGCCCAGGTGATCCCCATGCTGGAGGACGTGGCCCGCCAATCACCCCGCGTGCTCAGCCAGCCACCGCCCAAAGCGCTGCTGCTCAGCTACGGCGATTCCGGCATCAACTACGGCCTGCGCTACTGGATCGAAGATCCGATGAACAACGGCAGCATCAAAAGCGAAGTGAGCGTGGCCGTGTGGGAGCGCTTCGCCAAGGAAGGCATCGAGATGCCCTACCCGCAGCAGGTGGTGCATCAGGCGTGAAGCAGGGGTGGCTGGGCGCTGAAGCCTGGCCCACGCCACCGCCATCGCTTGGCAAGCCTGCAAGCGAAGACTGGCTCCAGGTAAGTGCATCCTGCAGCATGGGGATGGCGATCCTTCCGAAGAAACGAGATGAGAAGGCTTCACATGGCGCTCTCAACAGACAACATCGAATCCTCCATTGAGGACTATTCCAAACGCTTGGGCGTTCCGCCATGCGCAATCGTTCAAGGGGAATATGCGCTGTGGCGAACAGAGTCGCTGAATCTCTCTGTGCGGCATGATCCCGCCTTTCCGCCAGGATCGCTGCGCCATCTGGGCTGGGAAGACCCAACCGCCACCGCGTTCTCCATGGAGACGGATGTCAACGGGATTGTGTGGGAGCGATTCGCCGCCCACCATCAGGCCGAGGAGATCCAGGCGCTATGGCCGGAGGCGAGCCACGAGGCTTGAGGCTTGAATTCAGGTTGTTGGTTGCAAGGCTGTCCTCACTGCCCCTCAAGATGTTGTGCCGATGAGAACACAAGGCTCTCTACCTCTAGCTGAGCAAAAGGAAGGCCTCCGCAGATCCTGGAAATCGCGCGCGGGCTCGTCAACCGCCTTGCCCGATCGCCACCACGCCCCTATCCACCGAATCTCAACATCTGCACAGCCTTGCGGATGGGGGTGTAAAGCGGAATAGATCCTATGCGTCCCAAGACTCAGAGGAGCACCAGAGGCCGCTGGCACTGCAGCGGAATCTTACTGGAAATGATTGACATAAATTCCTATGCCAATGCTACTGTTTTACAGACAATGCATGGAGATGAAGGCCTCGATCAATTCAGGCACAGCAGCCTTTTCCGAGGCGCCAGAGGACACAGCTCCTCAGGACAGCCCGGTCGCGATGGATACCAATGCCTTTCCTCTCAAGCCCGCTCGCTAGAAGCAAATCATGGAAGAAGTTGCGTCTCTGCTTCGCGAGCTGCTCGCCTGCATGAGCGAAGCCACACTCAAGCTGGACGAAATATCTGACAAGCTAGACAACATCAACGGCATCTACGGCCTCGACGACATTGCAAGGAGGTTCGAAAACGTTAACGGCATCTATGGCCTCGACGACATCGCCTCAAAACTCGATGACGTAACAGCGAAGATAGACGAGGCCACAGAAGATATTGTCGGAGAAACTCGATATAATCTGACGGATATTCACAATGATCTGGAAATCATTGATGGTGATATTGCAACCCTTCAATTGGCCGTTTCATCATAGCCGCTCTCTTGCGCTCAAAGAGAAAGCATTCTCCTGCACGCATCCGAGAGGCCTGGACACAATCCAGTCGTTTGGCCCGCTCACAAGAAAGCCACAACCTCGATCGGTTCGCGGTGCCTTCCATCCCGATGCAAGGCATGAAGGAACAGATCAACTTCGGGCAGAAGCACTCCTGGCATGGCGCCGAAATCGGCGCCGTTCGCTGCTGCGCTCGCTGGAACCTGCCCCCTCGAGGCCGTGCGTGAGCAGCCGATCCATACGGTGAGTCACACCGGCTTTTCCCTGCGGTGCACACCCAACCGCTTATCGATCTTCGGCAACAAACTAGACATGGTCACAGCAGGGCCACGACCCCTGAGCCTCAGAGTCGAAGACTTGACGCGTGGTGTGTCCAAGCTGCCCAGCAGTGTGATCGGCCGCCTCCCCATTCCCACCACTCCCGTGGGGCCAACAGTTGTTGACGCCATTGAGCAGTCCCTCCCCAATCACCCAAAACAGGGCGTGGGTCTGACGCTCGAAAGCGGCACCACTGCAGACAATCCTCAGCGCACCTACGTTCTGGCCCAGGGAGAGCCCCCATGAACCTGACACCCGAGCAGAAGGCCCGGCTGGACATCGACGCTGCTCTCGTTGAGGCGGGCTGGGTCATCCAGAACCACGACGCCATCAATCTGGGCGCCGGGCTGGGTGTGGCGTTGCGCGAGGTCAGCATGGCCAGTGGCCATGGGACTGCGGACTATCTGCTGTTTGTGAACGGCAAGGCCGTGGGCGCCATCGAAGCCAAACCGGCAGGCCACACCCTCAGCGGCGTGGAACTCCAATCCAGCAAGTACGCCGCGGGCCTGCGGGCAGAGCTGAGTCGCCCCGTCACGCCGCTGCCGTTCGTGTACATGAGCACGGGCGTGGAGACCCGCTTCATCAACGGTCTCGACCCCGACCCGAAATCCCGCACCGTCTCCGCCAACCTGCCCCACATCCATCGGCCGGAAACCCTGGCTGAATGGATCCAGGCCGAAACACTCGATGCCTGGGTGAAGCGCCTATATGCGGAAGGGTGCGGCCTGTACACCGCCGCTGAAGACACGAAACCATCGTCGTTCCGGGGCCGCCTCACCACCATGCCGCCGGTTGAGCCGGGCACCCTTTACGCCAACCAGATCGAAGCCGTCACCAACCTGGAGCACTCGCTCCAGCGCAACCGCCCGCGCGCCCTGATCCAGATGGCCACCGGCTCCGGCAAAACAATTGCCGCCATCACCGCCATCTACCGCTTGATCAAGTACGGCGGAGCGCGTCGGGTGCTCTTCCTGGTGGATCGCGACAACCTCGCCAAGCAGGCCGAGAAGGAGTTCCAGGGCTACTGGGCGCCGGAGGTGAACCGCAAGTTCACCGAGCTCTACAACGTGCAGCGCCTCAGCTCGAACACGATCATGGACTCGAGCAAGGTGGTGATCGCCACGATCCAGCGGGTGTATTCGATGCTCAAGGGCGAACCTGAGCTCGATCCCACCCTGGAGGAAGGCTCCCAGTTCGAGAGCGGCGCCGACGCCATCCTGGAGCCGCTGCCGGTGGTGTACAACCCGGCCTTGCCGCTGGAGTTCTTCGACGTGGTGGTGATCGATGAGGTGCATCGCTCGATCTACACCCTGTGGCGGCAGGTGGTGGAGTACTTCGATGCCTTCCTGATCGGGCTCACCGCCACCCCCTCGAAGCAGACCTTCGGCTTCTTCAACAAGAACTTAGTGATGGAGTACAACCACGAACGCGCCGTGGCCGATGGCGTGAACGTGGACTTTGAGATCTACAAGATCCGCACCCGCATCACAGAAGGTGGCTCCAAGGTGGAAGCCGGGCATGGCACAATGCTCGGCTTCCGCAACCGCAGAACGCGGGCGCTGCGCTGGCAATCCGCCGAGGAAGATCTCACCTAAAACCCGAACGATCTCGACCGCCGCGTGGTGGCGAAAGACCAGATCCGCACGATCATCCGCACCTTCCGCGACCGATTGCCTGTGGACATCTTTCCAGGACGTAAAGAGGTGCCAAAAACCTTGATCTTCGCCAAGGACGACAGCCACGCCGAAGACATCGTCGAGATCATCCGCGACGAATTCGGCCGGGGCAATGCCTTCTGCCAAAAGATCACCTACCGGGTGACGGATGCGAAGCCCGATGACCTGATCCAGGCCTTTCGCAACCAGTACGAGCCACGCATCGCCGTGACGGTGGACATGGTGGCCACGGGCACGGACATCAAGCCGATTGAGATTGTGATGTTCCTGCGGGCGGTGAAAAGCCGGTTGCTGTTCGAGCAGATGAAAGGGCGCGGGGTGCGCATCATCAACCCCAACGACCTGCGCGCCGTGAGTGGTGAAGAGGCCAAAGCCAAAACCCACTTCGTGATCGTCGACTGCGTGGGCGTTACTGAGAAAGAACTTGCCGACAGCCAACCACTGGAACGCAAGCGCACGGTGAGCCTCCAGGCACTGCTCCAGCACGTGGCCATGGGCGGCACCAATCAGGAGGTGCTCTCCTCGCTGGCCAGCCGCCTGGCCCGGCTCGATCGGCAGTGCGGCCAGGAAGACCAGGCCCGGGTGCTGGAAGCCTCCGGCGGAATCCCCCTTGGGCGCCTCTGCGCTGCGATCGTGGAGGGGCTCGACCCTGACCACCAGATCGCCGAAGCTCGCCGCCTGTTTGAGGTTGCCGAGGGCTCCGAGCCGACGGAGCAGCAGCTGAGCCAGGCTGCGGAGGCTTTGCTGAAACACGCCGTTGAACCCCTGGCCACGAAGCCAGCGCTGCGCAACTTGCTTGTAGACCTCAAGCGGGAGCTGGAGCAGGTGATCGATGAGGTGTCGGAGGATGTGGTGCTGGAGGCGGGAGCCAGCACGGAAGCGCGCGAAAAGGCCCGCGCGCTCGTGACCGACTTCGAGCAGTTCATCACGGCCAACAAGGACGAGATCGATGCCCTGCAGTTCTTCTACGCCCAGCCCTACGGCAAGCGCCTGTCGTTCAACGACATCAAGGCCCTGGCCGAGGCGATCAAGGCACCGCCCCGCTCCTGGACGCCCGAGCGGCTCTGGCGCGCCTATGAGCTGCTGGAGCGCGACAAGGTGCGGGGCGCCTCCAGCCAGCGGTTGCTCACCGACATCGTGTCGTTGATCCGCTTCGCTACGCGCACGGATGGGGAGCTGGTGCCGTACGTGGAGCAGGTGCGCGAACGCTTCAACCAGTGGCTGGCGCAGCAGGGCAATCGCGGCCGACCCTTCAGCGACGAGCAACTCAGCTGGCTAGAGATGATGCGCGACCACATCGCCACCAGCCTGGAAATCCACCTCGATGATCTCGACTACACACCCTTTGCTGAAGCCGGCGGGCGCGGCAAAGCGGTGCAGGTGTTTGGATCCGGGCTTCGCGAGGTGATTGGTGAGCTGAATGAGGTGTTGGCGGCGTGAGCAGCGCACACTTGCCAAGTCACTGGACCACCACCACTCTTTTACACATCGTTACCGCACTTGAAGCTGGCAAGAGCTTTCGGTGCGTTGAGAAGCCACCGAATGATGAGGAACCTGGAGTTGTCAAGGTCAGTGCTGTCAGCTGGGGGGCGTTCAACGAGCAGGAAAGCAAGACATGCCCGAGCGAAAAGCAATTCAATCCGAACTATCAAATCCATCCTGGTGACTTGCTGATCAGTCGCGCCAACACGATTGAACTGGTTGGTGCTTGTGTGATCGTGGGCTCAGTGACTAAACAGCTGATGCTCAGTGACAAGATACTGCGCGTCTTAGTTGCAGACGAGTTGAAGCCTTGGATTCTTTGGTATCTGCGGAGTCGCGATGGACGCGCTCAGATTGAGGCTCGGTCAACCGGGAATCAACTCTCGATGCGCAATATTGGACAGGCAAGCTTGCTTGGCATTCAGATTCCCCTAGCTCCAGCTCGAGAGCGTTTTCAAGTCGTCGAAGCCATCGAGAGCTACCTCACCCGGCTCGATGACGCCATGGCGACCTTGGTGCGGGTGCAACGCAACCTGAAGCGTTACCGCGCCTCGGTGCTCAAGGACGCCGTCGAAGGGCGACTGGTGCCCACCGAGGCCGAACTGGCCCGCGCGGAGGGCCGGGAGTACGAGCCCGCCTCGGCGCTCCTGGAGCGCATCCTCGTCGAACGTCGCCAGCGCTGGGAGGAAGCCGAGCTGGCGAAGATGAAAGCCAAAGGGAAACCGCCATGGAACGACAAGTGGAAAGCGAGGTATGTGGAGCCAGCAGGGCCTGATACGGGTGAGCTGCAGGAGTTGCCGGAAGGGTGGTGTTGGACTCGTATCGACATCGCAGGGCATGTTCAACTTGGGCGACAGAGAGCACCTGTCCACCACGAAGGGCCGAACATGCGACCCTACCTTCGCGTAGCAAATGTGTTTGAAGATCGAATTGATGCCGCAGATGTTATGACCATGAACTTCTCAGAGAAGGAGTTCGAGATCTATCACTTGAAGCACGGCGACATTCTCCTTAACGAAGGACAGAGCCCACACCTGGTTGGGCGGCCAGCGATGTACCGGAACGAAGTTCCTGGCGCATGCTTCACCAACTCCCTCATAAGATTTCAGGCTTCATCAAGTGTGGAGCCACGGTTCGCCCTGTTGGTCTTCTTGGCTCAGCTTCACTTGCGCAGGTACATGAAAGTCGCTCAGATCACCACCAACATTGCCCATCTCGGAGCCGGGCGGTTTGCGGAAATCGAGTTCCCATTACCCCCTCATACTGAACAGTTGCGAATTGCGGAGGAGGTTGATCGGTTATTGACTACGTGCCGGGCGACAGCCCTTGCCGTGAACGCCGATCTTTCAAGGATTTCACGCCTCCGCCAATCCATCCTCAAGTGGGCTTTCGAAGGCCGCCTCGTCGACCAGGACCCCAAAGATGAGCCTGCTGAGGTAATGCTGGAGCGCATCCGCGCTGAGCGCGCTGCCCAGCCTACGCGCGCCGCTCGCAGCCGCCGCCAGGCTCCCGGAGAAGGTGGGAGTCGAAGGTGAGGACACCGCTGCCCATCAACCTCGACGCGCTCCTCCATCAACGCACCATCGAGAACGAGCGCGTTGAGTACAAGGCGGCTTGGAATCCCCAAAGCGTGCTGCACACGATCTGTGCTTTCGCCAACGACTTCCACAACCTCGGCGGTGGCTACCTCGTGATCGGTGTCGAGGAGCAGGATGGCCGCCCCATGCTGCCGCTCAAGGGCATCGATCCGACTGGCATCGACGCGCTGCAGAAAGAGCTGCTGAATCTGGGCAACCAGGCGATTCAGCCACCCTTTCATCCAATCGCTGCCCCATACACCGTGCAGGGGAAGGCCGTTGTCGTTATCTGGGCGCCGGGTGGAGAGACCCGCCCGTACAAGGCCCGGGTGAGCCTGGCTAGAGAGGCCAAGGAGTGGGCTTACTACATCCGCCGTGGTTCCAGCACCGTGCGCGCCCGGGGAGCCGACGAGCGTGAATTGCTCGGCCTGGCGGCGACCGTGCCGTTCGATGATCGCTGCAACCACGCCGCCTCTCTCGATGACCTTTCCCGTCGCCTGATCGGTGAATTCCTCGATGAAGTAGGAAGCGAGCTGGCCGGCGAGTTGCCTTCGCTCTCCAGCGAAGCGCTGGGTCGGCAGATGAATGTGGTCGGTGGCCCGTCCGAGTTGCCGTTCCCCAAGAATGTGGGCCTCCTCTTCTTCAATGACGCGCCGCACCGCTTCTTTCCCGCGACCCAGATCGACGTTGTGTTCTTCCCTGATGGGGCCAGTGGCGATCGCTTCGAGGAGAAGGTGTTCCAGGGGCCACTCGGGCGCATCGCACGGGATGCCATCAGCTACATCGCCAACAACTACGTCAGGGAGACGGTGATCAAGCATTCCGATCGCTCGGAGGCCGAGCGCCTCTGGAATGTTCCGCGGGTCGCGATCGAGGAGGCCATTGTCAATGCCGTCTATCACCGCTCCTACGAGGAGCGGGAACCGATCGAGGTGCGCATCAGTCCTGAGGATCTGGTTGTGCTCAGCTTTCCCGGTCCCGATCGGTCCGTGCGGATGGAGGATCTGCGGGTCGGCAAGGCCGACAGCCGCCGCTATCGCAACCGCCGCATCGGCGAATTCCTCAAGGAACTCGACCTCACGGAAGGACGCTCAACCGGCGTTCCCAAGATTCTGCGGGCCATGAAGGACAACGGTTCGCCGCCGCCGGAGTTCGAGAGCGATGAGGATCGCACCTACTTCCTGATCCGCCTGCCGCTTCATCCGCGGGCGGAGGGGTGGCTCCCGCAGGGCACCCCCCAAGTCACCCCCCAAGTCACCCCCCAAGTCGAGCGGTTGCTGGCGGTCGCGGATGGAGAGTCACTCCGCGAAGAGCTGCAAGAGCGGCTGGGCATCACCAACAGGAAATACCTTCGGACCAGCTTCCTCGTGCCTGCGATCCAGGCTGGCCTGCTTGAGATGACGAGTCCCGACAAGCCGAACAGCAGCAAGCAGCGCTACCGCCTCACCGTCCTCGGCAGGAGCCTGCGCACGCGTCAGGCCTTACGCAACAGGCCGAACCCCGAGGAACCCCGCGCATGAGCGACGCCGCCAACCGCATCGTCCAGAAGCTTTGGTCTTACTGCCACGTGCTGCGCGACGACGGGCTCTCCTACCAGGACTACCTGGAGCAGCTCACCTTCCTGCTGTTCCTCAAGATGGCCGATGAGCGCGCCCAGCTCACCGGCGAGGAGCAGCCGATCCCCGAGGGACACCGTTGGGCCGACCTGGCCGCGCCGCAGATGGAAGGCGTGGAACTGGAGCAGCTCTACCGCCGCACCCTCAATGCCCTGGGCAGGGAGGGCGGGATGCTCAGGCTGATCTTCGAGAAGGCCCAGAACAAGATTCAGGATCCGGCCAGGCTGCGTCAGCTGGTGGTGGAGCTGATCGGCAAGGAGAACTGGTTGGCGATGTCGGCCGATGTGAAGGGCGATGCCTACGAAGGCCTGCTGGAGCGCAACGCCCAGGACACCAAAAGTGGCGCTGGCCAGTACTTCACCCCACGCCCCCTGATCGACGGCATCGTCGAGTGCGTGCGGCCCCAGCCCAGCGAGGTGATCGCCGACCCCGCCTGTGGCACCGGCGGCTTCCTGCTCTCCGCCTACGAATACGTCCAGCATCACTACGCGCTCGACCGCGACCAGAAACGCCACCTGCGCTTCGAGGCGCTGCGCGGCACCGAACTGGTGCCCAATGTGGCCCGCCTCTGCGGCATGAACCTCTACCTGCACGGCATCGGCCCCGACGGCGAACACCAGCACGAGGTACCGATCCAAACCGACGACGCCCTTCGCGATGAGCCCAGCGTCCGTGTCGATGTGGTGATCACCAATCCTCCCTTCGGCAAGAAGTCGTCGATCACGATCGTCAACGATGTCGGCGAAACCGATCGCCAGTCACTCACCTACAACCGCCCCGATTTCTGGACGACCACCTCCAACAAGCAGCTCAACTTCGTGCAGCACATCAAGTCGCTGCTCAAGATCCATGGCCGTGCCGCCGTTGTGGTGCCCGACAACGTGCTCTTCGAGGGGGGTGCCGGCGAGATCGTGCGCCGCAATCTGCTCAAGGAGTGCGATGTCCACACCCTGCTCCGCCTGCCCACCGGCATCTTCTATGCCCAGGGCGTGAAGGCCAACGTGCTGTTCTTTGATCGCCGGCCCGGCGCGGAAACTCCCTGGACGAAGACGTTGTGGGTGTACGACCTGCGCACCAACAAGCACTTCACCCTCAAGACCAAGCGGATGGTCCGCGCCGATCTCGATGAGTTCGTGGCTTGCTACCGGCCTGAAGATCGCCACAACCGCGCAGCAACCTGGAGCGAAGCCAACCCCGAGGGGCGCTGGCGCTCCTTCAGCTACGAAGAGATCCTCGCCCGCGACAAGGTAAGCCTTGATCTCTTCTGGCTCCGCGATGAGAGCCTAGAAGATTCCGCCAATCTGCCGGAGCCGCACCTGCTGGCCCAGGAAATCGCCGATGATCTGCGTTCGGCCCTGGCCCAGATTGAGGACGTGCTCGGGGATCTGGAGCAGCGTGTACAGGTCGGCGACCTCAACGAGGTGTAGGTCATATTCGTGTTGATGCGCTCGTAGGGGTGCGACGCTGCCTACCTCATAAACAGCCATCGGCCACAAGGCCGAGGAACTGTGCCGAATCAAGAGCTGTAGCTGTAGCTGTACCTTCTGACTGAATTATGATTAAATGAAAACAGTACTTGAGCAACCATGGCCGATCAAACTCGCTCCTCAGCAGCTGACACCACTTCTGCTGCTGAAGCATTTCAACAAAAGCTTTCTGACGGGCTGATGGGACTCTTTGAACTAGTTATATCCAATCGCAAAGGATATTATGCACAACACCCAGAGCGCGTCCCTACCCGGGAATCAGTAGCAGCAATTGTCGATTCCTGCTCCACGAAGAATGCTGTGATTTCAGGAGGATTCAATCTTGTACCAGGGCCATGGGGCCTTGTAGGGATTGTTCCTGAGCTTACATTGATTTTTCGAAACCAGCTAACTCTAATCTATGACATCGGAATTGCCTATGGAAAAACTGAAGTTTTAACCAAGGAGCTTCTTGCCGGCGTTCTACTTGATGCGTTCGGAATAGGTGCCGGCTCTTTGTTTGTGATGCAGGGAAGCAAGTTAATCGTCAAGCGTGTTTCACTTCGCGTCTTCCAGAGAACTGTCGCCCTATTGGCGGGAAGAGTCACCCAGCAGGCTCTGAAGTCTGCGCTCAGCAAATGGGTTCCAATTCTCGGCGCGGCCGCAATGGCCGCTTGGGTTCACTATATGACCAAGAAAGTCGGCCGGAAGGCCGACCAGATTCTCAGTCAAGATATATCATTGGATGAAGAAGAAATTGATCATGATGAACCCCTCAAGTCGCCAGAAGACTCAACAGCAACAGAAGAGCCAAGCGGAGCATCCGCTGTTGTGCAGAGGCTCAGAGTTCTCGCCTGCCTTGCATCAATTGACGGAATGACTCACGACCAAGAATCAGGATTCATCAAAGAGATGATGTCTAATTATGAGCTTCAATCAGTGGACAAGAACGAAATCCTGAAGTCTCTCGAAAGTTGTCAGCAAATTGAAGTTGATTACAGCGTTTTGGCGGCCAATCCAAGTGATTCGATAGGCGTCTTGGTTGACATGGTTGCTTTATCAAGGCGTGACGAAGTTGTCCACCCCGCAGAAAGGATGTACATTCGGAAGGTAGGGGAGATCCTCGGAGTTGCCGAAGCCGACGTCAAGGACCTAATCGAAACCGCTTAACTTATTGATCGCGCCATCACGATCAGCCATCACACTCTTCGCGGTAGATACACTCCACGAACAAGTTTCAGCGAGGAGATTGGAGGCAGAGTTTTCGTGAGCGATGCGGCTGATTGCTGGACCCTGCGTTCATTCACTCACTCCACCCCAACCGAAAAGCGCATTCACCAATACTTCGGATACCTGCCAGTTCTCACGGCGTTGTTATAAAACAGCGCCACTGCCGTCACGATCACGGCGCCCAGGGCGGTGGGGAAGAGCAGGAAGCCCCAGCCGGGCTGCAGCAGGAACACGATCACCGGGTTGGAACCGGCCGGGGGGTGCACGGTGCCGGTGGCCATCATCAGGGCGATCGCGGTGGCGAGGGCGGCGGCCATGGCCCACCACTGGGGGCCGAACAGGCTGAGGAACAGCAGGCCCACGGCGGTGCTGAGCGTGTGGCCCAGCACGATGTTGCGCGGCTGGGAGAAGGGAACGTCGGGGTAGCCGAAGGCCAGCACGCAGGTGGCGCCGAAGGAGCCGAGCACGAAGGGGGCACTGAGGCCCAGCTGCAGCAGGGCAACAGCGGCGATCGCCAGGAAGCCGCCCAGCCAGGCCAGGGCAATGGCCCGGCGGGCGGGCCGGGGAGGAAGCGGCGCCCGGTCACCGCGAAACTTGGCGAAGAAGGAGGCGTTCATGCGGCGCTGATCGTTACGAACTGGTCGGCGGCGTAGGCGGTGGCGGTGTGGCGCAACTTGCTGCGCTCCTCATCGGTGCGCGTGCAGGCGAAGCCATAGCGGGCCCGCACCCGCTCGGACGCCTCACCCAGCGCGCGCTCGGCGCGCTGCTGCAACTCCGCCACCGGCAGCCGCTCACCGGGTTGGAGGTGCTGCAGGATCACCGTCGAGGGCGAATAGAGCGTGGTCTGGCGGCCGTCGGGCCATTCGAGCTGCAGCATTACTTCGGGCATGGCAGGAAGGCGGGAGGTGGACGTGAGCGTGAACGTGGGCGTGAACGTGAGGGTGAACGTGAACGCCGAAGCAGAACCAGGCCAGCGAGGCTGAGCGCTGCACCCCCTACCCCGACGGCACCGGGCCGAAGCCGGTGAGTGCCTCTGCGCCGCTCCACACGGTTTCCTCGCCGCCACCGGCCCGCAGGCGCACGCCCGGCTCCGCCGTGAAGCGGCCGATCGGCTGGCAGATCAGGGCCGGCCCATGGCCCTCCGCCGCGACGGCCGCCCGCAGGGCCGGCTCCTGCCCGGGCGCCACCGCCAGCAGGAAGCCGAAGCTGGGGAAGCAGGCCAGCCAGTCTTCCAGCGCCACGCCCTCAGGCGGCGTGATCGCCTCAAGCTCGAGCGTCAGGCCGCAGCCGGCGCTCTCGCAGAACATCACCGCCGTGCCCACCAGGCCGCCCATGCTGATGTCCTTGGCGGCATGCACCACCCCGTCTTCCGCCAGCTTTGCCGGCAGGGCCAGCTGGCGGCGCAGCAGCTCCGGCGCCGCCTGCGTGGCCGCATCCCAGAAACGATCCGGAAGGCGCATGTGGCCGGCGCCATTCACCAGCAGAACGCAGTGGTCGCCGGGGCGGGCGAAACGGGCCGAGAGCACCGCGCCAGCGGCGCTGCCCAGCACCGCCACCGCCAGCGCGTCGTAGGGGCTGTTGAGGTTGGTGTGGCCGCCCACCACCGGCACCGCGAAGCGCGCCGCCGCCGCCTGCAGACCCGCCAGCACCGGCTCGGCCCGCTCCGCCCCGCGGCACCAGAGGCTGTTCACCAGTGCCAGCGGCCGGCCACCCATCGCGGCGATGTCGCTGAGGTTCACCAGCACGCCGCACCAGCCGGCGAACCAGGGATCCTTGGCCAGCAGGCCCGGATCCATCCCTTCGCTGGCCAGCAGCAGACGGCCGCTGCAGGCCGGCAGCAGGGCGGCGTCATCGCCGAGCAGGGCGGCCGGGCCGAGGGCGGCGAAGGGCTGGTGGGGGAAATGGGCGGCGGGGCGCTGAATGGCGGTCTTGCCGTGCAGGCCGGCCAGGGCACGCAGCCGTGCCGCCAGCGGCGCCAGGTCGATGCCGCTCATGCCACCGGCCGGCGTTCCCGCGACGGGGTGTAGTAACGGAGGTCGGCCTCCATCAGGTGATGGGGCAGCCCCTTGAGCTCCAGGGTGTCCACCGAGTGCCAGTGCAGGCGCTGGAAGAAGCGCACGTTCTGCTCCTGCACAGTCGCCAGGAAGCGGTCGCAGCCCCAGCCGTTCGCGGTGGTCACGGCCTTCCAGATCAGGCCCTTGCCGATCTGGTTGTGGCGGCGGAAGGCGGCGTCCACGCCGAGCCGGCCGCCGTACCAGAGCCTTGGCTCCTGCTCCAGGATCCGCACCACCCCCACCACCGGCCCGCCGCTGCCCGGGCTGGCGCCCGCCCGGTTGGCCCCATGGGCGATTGCCGCGATCGGGGTGGCGTCCGCGTCGCGGGCGTCGCGGTCGGAGGCTTCGAACAGATGCTGCTCCTGGCAGAAGATGCGGCGACGCAGATCCCAGTAGCCGGCCAGCAGCGGCGTGCCGGGCCGCAGCAGATGGAAGGAGAAGCGCTCGGAGCAGGCCGAGGGCGAGAGGCGGAAATCCTCGGCGTCGATGCCCAGACCCCAGCGCACCGACGGGGTGAAGGCGGCCGGCGCCGATGTGGGGCTGCGGCCGATGTCGTGGCTGGAGGGGTCAATGAAGAACATCAGGAGCTGGAGGGGCCGCAGCCCGCCTGTGGTGGGGCCGATGGGGCGTCGCTCGTGGCGGCCGCCTGCTCGAACAGCGACAGGGCCGAGCAGGCGCCGCACTTGGCGCAGCCCGCCGACATCGCGGCAGCGCGCAGATCCGATGCCGCCAGCTGCTGGGCCACGGCCGTGTAGATCTCCACCATGAAGGCGGCGCTGGGCGCGGGATGGTGCTCCAGCGGAGTGCCGCTGATCGGCACGAACGGCACCACGAACGGATACACACCAGCGGCGATCAGGCGCTCGCTGCAGGCCACGATCGCGGCGGCGCTGTCGCCCAGCCCCGCCAGCAGATAGGTGGACACCTCGCCGCGGCCGAACACCGCCACGGCCTGCTCGAACGCCTCGAAGTAGCGCTCCAGGCTCAGCTCCGCCTTGCCCGGCAGGATGCGGCGCCGCACCTCGGGCTCCACCACCTCCAGGTGCATGCCGAGGCTGTCGACGCCGGCGTCCTTCATCCGCTGGAACCAGATCGGATCCTCCGGCGGCTCGCACTGGGCCTGGATCGGCAGGTTCACCCGCGCCTTCACGGCCGCCGCCGTCTCGGCCAGCAGGCGGGCGCCGCGGTCGTCGCTGTTGGGGGTGCCGGTGGTCATCACCAGCTGGCGCACCCCATCGAGCCGCACCGCCGCCTCCGCCACCTCCGCCACCTGGGCCGGGGTCTTGCGAACCAGGGTGCGGCCGTCGTCGAGCGATTGCTCGATGGCGCAGAACTGGCACGACTGGCTGCGGTCGCGGAAGCGGATGCAGGTCTGCAGCAGCGTGGTGGCGAGCACATCGCGGCTGTGCAGCAGCGCGATCGAGCGGTACGGCGTGCCATCGGCGGTGTGCAGGCCGTAAAAGCGCGGCTCCGGCGGAGCCTCCACCACCGCCAGCGGCGTGGCGGACTCCCGCTGCAGCTCCAGACCGGCGCCACCGGCCGCCAGGCGGAAGGGGGAGCGCTGGGCGGCGCTGCTGTACACGGGCACCATCACCGTGGTGCCATCCAGGGTGAGGGCGCGGTGGTCGGAGGGGCCGGCACCGCCGCGGCGGCCCTTGTTGCCGGGCACACCGGGCTCCACCAGGCCCTGCACCTGCAGGTCGGTGACGAGCCGCGCCAGCGCGGCGGCATCCCTGGAGTCAGCCATGGGGCACGGCCTCCGGCAAGGAACTGAGCAGTGGCGGAGGGGCGGAGATCCCCGCAGCCGGGGGCGGCACGGCCGTCAGGGGTGACCGCAAGGCTTCCCGCTGGGGCTCCAGCAAGGGCTCCAGCAGTACGGGCAGGTCAGCAGGCATGGCAGGACCAGCGCCACCACCGGCAGCCGTTGCGTTGCCCCCGTCCCGCTCCTGCACCTGGCGCGCCGGCGTGCGATCGAGACGCAGGCCGAGCAGGTCGGGGCGGCTGTAGTGGCCCACGCTGTCCATCATCCGTTTGCGCTTGGTGATCAGGGCCGGGTCGAGCTCGGCGATCGCCAGCCCTTCCCCCTCCGGCAGCGGACCCGCCAGGTAGCGACCTTCCGGGCTGATCACGGCGGTGTGGCAGCCCCCCTGGCAGGCCTTCTGCAGCGCCGGATCCGGCGTGATCTGATCGAGGTCGGCGGGATCGAGCCAGGCGGTGGAACTCACCACGAAACAGCCCGCCTCCAGCGCGTGGTGCCGCAGGGTGACGGCCGTCTGCTCACTGAAGATCGGGCCCACCAGCGAACCGGGGAACTGGGCGCAGTGGATCTCCTCCCCCTGGGCCATCAGGCTGAAGCGGGCCAGCGGGTTGTAGTGCTCCCAGCAGGCCAGGGCACCGATGCGCCCCAGCGCCGTGGGCACCACCGTGAGGCCGGCGCCATCGCCCTGGCCCCACACCATGCGCTCGTGATACGTGGGGGTGAGCTTGCGCCGCTTCAGCAGCAGCGCGCCGTTGGCGTCGATCAGCAGCTGGGCGTTGTAGAGGCTGCCGCCCTCCCGTTCGTTGATGCCCAGCAGCACGTGCATGGCATGCTCGCGCGCCGCGGCCGCGATGCGGCGCAGCGCCGGACCCGGCACCGTCACCGCCTGCTCATAGAGGCGCAGATGGGAGCGCCCCATCAGCGCCGGCGGCTCCACGAAGGAGAAGTAGGGGTAATAGGGAAGAAAGGTTTCGGGAAACACGATCAGCTGCACCCCCTGGCCGGCCGCCTCCGTGATCGCTGCCAGCACCCGCTCCACAGACCCCTCCAGGCTGTGCAGCACCGGACGGATCTGGGCGGCGGCCACGACGATCGGGCCGTTCATCGTCAGAGCGTCCAGGTGTCGAGGATGAAGGCGCCTTCCTTGCGGTGCATCAGCACGATGTCGAGCACATCGAGCGGATTCACCGGGGTGATGCCCGCCATCAGTGCCCCCTCGCCATGGCCGTAGAGGGCCTGAAGGGCGAAGCGGCAGGCATACACCTTGCCGCCCTGGTCCATGAACTTCTGCAGGCGGGCGTTGAAGTTGAGGTGGCCGTCGAAGGCGGCATCACCGAGCTTGGGGAAGCCGCGCTGCACTCCGAGGGTGACACCGGGCCCGTAGAGCAGGATCGAAGTCTCGAAGCCCTTGTTGATCAGGCGGCTGGCCTGCAGCAGGTTCACCAGGCCGATCGAGCCTTCGAACGCCACGGTGTGAAAGGTGATGAGCGCCTTTTCGCCCGGTTCCGCCTTCACATCGGGGAACACCTTCTCCTCGTAATCCACGAGGAAATCGCCAGGTTGATTGGCGGGGCGGGTGACCTCAGGCATGAACCGGCGACCTGCGAAAGAAACAGCGTCACGACCATGCACCAGGCCTGTGTGAACTTACGTAGCAGCAGGCACCAAACGGCAGAGCCCGTGCTGGCCTGCGATTTGGTCTTGATTGCTACCGGGCCGCCCCTCACGGCAACTCACGATGAGGAGGGTGATGGCCTGGCCGCGCCACTGTCTTCCTCCCCTTCTCTTCCTCCCCTTCGCCGCCTGCCCGTGGGGTCAGCCTCCACCTCACCCGCCGCTTCTGCCGCTGAGACCATCGCTGCATCTCCCGGTGGCACACCTGCGCAGAGCGCGGCAACCGACGGCGCTGCCGCCCCCGTCACGGCGCCGGTTGTGGTGATCGGCGGCGGCCAGGCGGGGCTGTCGGTGGCGAGCTGCCTGCAGCAACGGGGCATTGAGGCGCTCGTGCTGGAGCGCCACCGGGTGGCCCACGCCTGGGAGCAGCAGCGCTGGGATTCCTTCTGCCTGGTCACCCCCAACTGGCAGTGCCGCCTGCCCGGCTTCCCCTACGACGGCGATGATCCCGACGGCTTCATGGGCCGTGAGGCGATCGTCGACTACGTGCGCCGCTTCGCCGAACGTTCAGCCATCACCGTGCGGGAGGGGGTGAGCGTGGAACGGCTGGTGCCCAGCAGCAATGGCTACCGCCTGCTCACCAGCGCCGGCGTGGTCGACACCGAGCAGGTGGTGATCGCCACCGGCGCCTACCACCACCCGCGCCGCCACCCGATGGCCGAGCGGCTGCCCGGCAAGGTGCTCCAGCTCGATGCCCGCGACTACCGCCATCCCGATCAGCTGCCGGAGGGCCCGGTGCTGGTGGTGGGCAGCGGTCAGTCGGGCTGCCAGATCGCCGAAGATCTCTTCCTGGCCGGGCGTCGCGTGCACCTCAGCGTGGGTTCGGCGCCCCGTTCGCCTCGCCGTTACCGCGGCCGCGACGTGGTGGAGTGGCTGGAGCGGATGGGGGTCTACGACACCCCGATCGACGCCCATGCCGATCCCCGCGCCATCCGCCACAAGACGAACCACTACCTCACGGGCCGGGACGGCGGCCGCGAAATCGACCTGCGCCAGCGGGCCAGCGAAGGCATGGTGCTGCATGGCCGGCTGGAGCGGATCACCGCAGCGGGCCTGAGCTTTGCCGACAACCTGGCCGCCAACCTGGATGCGGCCGATGCCGTGTACACCCGCATCCGCGCCAGCATCGACGCCTACATCGCCGCCAACGGCCTCGACGCGCCGCTGGAGCCGCCGTACCAGCCCTGCTGGCGTCCTGCCCCGAGCCGCGAGCTCAGCTTGATCGACCTCTACAAGGAGCCGCTGGCCGCCGTGATCTGGTGCACGGGTTACCGCTCCGATTTCAGCTGGGTGGAAGTGCCGGTGTTCGATGGCAGCGGCGAACCGGTGCACCACCGGGGCATCACCCAGGCCGAGGGGCTCTATTTCATCGGCCTGCCGTGGCTGCACACCTGGGGCTCGGGCCGCTTCTGCGGCATCGGCGGCGACGCCGATCACCTCGCCCAACGGATCCAGCAGCAGCTGCAGCCTCGCGGCAGCCGGACGGAGCCGCTGGAATGCACGGCACTGCTCGGCTCATGACGGCTGTGGACCATCCAGCGGCGACCCCTTCCGTGGACGACCATCCAGGGGCGACCCCATCAACCGACGCCAGCGCCCTGATCCCCGCCGCTGAGCTGCGCGAGCTCAATGGCCGCTCCGATCGGGCCGGCTGGCTGCAGACCCTCTCCCATGCGGCGCTGATCCTGGCGACGGGCTGGGTGTGGGGCGACGAGCGGCTCAGCCTGCTGCTGCGCCTGCCGGCCCTGCTGCTGTGCGGCTGGGGCCTGGCCTTCGCCTTCTGCGCCATGCACGAATGCGGCCACCGCACCGCCTTCGCCAGCCGCGCCGTCAACGACGCCGTGGCCTGGTGGGCGGGGGTGCTGAGCTTCTACAACGCCGACTTCTACCGCCGCTACCACCAGTGGCACCACCGCTACACCCACCAGCCGGGTCTTGATCCCGAGCTGGAAGACCAACCGCCGACCAGCCGCTGGGCCTACCTGCTTGAACTCAGCGGCCTGCCCTGGTGGAACGCCAAGCTGCGCGGCCATCTGCGCGGCCTGCGCGGTGAGTTCAGCGCCAACCCCTACATCCCCGCCGATGCGGCGCCAGCGGTGCGCCGTTCCCTGCTGAAGCAGGCGGCTGTCTACGGCGTGCTGCTGCTGCTGTCGGTGCCGGGGGGCAACGGCTTTCTGCTCTGGCACTGGCTCCTGCCGCTGGCACTGGGGCAACCGCTGCTGCGTTTCGTGCTGCTGGCTGAGCACGGCGGCTGCGACACCGGCACCAACGGCCTGAGCAACACCCGCACCACCAGCACCCTGGCGCCGCTGCGCTGGCTGATGTGGAACATGCCGTTCCACGCCGAGCACCACCTGTTCGCCTCGGTGCCGTTCCATGCCCTGCCGGCGGCCCACCAGTGGCTGGCGCCCCAGCTGCGTCATCTGGATCCGGGCTACCTGGCGGTGCATCGCCGCTTCCTGGCCGATCCGTCGCTGCTGGAGCTGCCCGCCGCCCCCACCCTCCAGCCGCAGCCGGTTTGAGCGCCCCGGCGTCCAGCGGCGACCGCCACTTCCCGCTGGGGCCGTTCCGCTTCCACTGCGGCCAGACGCTGCCGGATGCCTGGCTGTCGTACCGGGTGTACGGCACGCTCAACCCACAGCGCTCCAACCTGGTGCTCTACCCCAGTTCCTACGGGGCCTGGCCGGAGGACATCGAATGGGTGGTGGGCCCGATCCTCGACCCGGAACGCTGGTGCGTGGTGCTGGTGAGCCAGTTCGGCAACGGCCGCTCCAGCAGCCCCAGCAACAGCGCCATGGGGCTGGCGGAAGACGGCTGGGTGATCCACCACAGCGACAACCTGCGCGCCCAGCAGCAGCTGATCCAGGGGCTGTTCGGGGTGGAGCGGCTGGCGCTCGTGTACGGCTGGTCGATGGGGGCGCAGCAGGCGTACCACTGGGGCGCCCTGGCCCCGGCGGCGGTGGAACGGCTGTTCTGCCTCTGCGGCACGGCCCACACCACCCCGCATAACCGCCTGTTCCTGCTGAGCCTGCGCCAGGCCCTCACCGCCGATCCGGCCTGGGACGGCCACCGCTTCCGCGCCAGGCCCGAGCAGGGTCTGCACACCTTCGCGCTGATCTACGCCAGCTGGGCCGCCAGCCAGGCCTATTTCAAGGAGGGGCGCCACTTGGTGCAGGGCATCGCCAGCGTGGAGGAGGCGGTGGAGCGCAGCTGGCTGCCGGCCTACCGGCGCCATGATCCCCACGACCTGATCGCCATGCTCGATGCCTGGCTGGCCAACGCCCTGCCGGCACCGTTGAGCGCCATCCGCGCCCGCACCACCGTGCTCGCCGGCAGCCACGACCTCTATTTCCCCCCCGACGACTGCGCCGCCGAAGCCCGTCTGATTGCCGGCGCCCACTTCGCGGTGATCGATTCGGTGCTGGGCCATCGCGCCGGCAACCCCCGCGACGCGCCAGCCGAACAGGCCTTCATCCGCAGTGCCCTGGAGCGGCTCTGCGACGACTGACGCCGGCCCTGACCCCCATCCCTTTCACCCCCACCGCTTCGATGACCGACCTGGCCCGCTTCGCGACCGATCGCGGCATCCGCCACGTGCTCTTCTCGTTCACCGATCTGTTCGGGGTGCAACGGGCCAAGCTCGTGCCGGTGGCGGCGGTGCAGGAGGTGGCGGCCGCCGGTGCCGGTTTCGCCGGCTTCGCCGCCTGGCTGGCCATGACCCCCGCCGACCCCGACGTGCTGGGCCTGCCGGACACCTCCAGCCTGATGGTGCTGCCGTGGCAGCGGGATGTGGCCTGGGTGGCCACCGACCTGCAGGTGGGCGGCCTGCCGCTGGAGCAGTCGCCGCGCTGGGTGCTGAAGTGCCAGCTGGAGCGGGCCGTGCGGCTGGGCTACCACTTCCGCACCGGTGTGGAGGCGGAATTCTTCCTGCTGCAGCCCGGCGGCGCCGCGATCGCCGATGGCGACGACAGCCAGAGCAAGCCCTGCTACGACCAGCTGGCGCTGATGCGGCAGTACCCGCTGATCGGCGGCCTGCTCGATGGCATGGGCGACCTGGGCTGGGGGCCCTACCAGGCCGATCACGAGGATGCCAACGGTCAGTTCGAGCTCAACTGGACCTACGCCGACGCCCTGGTCACCGCCGACCGCCATGCCTTCTTCCGGGTGATGGCGCAGGCGATGGCCGAGCAGCACGGCGCGCGCGTGAGCTTTTCGCCCAAGCCATTCGCCTCCCTCACCGGCAACGGCGCCCACCTGCACCATTCGCTCTGGAACGCCGACGGCCACAACCTGTTCCACGATCCACGCGGGCCGCTGGGCCTGTCGGCGCTGGCCTACAAGTTTCTGGGCGGGTTGCTGGAGCATGCGCCAGCGCTTTGCGCACTCACCAACCCGGTGGCCGAGAGCTACCAGCGGCTCGGCGGTCTGCACACCAGCTCCGGCTCCACCTGGTCACCGGGCTGGATCAGCTACGGCGGCAACAACCGCACCTACATGGTGCGCATCCCC
This sequence comes from Marcopretia estuarina LEGE 06307, assembly GCF_056633115.1. Lineage (NCBI taxonomy): Bacteria > Bacillati > Cyanobacteriota > Cyanophyceae > Synechococcales > Prochlorococcaceae > Marcopretia > Marcopretia estuarina. Next base: position 202,530 of record NZ_JBSJOY010000002.1, on the reverse strand, counting down.
GACGACCAGCGGCTCGAGCTGCGCCTCGCCGATGGCGCCGCCAACCCCTACCTGCTGCCGGCGGCGGTGCTGGCCGCCGGCCTCGATGGCATCGAGCGCAACCTCGATCCCGGCCCCCGCGAGGATGCCAACGCCTACACCGATCCGCCGATCGGCCGGGCGCGGCCTCTGCCGGGCAGCGTGGAGGAGGCGCTGGAGGCCTTCGCCGCCGACCGGGTGCTGCGGCAGGCACTGGGCGAACCGTTCTGCCAGGCCTATGAACAGCTGCGGCGGCAGGTGTGAGCTCAGGCGCGCGGGTAGAGCCAGCGGCGGAACAGCCGCGTCACCCTTGGCATCACCACGTAGGTCATCAGGGTCACCGTCGAGGCGGTGACCAGCAGGGTGCGCAGCAGGGGGTTCAGCTCTCGCACCAGGGGCGAAAGCACCAGGCTGATCAGGTTGATCAGCAGGAAAATCGTGAGGGTGGTGATCACCACCATCTTGTAACGGGGCGGCGGCGGCACCCCCGGCTGCCGGGGCAGGGTGAACCAGGTTTCCAGCCCGCTCAGCACGGAGATCTGCGGTGGCTCCTGCGTGTGCTCCGCCACGCGCGCCAGCAGGGCCTGGCGCTGCGGCGACACCTCCCAGCGGCGCAGCTGGCTGAGACGCGCGAACTTGAACACGATCCGGTAAGTGGAATCGTGCTCATCCACCGGGCGGTACACATTCACGCCCAGATGGCCCTCACAGCAGCGGGCGGCGGCCACCAGCTCGCTCAGGGCCGCCTCGAAAGCTTCCGTGCGGCCAGGCTTCACCCGCTGCAGCACATCGACAGTGACGGCGGGATCCTCGTGGGCCATGCAGCGCAACCCTCAGCGGGTGAGGGCGGATGAGCAACCTGGCCGTGATTCTGTACGTGTGTCTGGGTGCGGCGCTCGGCCAGACCGGCCTGTTCATCGATCTGCCCTCCCTGCCGCAGCTGGCCAGTGACTTCGGCGTCGATGCCGCCGCCACGCAAACCACCGTCACCGCCTACGCACTCGGCTACGGCGCCTCCCAACTGATCTGGGGGCCGCTCTCCGATCGGCACGGTCGCCGGCCGATCGCCCTGGCCGGGCTCTGGATGTTCATCACCGCCAGCCTGCTGCTGGCCGTGGTGCCGGGCTTCGAGCCGTTCCGGCTGCTGCGGGTGGTGCAGGGGATCGGGGCCGGCTGCGGCACCTCGGTGTCACGGGCGGCGCTGCGGGATGTGCTGAGCAACCGGGAGCTGGCGCGGGCGATGTCGTTCGCCAGCATCAGCTTCGCGCTGGCGCTCGGCTTCGCCCCCTTCGTGGGCGGTCTGATCGGGCGCGCCACCAGCTGGCGGGTGGATTTCCTGCTGGTGGCGGCGCTGGGGCTCGCCACCGCCCTCTACCTGGCCCGCGCCCTGCCTGAGTCGCTCAGCCGGGAGCTGGCGGCGGCCGCCACCCGTCCATCCGTGGCCGCGATCGGCCGCGGCTACCTGCGGCTCGCCGTGGATGCCCGTTTCCTGCTGCCGTCGCTGATCGCCACCGTCGCCACCGGCATGATCGCCCTGTACGACGCCGCCAGTCCCTTCATCTACGAGACGCGCTTCGGTTTCGACGCAGCGGGCTTCGGCTCCCTCTCGCTGGGGCTCACCGTGGCCTACATCGCCGGTGCGCTGATGGTGGTGCGGTTCGTGGTGGCCAGGGGGCAGCCGTGGCTGCTGCGCTTCGGGCTGGGGGCAATGCTGCTCGGTGGGCTGCTGATGGTGGGGCTGGGGCTGGGCGGCTGGTTCGACACTCTCTCCCTTTTCCTGCCGATGCTGGTGATCACCTTCGGCGCCAGTGTGCTGGTGCCGATCGGGCTGGCGATGCCGATGCAATCCTTTCCCGCCCAGGCCGGGCAGGCCTCCGCGCTCACCGGCTTCCTGCAGCAGGAGGGCACGGGGCTGCTGGTGCTGATCGCCACCGTGCTGCCCGCCAGCTCCCAGCTGCCGCTGGCGCTCACGCTGCTCGCCCTGGCGCTGGTGCTGGGGCTGCTGGTCCGCTCCTACACCCGCCTCACCCCGGCATGAACCGCTTCGCCTTCCCGCTCTGCCTGTTGCTGGCCGGTGTGCTGATCGGCCTGGCGGAACTGCCCTACCAATGGCTGTCGGAGCTGGGCTTCCGGCTGCAGCGGCTCTGGCCACTCGGCGGCGACGTGGCGCTGGATCCCCTGCTGGTGCTCGCACCGGCTGGGGCCACGCTGCTGTTTGTGCTGCTGGCCTGGGGGCCGCTGGCAGCTGGCCGGGGTGGTGGGCTCACCGGTGTGATGGCGCTGCAGACAGCCAGCAGCGACGCCGAGCGCGAGCGCGCCCTGGCCCCCCTGTCGCTGCGCCACCAGCTGGCCCGCCTGCCCCTGTTGGCCCTCACCCACCTGGCCGGGCTGAGCGTGGGCACCGAATCGCCCTCCGCCGCCCTCGGTGCAGCCCTGCTGCTGGCGCTGCGGCGCCGGCTGGTGCCACTGCAGCAGCTACCGCTGGCGCTCACCGCGGCGATCGGCGGTGGTGCCGGTCTCGGGGCCGCCTTCCGCTCCCCGCTGCTGGGTGCCGCCTACGCGCTCGAAGAGCTCAGCGCGGTGTCGGGCTTCAACCTGGTGATGCCCACCCTGGTGCTCGCCGGCATCGGCACCCTGTTCACCACCGGTCTGGGCCAGCCCGCCCGCCTGGCGGAAGGGGTGGCGGTGGCCATGGCGGCCGAGCTGCTGCCGCTGGCCCTGCTGATCACTGTGCTGGCGGCGCTGGTGGGGGTGGTGCTGGTGCGCCTGCTGGTGCCGCTGGCCCAGTGGCTCGGCCCCTGGCTGCGCTCCAGGGGGCTGCCGCTGGCGGTGGCGATCGCGGCGCTGTTCACGTTGCTGGCGGTGGCCAGCGGCGGCATCAGCCTCAATGACGGCTCGCTGGCGCTCGGCCCGGCCCTGGCCGGCACGGCCGACAGCCCCTGGTGGGCGCCGCTGCCGCGGCTGCTGGGGCCCCTGCTGAGCATCGCGATCGGTGCACCGGGCGGCCTGATGCACGACTCCATGAGCCTGGGGGCGGTGCTGGTGGGCCCCTGGCTGCAGCAGTTGCCGGCGGAGCAGCAGGCGGCGCTGGCCGCGGTCGCCGCCGCCGCGGCGTTCAGCGGCGCCTGCCGCACCCCGCTGTTCTGCGGCCTGTTCGTGTTCACGCTGCAGGGCAATGCCGCCGTGCTGCCCTGGCTGCTCACCGCCGCGGCGATCGCCGCCTCCATCGGCCGCTGGCTCGGCGGCATCAGCTGGAACGAAGCCCAGACCGAAGCCTTTCTGCGGGCAGGCGCCAAAGGCTGAGGCCGCTAGTGCGCGCCGTGGCCGCCGGGATGTTCGCTGCAGGGCATCCACATCTCGCCCATGGCATGGACGCCTTCGCAGCCAAGTTCCTTCGCCTTCTGCAGCGCCGTTTCCTTGCTGGGGTAGGCCATCAGGGCCGCGGGCGGCGGCGCGGCGCCGTGGTGATGGTGCACGCGCGCCGGGATCGGCCCCTGCCGGAATGGCCCCATGCCCTCAAGGCCCGTCCACCACACGCCCATCACATTGACGCCGGCCACGACCACCCCCATCCCCACCACGCAGAGGTTGATCACCCCCATGCCCACGGCCCCGAGGCTGATCACCCCCATCGGCACCACACCGATGCTCACCACCCCCATCGGCACGATGCCGATCGAAATGATCCCCAGGGGGGCGATGCCGATGGCCACCAGCTTCGGCTTGGCGCCGCACGCGGAGTCGCCCATCAATGCGAGTGACCGCCGTGCTGGCCGCCACTCTGTTGACCGCCTTTCTGGCTGCCGCCGGCGGGAGGGTGGCTGGCGCAGGCCATCCAGACGTTGCCCATGCGGTGGGCCCCCTTGCAACCGAAGCGAGGCGCTGCTGCCTCGGCCTCCTGCTGCGTAGCGAACACGGCCTGCACGCCCCCATCCTTGGCAGAGCTGGGGGTGCTGCCGGCCATCGCCGGGCCCGCGCCGCCCAACAGCAGGGTGAGACCCACGAGGGACAACATCCGCAGGCGCAAGCCGTCTCCGCAGACAACAAAGGATCCGCTCATCGAGGCTGACCAGGATTCATCGCAGGGCTGAATCTAGATAGGGCTGCCTATGGACCAACGGGCTGAGGGACGTGGGTGAGCAGCGAGATGGGAGGACCGCAGGCGGTGGACTCCCTCCGCTGCCATCGTGGTGGCGAACTGCCTGCGGACGCTTGCTCGCCGATCTGCGCCCTGCCGTGTCCCTGGACCTACCGGCATGAGCCTCTCCGCCAGCACTCCCCCCAACTGGGTCGATGACCGCACGGCGCTGGGGCGGCTGATTGCGGCGGTGCTGGCGGTGGAACCGCTGCGGCAGCTGCTGTTTCTGCAGGCGCGGCGCATGATGATCCGCACCGCCGAAACCCGGGGCATCCCCTGGCGGCAGCGCCGGGAGGAGTTGCGCCGCCAGGCGGAGCCGCTGCTGGAGGCCTGCACCAACCCGGCCACGCAGATCCCCACCTACCAGGAGGGCAACCTCTGCTGGCTGGCCGCCTGCGAAACCGAGCAGGCCACCGATTCCGTGGCCCTGCGGGTGTGGAAGCAGGAAAAGCAGCTCACGCCCGAAGCCGCCCAGGCACGCATGGGCGAGGCCATCGATGCCGCGATGGCGCCGAGCCTCCAGGCGCCGCTGCACGACGCGCTCGCCGACTGGCTGGAGCGGCACGGGCATGGCGACGTGCGGGTGAGCGGGCTCGATCTCTCCCCCCAGATGCTGGCGGTGGCGCGGGTGCGTGATGCCGGCGGGCGCGTCCATGCCATCCGCGCCATGCCGCCGCCGCTGGCAACCCTGCTCAAGAGCACTGAGCCCTACCTGGAGGACTACTTCCGCCTCGACCTGCCGGCGTCACTCACCGAGGCCGGTTTCGTGGGGTTGCGCCGCGTCGCCTCCGACCATCGCCACCGCGTGCTGGTGGCCACACGCCCGTGACCGCCAGCGTTAACGCCACTGTGATCACCGTGCGCCTGTTCGCCGCGCTCAGGGAGCAGGCCGGCTGGGCGGAGCGCCGTGTGGAGCTGCCCGCCGGCGCCCCGGCCCCCACCCCGGCGAGCCTGTGGCCGCAGCTGGGGCTGGGGGAGACGCTGCCGTCCCAGGTGCGGGTGGCCGTGAACCAGGTGTTCGCCGGGGTTCACCAGCCGCTCGCGCCCGGCGCCGAGGTGGCCTTCCTGCCACCGATCAGTGGGGGCTGAAGCCGGTGGCTGATCCGCTCCCCGACACCGGCGCCCTGCAGCTGCAGCTGCACCCGAAACCCTTCGACCCGCTCGTCACGCTCGCCGCCTGGCAGCGGAGCCTGGCGGCCGGCGGCGCCGAGCCCGCCGCCGCCGAAGCCCATTTCATCGGCCGGGTGCGGGGCATCACGGCGGCAGGGGCGCCGCTGGAGGCCCTGGAACTGGAGCACTATCCCGGCATGACGGAAGCGCAGATCACCCGCCTCGCCGCCGACTGCGCCCAGCGCCATGGCCTGCGGGCGGTGCGGGTGGATCACCGCGTGGGGCGGGTGCTGCCGGGGGACACGATCGTGCTGGTGGCAGTGAGCGCCGACCGCCGCGGCCCGGCCCAGCGCGGCGGCCAGGAGCTGCTCGAAGCGCTCAAGCACGAGGCCCCCTTCTGGAAGCGGGAGTGGAGCGGCGGCGTGGGCACCTGGGTGGCGGGCAACACGGCCTACTGAGCTAGGCGCTCAGAAGATCGGCAGGCGCAGCAGCTGGGCCCACAGCTCGCTGCCGGCCGCCAGCGTGCCCAGCTCGGCCGGGATCTCCAGCAGCAGGTCGGCGCCCTGGAGCGAACCGATGCGGGAGGAGGCCTGGCTGCCCTCCACCAACGCCAGCAGCTCTCCCTCCGGGCCCACCTGCAGCCGGGCGCGGGCCAGCTCGGGGCGGCCGGCTCCACGCTTGAGCTCCGCGGCCAGCCGCACCTTCAGGCGCGGCAACGGCTGCACCGGCGCCCCCTCCAGCACCTGCAACGCCGGCACCAGCAGCTGCAGGGCGGTGATCGCCGCGGCCACCGGATTGCCGGGCAGCCCGAACAACGGCACGGTGCCGTCTGCGCCGGGCCGCTGCAGATGCCCGAAGGCGAACGGGCGGCCGGGTTTGAGGAACAGCTTCCAGAAGCTCACCTGCCCCAGCTCCTCCAGCAGCGGCCGGATCCAGTCGCTGTCGCCCGCCGACACGCCCCCGGTGCTCACCACCACATCGCAGCTGGCGGCCAGCTCCAGCAGGACGGCGCGCAGGCGCTCAGGCGCATCGGCCACCACCCGCTGCTCGGCCACCTCCACCCCCAGGCGCGCCAGCAGCGCCGCCAGCAGGGTGCCGTTGCTCTCCCAGATCTGACCTGGCCCGCGCGGGCTGCCGGCCGGCACCAGCTCATCGCCGCTGATCAGCAGCCCCAGCCGGGGCCGGCGCCGCAGCGCCAGGGTCGCCACACCGCAGCTGGCCAGCCGGCCCAGGTCGGCGGGGCCCAGCCGCACCCCGGCGGCGAGCAGTTCCTGGCCGGGTGCGGCCTCTTCGGTGGCGGCGCGGATCCAGGGGTTGGGGCCCGCCTCTCGCACCAGGCTCAGGCGCTCGCCATCGGCCTCCACCAGCTCCTGGGGCAGCACCCGGCTGGCCTCCTCCGGCAGCGGCGCACCCGTGAGGATGCGGATCGCTTCCCCCTCCAGCAGCGGCGCGGCGTAGGGGGCGCCCGGCGCCGAGCGTCCCACCAGGCGCCAGGAGTGTCCCACCTGCGGGACACTGGCCGCGGCCAGGGCGTAGCCATCCATGATCGAGGCGCGGAAGCCCGGCACCGCTTCAGCCGCCAGCACCGGCGCCGCACTCACGCGGCCCAGGGCCTGCGCCAGCGGCAGCGTCTCGCTGCCGGCCAGGGGCGTGAGTGCGGCCAGCACCTGGCGGCGGGCCTCCTCCAACGGCAGGCCTTCGCGGGGGTAGGGCTCAAGCGGGGCCGCACTGTTGCTCATCGGGGGTGACGGCTCAGGAGGGCACGGCGCCGGGATGGGACCAGCTGCCGTGGCGTCCTCCCGTCTTGCTCAGCAGCCGCACCGGGCCGATGGTCATGGCCGGATCGGCGGATTTGACCATGTCGTAGAGGGTGAGCAGGCCCACCTGCACGGCAGTGAGCGCCTCCATCTCCACGCCGGTGGGGCCGGTGGTGCGGGCGGCGGCTTCCAGACGCAGGCCGCGGCCATCAGCGCTGGGCTCGATGCGCACCTCCAGGCCCGTGAGCGCGATCGGGTGGCAGAGGGGAATCAGCTCCCAGGTGCGCTTGGCGCCCTGGATCGCCGCCACCCGCGCCACCGCCAGCACATCCCCCTTGGCGGCGCGGCCTTCGAGCACCAGCGCCAGCACCGCCGGATCCATGGCGATGAAGCCCTCGGCCACGGCGCGGCGATCGCTGGCGGGACGGTCGCCCACCTCCACCATGTGCACCTCACCGCTGGCGTTGAGGTGGCTGAGCTGGGTCGGGGCCGCATCCATGGCGCCGATCATGGCGCCTCCGGGCGCCTATTTCGCGGGCTGGATCGGTGCCCAGGCCATGGTGGCGTTGAACTGGCGGCACCAGATCAGCACCGACTTCTGCTTGCTCAGATCGATCGAGGCGGGGATCACGTAGGTCTGGCCGCCCTTGCTGGCCTTGAGCGGCGCCAGCACCGTGTAGCTGCCGGGCTTGAGCGGGTAGGCAGGCGGCTTGCTGCCGGCCAGGGGGGTGGCCGAAGGGCTGAAGGCCACCTTGAGGTCGGGGGCCATGTCGTTGGTCTTGAAGTCCCTGCTGAGCATCAGCAGCCGCTTGCCACCCTCGTTCTTGATCACGAAGCCGCCGCTCACCGGTGCTTCGGCCTTGATGAAGGTGCCCCGTTGCTGCTGGGGCTCCATGGCCTGCGCCGCCAGCATGGTGGTGCCGCTGAGCACCAGCGCCGCGGCAGCGCGGCTGACGCTGGAAAGGGAAAACGTGATCACGGAACGTTCGAGGCCAAAGGGTGCGGAGGGGATACCGGTGACCGGCAGCGGCGGTTTGCCGGCCGCCGCTGACCAACGCCGCTGGCCCCGCCCCATCCGATCCGGGAGGTCAGCGGTATTCCCACCATGCCGTTCCGATCCACCCTCACCGTGCCCGTGAGCCGCTCCGAAGCGGAGGCCGCCGCCACGCCGCCCCTGCCTGCCGGCAGCGGGCAGCACCAGGATCTGGCCGCCCTTTACGACAGCTGCGGCGCGCCGGTCTACCGGCTGGCGCTGCGCCTGTGCCGCTCCCCGCAGGAAGCCGAGGACCTCTGCCACGACGTGTTCGTGCGCTACTGGCAGCAGGGCCGCTATGACCCGAAGCGCGGTCCGGTGCTGGCCTACCTGCTGCTGATGACCCGTTCGATGGCGTTCAACCGCATCCAGCAGCGCCAGAACCGCTGGCAGCTGGTGCAACGCTGGTCGTCCCAGCTGTTCCCGGCCGCCATGCGCAACCCGCAGGACTGCGCCGAGGCCGACGACCTGGCCGGGCGGGTGCGCTCCGCCCTGGAGACGATCCCCGCCAACCAGCGCCAGGTGCTGGAGATGGCCTATTACGAGGGCCTGAGCCAGTCGGCGATCGCCGAACGGCTGCAGTTGCCGCTCGGCACCGTGAAAACCCGCGCCCGGCAGGGGCTGATCCGCCTGCGGACGCTGCTGATCGATTTCCACCCCCAGCCATGAGCAGCGACCACCCGCTCAGCCACCACGACGCTGCAGGCGAACCACTCGACGTGGAGGCTCTGCTGGCCGGCCACGCGCTCGGCGACCTCGACGAAGCGGAGCGCGGCCAGCTGGCCAAACTCCTGCGCCAGCAACCTGCCCTGCGCCAGCGGCTCGATGAATTCAGCACCACCCTGGAGCTGCTGCCCCTGGCCTTGCCCGCCACCAGCACGCCGCCGGCTGCCCTGCGGCAGCGGCTGCTGGCGCGCCCGGCCACGCCACGTCTGCCAGGCCTGATCGCCGCCGCGCTCGGCCTCGGTCTGCTGGCGGTGGGCGTGCAGCTGCACCGCACCCAGACCCAACTGGCCCAGCTGCAGCAGCAACTGGCCACCAGCGGTGCGCCGCTCAGCGCGGTCAGCCGGCAGATGCCGCTGCGGGCCATGGCGGGCGCAGGCGCGGGCGCCGCCAGCGGCACGGTGATCGTCACCGGCAACCCCAGCCACAACATGCTGCTGGTGGACGGGTTGCCGCCGCCGCCGCCTGATCACACCTACCGGCTCTGGGCCAAGGTGAACGGCCGCCTGGTGGGCTGTGTGCCCTTCGTGCCCGACGCCAGGGGCCATGTGGCGATGCCGATTCCCACCTCCCCCACCAGCCAGGCCAGCAGCGTGTCGGTCAGCGTCGAGCCGCTCGGTGGCCACGGCGCCAGGCCCGCAGGCCGTCAGGTGCTCGGCGACACGATCTGACCCCAGCCGCGCGATGTCCGCCCCGTCCCCCAGCCCGATCCGGCCCGCCATGGCCGCCACCGCCTTCCCGGCGCTGCACCGCCAGGGGCTCGACACCCTGCAGGTGAACCTCACCTACCGCTGCAACCAGGCCTGCGTGCACTGCCATGTGAACGCCGGGCCCAGCCGCACCGAAAGCATGACGGCGGACACCCTGGCGCTGATCCCGCCGGTGCTGGCGGCACGCGCCGTGCGTTGCCTCGATCTCACCGGCGGCGCACCGGAGCTGCACCCCCAGTTCCGGGACCTGGTGCGCCGCGCCCGCGCCCTGGGGGTGGAGGTGATCGACCGCTGCAACCTGACGATCCTGCAGGAGCCGGGCCAGGAGGATCTGGCCGCCTTTCTGGCCGCAGAGGGGGTCACGGTGGTGGCATCACTGCCTTGCTATCTGCAGGACAACGTGGAGCGCCAGCGGGGCTCCGGCGTGTTCCGGCGCAGCATCGACGGCCTGCGCCAGCTCAATGCCCTCGGCTACGGCCAGCCGGGCACGGGCCTGGAGCTGAACCTGGTGTTCAACCCCCAGGGGCCGGTGCTGCCGCCGGAGCAGGAGCCGCTGGAGGCCGACTACCGGCGCGTGCTGGCGGCCGACCACGGCGTGGTGTTCAACCGCCTCTATGCCCTGGCGAACATGCCGGTGCAACGGTTCGCGGCGGTGCTGAGCGCCCAGGGGCAGCTGGAGGGCTACCTGGAGCTGCTGCGCCGCAGCCACCGCGACGCCAACCTGGAGCAGGTGATGTGCCGCCGGTTGATCAGCGTTGACTGGCAGGGCCATCTCTACGACTGTGATTTCAACCAGCAGCTGGGCCTGAGGCTCGCGGGCGATCCGGCCGCCGCGGCGGATCCCGCCGGTCGCCCCCACCTGCGTGACCTGCTGCGGCGTGACCCCAGCGGCGACCCGATCCAGGTGGCCGACCACTGCTTCGGCTGCACCGCCGGCAGCGGCTCCAGCTGCGGCGGGGCGCTGGCGGCTTGACGCGCACCGCCGCTGCGGGCGGCGCCTGGCGCTGGCTGCTGCTGCTGGCGCTGGCTGTGCTGGTGGCGCTGTTCTTCCTGCTGGACCTGCCCCAGGTGCTCAGCGTCGAAGGCCTGCGTGACGCCCGCACCGGCCTGCTGGCCTGGCGCCAGCAGGCCCCGCTCAGCGCCGCCGCCGCCTACGCCCTCGCCTATGTGCTGATCACCGGGCTCTCCCTGCCGGGCGCCGCCGTGCTGACCCTGGCCGGAGGGGCGGTGTTCGGGCTGGGGCTCGGCACCCTGCTGGTGTCGTTCGCCTCCAGCGCCGGCGCCACCATCGCCTTCCTGCTGGCCCGCACCCTGCTGCGCCAGCCGGTGCAGCAGCGTTTCGGCGCGCGGCTGGCGCCGATCGAGGCGGGCCTGCGCCGCGACGGGGTGCTCTACCTGCTCAGCCTGCGGCTGGTGCCCGTGGTTCCCTTCGTTCTGGTGAACCTGGTGATGGGGCTCACGCCGCTGCCCGTCCGCTCCTTTTATCTCGCCAGCCAGATCGGCATGCTGCCCGGCACCCTCGTCTACGTGAATGCCGGCACCCAGCTGGCGCAGCTGCGCGGCCTCGAGGGGATCCTCACGCCGCCGCTGCTGCTGTCGCTGGTGCTGCTGGGGGCCTTCCCCTGGCTGGCGCGGCTGGGGCTGGCGGGCTGGAAGCGCTGGAGGCTCTACCGCCCCTGGAGGCGGCCGGCCCGTTTCGATCGCAACCTGATCGTGATCGGCGCCGGCGTGGCGGGGTTGGTCACGGCTTACATCGCCGCCGCCGTGAAGGCGAAGGTGACCCTGATCGAAGCCGATCGCATGGGCGGCGACTGCCTCAACACCGGCTGCGTGCCCAGCAAGGCCCTGATCGCCACGGCCCGCCAGGCGGCGCGCATGCGCCGGGCGGATCGTTACGGCCTCACCCCCCACAACCCCAGCGTGTCGCTGCCGCTGGTGCTGGAGCGGGTGTTCGCCAAGGTGGCGGCGGTAGCCCCCCACGACAGCGCCGAGCGCTACGAAGGGCTGGGGGTGGAGGTGCTGCGCGGCCATGGCCGCCTGATCGACCCCTGGACCGTGGCGATCCGCAGGGGTGACGGCAGCGAGGAGCAGCGGCTCACGGCGCCGGCGATCGTGCTGGCCACCGGCGCCAGCCCGGTGCTGCCGGATCTGCCGGGCGCCGATGGGGTGGGCCTGCTCACCAGCGAAACCCTCTGGCAGGCCCTGCGCCACTGTCCACTGACGTCGCCGCGCCTCGTGGTGATGGGGGGCGGACCGGTGGGTTGTGAACTGGCCCAGGCTCTGGCCCGCCTGGGCGCCCGGGTCACCCTGCTGCAGCGGGGCCCGCAGCTGCTCAGCCGCGAAGACCCCGACGCCGCCGCGCTGGTGCTCCAGGCCCTGGAAGCCGATGGCGTGGAGGTGATCACCGGCTGCACAGTGCGTGGCTTCGAGCGGCGGCCACAAGACGCTGACGGCGGGCAGGCTGACGGCGGAGAGAAGGTGGTGCTGATCAGCACCGGCCCTGCCGAGGCGCCCGTGCACAGCGAACGGCTGTGCGATGAGGTGCTCTGCGCCATCGGCCGGCAGGCGCGGCTGAGCGGCTATGGCCTGGAGGAGCTGGGCATTCCCACCGGCCGCACGATCGACACCAACGGCGCGCTGCAGACCCTCTTCCCGAACATCTACGCCGCCGGCGATGTGGCCGGCCCCTGGCAGTTCACCCACACCGCCGCCCACCAGGCCTGGTACGCCAGTGTCAACGCCCTGTTCGCCCCGTTCCGCCGCTTTCAGGTCGATGGGCGGGTGATTCCGCGTACCACCTTCACCGATCCGGAAGTGGCCGGGGTGGGACTGAATGAAGCAGAGGCCGCCCGGCAGGGAGTGGCGGTGGAGATCACCCGCTTTCCGCTGCAGGAGCTGGATCGGGCGATCGTGGAAAGCGCCGAAACCGGCTTCGTGAAGGTGCTCACCCCGCCCGGCAGCGACAGGATCCTGGGGGTGACGATCGTGGCGGAGCAGGCCGGCGAACTGCTGGCGGAATTCGTGCTGGCGATGCGCTGGCGGCTCGGGCTCGGCCGCATCCTCTCCACCATCCACGCCTACCCCACCTTCTCGGAAGCCAGCAAGTACGCCGCCGGAGCCTGGAAACGGGCCCACGCCCCCCAGCGCACCCTGGCGCTGCTGCAACGCTTCCACAGCTGGCGCCGCGGCTAAGGGCTCCCATGGGAAGGTATGGGCACTGCCGCGCGTTGATGCCATGGGTTGGCCGCGCCCTTCCACCCGCTTCTGCGTCTTTCTCACCCTGCTGAACGACAGGCTGGGCGAGAGCATCGTGTTTCCGCTGCTGCCCTTTCTGCTGGCCAGCTTCACCAGCGATGGCCGCACGCTGGGGCTGCTGGCGGGCAGTTACGCCCTGGCCCAGTTCCTGTTCACGCCGCTGATCGGCGCCCTCAGCGACCGCTTCGGGCGGCGGCCCGTGATCGCCGGCTGTGTGGCCGGCTCGGTGCTCGGCCTGGGCGGTTTTGCGCTCACCCTGGCGGTGCCCTGGCCGGCGGGCAGTGCCTGGCCGCTGCCGCTGCTGTTCGTGGCGCGGCTGATCGATGGCGTGAGCGGCGGCACGGCCGCCACCGCCGGTGCCGTGCTGGCCGATATCAGCCCACCGGAGAAGCGGGCCAAGGCCTTCGGCCTGATCGGCGTGGCCTTCGGCGTGGGCTTCATGCTCGGCCCTGCCCTGGGGGGGCTGCTGGCGGAGATCAGCCTCACCCTGCCGTTGCTGGTGGCCGTGGCCGTGGCGGCGGTGAACCTGGTACTGGTGCTCACCGCCCTGCCAGAAACCCATCCGCCGGAAGCGCGCCAGGCGCTGCCGCGCAAGCGCGAGCTCAACCCGCTCAGCCAGCTGAGCAAGGTGTTCAGCAACCCGCAGGTGCGGCGCCTGTGCCTGGCCTTCTTCCTGTTCTTCCTGGCCTTCAACGGCTTCACCGCCGTGCTGGTGCTCTATTTCAAGGAGATGTTCGGCTGGGGGCCGGGCCTGTCGGCCGCGGCCTTCCTGGTGGTGGGCGTGGTGGCCACGCTGGTGCAGGGGGGCCTGATCGGGCCGCTGGTGAAGCGGTTCGGCGAATGGCGGCTCACGATGGCGGGGCTGGGCATGGTGATCGCCGGCACGCTGCTGGTGCCGTTGGCCACTCCCGCCACCGCCCAGCCGCTGGTGTTCATCGCGGTGGCGGTGCTGGCGGCGGGCACCGGTCTGGTCACCCCCAGCCTGCGCAGCCTGGTGTCGCGGCGGCTCGACAGCGGCGGCCAGGGCGCTGCCCTCGGCAGCCTGCAGGGTTTGCAGAGCCTGGGCAGCTTCATCGGCCCGCCGCTGGCGGGGGTGGCCTATGAACTGATCGGCGAAAAGAGCCCGTTCTGGTTGAGCATCGTGCTGCTGGCGGGTGTGGCGGTGCTGATTGCCTTCGGGCTACCCCAGGCCGGGGCGCAAAGGCAAGCAACCGCTGTACAGAAGTGATCCAGGTTGCTGGCTACGTTGGTGCCGGCAAAGATCCTGAGGGCAGTGGGTGATGCGTGAACCAGTGGTGGCCCCGGAGCTCTACATCAACCGGGAGCTGAGCTGGATCGCCTTCAACAGCCGGGTGCTGGCCCAGGCGCTCGACCCCCGCACGCCGTTGCTCGAACAGGCGAAATTCAGCGCCATTTTCAGCAACAACCTCGATGAATTCTTCATGGTGAGGGTGGCCTCGCTGAAGTCGCAGCTGGAGGCGGGTGTGGACACCCTCAGCGACGACGGTCTCACCCCGAAGCAGCAGCTGCAGGCGATTCATGAGCGGCTGCGGCCGCTGCTGGAACAGCAGCAGGCGCACTATCGCGGCCACATGAAGCGCAGCCTGGCGGAGCACGGCGTGCACCTGCTCGACTACCAGCGGCTCAACAAGGCCCAGAAACAGTGGGCCGACGACTACTTCAAGACGGCGATCTTTCCGGTGCTCACCCCGCTGGCTGTGGATCCGGCGCACCCGTTTCCGTTCATGAGCAACCTCAGCCTGAACGTGGCGGCGTTGATCCGCGATCCGGACACCGGCCAGCAGCAGTTCGCCCGGGTGAAGGTGCCGCAGAAGAACCTGCCGCGCTTCGTGGAGATTCCCACCGAGCTCAGCGGCCGCAACGCCAAGGACGTGGTGTATTGCGCCGTGCCGCTCGAGCAGGTGGTGGCCTTCAACCTGCAACTGCTGTTCCCCGGCATGACGATCGAGGGGCACTACTTCTTCCGCATCACCCGCGACGCCGACCTGGAACTGCGGGATCTGGAGGCGGACGATCTGATGGAGGCGCTGCAGGAAGGCCTGCGCAAGCGGCGGCGGGGTGGCGAGGTGGTGCGCCTGGAGGTGGCCGATGAGATGCCCGAGGAAGTGGTGGAGCAGCTGGTGGAAGCCACCGATGTGGAACCGGAAGACCTCTACCGGATCAATGGCCCCCTGGGCCTCGACGACCTGATGAGCCTGCTGGCCATTCCCCTGCCCCAGCTCAAGGACAAACCGCACATCGGCCGCACCAACGTGGCCCTGGCACGCACCCAGAAGAGCCGCCTGGAGGATGGCTCGCTCAAGGCCGAAGACTTCCAGAGCATCTTCGCGGTGCTGCGCCGCAACGACGTGCTGCTGCACCACCCCTACGACCTGTTCGCCACCTCGGTGGAGGAATTCATCAACCAGGCCGCCGATGACCCCTCGGTCATGGCGATCAAGATGACCCTCTACCGCACCTCCAAGAATTCGCCGATCATTTCGGCGCTGATCCGGGCGGCCGAGAACGGCAAGCAGGTGATGGCGCTGGTGGAGCTGAAGGCTCGCTTCGACGAGGACAACAACATCCAGTGGGCCCGTCAGCTGGAGCGCTCCGGCGTGCATGTGGTGTACGGGGTGCTCGGCCTCAAGACCCACACCAAGATCATGCTGGTGGTGCGCAAAGAGAAGGAGCGGTTGCGCAGCTACGTGCACATCGGCACCGGTAACTACAACTCCAAAACGTCCAGCCTCTACACCGACATCGGCCTGCTCTCGGCGAACGAGGACCTGGGCAAGGATCTGGTGGAGTTGTTCAATTACCTCACCGGCTTCTCCAAGCAGCAGAGCTTCCGCCGCCTGCTGGTGGCGCCGGTCACGCTACGCAAGGGCATGGAGGGGCTGATTCAGCGCGAGATCGACCATGCCCGCGCCGGCCTCGGCGGCTCGATCCGGGCAAAAATGAATTCGCTGGTGGATCCGCCGATCATCGCCCTGCTCTATGCGGCCTCCCAGGCCGGGGTCACTGTTGAGCTGGTGATCCGGGGCATGTGCAGCCTGCGTCCGGGCGTGCCCGGCGTGAGCGACAACATCAAGGTGGTGAGCGTGATCGGGCGATTTCTTGAGCACTCCCGCCTCTTCCGCTTCGGCAATGGCGGCGAGCCGGAAATGTATTTCGGCAGCGCCGACTGGATGCCCCGCAACCTGGATCGGCGGGTGGAAGCGGTGGCGCCGATCAAGGATCCGGTGCAGCTCCTGGTGCTGGATCGGCTGCTCGATACGTATCTCAATGACAATGTCGCCGCCTGGGACATGCAACCGGACGGCACCTTCATCCAACGGCAGGCGGAAGGGGAGGAGCATTGCGCCCAGCTGGATCTGATCAACGGCTGGCGCACTTCGCTGCAACCCGCGGCCAACGCCTGAGCCCGGATCAGGGTCTGCGCACAGCGGTGGCCGCTGCCCCTGGCGGGCGGCCGACACTCAACGTGGCGAAACGCAGGCCACCACAACAGCCACGCCGCACGCGAATAATTGAGAAACAAAGATGTGACGACTTATTTGTGGCGAAAGTAACCGATTCATTACCCTTTTATCGGTATGCCTCTGCTATGTTCCGGCCACAACTAGCAGGAGGCCGGGGTGATGGGGACACCTCCGCGATCCACATCTGCAGCTTCGGCTGCGGGCGGCGGCATCAAGCCACCGCCGCGGGTGGGTCAACAGCGGTCCAGTGGGCGCTTGAGCGTCGATTCGATCGGCTGGTATCTCAGCAACATCGGCCGTGTACCACTTCTTACGGCGGCTGAAGAGATTGAACTGGCGCATCACGTGCAGGGGATGAAACGCCTGCTCGAATTGCCTCCCGAGAGTCTCACCGTGCGGCAGCGGCACCAGATCCGCATGGGCACCCGTGCCCGCGACCGCATGATGGCCGCCAACCTGCGGCTGGTGGTGAGCGTCGCCAAGAAGTACCAGAACCAGGGCCTCGAGCTGCTCGATCTGGTGCAGGAAGGGGCGATCGGGCTGGAGCGCGCCGTCGATAAGTTCGATCCGGCCATGGGCTACAAGTTCTCCACCTATGCCTATTGGTGGATCCGCCAGGGCATGACCCGGGCGATCGACAACAGCGCCCGCACGATCCGGCTGCCGATCCACATCTCCGAGAAGCTCTCGAAGATGCGGCGCATCACCCGCGAGCTGTCGCACCGCTTCGGCCGCCAGCCCAACCGGCTGGAGCTGGCCCATGCCATGGGCATGGAGCCCCGTGAGCTGGAGGAGCTGATCGCCCAGAGCGCTCCCTGTGCCTCCCTCGACGCCCACGCCCGCGGCGAGGAAGACCGCAGCACCCTGGGTGAGCTGATCGCCGATCCGGCCAGCCACGAGCCCATGGACCACATGGACCGCAGCCTGCAGAAGGAGCACCTGGGCGCCTGGCTCTCCCAGCTCAATGAGCGGGAGCAGAAGATCCTCAAGCTGCGTTTCGGCCTGGAGGGCTCCGAGCCGCTCACGCTCGCCGAGATCGGCCGCGCGATCAATGTGTCGCGCGAACGGGTGCGCCAGCTGGAGGCCAAGGCGATCATGAAGCTGCGGCTGATGAGCAACTTCCAGCAGGCCGCCTGAGGCCCTTGGCGCTGCCGCTCTGGTGGGAGGGGCTGGACGAGGAATGGCGGCAGGCCCTCGGGGTTGCCGCCATTCTGTTGTGGCTGGCGCTGGTGGTGCTGCTGGCGTTGCAGACCCGGGCGCGCTGGCCGCAGCGGGCGGAGTGGAGCCGCAAGGTGCTGCACATCGGCACCGGACCTGTGGTGCTGATCGCCTGGGGGCTGGGAATCCAGCGCTGGATCGCCCTGCCGGCGGCGGCGGCGGTCACCGTGGCGGCGGCGCTGAACCACCGCTTCCGCCTGCTGCCGGCGGTGGAGGACGTGGGCCGCGCCAGCTACGGCACCGTGGCCTACGGCGCCGCCATCACCACCTTGCTGGCCCTGTTCTGGCCGCAGCGTAGTGATGCGGTGGCGGCCGGGGTGCTGGTGATGGCCTGCGGCGATGGGTTGGCGGGCCTGCTGGGGGCGTCGATCGCGTCGCCGAGCTGGACGATCGCCGGCCAGCGCAAATCACTGCTGGGCACTAGCGCGATGGGGCTGGTGAGCCTGGCGGTGCTGGCGGCCCTGCGGCTGGCCCTGCAGGCGGGCGGCGGGCTGGGCCCGTCGCTGCCGGCGCTGGTGGCGATCGCGGCGGCGGCGATGCTGCTGGAGCAGTTCGCCTTGCTGGGCATCGACAACCTGGCCGTGCCGGTGGCGGTGGGCCTGCTCTGGAGGTTGCTCGGCGCTCAGGCCTGAAGCATGCGCTCGCAGCGGTGGCGCCAGTCGTCGCGGGTGCCCAGGCCCGCCACGATCAGCCGGTCGCTGGGCTCCTCCCGCAGCCGCAGCTGCCACTGACGGATCACCTCGGCGCGCTCCATCCACACGTTCAGCACGGTGCGCTGAATGCCTTCAGGGTCCCAGCCCCGCTGCTGCGAGGAGGCCAGGGCCCAACCGAGCAAGTCGTCGAGCTGAAAGGGGCGGAAGCCGGCGAAGACGGGGCCGCTGTGGCCGGCGGCAGAAGATGTCTGCTCCAGATAGAACATCTGCAGCGGCTCTGACAATCCGCAGAATTGCAATAGATAAGACATACCGCCTTCCCTGCAACGTGGTGAAGGCAAATTAGGGAGATTCACTCCAGCGACTGTTCCAGCTGAACAGTTCGTTGCAGAGCATCAATCTGGCACTCACGATTAGAGAGTGCCAGCTACACAATCAGGTGGTCAGACCGCTGCCAGCACCTCGCCGGTGGGCGCCTGGCGCTGAGCCTCCTTCACCGCTTCGGCCAGGCCGGCGAGCACCTCGCGGGTGGTGTCCAGGTCGATGCAGGCATCGGTGATGCTCTGGCCATAGGTGAGCTGGGAGAGATCCGCCGGGATCTTCTGATTGCCCGCCACCAGGTGGCTTTCGATCATCACGCCCATCACCGGGCAGGCGGCCTGGCGCAGCTGCTCACCCACCTGAGTCAGCACCTGGCCCTGCAGGCGGTAGTCCTTGTTGGAGTTGCCGTGGCTGCAGTCCACCATCAGCCGCGCCGGCAAGCCGGCCTTGGCCAGCGAGGCCGCCGCCGCTGCCACCGCTTCCGGGTGGTAGTTGGTGCCGCCCTTGCCGCCGCGCAGCACCAGGTGGCCATCGGGGTTGCCGGTGGTGGACACGATCGCCGCATGGCCCTGGCGGCTGATGCCGAGGAAATGGTGCGGACGGGCGGCCGCCTCCATGGCGTTGATCGCCGTCATGACGCTGCCGTCGGTGCCGTTCTTGAAGCCGATCGGCATCGACAGGCCCGAAGCCATCTCGCGGTGCGTCTGGCTTTCGGTGGTGCGGGCGCCGATCGCCGTCCAGCTGATCAGATCGGCGATGTACTGGGGCACCACCGGATCGAGCAGCTCGGTGGCAGCGGGAAGGCCGAGCTCGGCGAGATGGAGCAACAGACCGCGCGCCAGGCGCAGGCCTGTGTTGATGTCGTAGCTGCTGTCGAGGTGGGGATCGTTGATCAGCCCCTTCCAGCCCACGGTGGTGCGCGGCTTCTCGAAGTACACCCGCATCACGATCTCCAGCTGATCGAGGTGCTCGGCCCGCACCCGGGCGATGGCAGCGGCGTACTCCTGGGCGGCTGTCACGTCGTGGACGGAGCAGGGCCCCACGATCACCAGCAGGCGCGAATCACGGCCGTGCAGGATTGCCTTGATGCGCTCGCGGGCGCCGGCCACCACCGCCGCCGCCGCTTCGCCGAGGGGCAGCTCCCGGTGCAGCACCGCCGGCGCCACCAGCGGCCGGGTCTCCACCACATGGAGGTCGGAGGTGGGGATCATGGCGGCAGGCGGAGGGGCGCTCGAAGACCCACCCTAGAAGCCGGCTGTCACGCCCCCTTACCGCCACCGTTCTGCAGCCGATGCCACCGTTGGCGGTCCGGCGGCCGCAAAGAATGGAAGCCTCCCGTACGTTCAAGGGATGACCCCTTCTCCTATGGCTTCGTCCCCCATCGCCGCCGCCGATCTGCTGGCCACCTACCGCACTGCCGCTGCGGAGCGTGAGGCCCTCGGCGTGCCGCCGCTGCCGCTCTCGGCCCCCCAGGCCCAGGCCCTCACCGAGTTGCTGGAGCAGCCGCCCGCCGGCGAGGAGGCGTTCCTGCTGGATCTGCTGAGCGAACGGATCCCACCGGGGGTGGATGAGGCGGCCTACGTCAAGGCGGGCTGGCTGAGTGCCGTGGCCCAGGGGCTGGCCACCAGTCCGCTGGTGGATCCGATCGCGGCCACCCGGCTGCTGGCCACGATGATCGGCGGCTACAACGTGGGGGCGCTGATCACGCTGCTGAGCCACGCCGATGCGGCGATCGCCGCCGAGGCCGCCACGGGGCTGAGCGGCACCCTGCTCGTCTACGACGCCTTCAACGACGTGCTGGAGCTGGCGGAGACCAACCCGTGGGCCAAGCAGGTGGTGGAGAGCTGGGCCGAGGCCGCCTGGTTCACCAAGAAGGCGCCGCTGGCGGAGGCGATCACCGTGACGGTGTTCAAGGTGGAGGGGGAAACCAACACCGACGACCTCTCGCCGGCCACCCACGCCACCACCCGCCCCGACATTCCCCTGCACGCCCAGGCGATGCTGGAGACGCGCCAACCCGGCGGCCTCGAGCAGATCACTGCTCTCAAGGCGAAAGGCCATCCGGTGGCCTATGTGGGCGATGTGGTGGGCACCGGCAGCTCGCGCAAATCGGCGATCAACTCGGTGCTGTGGCACACCGGCACCGACATTCCCCATGTGCCCAACAAGCGCTCCGGCGGGGTGATCCTGGGCGGCAAGATCGCGCCGATCTTCTTCAACACGGCCGAGGATTCCGGCGCCCTGCCGATCGAATGCGATGTGGCGGCGCTGAACACCGGCGATGTGATCACGATCCGCCCCTACGACGGCACGATCGAGCGCGCGGCGGGTGAAGCCGGCGCCGGCGAGATCGTGGCCCGCTTCGAGCTCAAGCCCAGCACGATCACCGATGAGGTGCGCGCCGGCGGCCGCATCCCGCTGCTGATCGGCCGCTCCCTGACCGACAAAGTGCGCGCCCGCCTGGGCCTGCCAGCCTCCGACCTGTTCATCCGTCCGGTGGCCCCCACCGACACCGGCAAGGGCTTCACCCTGGCCCAGAAGATGGTGGGCAAAGCCTGCGGCCTGGCCGGGGTGCGGCCCGGCACCAGCTGCGAACCGCTGATGACCACCGTGGGCTCGCAGGACACCACCGGGCCGATGACCCGCGACGAAATGAAGGAACTGGCCTGCCTGGGCTTCTCCTCCGACCTGGTGCTGCAGAGCTTCTGCCACACCGCCGCCTACCCGAAGCCGGTGGATCTCAAGACCCACGCCGAACTGCCCGATTTCATCAGCTCCCGCGGCGGCGTGGCGCTGCGCCCCGGCGACGGCATCATCCACAGCTGGCTCAACCGCATGCTGCTTCCAGACACGGTGGGCACCGGCGGTGACAGCCACACCCGCTTCCCGCTGGGCATCTCCTTCCCGGCCGGTTCGGGCCTGGTGGCCTTCGCCGCCGCGATCGGCGCCATGCCGCTCGACATGCCCGAATCGGTGCTGGTGCGCTTCAGCGGTTCGCTGCAGCCGGGCGTGACCCTGCGCGATGTGGTGAACGTGATCCCGTGGGTGGCGATCCAGAAGGGTCTGCTCACGGTGGCGAAAGCGGGCAAGAAGAACGTGTTCTCCGGCCGCATCCTTGAAATCGAAGGGCTGCCGGATCTCAAGCTCGAGCAGGCGTTTGAGTTGACGGACGCCTCCGCCGAACGCTCCTGTGCCGGCTGCACGATCAAGCTCTCGGAAGAGACGGTGGCGGAATACCTGCGCAGCAATGTGGCGCTGCTCAAGAACATGATCGCCAGGGGCTACAGCGATGCCCGCACCATGGCCCGCCGCATCCAGGCGATGGAGGCGTGGCTGGCGGATCCGCAGCTGCTGAGCGCCGATGCCGACGCCGAATACACCGAAGTGATCGAGATCAACCTCGATGAACTCACCGAACCGGTGCTGGCCTGCCCGAACGATCCCGACAACGTCAAGCTGCTGAGCGAGGTGGCGGGCGATCGGATCGATGAGGTGTTCATCGGCTCCTGCATGACCAACATCGGCCACTACCGCGCCGCCGCCACGGTGCTGGATGGGGCCGGCACCAGCGCCGCCCGCCTGTGGGTGTGCCCCCCCACCCGCATGGACGATGAGGTGCTGCGCGCCGAGGGTTACACCGCCAAGTTCGAAACCGCCGGCGCCCGCATGGAGCTGCCGGGCTGCTCGCTGTGCATGGGCAACCAGGCGCGGGTGGAGGACAACACCACGGTGTTCTCCACCAGCACGCGCAACTTCAACAACCGCCTCGGCAACGGCGCCCAGGTGTATCTGGGCAGCGCCGAACTGGCGGCCGTGTGCGCGCTGCTGGGCCGCATTCCCACGCCAGCCGAATACCTGGAGGTCGCGGCGGCCAAGATCGATCCCCTCTCCGACCAGCTCTACCGCTACCTCAACTTCGACCAGATCGACGGCTTCAGTGACGCCGGCCGCGTGGTGAGTGTGGAGGAGGAGGAGAAGGTGCTGGCGGGGGTCTGAGCGCTGGCAGGCTCGGGGCCTGCTCTCAGAGCGGCAGGAACTCTGTGAGCAGCTCCACCGAAAGCAGGCGCTCGGGGGAATCGGGCGTGGCCTCGAACAGCGCCCGCCATTCCGGGTTGCTGGCTTCGTAGGCCGTTCGGGCGCCGTAGGCGGCCATGTCGTCGTATTCGATGTGAAGGATCAGGCGCTCCGTGTCAGGCCCTGGCACGGAGCAGCGGAACAGCTTGAACGCCCGTGGCATCACAGGACTGGTGAACCGGGGCGAACCGGCCTGCGCCAGCTTCTCGAGAAAGTCGCCGGTGCGGCCCGGCTTCACTTCGTAAATGAAGCGAGCGAGGACTGTCATTGCGGCCAATGTCGAGATGGTCCGCTGAGCTTAAGCCGCAGGAAGAACGCAGGCCGTTGAAACGTTTACCGAAAGGATTGGATCCCCTCAAGACTGGAGGGTGAGTGACCAGGGGTAGGTGCAAGGAGAATCAACCGATCAGTTCAAGCACGAGAGGTCACACGCTTTTAGCGGATCCGAATGAAAAACGCCTCTCTTATCCATGAGGCACTAGATGGAATTGCTGATGCGT
Organism: Marcopretia estuarina LEGE 06307; assembly: GCF_056633115.1. Classification (NCBI taxonomy): domain Bacteria; kingdom Bacillati; phylum Cyanobacteriota; class Cyanophyceae; order Synechococcales; family Prochlorococcaceae; genus Marcopretia; species Marcopretia estuarina. Next base: position 179,535 of record NZ_JBSJOY010000002.1, on the reverse strand, counting down.
ATAGCAGCAACGATGACGGGAGGAATTCCCAAAAACAGTGTCGAACACCACAGCCCCAGCACTGACCCACGTTTTGCACTGCACGCCAACGCCGTACCCCCCACGCCAACCAACGCCAATGCGAAGAGCAGAAAGACAACGGCATAGGCTATCTCGCCATCTCGAGAACTTGCCATTAGCGCCCATTGCACCATGAAGGCCAATCCAACCGTATCGATCGCAAGAAAGAACCAGCCCAACGCTTTGAGAGTTTTCGCCATGCAACCTGCTCCACGATACTCATGACTGATTCTTGCAAAAGCCGGTGCCGGCATGGCATGAATACCACGCAACCATCACACATACCCGCAGCCTGAGCCGCAAAGATGGAATGACGCAACATCGACACCGATGATCGCGGGCAACCGAACAGCTTGCTGAACAGACACGCTCCACGTCATGTCAGCAGCGCTCGAAAGGGGGTGCGATCCCATCCTCATCACTTCAGCCCATGCCGGGATCCATTGATGCTCAGCGTGCCAGTCGCGCCCGTATGTCCTGGAGCCGGGCGATGTTGTTCACGATCAACGGAGCGCTGTCGAGGCCCTCGAGGTAATCGAACACATAGGCGAGCACGGCATAGATGGCGCCGGCGCTGAACACCGGCGATCGGGTGAAGTCGATCAGCAGCACCACCAGCGCCACAATCGTGGCGAGCTCCGTCACGGTCCAGGTCCACGACTCGCTGTCGGAGAGCTGCACATGCCAGCGACGCACCCGGCCGAAGTGGCGACGCAGACGCAGCGGGCGCGCCGCCTCGATGTCGGCGATCTCGCGTTCGATCTGGTCGTTGAGGCCGCGATGCAAGCGCAGGGCGCGCCGCCAGTACCAGGCGTTGACGAGCCCCATCGGCAGCAGCACCGCCATGGCGATGAATCCCGCCTGGAGGTCGTAGGTGAACAGCATCACCAGCGAGCCCACCACGGTCACCACCTGGGAGAACATCGCCGGCACATCAGCCTCGAAGAAGCCGACCATGTCGCGCATCATCTCGACCCGCGCCGACACGATGCTCGTGCCGTGACCGAGGTGCTTCTGCTCAGCGACGGTGAGCACGGCGAGGCGGGCGTAGAGGCCCATGAAGACCCGGGTATCGAAGCGCTGCCGCACGAAGGCCGTGACCAGGTGCACGAGCCACACGGCGATCAGCGCCGAAAGGCCCCGGTAGCTGCCTTTCAGCAGCCCGTCCACCGCCCAGCCGGTGATGGCCGGATAGGCGAGCATGCAGAGGTTCTCCAGCAGCGTCAGGGTGTAGGTGCCGGCGATCGACAGCCGTTCACTGCGGGAGAGGGTGGAAAGGAGCGTCTGCGGCATCACCTGGCCCTGATGTCACCAGCCTGGCTGCTTCGGAGGCTCAGAGCCGCGACCAGCGCAGCAGGCTGATGCCCCCTAAGGCGATCGGCAGCAGTCCCGTCACCACCACGAACCAGGTGCCGTCGTCTGGCGCACCCATCAGAACCGCCTTGCCCTGGAGCAGCACCAGAGCGCCACCCAACACCGCCAACAGGCCAGCCACCATGACCCAAGCCAGGCGCCTACGGCCGGGGCGTGTCCGTGCCAAGGCCAGCAGCCCCAGGCCCAGGGGCAACGCGACCAGCACGTAGTGAACCACCAGAGGAACAAGGAAGGAGAAGAACGTCATCGCTCGGATGGCATGGCTGGGATGATGGCTCAGGCCATGGTGGAGCGCCTTACAACGCGCCGCCCTTGGCTGCTGCACGTATCTTCAGCGCACGTGCATCTCCCTGCTTGGCGGGATAACGAACCGCATGCCGAATCAGCCACTGCAGGTCAGCGGAGGCACCATCCCGCAACCAACGCTCACAGGTGGTAAAGACGAGTTCCGGATGGTCTTTGGCGATGTCCCCCAGGTGGTTGGCAACGCTGCGGCGGACGTACAGCGATGAATCGTTCTTCAGAGATTCAAGGATGGGAAGCGTTGGCCTCGGATCGGCCACAAACGAAGGAATGCGTTTCCCCCAAGGGAGCCTTGGCCGCGTCCCCTCGCTGCAGAGGCGCCTTACATGCGGATTAGGGTCGGTGATCCACTGATCAACCTTCTCCAGAGTGCGCGTCTGCTGCTGGATCAGAAACGTGCGGATGGCGAATTCCGAGGTGAACCGCATGGTGAGGGCATGCAAAGCCAGCATCGACGTGTCAAAAGGGTCGTTGCCACTGCTGTGTTGGACATCCTGCCCGTACTCAGAAATAAAGAAGCTGTGTGGAAGATAGAAGAAGCCTGCCAGCCCCATCTCTTCTGCTGCTGACTTCTCCGGCGTCAACGACGCCATGAGGACCTGAACAGCCTCCTCGTAGTTCCCAGGCAGGACGTCACGAAGCGCCCTGGCGATATGCACTCCACGCTGCATGATGGCCAACGGCTCAATGCCTGCCAGGGCGGATTCGCAGAATCGGCGAACCGGAAAGTCTGCATCAACAATCTGCAGGTTGGTCGCCAGGCACTCAATGGCCTCCTGGCCCAGCAGGTGCTTGAGAGGCGTGCCCTTCTGAATGGATCGGGGCGCTGCAGGGATCGTGGGTACGCGAGGCGTCATCAAGGCCCGATCAATGCCAAGGCCCATCGAGATGGGCCATCGGCTGTGTGGTGTCAGGTTGGCGCCTTGGCAAGATCGCTGGCCACCTGAGCAAGAATCTCGTTCGCATGGCTGATAGCAATGAAGTGGCCTCCTCCGCTGATGGAACGCCAGATGGCACCAGGGGTCTTGTCCGCCACCATCCGATTGATGGGTTCAGGCACCAGTTTGTCATCAGTTCCCTGCCAGAAGTGGACCGGACGCGTCACTTTGGTCATGTCAAACGGCCAAGCCTCGTAGAGCATCGTGGCGTCAGCGACAAGCCCCTCAACGCCCTGCCGAAAGCATTCCCGTGATGCCTCCAGAAAGGATTGACAGACCTGCTCATCTGCCAGGACCTCCTGATCAGAGACACCCATCGACTTCCTCAGAGCCTGCAGATAGTTGGCTTCAAAGTGGGTAGCACTCAATCCAAGCAGTTCATACATGAGCCTGAAGCCAGGCTGGAAGTGCAACGCGAGGCGCCCACCAAGCGCATCCACGCTACTTTGGTACTTGACGGCCCAGTTATCTCCAAACGTTCCGTAGCTGGCACCAGCAATGCATGTGACATGGGCAAGGCGACCAGGGTCTAGATAGGCTGCGGCGGCAAGAGCCCACGGACCCCCTTCAGACCAGCCGGTCACCGCGAACTGCTGTGCACCCAAGGAATCAGCCAACGTCTGGAGGTCGTTTGCCCATGACGCGAAGGTGCGGCCCGGCTGAAGATCGGACCCACCGATACCAGGCCGGTCAACACAGACAAACCTCAGCCCATGGGCACTTGCACAGGAATCGAAGAGCAAGGCCTCCAAGCGGCTGGATGGCCCTCCGTGATTATGGATGACAAGTGGTCCGCCATCGTCACCCGTTTCAAGATAAGCCAGCGTTCGGCTCCCCACTCGGGCAACTCCTTCACGTGCCAACGTCTCTTCCTCTATTGACCCTCTCCAGTTTAGTGGGAGTTAACACCTCAAACCAACGCTCACCATCACCTGGCTTCGAGATTGCTCACGTCGTCATGAGCGGCATGCTTCATTCCTATGCCCAGATTCAACAGTTCAGCGCCGGATCTGTTTGGTGCCGGCAGCATTCCCTCAAGGGTGATCGGCTCCGTTGCGGCGTGTCGATAGCGTCACGCAGGTACCGGGTTGGAGCAGGCTCTTCAGGGCCACCAAGGCAGCCAGACCAGCTGCCCCCTGATGAAGATGCGGGGAATGGCTCGACCCGTCGCCCCGGTCACCGATGGGATCGAGCCGGCAGAGGGCTCAGCCCCCCACCACCAGGGCATCGACAATCTCATAGCGTTCAAAGTTCTCGCCAAGACTGAGCACCGAGCTATCCCCGCGACGCTGCACCGAGAGCCGCTCAGGTTGATCCGAAGCAACCGCCTTTCCCTTCACGAACAGGAACTGACGCTTCTGCCGCTCGGGGTTCGTCACCACCACCGTGGCACTGTTGTTGGCCCTGCGGATCACGAAGGCCTTACATCTGGTGGCCTTGCCGCTGCTCCCGGACACACAAGGAACCTCCGCCGAAGCGTGATAGGGAGTGCCGGGGATCAGGGCATCGCGGGAAGCGGGCACAGGGGCGAGGGGGGCACCGCCGATCCCCACCTTCAGGCTGTAGGTGCTCGTTTCGTCGCGGCGCGCCGCCGGCCGCATCAGGTACACCCTCACCCTCACGTCGCCATCGCTGGGCAGGAGGCCACGGAAGCGGTTGCCGGAGCTGCTGCCGATAAACAAGGCGGTGTCGGTCCCGGCCGCCATCACGTTGACGTAGTTCTGCGGATTGGACCCCTTGAGCTCCACCGTCAGGGTCTGACCGGCGCCGGCCCGCAGTTTGTAGTCGACGGTCTGGTCGCCCTTGAGCTGGCCCTTGAGCAAGGCGGAATCGGCGCCGGCTCGAAACGTGACCCGTTGACTCTCGATCGCCACCTGGGCCAGGGCGCCCCCATCGGGGAGGCTGATGGCCAGGAGGCCAGCGCCCAGTGAGGCGAGTGGAGAACGCATCGGACGCTTCGGGGGGAGAATTAAATAACCTACTTCGCTTTTACTCCGGAATGTTGCTGATCGCCGATGGCCTGATTTACTGGGCTTGCGCATTCCGCCCCCAACGAAGGACTGCGATGACGCAGATGATCGCGATGGGGTACACGGAGTATTGAATAGAGGAGGGTACTCCGCCGACAGCGACGTTAAGGAACAAGGCACTGTCCCAAAGCCCATGCAGAATCATCGATAGAATCAGAGTGCCGGACATGCGGCGAATGGCGTAGAAGCCACTGCCCATGACGAATGTCAACAGCACTTGCACAGGCATGGCCCATAGCGGAAATCCGAAGAGGACGTTAGGAAGATGAAGTGCGGAAAACAAGAGGGAACTGATCAGCCATACCTTGCCCTCACTAACGCGACTTCGAAGGCCCACGATCAGGCTTCCCCGAGTGATCATTTCCTCGCCGAATCCAACTCCCACGTCTCCGAGTAGTGACCAACCAAGAAGCTCAGAGGTGGGCTGTTTCGGTACCACACCCAGGAAGTTGAGCGCAATGACCCCCGCCATCGCAACAGGAAGGATCCAAACCCACTGAGGGCCGGATTTCGTTTTATCGAACAGAACCATGCGCCACCATCCCAGGGCAGTGATGGCAACCACAAGGAATGCGGATCCGAAAAGAGTTGGAAACGCATACCACAGCTTCGTAGTTAGCGCATTCTCGCCAATCCGATTGTAGTCGACCCCATTGATGATCCATGTGGCAAAGAGGATTGCCAGATAGCCCAGGTATAAGTGGACTCCGATCCATACGGTTGGCTTGCGGCTCGACGTGTCATGCTCAGCAGGCTGAAGACAGCGAATCGGATAAGCGCGCCTAGCACTGCACTGGCAGGGGAATCACCTCGCGGTCGTACTGGCCTTTCCAGAGTCTCCCATTGATTCCGTGGCTGAATTGAAGGCGGTCTATGTCATTCTGGATGTCACAGGTCAAGGCCAAGGCCGCCGTCCGGAGGGCCGGCGGCCAGAGCAATCAATGGCCTGAGCGTTCAGGCGATCACCTGCACTTGCTGGGTTCGGTATAGGTGATCGACTGATACCGTCCGTTGGTGGTACGCACAGCCACGCAGTTGTTGGTGCGGGGCTGCTCCCAGTAGGTGAAGGCACTGTCGCCGATCTGGTCGCCACCGCGGTAGGTGTACCCCTTGCTGGTCATCTCGCTCTCAGCACTGGCGCCCTTCACCCCCACCAGCGGCTGCAGTGCGCTCACCGGGGCTCCCACGCGGGCGGGTTAGCTGCTGCCGCCCTTGTTCGATCCGGCAATCAGAGCGCCGATCAGCCCTCCCAGCGCGACACCGACCAGAGTTGCGCTGGTGGCCTTCTGGGGCCTGTCCTCGAAATCCACGTCAGGGTTCTGCACGTTGTCGAGCTTCACCGAGAGGCGATGATCTCCCCCGTCTGCGTTCCACAGGAACACATCGTGGTCGGGCTTGGCGTTGTGGCGCACGTTCACGATCCCGGCGTAGGTCTGCAGTTGCAGAGCCTCAGGGTTGGGGCCAGAGAAGTTGAAGTCGGTGCCGTCATCGAGCTTCACCACAAAGGCATCGGTGCCGCCGGCCGCCTTGTGCTTGAAGCTGCAGTGACCGTTGAAGAGCTCATTGCCCGCTCTCTCCAGCTTGCAGCGACCCGCGGCTCGCACCAGCGTCTCGGCGGACGCGAGCTGATGGAACGGAGCGGACGCCGTGAGCAGCAGGAGGCCAGGACCCAGCAGGGCACCGGCGCGTTGGAGGCGAGTCTTCATCGAGCTGGTAGATGTAGGGATGTCCCAGTGCGGTTCCACTGGAACCTCCTGAGCGTATGGGCTGTCTGCCGCCTCGATTGAGCCTTGTGACTGAACGCTGAGATCCGCCGGACAGCATCCGCAGCAGGCATCCAGGCCATCACCGTCGCGGATCCAGTGGGGCCCCATCCCGCAGCGTCGGTTCCCTGCTCCAGGTAGCGACGCCCGTCGAACACCTGGCCGCACGTAGGTGGCTGGCGCACGGACCCTGCAGGCAGGCGCAGCGGTCGGCGGAGACCAAGGTGCGGCAGGAATGGGACCACCTGCGCGCTGGAACGGGCCATTTGGTCAACGCCAACGGGCTACCACCATCCGCCTGATCCAGTCTTGTCTGATGGAGCAGCAGACCGGCACCGATCGCATCCTCGACCTGGCCCACATAGAGATCGCAGCTGAGGCACGAGCGGTCTATCAGCCCCAGGATGCAGCTCTTGCTCCTTGCCTCCCCTCTGCCGCTCAGTGCTTGGCTTTCGGTTCGACTCTTGGGTCTGTGGATAAAGACAACTGTGGATTACCTCATCACTTCCGTTGAGCTGATCTGATTGGCTTGCCTAACGCCGCCCCTGAGTGGCAGGCAAGGAGTTTGCGGTGGCAACGCTAAAGCCTGTGGTGGCCTGTCCACTCCAGGGGCTTGTTAGCTGCTCACCACTCTCACGCGAGGCGCTGGTGCTCCACGAAGAAGTCCTTCCACACTTAAATCCTCATCGATTGCTGGCCAGTGAATCCCAAAACCAGCTCCAGCCACTTCCCAATGATCTCGATCATCTTGTGATGCATGGAGAAGACGGGGATACCAAGCCAGAGGCACCGAGATTGATCTTCCGTCTGCGAGGTCGACGATCAGATTGTCTTCCGTTGAGGTTACGTTCGTGACGCGCTCACCCGGATTCGCCATGAAAGTCGTCCCATGCTTTCAACAGGATAGCTCTGTTCGAGCTGACAAGCCCCGCTCACCCTCACGCAACTCGCTCGCCATGAACCCCAGACTGAATGCCATAGCTTAGCCAAGACGGGCATTCTGAACAGCTAAAGCCTGAGCGAACAGATAGGTTGCATTCGTAGATCACGGCTCCAAGTCCTGCCCGAGAAGGATCTTGTGGCCGTCTGGAGTAGAAATCCCGAACTCCCGAAGGCCCCAAGGTTTGTCCTCAAGCTCGTGCCAAATAGGTACGCCTGCCGAGGCGTACTCGGCATACAGCGCCTCCGCATCCAAGACATGGAGATATGCGAACGATGAATGTTCTCCGCACGCCGCAATCGGAACAACATCTGGGCAATGACCGAGACGAACCTCATAAGCCCCGCGCCTGAGGTATTACCAGCCATCCACAGCCATATCCTCGACGAATCCGAGCTTTTCAATATAGAACTCACGTGCAACATCAAAGTCACGAACTGTAAGGATGAATGTGGTAGAAGTGATGGTTGTCATCGTGGTTCAGCCATCGGCTCGCGAAGTGGCATCAATGCGACAGAACGGCAGAATGCAGCAGCAGCAAACAGACTTGGCAACCCTACAAGCGGCTTTCGTCCGTCCGCTGCCATGACGTTTTGGGGGCTGGCAATCACGAGAGAACTCCAACGACACCGTAGTAAATGCAGGTAATCGCGCCAACAATGTAAACCAGCCAAGTCAGGAAGAATCCAACTGCACGACCTGGTGAGGGACCATAAGTGGTGATCAAGCCCCATGCGTGAGCGACCCGTCCTATCGTTAGCGCACTTCCAAGCAACCAGAGCATCCAAGCCGGTGAGTGCATCAGTTCCAACATGGCGATCAACAATATTCCCAAGGGTACATATTCCGTAAAATTGCCATGGGCACGCACTTTGCGCTGCAGAATACCATCTTCAGATATTTTTGTGATCAAAGATTTCTGAGTGTAGCTTTCAACAAAAGCTGCCCATGCATTGGGATGGTCAAGATAGCTGGGCTGGCAGCGCACCTCCGACTTAGCTTCTCCATGCCAAATCCGAGTTTTGGCGCGCTCCATCACAACAATGCAAGACAAAGCAAACGCAGTCAATCCATTGAGTCCAACAAACAAGGATGAAACGGGGATAGACATAAGAAATCTGGATTGCGGATCACTTCTGTAAAATAGAATTGCATCACGATCTCGCCAAGTCCCCAACTGGGTACAAGTTTATGCGATTTGATCCTCTGATAAAAAAGCTGACTAGCGTTTCAAATGAAGCGCAGTTGCGTGCTTGCTTCATCGATAAAGCAGGTGAACTGGTCGGAGCGACTGCCTGGGGGCTAGATTTGCTAGATAGCCGTTTTCGAGTGGTTGAGTCAGACCTTTGGGGCTTGCCAGATTCGTTTCGCGATCGCTATCGAGAAGTTGGGCAAAGTGCAGATCCGATCAGCCAACGCATGGTACGGGAACAAACTCCGGTTCATCACCTATCAGTTCAGTCGCTAAAGGATTGGCACCAGAGCAAGCTTTACCAATACGTGTTTTGCGTTTATGGCCTTGAACATGCAATGGTTGCACCCTTAATAGGTTCTGGTCGGATAATCGGCGGAATCTATTTTCTGCGTGGAAAAGAGCTTCCTAGCTTTAACGATACTGACCTGATTCAGCTGAGTTCTCTATGTCAACACTTATCCGTTCGTATGGCAACTCTGCGCTTTGCGATCACACCATCTTTCAATGGTTGTCTAACTCCACGAGAAATTGACAATGCGGAATTAGTTGCTCAAGGCTTCGGCAATCGAGAAATTGGCTTGAAGCTGATTATCAGCCAAGACGCAGTGAAGCAAGCACTCAAGCGGATGTTTCAGAAGCTAGACGTTTCTGCTCGTGCTGAAATGATCGCAAAGTTAAAAGGTTGAGTGCACCTACTTGACTTTGAGCGCTGACCAGTAATCTTTTGGCAGCAGCCCTCACTGACAACCTAAGCCGTCCAACGGCTTCGCTTAGCGCCGCGCACATAGGCGTTCAAAGTTGGCACGTTATGCATCACGCGAGCGCTCCAGCGAGTTGTTAGGTAACCAAGCCGCGTTAGCTTTCCATTGAGATGCTGTCAATTGTCCCAGTGTCATCAAAGTGAACGCTGATCTGATAGTCCGTTACGTCACCCGGAAGGGTGAAGTCAAAGTACTCGACTTCACCTTCACCCCATGAGTCGTGAAGTTCAAGCAGACCTAGAACAACCTCTGGCTCGGGAGAGCCTGAGCCACAACGTTCCGACCAGTAGCTCGCAGGGAGTTCCGTTAGATGATGGGAGACGAATAGGTCAACACTGTCCTCACCCGCTTCCGTGCCAAAGGCCGCCTTGATCGCTGCTGAAGCCTGGCGCTTTCTGCCTTCTACGACGTCCACGAGAATCTCCCAGGTTGGCTAACGCTCAAGATCAGCGGCGAGCACGAGATGGACGACTTGGACACTCTACTGATCTCGTCCGCTGGATCTTGATGTTGGGCTGCTCGTCAACTACCAGGATGATATAAAGCTCAAAACTTCGCCTTTGGCCTTCTCAATACTGCTGCGCCGAGACTCCTCTCCCAAGTCAAGGCCACATGCATGAATAAAGCTGATGTCAGAAACTCCCATGAACTGGAATGCATACCTTAGCCCAGGCTCTTGTGTATCCCATCCGTGATAGGGCGAGCTTGAGTCATACTCAACGCCGCGAGCAGTGATAAATAAAACCTTTTTCTCTTTTGCAAGCCCTTGGTAGCATCCGTGATCAGACGCAAATGTTCGGCCAAAGCGAACAAGATTGTCGATGTAGGCTTTAAAGCTGGATGAGATTCCGAAATTATACATCGGAACGCTGTATAAACATCTGTCTGCAGCAAGGAACTCGTCTACCAATATGTCGGACAGGGCGAGCACTTGACGCGCCTCCGCTGTCAATGCATCCCTTGGAGCAAAGTCTGCGGCAATCCATTCTTCTGTGATATGAGGTATACACGTATTCCTCAGGTCGCGATAGATAACACTTTCGCCTGGATGGCTCTCCTTCCATGCTGTCATGAAAGTGCTGGCAAGTAGTCGCGAGCTGGAATATTCGCCGCGAGGACTTGAGTCAATGTGCAGTAGCGTTCCCATGGACTAGCGTTGGACCTGCTCAGGACAGCGCAAACCTCGCGCTATCCGACGCAAAAGTCAATCGGTTTCCACTTGGTAACTACCTCCTCCGTCCAATGGTCAAACAGATGAGCTGCCCGCTTGAATTATTAATTGGCCATATTTCGGCACAGTGGTCAATCTACATCTTGTGGATCCTAAGCTCCCATGGCGAATTGCACTTTGGTGAACTGAAGCGGAAGGTTGATGGAATATCTACAAAGGTCCTTGCAGATAGATTACGCTTGCTGGAATCCATTCAGCTTATCGACCGTCAAGTTGAGCAAAGCACGGTTCCTAGAGTCGCATATAGATTGACTGAGCGCGGGAAACAACTTTCTGAGGTTCTTGACAGCCTTTATGATTATGCGCTGGAATGGTATGGAAATGAGAATACTTCTTCCCTGTAGATTTTAATAGAACGACTGTGTATCAGCTCTGACTCTGTGGTTTGCCGGTGTTAGTCAGCCCAACGCCCTGCTCACCTGCCGCAGAGAGCTCCAAGTTTGAGAGAGCCTCTGTAAAGGCGGTCAGGTGCAGCAGGATGTTATGCGGATAACTTGAGGCTGTAAACATAGAAGTCCTGATCGCGAATCCAACCAGCGTGCTCATAGAGACTTTGAGCCGTGCGATTGGTGATTGCAGTTGAAAGGGTCAGCCTTAAGGCTCCGTGATCCTTGGCAAACTCAACAGCTGCCTTAAGAAGCATGGTCGCAATGCCTTGCTTTCGATAACTCTCCATCACATACAGATCATTGAGAATAAATGTCCTTGCCAGTGAAACAGAGGAAAAGGATGGATAGAGCTGGCAAAAGCCAACAGCAGTGTCCGCGGCAATCGCAATGAAGAGCACTGATTCTCCCTTGTTGAAACGCTCTAACAGGAATTGGCTCGCTGCCTCAACATCGCTGTCGCTTCCGTAGAAGACACGATAGGCATCTAGCAGCGGTGCGAGAACCTGCAGATCGGCAAGAACGGCTTGCCTAGCTTGAACTTGATTCATGGCATCAGTATGCCGCATAACGTTTGAGCTAACCGGACCGTTGCGGCGTGTGGCTAAAGGCCCAGAATGAAATGGCGGGCCTTTAGCCGCATGCCGCAATGGGTCCGGTTGAGCGAATGGTTAGGCCTCGCCGTTTGACGCGTCTGCATCGCGTGCAATCGCGGAGCCAAAGTAGATTAGGGACAGTAAGAAGCTAACCAAAAGAGCCTCCCAACCCTGGAAACGTCGGCCATGGAGCCAGTGATCGCGAAAGAATTGCAGTCTTTCGTACAGCGGACTCATGGGTTGGTCTAGTCCTTGAATCATTGGCCGCCGAAAGGCTTGATCCAAGGTATCAAGGAGACTTGCCAGGCGCGGGTCCAGAGCTTTGTGCATGAGTTGAAGCTTGTGGGAAAGGACAACTATCCGATGTCCCACCTTGTATGTCTTTGGCTCGAATGTTCCATCTGGCTTCCATGTTGAAAGGTTGTCGCTGCTTACGACTGCTTGCTGGAGCACGCCATCCTCATCCCACCGCATTGAGATCTTTCTGGCCACTTCTTCCAGTGTGGGGAACGCTGCTAGACAGCCGAGCATTGATGCGCCGCTTGAGATGCGCGATCTACCTGCCCTGGTTGGAGGAAGTCCCTCTACCAGCAGTTCGTTGACTAGTTGCCAGCGCTCTATTGTTTCCTCGTCAAACACGGGTAGATCCGGAACTAGAAATTCATTCAGGTCCTTGAGGTATTGGAGGTGTGATTGGTGAACACTGATCCCGTACCCGTGGTAGCCGAGTTGGGTGTACCAGAGGAACGGCTTGTCCGGTGATTCAAGCTGACCAAGCAGCAGTTTCAGTTCGCGGACGGTCCGCGAAAATCCGTCACCTTGGTCATTGATTGCTGGCATAGGTGGCGATTGCGTGGCCTAACGTTTGCCATCACCTGACCGCCGAGAAACAGGAAGTTGAACAGAGATCATCCGGGGGCGGCTCAGGTGTATGGCATTGTTAGCCGATTTCCAGCCTTCATCACAGATCCACAGGTTCGAGACCAGTGTGCTTGGCGATTCGAGACAACATCTTTGGGCCAATCTCCTCGCCATCATGGAATGCAAAGACATAGTCCGGATAGACTGCATGTTCAAGCGTCTTGTGCGATCCTGACTGACGCTTAACTCTCCATCCAATAGCCTGCAAGGCTGCCAATACTCTCTTGGCTTTGGCTGACGGCCAATTACTCATGCAGAGAGTGGAACTGAAAACTGGATGCTGACTGGCTCTGCTTCACCATTCTCAAGCTGATCAGCGATAACACGAAGGGCTAGGACTTCAGCTTTTGCCATTGCATCAGCAGAGGAAGTTCCGTATGCAAGGACTCCGGATAGCTCCGGTACCTCGGCGATCCAACGACCGTCTACTTCTTGTTCGCACTCCAAAGTGAAATTCATGTTGAGCCCCCTATTGACGCCACTGTAGCAACATTCCATGCTAGGGCGTATCCTGATCCTCTCCTCAGCCCGGCGCCGCTCCCAGGGATTCGGCTAACGCTGATTGGGCGGACCCAGTGAAAGCCTCGCTGTGCTTACCCAGTGAAGCCTAAGAGAGGTAAGGACTGAGGGCAAAGAGACACAAACCCAGGCCAGACCAATGATCCCAGGCTTTCCCAGCCAAGGGACCCAGGTTCTCGGCGGACCCGCATAAAACAGTTCACTTTGTTACAGAAGGTCGGCCGGACTGCTGACTCCCAAGGGCCCGCGGTTCAGCACATGCGTATAGATCATGGTTGTCTGCACATCCTTATGCCCCAGCAATTCCTGGATCGTGCGGATGTCCTGGCCCCGCTCCAGGAGATGGGTGGCAAACGAATGGCGGAAGGTGTGGGGTGACGCCGGCTTGTGGATCCCTGCAGCAAGCACCGCTCGCCGCACGGCCTTCTGAATCATGCTGGGATCGAGATGGTGCCGGCCCTGCTCACCCGTGGCCGGATCGCACCATCGGTGGTGTTGTGGAAACACCCACTGCCAGCCCCACTCCACCGGAGCGTTGGGATACTTCCTCCCCAGAGCATGGGGTAGTGGCACCCGGCCATAGCCCTCGGCGAGATCCTGGCGATGCACCCGCCGCACGGCCACCAGGTGGTCTTGCAGCTGCTGGCCCACACGGTTGGGCAGCAGGCTGCGGCGATCCTTGCCGTTGCGAACCGTGAGTTCGCGACGCTGGAAATCCAGATCCTGCTTCAGCAGCTCCCGGTAGAGAAACAACAGTGCCGCCAGCGCCTGGTTCTGGGTGGAGGCACTCACTTTCCGTTCCACCGCCAGATGGGCGAGGAAGGCATTCACCTCAGAGCTGCCCATTTCCCGTGGGTGTCGCAGGCCGTGGAAGCGCAGGAAGCGCCGCAGCCACTGCTCATAGGTGTTCACCGGGCGGCTGGATCAAGCCTGCATGGCGAGGGGCGGTCATTCGCTGGCCAGAGGAGCACAACCCAAGGATTCCCGCAACCGTCCATTCCCTCCCCCGTGGGCCACGGCAGCCCTGCCGGTCGCGCCTGCAAGATGAAGGCCAACGCCTCCCTCCACCCCTGAATCAGGAAACCCTGCTGTTTGAGCCCGCCGTGCCGGAGCTGGGGGCGCTGAAGGCGGTGCTGGCCTTTCCGAGCACCTATTCAGTGGGGATCACCAGCCTGGGCTACCAGGTGGTGTGGGCCAGCCTGGCCAGCCGCAGCGATGTGGATGTGCGGCGCCTGTTCACCGACCAGGGCGATCCGCCTCACCGCCAGCTCGATCTGTTCGGCCTGTCGCTCAGCTGGGAGCTCGATGGCCCCGTGCTGCTCGATCTGCTGGAGCAGCTGGGCATTCCGCTCTGGAGCCAGGAGCGGGGCGAGCGCGATCCGATCGTGTTCGGCGGCGGTCCGGTGCTCACCGCCAACCCCGAACCGCTGGCGCCCTTCTTCGATGCAGTGCTGCTGGGCGATGGCGAGCTGCTGCTGCCCGCCTTCATCGATGCCGTCCAGGCCCGGCGCCAGGCGCCACGGGCCGAGCGACTGCGGACACTCGCCCAGATTCCCGGCATCTACGTGCCATCGCTGTACGCCCCTCGCTACGGCACAGCAGGAGAGCTGCTGGCGGTGGAGCCGACCGAGCCGGGCCTGCCGGCCACCATCGCCAAGCAGACCTGGCGCGGCAACACCCTCAGCCACTCCACCGTGATCACCCCGGAGGCGGCCTGGCCCTCCATCCACATGGTGGAAGTGGTGCGCAGCTGCCCGGAGCTGTGCCGCTTCTGCCTGGCCAGCTACCTCACCCTGCCCTTCCGCACCCCCTCCCTCGACGACGGCCTCATCCCCGCCGTGGAGAAGGGTCTGGCCGCCACCCAGCGGCTGGGCCTGCTGGGGGCCTCCGTCACCCAGCACCCGCAGTTCGCCGATCTGCTCACCTGGCTGGATGGCGATCGCTTCGAGGGCACGCGCGTGAGCGTCAGCTCGGTGCGGGCCGCCACCGTGACCCCCCAGCTGGGGCGGATCCTGGCCAAGCGGGGCAGCAAGTCGCTCACGATCGCGATTGAAAGCGGCAGCGAACGCATGCGCCTGGTGGTGAACAAGAAGCTCGCCACCGAGGAGATCTTCGCCGCCGCCCGCTACGCCAAGGAAGGCGGGCTCACTGGCCTGAAGCTCTACGGCATGGCCGGCCTGCCCACGGAAGACGACGCCGACATCGAAGCCACCGCCGATCTGCTGCTCGCCATCAAGGCGGCCACACCAGGGCTGCGCCTCAGCCTCGGGGTCAGCACCTTTGTGCCCAAGGCCCACACCCCCTTCCAGTGGGAAGGGGTGCGGCCGGAAGCGGAGAAGCGGCTCAAGCGGCTGGCCCGCCGCCTTCAACCCAAGGGCATCGAGCTGCGGCCCGAGAGCTACGGCTGGAGCGTGATCCAGGCGTTGCTCTCCCGCAGCGATCGGCGCCTAGCGCCAGTGATCGCCGCCGTGCGTGGCCGTCACGGGCAGCTGGGCGGCTGGAAGGCCGCCTATCGCGACGCCCTGGCCGCCGCACCCGCTGCGCTGCCGTCACCGCCGCCCTGGCAGGAGGTGATCCACCAGCGCTGGCCCCATGAAAAGTTGTTGCCTTGGGAACATTTGGAGGGACCGCTCCCAAAGAGCCTCCTGCAGCGGCACCATGATGAAGCTCTTGAACCAGCCAAGGGCTGATCCCCCGGATTTCGAGCGATGGGCCACTCTCAAACGCCCTCTGGCCAAAGCAATCTGAGCCCATCCATCCCACGGCCGGCCTGGGATCTTGAGGCAGACACGACGACCCCGAGCGGACAGGCCGAAGGTCCCGACGGCCCTGTGCAACAGCTGCTCGTCCAGTGGCGCCTCAACATCGACGCCACCCGGCGCACGTCCATCCACCGGGAGCTGGGGGGAACAGTCCTGCGCTCCATCCATACCCTGCCCATGCAACAGGCCGGGGAGGGGGTGCTGGATGTGGTGCGGGCACCCGCGGATGCCCAGGCCAGGGAGCGACTGCTGCGGAGCTACGGCCAGCGATACGAAGTCATGTTCGCTGAACAGGATGGGCGCGTTGGCATCCAGCAGGTCAGCAACGATCCCTCCCTCAGCACGCTCTGGGGCATGCAGAGCACTGGCTTCGGCTCTGGCGCAGTCGGTGCCTGGGGGCGGGACATCACCGGGACCACCACCACGGTTGTGGGAATCGTCGACTCCGGCATCGATTACACCCACCCCGACCTCTACCTCAACATCTGGCTGAACCAGGGCGAGCTCCAGGGTCTGAGCTTTTTCAGCTCACTGGTCGACACCGATGGCGACCAACTGATCAGTTTCCGCGACCTCAACAACGCCACCAACCGTTCCAATCCCGCCGCCGGGCTCACCGACTGGAACGGCAACGGCTACATCGATGCCGGGGACATGCTTGACAGCCGCTCAGGCTGGGAAAACGGGGTCGACAACGACAGCAATGGCTACAGGGATGACCTGATCGGTTGGGACTTCGCCAACAACGACAACGACCCCTACGACGACAACAGCCACGGCACCCATGTGGCTGGAACCGTCGGGGCCATGGGCGGCAACGCTCTTGGCGTGGCAGGCGTGAACTGGCAGGTGCAGATGGTGCCCCTGAAGTTCCTCGCCCGCTCAGGCAGCGGCAGCCTCAGCGATGCCGTGTTGGCGCTCGACTATTTCACCACCGCCAAGATCCAAGCGGGGCAACGGGGGGAAACAGGCCAGTTTGTGGGCACCAATAACTCATGGGGCGGTGGTGGCTATTCCCGGGCCCTCGAAAACGCGATCGATCGGGCCACCCAACAGGATCTGCTGTTCATCGCGGCAGCCGGTAACGGCGGCCTCGACGGCATCGGCGACGACAACGACCTGAATCCCAGCTACCCCTCCAATTACTCCAGCAGCAACGTGATCGCCGTGGCTGCCATCACCAGCACAGGCGCCCTGGCGAGATACTCGAACTTCGGATCGGTGTCGGTGGATCTCGGGGCGGCTGGTTCCTCCGTCTTCTCCACCGTGCCCGGGGGGGGCTACGGCAACAAGAGCGGCACCTCGATGGCCTCGCCCCACGTCGCAGGAGCGGCGGCGCTGCTCAAGTCGGCGTTTCCCAGCGCCACCGCCGCCCAGATCAAGCGGGCCTTGCTCGAATCCGCGACCCCCACAGCCTCTCTGGCCAACAAGACCGTGACCGGCGGCCGGCTCAACATCCCCGCCGCCCTCGACCGGCTGGGCGCGCTGGTGGTGGACCCAACCCTGCCGATGGTGTCGGTGGCAGCCAGCGGTGCTGCAGCGGCGGAAGCAGGCCAAGCGCCCGGCTCTTTCACCCTCACCCGCAGTGGCGGGACCCTCGGCCAGTCCCTGACGGTGAACTTCAGCCTTGGCGGCACGGCCACCGCGGCCGACTACGCGCCCAGCCTGGGCAGCACCATCACCTTTGCCAGCAACCAGACGTCCGTCGTCCTCACCATCACGCCAGTGGACGACACGCTGGTGGAGGGGCCTGAAACCCTGGTCCTCAATCTTGCGCCCGGCTCCGCCTACGCGATCGGCACGGGCTCGGCCACTGTCACCATTGCCGACAACGACGCTGCGCCACCGCCCCCAACCAACCAGATCCTCTGGGGCACCACTGGCAACAACACCGTCACCGGCGGCAATGGCGACGATCGGATCGCCGGAGTTCCCTCCAGCGGCACCTCGGCCGCAGCCTTGGGCCGCAACCAGATTGACAGCCTCACCGGCGGCGGCGGCCGGGACACCTTTCTCCTGGCCGACAGCCGCGGCACCTTCTACAACGATGGCTCCCGCCTCTCCCAAGGCACTGAGGACTATGCCCTGATCAAAGACTTCAATGCCGCCGACGACAAGCTGCAGCTGCGCAGCGATTCCCAGTACCTCTATCGCTTCTCGGGAGGATCCACCGAGATCTTTCTGGGCAACGGCGATAACCGCTTCAGCAATGCCGATGAACTGATCGGGAAACTGGAAGGAGTCAATCTCGTACCAGGGACGGGCGCCTACATCCTTGGAACCGGCAACAGCTGGACGACCTTCATCTGACCAGACCTTCATCTGACGATCGGCCTCAACCTGATCGGGCCCGGATCGGGCATGGCGCTGAGGTGATCAGTCCTTGGTCAACGTCTGAGGGTCGGGATGATGCCGTTCGACTGTCCGCAACCCCGCCAGGAGTATCCACCCGGCGATATTGATGCGGCTGTCGTACATCGGAATGTCGGTGGCGTGAAGGACCACCAGCACCAGGGTTGCCGCCCACCAGGCCCGCTCGAACACCGGCTCCCTGGCAATCCCAAGCCGCGCCGCACGGATCAGAAGCCACAGCACGATCGCCACCACGCCCACGGCAGCCGGCAGGCCGTGGCTGACCGCCAGGTCAATCACCACGTTGTGGGGGTGGCCATGCCACTGGCCCGTACGCAGCGGGTAGATCACGCTGAAGGCCGCCGCGCCCCAGCCCAGCCAAGGCCGCTCGGCGATCAGCATCAGAGCCACGCCCCACTGGCTGAGCCGGGTGCTCGCCAGATTTCGCTCACCGGCGAACTTGACGTCATTCAGGCGGGCCCAGATCGCCTCAGGCACCAACGCGCGGGCGGGGGCCTGCAGCAACGCCGGCACGCCAGGCAGGCTGGCCAGGATGACGGGCAGCAGCAGCAGCAGCAAAAGCGGCAGCAGCCATGGCCAGCTGATCGGCCCGGCCACGATTGGGGCCGCCAGCACCAGGGCCCCCCAGGCATTGCGTGAATCGGTGAGATAGAGGGACGTAGCGAAAAGGGCCGCCAGACCGAGCGCCGCAGCGCGCCGCTGCCAGCTCTGGCCTGCCTGCAGCAGTGCCGCCAGCGCGAAGGGCCAGGCCAGCGCCAGCCAGGCACCGGCGATGTTGGCGTAGTCGAACAGGCCGGAAAAACGCCCGTCAGGCGTGCCCCCCTCGCCGATGTGCCAGATGATCGCTCCACCCAGGATCTGGAACGGCCCGGACCAGCCCCACCACAGCTGGCCCAGGCCCGTAACGATCACCGGCACCGTGCCGGCCAGCAGCCAGAGCCCCACGCGGCGGCGGGCAGCGGCGCTGGCCACATACGGCTGAAAGCCCCAGAACGCCCAGAAGAAGGGCAGCCAATTTCCCATCCCCACCCAGGCAAGCCAGCCGCTGGTGGCGCGGAAGCAACCGATCACCATCAAGGCAGCCACCACCAGCAGCACCCGGTTGACCTTGTCCTGGAGGAACCGTCCGCGGCGGCTGGCGGCCACAAGCGCGACCAGCAGCAGCAGGCCAGCGATCAGGGCGCTACTGGGCAGCACGAAGACCCCAAGCTGGAAGCAACGCCAACCCAGGGGTGGCGCCGTCTCGGGACGGCAGCTGTCGAGGCGGCGGATCGGCTCCCGCATGATCAGGAGAACACCGCTGTGCGGCCGCGGTAGACCATCACCTGGCCACGCAGGTGCAGGCGTAACGCCCGGGCCAGCGCCAGCCGTTCAGTGTCGCGGCCTTTACGGATCAGATCGTCCACGTCGTCGCGGTGACTGACGGTGATCGTGGCCTGCTCGATGATCGGGCCGCCATCGAGCTCCTCGGTCACGTAGTGGGCGGTGGCTCCGATCAACTTGACCCCCCGCTCCCAGGCGCGGTGGTAGGGCTGGGCCCCCTGAAAAGCGGGCAGAAACGAATGGTGGATGTTGATCACCGGCGGCGCCCCCAGCAGGAAGGCTGGGCTCAGCACCTGCATGTACTTGGCCAGCACCACCAGGTCGATGTCCAGCTCGCTCAGCAGTTGCCGCTGGGCTTGCTCCACCTGCTCGCGGCTGCCGGCGCTGATCGGCAGATGCACGAAGCGGGCACCGAAATCGGCGGCAAGCAGCTCAAGATCCGGATGGTTGGACACCACCAGCGGCACCTGCATCGGCAGCTCTCCGGCCCGCGTGCGCCAGAGCAGATCCACCAGGCAATGGTCCTGCCGCCCCACGAAGATCGCCACGCGCGGGTGGCCGTCGGAGAAGCGCAGCGTGCCTTCCCCCCCCAGCCGCTCGGCAAGAGCAAGCGCGGCCGGGCCGATCGCCTCCCGCGGCAGGCCGAAGCCCTCCACCTCCCACTCCAGACGGCTGAGGAACAGGCCGGCACCGGCATCGGTGTGGTGATCGGCATGGCGGATGTTGCCGCCATTGGCAGCCACCCAGCCCGAAAGGGTGCTCACCAGCCCAGGACGGTCGGGGCAGATCACCTGAAGGATCGCCGTTGGAAGGGTCATCACCGCCAGGATTGCCAGGGTCATTGTGCCGCCCGCCCTGGAGGGCCGGTCCCACAACCTGGGCGGGTGGTGTTGATCAGAGCCACAGCGCTGCATGAACGGACGTAAAGTCCGCTCGCCTGTTCCCGTCGTCATGGTCGCTCAGCTGGTTTTCGCGCTTCGTTCCGCCCTGAAGCGCTTCGCCGTGCTCAGCCTTTCCGTGGTGCTCTGCCTGGGGCTGGCCGCCTGCGATGGGAATCAGGCCCGCAAGCCTCCCTCAATCAGCCCGGCGGACATGGCCGTGATCCAGCGCCAGGCCGCAGGCTTCCAGGCCGCCAAAGACCGGCTGCCGGAACTGGCGGAGCTGATCAACGAACGCAACTGGGTGTTCACCCGCAACCTGATCCACGGTCCGATGCAGGAAGTGGGTCGCGAGATGCTCTACATCAACCAGCGGCTTCTTCCCGCCGATCGTCCAGCCGCCACCAAGCTCGCCAACCAGCTGAAGGCCGCCCTGGCCGAACTCGATGAAGCCGCCAAACTCCAGGACGGCGAGCGGCTGCGCAAGGGCTACATCAGGGTGGCCAGCGGTTTCGGCGCCTACAGCGACGTGATCCCCGCCGATCCGCTCGGCTGAGCCAACAGCCCCTCTGACGGCTCCTCCGCCCCATCTCCCGCCACCCTCCACGCCCGCGTCCCGGGTGGTGGTGATCGGCGCCGGCATCATCGGCCTGGCTGCTGCCTGGTGGCTCCAACGCCTCGGCCATGCGGTGGTGTTGGTGGATCCAGCCCCCCACGGCCCCCAGCCCGAAGGCAGCGGCAGCAGCGCCGCGCTCGGAGTGCTGATGGGGGAGGTGTTCCACCGCAGCAGCGGCCGGGCCTGGCGGCTGCGGCAGCAATCGTTGCGGCTGTGGGAGCAGTGGCGCGCCGAGCTGGACCTGGCCGGTCAGCCGGTGCCCCACCGGCCGGGCCTGCTATTGCTGGCCGCCGACGCTCAGGAGCTGGCGCGCCTCGAAGCCCTTGCCCTGAGCCGCCAGGCCCTGGGCCTGGCGATGGAGCTGTGGCGGCAGCCGGCGCTGGAAGCCCTTCGCCCCGCCCTGCCGCACGGTGCCCTGGCGGGGCTGTTCTCCCCCCGCGACGGGCAGCTCGATCCCCTTGCCGCCATGGCCGCCTTCCGTCACGACGGACAGACGCGCGGCCTGGAGCTGCGGGCGGATCGGGTGGAGGCCCTGGAGCGCCGCAACGACCGCTGGCAGGTGTCGCTGCGGGGTGGCGGCGGGCTGGAGGCCCCCTGGGTGTTGGTCGCCGCCGGCCTGGCCAGCCCGGCGCTGCTGGCGCCGCTCGGCCATGAGCGGCCGCTGGAGCCGGTGCTGGGCCAGGCCGCCGAGCTGGAGATCGGCCCTGAGCTCGCCGCTGCCTGGCCGGCGAGCGTGGTGTGGCGGGGCATCAACCTGGTGCCACGCCCGCAGCGGCGGCTATGGCTGGGCGCCACCCTGGAGCCCGGCCTGAGCGCCGATCCAGCCCGCTGGAGCGCCCTGCGCCAGCTGGAAGGCGCAGCACCGGAGTGGCTGGCGCAAGCGCGCGTGCAGCGCCACTGGCAGGGTCTGCGGGCGCGGCCGGCCGGGCGGCCGGCACCGTTGCTCGAGCAGCTGGAGCCGGGGCTGCTGCTGCTGTCCGGTCACTACCGCAATGGCGTGCTGCTGGCGCCAGCCAGTGCCGCCTGGGCTGCTGACGTGATCGCTACCGGGAACAGGAGCCTTACCTGTCGTTAACGTTGGCAGCCGTGCCCTTGGATAGCTTCCGGGGGAAGCATTCCGCTCGCCCGTCGTCCCATGGCCTCCCCCACCCGATTGCACCGCCGTCCGTTCGCCCGTCTGGCGCTGCCGCTCGGCCTGGGCGCGGCGATGGCGCTCACGGCCTGCGGTGGCGGTAGCGGGGGCGGCGGGGGCGGCCAGCTCACCGGCACCCTCAACGGCGCCGGCGCCTCCTTTCCCTCCTCCATCTATCAGAGCTGGTTCCAGCAGCTGGCCTCCACCGGCTTGAAGGTGAACTACCAGTCGGTGGGCTCCGGCGCCGGAGTGCGCCAGTTCATCGCCGGCACCGTGGATTTCGGCGCCAGCGATGCGCCGATGGACGCTGAGGACCTCGCCAAGGTGAGCCGCGGCACCGTGCAGGTGCCGATGACGGCCGGCGCCATCGCCGTGGCCTACAACCTGCCCGGCTGCGAGCTCAAGCTCACCCAGTCCCAGGTGGCGGAAGTGTTCCTCGGCAAGATCAAGAACTTCAAGGAGCTGGGCTGCGCTGATCAGCAGATCAACGTGGTGTATCGCTCGGACGGCTCCGGCACCACCTACAACTTCACCAACAGCCTGGCGGCCTTCAGCGAGGCCTGGAAGAGCGGCCCCGGAGCCGGCAAAGCGGTGGCCTGGCCGGTGGGCGTCGGCGCCAAGGGCAACGAGGGCGTGGCCGCCAACCTGGGCCAGAACCGCGGCAGCATCGGCTACGTGGAAACCTCCTTTGTGAAGGGCGATCTGCAGGCGGCCGCCGTTCAGAACAAGAGCAGCGACTTCGCCAAGCCCGACAGCGAAAACGCCAGCAAGGCGCTGGCCGCCATCGATCTCGGGCCCGACCTGATCGGCAGCGATCCCAACCCCTCGGCCGGCTACCCGATCGTCACCTTCACCTGGATCCTGCTCTACAAAACCGGCAACGACGAGAAGGCCGAGATGCTCAAGAAGGTCTTCAACACCACCTTGTCGGAAGAGTTCCAGAGCAAGGCCCCCACGCTGG
Source organism: Marcopretia estuarina LEGE 06307 (assembly GCF_056633115.1). Classification (NCBI taxonomy): domain Bacteria; kingdom Bacillati; phylum Cyanobacteriota; class Cyanophyceae; order Synechococcales; family Prochlorococcaceae; genus Marcopretia; species Marcopretia estuarina. The sequence goes on along the minus strand of NZ_JBSJOY010000002.1, from coordinate 156,473 downwards.
GCTACGTGAGCCTGCCGGCTGAGGTGATCACCAAGGCCAAAGCCGCTGTCGACAGCATCGGCAAGTAATCCCCGGCACACCGTCCACAGCCGGCTTCAGGCCCCGGCCTGCGCCAACGGCTTCCCAGCCCGGCTACCTGCCATACCCGGATTCCTGCCCCTGAAGAGCAAAAAAAGCCCTCCCTGCGGAGGGCTTTTCTGCTGAGACGTGAGGGCCGGTGGCAGGCCCGAAGGCCCGCCCACCGCTCACTTGCTCTCAGTGAACTCGGCGTCGATCACGTCGTCGGCGGCAGCACCGGAGGCAGAGGCACCATTGCCGGCCGCTCCGTTGGCCGCCGCCGCTTCAGCGGCACCGGCCTGCTGATACACAGAGGCGCCCAGGGCATAGAGCTCCTGTTGCAGCTCTTCGAGCAGGCTCTTCATGGCGGTGAAGTCTTCCTTCTCGACCGCTTCCTTGAGCTGCACCCGCTTGGCTTCCACCTTGTCCTTGGCGTCGGCGGCCACCTTGTCGCCCAGTTCGCCGAGCTGCTTCTCGGCCTGATACACGAGGGTTTCGGCCTGGTTCTTCAGGTCGATGCGCTCGCGCTTCTCCTTGTCGGCCGTGGCATTCAGCTCGGCGTCCTTCACCATCTTCTCCACCTCGTTGTCGCTGAGGGTGGAGGCGCCGGTGATGGAGATGCTCTGCTCCTTGCCGCTGCCCTTGTCCTTGGCGGTCACGCTGAGGATGCCGTTGGCGTCGATGTCGAAGGTGACTTCGATCTGGGGCACGCCGCGGGGGGCCGGAGGAATGCCGTCGAGACGGAAGGTTCCCAGGCTCTTGTTGTCAGACGCGAGCTCGCGCTCACCCTGCAGCACGTGGATCTCCACGTTGGTCTGGCCATCCACCGCGGTGGAATACACCTCCGACTTCTTGGTGGGGATGGTGGTGTTGCGGGTGATCATCTTGGTCATCACGCCGCCCAGGGTTTCCACACCCAGCGACAGCGGGGTGACGTCGAGCAGAAGGATGTCCTTCACCTCACCGGCCAGCACACCGCCCTGAATGGCGGCGCCCACGGCCACCACTTCGTCGGGGTTCACCGTCTGGTTGGGGTCCTTGCCGGTGACCCGCTTGACCAGTTCCAGCACCGCGGGGATGCGGGTGGACCCCCCCACCATCACCACCTCATCCAGCTCGCTGCTGGCGAGTTTGGCGTCCTTGAGGGCCTGCTCCACCGGCACCCGGCAGCGATCGATCAGCTTGCTGGCCAGCTCCTCGAACTTCGCCCGGGTGAGGGTGACATCCAGGTGCTTGGGGCCTTCCGGCGTGGCTGTGATGAACGGCAGATTGATCTCGCTCTGGGTGGCGCTGGAGAGCTCGATCTTGGCCTTCTCGGCCGCTTCGGTGAGGCGCTGCAGGGCCTGCTTGTCCTGGCGCAGGTCGATGCCTTCGTTGGCCTTGAAGGAATCCGCCAGGAAGTCGACGATCACCTTGTCGAAGTCGTCGCCACCCAGGTGGGTGTCGCCACTGGTGGAGAGCACCTCGAACACGCCATCGCCCACTTCGAGCACGGACACGTCGAAGGTGCCGCCGCCGAGGTCGAACACCAGGATGCGCTCGTTGCTCTTGCGATCCAGGCCATAGGCCAGGGCCGCCGCGGTGGGCTCGTTGATGATGCGCAGCACTTCGAGGCCGGCGATCTTGCCGGCGTCCTTGGTGGCCTGGCGCTGGGAGTCGTTGAAGTAGGCGGGCACCGTGATCACCGCCTGGGTGACGGTTTCACCGAGGTACTTGCCGGCGTCTTCCGCCAGCTTGCGCAGCACCTGGGCCGACACTTCCTCCGGGGCGAACTGCTTGTTCAGCACCGGGCACTTGACCTTCACATTGGCGCCCACCTTTTCGACGCCATAGCTCACTTCCTTCGATTCTTCGTTCACTTCCTCGACCCGGCGGCCGATGAAGCGCTTGACCGAATAGAAGGTGTTTTCAGGGTTCATCACCGCCTGGCGCTTGGCGATCTGCCCCACCAGCTGGTCCTGGTTCTTCGTGTACGCCACCACCGAAGGCGTGGTGCGGAAGCCTTCGGCGTTGGCAATCACCGTGGGCTTGCCGCCCTCCATGACCGCCACGCAGCTGTTCGTCGTGCCCAGATCAATCCCAACAACCTTGCCCATGGTGTCCCACCTCCTCTGATCGGATCGTGTTCTTACCGCTGCATCCTCAGCAACAGGGGCCTGGCGAGGCGAGGGGTGGTTTCCGAACTGCAGCCGTACCACTGGCTCTTCTGTGGTGCAGCCGGGCCCGTGGGGAGGGCGCAGCTGATGGTGCTTCCCATGGCGCCGCCGCTGGGCCACCGATGATGCCGCAGAGGCCCCGGAGGCCTCCGCTGCCGCTGGTGGCACCGCCGCAAGCCCCCCCCCATGACCCACACCATCACCGGCCAGACCGCCCTGCTGGGCGTGCTCGGCGATCCGGTGCGCCATTCGCTCTCGCCGGTGATGCACAACGCCGCCCTGCGGGCACTCGGCCTCGACTGGATCTATCTGGCCCTGCCGGTGGCTGCCGCCGACCTGGCCACGGTGGTACGCGGCCTGGAAGCCGTCGACTGCCGCGGCCTCAACGTCACCCTGCCCCACAAGCAGGCCGTGGCCGCCCTGGCGGCGGAACTCAGCCCCCTGGCCCGCCGGGTCGGGGCCGTCAACACCCTGGTGCGCCGCGAGGCGGGCGGCTGGCTGGGCACGAACACCGATGTGGACGGCTTTCTGGCACCCCTGCGACAGGCGGCGGCGGGCGGCGGGGCCGGCGGCTGGAGCGGGCGGCGCGCCGTATTGCTGGGTTGCGGCGGCAGTGCCCGCGCCGTGGTGGCCGGTCTCACCGAGCTGGGTCTGGGGCGCATCACCGTGGCCGCCCGCGACCACGGCCGCCTGGCGGCCTTCCAGGCGAGCTGCGGTGACTGGGCGCCGGCCCTGGACAGCTGGCTCTGGAGCGCACCCGCTGGCCGTGGGGACGGCAACGCCGCCGCTGCTGGCCCCAGCCTGGCGCAACGCCTCAACGAGGCGGATCTGGTGGTGAACAGCACGCCGGTGGGCATGGGCGCGCCCGCCAGTGCTTCGGCAGCCATGGCCGCCACCCGTTCCCCCCTGACGGCAGCCGAGCTGGAGGCACTGCGCCCCGGCACACTCGTCTACGACCTCATCTACACGCCTCGCCCCACCCCGCTGCTGCAGGACGCCGCCGCCCGGGGCTGCCACACCCAGGACGGCCTGGAGATGCTCGTGCAGCAGGGGGCTGCCGCCCTGCAGCTCTGGCTCCAGGCGGCCGGCCAGGCGCTGCCGGTGCCCGTCGACGCCATGCGCGAAGCGGCCACAGCGTGGCTGGCGGCACCTACCGTGGGCGGACCCGGCCCCGGCTGATGGACATCCCCATCTGGCAACGTTTTCTGGCCGTTCTGGCCTACCTGCTGCCCTGGAGCGACGCCCTTCCCTTCGGCAGGGACCTGTTCGGCCTCTTTCCACTGCTGCAGTGGCTGGCCGTTCCGGCGCTGCCGCTGGCCACCCTCCAGCAACTCGTTCCCTTCGGCGGGTTCGTGATCTTCCTGGTGCTGTTTCTAGCGGTGGTGCGCAACCCGCGGGTTCCCTACTTCATCCGCTTCAACGTGCTGCAGGCGATCCTGATCGACATCGTGCTGATCCTGGTCTCGCTCACCTTCCTGATCCTGCTGAGCCCCCTGGCGGGCAGCTTCGCCGTGCGCACCCTCAGCAACACGGTCTTCCTCGGCACGCTGCTGCTGGTGCTGTTCTCCGTGATCCAGTGCGTCCGCGGCAAGGAACCCGAGATCCCCACCGTGTCCGAGGCGGTGCGCATCCAGCTCTACTGAGGCGCCGCTGAAGCCCCGGACAGCCCGGCGGGTAGGGTGGTGAGTCCGTCGCTGGTCGCCAACAGGCTGCCGGCCTCATCCGAGCCCGTCACGGAGCTTTCACTCCCGCCATGTCGCAGAAGCCTTACTACGAAACGATGTACATCCTTCGTCCGGACATCCCGGAGGAAGAGGTGGAGACGCATGTCAACAAATACCGTGACATCGTCACCGAAGCCGGTGCCGAAGTGCTCGACACCCAGATGCGCGGCAAGCGGCGTCTGGCCTACACGATCGCCAAGCATCGCGAAGGCATCTACGTGCAGCTCAACCACAACGGCGATGGCCAGCAGGTGGCCCTGCTGGAGCGGGCGATGCGTCTCAGCGAAGACGTGATCCGTTACCTCACCGTCAAGCAGGACGGCCCGATGCCAGCCCCCCGCGCCGGTGGCGCAGCGGCGCCCGCCGAAGCCGAGGCTGCCATCGCTGTCGCCTCCTGACCCTGGGCCTTCACCGGCTGCTCCAGATCCGGGGACACAACACCGGGGTCGCAACGACTGCTGCAGTCGCGGCGGTCCCGGATAGCCTGAGTCCCATCTTGTCCCCCGTTCTGGACGTTGCCCGAACACGTCCCCTCCGACCGGTTCGGGTCTGACGACCCGACTGCCCCTCAGGCCAACGGCAGTGATCCGGCAACCCTTGAGGTTGATCTTCAAGCCACGCGGCTTGAGTTGCAGTCCAGCCAGATGCAGCTCCAGTCGGCCCACCTGCGTCTGAGCCGTACCCAGCAGGAGCTGGAGCAGGCGCGCCGTCACCAAGCGGAACTGGAATCTCTGGTTTCCGAGTTGCCTGAGATCTTCGAGCGCAAGTTCAAGGAACGCTGCGAGCCGATCCTGGAGCGCCAGAGGTTGCTGACGGAGGAGAACCAGTCGTTGCGGCAAACGCTCCAGCACGCGCTGCCTGGCCTCAACCCCCAGCAACGCATCTTGATGCCCGCTCCCGCGCCTGCCGCCGCACCGGGTCCGCCACCACCACCCACACCACCGTCCAGGGAGCGGCCCACCCAGCCGCGCACGCCGCTGCAGCCGCTGCACTGGTTGAAGAGCTCCCTGAGCGCCGCACCCCGTCTGCCGCAAACCCGGCACCAACTGCTGCTGATCGCCGGAGCGGTGGGCCTGCTCTCGCTCGGAGGCACCCTCGGATGGCATCAACTGCGGCAATCCCCCGCTTCCGCTCCCTCGGTGAACACCACTGCGTCAGTGGCGGAAGCGCAAGGGCAGGCCAAGAGCGGCAATGGCACCAGTGCCGCCACCCCCACTCCCGACGCTGTCGGGCCCAACGAAGTGGCCCTGCGCAGCAACGAGGACAACTGGGTGGAGGTGCGCAACGGCGCCGGCACCTACCTATTCGCGGGCTTGCTGAAAGGGGAGAAGCGATTTGCACTCAGTGAGGGGCTGCAGGTGTTCGCCGGCCGTCCCGACCTGCTCACGATTCGACGCGCTGATGGCCCAGCCCGCCTGCTGGGGCGCATCAGTGACGTCGCCTGGGTCACCATCCAGCCTGGAGCCAGCGGCCGTGGCTCCGGGCCTGACGCCGAAGCAACCCCCACCACGTCTCCGGCCATCGCGACTCCCAGCCCCTGAACTAACGCCGCCTCGCGGCGGCCCACAGGCGCGTGGGCAGGCCCCACATGTAGATGAACCCCTCAGCCGCCCGGTGATCGAAGCGATCGTCGGCACCGTAGGTGGCCATGTCGGGCATGTAGAGGCTTTCGCTGGAGGAGCGGCCGATCACGGTGGCATTCCCCTTGTGGAGCCGGATCCGCACCGTGCCGCTGACGGTCAGCTGGGTGCGGTCGAGGAAGCCGTCGAGCGCCTCCTTGAGCGGGCCGAACCAGAGGCCCTGGTACACAAGATCAGACCAGCTGGTTTCGATCTGGCGCTTGTAGCGCAGCACATCGGCGGCCAGGGTGAGGCTTTCGAGTTCCTGGTGGGCCTTGATCAGCAGCAGCAGGCCGGGGGTTTCATAGATCTCCCGCGACTTGATCCCCACCACCCGGTTCTCGATCATGTCGAGACGGCCGAAGCCATGGCTGCCGGCAAGGGCGTTGGCGCGGCGCACCAGCGCCACCGGATCAAGCCGTTCGCCGTTGATCGCCACCGGATTGCCCTGCTCGAAGCTGATCTCCACCACCTCGGGCTGCTCCGGCGCTGCGCTCACCGAGCAGGTCATGGCGTAAATCTCTTCGGGGGGCTCAACCCAGGGATCCTCCAGCGGGCCGGCCTCGATGCTGCGGCCCAGCAGGTTCAAGTCGATCGAAAAAGGTGAGGCCTTGCTCACCGACACCGGGATGCCGCAACGCTCCCCATAGGCGATCGTTTCTTCGCGGCTCATGCCCCACTCGCGCGCCGGAGCGAGCACCTTGAGCTCGGGCGCCAGGGCCCCGATCGCCACGTCGAAACGCACCTGGTCGTTGCCCTTGCCAGTGCAGCCATGGGCCACGGCATCGGCGCCCACCTCACGGGCCACCTCCACCAGGCGACGGGCGATCAGCGGGCGGGCCAGGGCGGTGGAGAGGGGATAGCGGCCTTCGTAGAGGGCGTTGGCGCGGATGGCGGGAAAGGCGAAGTCGGTGATGAACGGCTCGATCAGATCACCCACGATCGACTGGCTGGCGCCGGAGTCGAGCGCCTTGCGGCGGATCGGCTCAAGCTCATCACCCTGGCCGAGATCGGCCGCGAAGGTGATCACCTCCTCCACGCCGAATTCGTTCAGCAGATAAGGAATGCAGACGCTCGTATCCACCCCGCCGGAGTAGGCGAGCACCACCCGTTTCGCCCGGGACGTCCGTTCCTCCTGTGTCATTCGCTCAGTGCCTCGCTCGGATCCGGTTGCTGGATTCTCCCCCAGCGGCGGGCGATCCAGAACCCCATCAGCAGCGGGGGCAACAGCAGCAGAGCCCAGACGATCGCCGGCGTGGGCGTCAGCGCCACCGGCCAGCGGCGGCCGGCGGCCACCAGCAGGCCACTGAGCAGCAGGGCAACGGCCCATACCCGCAGAATCCCGACCGCCTTGGATGCCGACAAGAAAACGGGGCAGAGGCCTGATCTATGGTGGTGGATCGGCGAACCGGGCGCAGCGTTGGCTTTCCCAGCCTGAACATCCCCGCTGATCTGCATTCATGAGCACCCTCGACAGCGTCAATCCCTCCCTCACCCGCTACGGGCGGGAAGAGCCGGCACCGGTGCTCCCCCTGCGGGACGAACCGGACCTGCTGAGCTGGCTGGAAACCAGCGGCCGGCTGGTGGTGGATGAGGAAACCGCCGCTCCTGACGTGAGCACGGTGGAAGAGGAGGAGCTTTCCGCCCTGATGGGCGAGAAAGAGGATTACAGCCCCGCCGACGAAGCGAGCGACGAAAGCTGGGAAGACTGACCCTTCCCCTCCCATCCGTCCGGTTACGAGGAACGGGCCTGAACGGCCGCCATCGCCCCTGATCCTTGGCCTCCACCTCCCCGCTCACCGCTCCCGGCCGGCTGCGTTCTCCCGCCAGCGCCCTCACCCTGCTGCTCGTGGCGGCGGCCTTGGGCTGCGATCTCTGGTTCCGGGTGTCCCAGCTCACGCTGCCGCTGCTGCTGGCGGCGCTGGTGAGCTGGACGCTGTGTGTGTGGGGGGTGCCGCGGCTGCGGGCCCTGAAAGTGGGCCAGGTGATCCGGGAAGACGGGCCCCAGGGCCACCTCAGCAAGGCCGGCACCCCCACGATGGGCGGTCTGCTGGTGGTGCCGGTGGGGGTGATCGTGGGCGGGCTGATTGCTCCGACCGATGAGCGCCTGCTGGCGGTGGCCGCCATCACCCTCGCCTTCCTGGCGATCGGCGGCTTCGACGACTGGCGCAGCCTCACCCGCCGCACCAACACCGGCCTGACCCCGAAGGGGAAGCTGGTGCTGCAGGCGCTGGCGGCGCTGCTGTTCCTGGCCTGGGGCAGCTGGCGTGGCTGGTTCGGCGGCGATGTGGGCCTGCCGTTCGGCTGGGTGCTGCCGCTGGGCCTGCTGCTGCTGCCGCTGGGTCTGTTCGTGTTCCTGGCCGAAAGCAACGCCACCAACCTCACCGATGGCCTCGACGGCCTGGCGGCAGGCTGCGGCGCCGTGGTGTTCACCGGCCTCGCCCTGGAGCTGATGCTGCGTGGCCACAGCGGCGACCCCGCCATGGCCGGCTTCTGCGCGGCGATGGCGGGCGCCTGGCTGGGCTTCCTGGGCCACAACCGCCACCCCGCCCGGGTGTTCATGGGCGACACCGGCTCGCTGGCGATGGGGGCGGCGCTCACGGCGGTGGCCCTGCTCACCGACAGCCTCTGGCCCCTGCTGGTGATGGGCGGGGTGTTCGTGGCCGAGTCCCTGTCGGTGATCCTGCAGGTGTGGGTGTTCAAAGCCACCAAGGGGCCCGATGGGCAGGGCCGGCGGCTGTTCCGCATGGCGCCGCTGCACCACCATTTCGAGCTGGCGGGCAACCCGGAACAGCGGGTCGTGGTGGGGTTCTGGCTCGCGAGCGTGGCCTTGGTGCTGCTCGGCCTCCTGCTGCTGCCCTGAGCCTCGAGCGCTGCGGCGCAGGGCGGAGCTGAGCAGAATCGAGAGGGTGGCTCCCACCCCCGCGTCCATTTCCCGCACTGCGAGCGTCGCCTTGGCTTACTTCACCTGGAAGGAAACGGGCCTGACGGCCGATTGCGCCAGCCTCGAGGCGATGGCAGCCCGCTTTGAGGAGGCCGCCGGACTGATGCGGCGCATGGCGCAGGAGGGCTTCCAACTGGAGCGCCACAGCGACGGCCAGCACATCACCCACGCGGATGCACAGGTGTTCGAGGCCTATGGCTTCGTGAGCGAGGAGCCGCCGGTGCGCCAGCTCGACCTGATCGCCGATTCCTGACCGGGCCGGGCTGATGGCGGCGTTTTGATCGGGGCGTTCTGTTGGGGGCCTGCTGGCTGAAGCGGTGGGTCGCGGCGGGGAGGTCGCGGCGCTCAGGAGCGACGCAGGAAGCCCACCAGCCACACGATCACGAACGCCAGCGAAGAGAGGCCGAGATAGATCAGCACACCATTCTGCAGGCCGTCGATGGTCCATCCGAACGGCAGCCCATCGACGCCGTCACCGGTGGACGCGAAGGCCAGAACGGCGGGCGAAGCGATCAAGGCAGGCGGGGCCGACACGCTGCTCTTCTAGCAGGGCCAAGCGGGGGAGCAGGATCAAGGGCACCTGCCCCCCCGTGATGACGGCGCCCACCTTCCCTCGCACCCTGATGCTGCTGGGCAGCGGCGAGCTGGGCAAAGAAGTGGCCATCGCCGCCCAGCGCCTCGGTTGCCGCGTGATCGCCGTCGACCGCTATGCCGGTGCGCCCGCCATGCAGGTGGCCGATGCGGCGGAGGTGATCCCGATGACCGATGCGGCGGCGCTGCTGGCCGTGGTGCGGCGCCACCGGCCGGATCTGGTGATCCCGGAGATCGAGGCCCTGGCCGTGGATGCCCTGGCTGAACTGGAGGCGGAAGGCGTCACCGTGATTCCCACGGCACAGGCCACAGCCGTGACCATGAACCGTGATCGCATCCGGGATCTGGCCGCCGGCACCCTGGGCCTGCGCACCGCCCGCTTCGCCTATGCCAGCAGCGCCGAGGAACTGGCCGCCGCCGCCGCGCCGCTCGGTTGGCCCGTGGTGGTGAAGCCGGTGATGAGCTCCTCGGGCAAGGGGCAGAGCGTGGTACGAGGCCCCGAAGGCATCGCGGCGGCCTGGGATGCGGCGCTGGCGGGCGCGCGCGGGGCCGGCGCGCGGGTGATCGTGGAGGAGTTCCTGCAGTTCGAGCAGGAGATCACCCTGCTCACAGTGCGGCAGTGGAACGGCCCCACGCTGTTCTGCCCGCCGATCGGCCACGTGCAGGAACGGGGCGACTACCAATGCAGCTGGCAGCCCGCCTGCCTCGCACCGGCTCAGCTGGAGGCAGCCCAGGCCATGGCCTTGAAGGTCACCGATCACCTGGGCGGAGCTGGACTGTTCGGCGTGGAGTTCTTCCTCACCGGTGCTGCCGGCTCCACAGACCCCGGTGCGGTGGTGTTCTCGGAACTCTCGCCCCGGCCGCACGACACGGGCCTGGTGACGCTGGCCGGCCAGAACCTCAGCGAGTTCGAGCTGCACCTGCGCGCCGTGCTGGGGCTGCCGATCCCCGCCATCCAATCCACTGGTCCCGCCGCCAGCCGGGTGATCCTGGCCGGCGAGCAGCTCAGCAGCGTGGCCTACACCGGCGTGGCGGCAGCCCTGGCCGAACCCGACACCACCGTGCTGCTGTTCGGCAAGCCGGAAGCACGGCCCCACCGGCGCATGGGTGTGGCCCTGGCGCGCGGCACCGATCTGGCTGAAGCACGGGAGCGGGCCGATCGCGCCGCCGCCCGGGTGGAGGTGGTGGCAGGTCCCTGACCTGGCCAGCCAGGGGAATGGGTTTTATGGTGCGGCCATCGGAAACCTCAATGCCCAAGGCCCAGTCGCGTCGTAGCCCTCTCTCCGTCACGGCCCGGGTGCAAGACCTTGGGTCGACGGCTGACCCTGCCGCTGGCCTTCAGGATGGCGCGCCGGCGGAAGGTGCACAGCGCCGGGGCAATGGTGGCAAGAGCCCCCGTCGCCGTCTGCATCGCCCCTCTGCGCTGCTGGGTCTGGCCTGTGGAGTGGGCCTGAGCCTGCTCGTCACCGGGCCCCTTCCCCAGCTGCTGGGCTCCTTGATGGCCGGGCTGATGAGAGCGGCCCCCTCGGTCAGCAGCCTGGTGGCGCCCCTCGGCCTCGACCAGCACCGCATCGTGGTGCTGGGCACCGATCACGTGGCCGCCAATACCGATGTGATGTTCACCGTGGAGGTGCAGGACGGCATCACCCGGCTGACCCAGGTGCCGCGGGACACCTTCATCGAATCCGACCAGCACGGCGTGCTGAAGGCCAATGCCCTCTATGCCATGGGTGGTGTGGAGGAAGTGAAGGCACAGCTCACCAGCTTGCTGGGCACTCCGGTGGACCGCTACGTGCTGGTCAACCTCGATGCCGTGCAGAAGCTGGCCGATGCCCTGGGCGGTGTGGAGGTGGATGTGCCCAAGCGCATGTATTACACCGACAGCCGCCAGGACCTTTACATCGACCTCTACCCGGGCGTGCAGCTGCTCAAGGGTGAAGCCCTTGAAGGCTTCCTGCGCTACCGCAACGATGAACTGGGCGATCTCGGCCGCATGGAGCGTCAGCAGATGGTGCTGCGGGAAGTGTTCCGCAAGCTGGCCCAGCCCGGCACGGTGGCCCAGTATCCGGCGCTGATCAAGCTGGCCGGCGAGAACGTAAAAACCGATCTCACGCCGATGGAGCTGGGCGCCCTGCTCTCCACCATGGGCTCCACCAAGCTCAGCACCAACCGCCTGCCGGGGCGGCTCTTCTGGCAGGACGACCTGAGTTACTGGATGCCGGACGCCAACACCGACCATCCGGCCAGCAGCGACAGCGAAGAACCGCCGGCTTTCTGAGCAGACCGGCTGCCGGCCCGCTCCAGTTCAGCCTCAGGGGGTGCGCTCACGCAGGGCGCCGGTCACGTCCACCAGGGGAATGGTGGTGTCGCCCCAACCATTGGCTGGCAGCAGTTGCGGGGCACCCGAGCGCGGGGCGACCGCAGGCCCGGCCGCATAGGCAGCGTTGGTCCAGGCCAGGAGCAAGCCGCGCAGCACCCCACCACCCACCTCGTAGGTGGAACCGAGATTGAAGTGATCGCCGCCTTTGGCCAGCACGAGGCTGTGCCCACCGCCGGCATTGCGCGCCTCCAGGGACATGGGCGTGATCGCCTCAGGCCCGGCGGGCACGACCCAGTCACGGCTGCCGCTCACCAGCAGCACGCGGCTGGAGATGGACTGGGCCGCACCGGAGGCGAACAGCAGCGACATGGGCGGACTGACCGCGACCACCGCCTTGATGCGGGGATCCGCCAGCGCGGCGGTGTTGGCGGAGGTGAGGAAGCTGCACTGCAGGATCCAGCTGAGATTTCTGGAGGGATCGAAGGGGTCGTTGCAGAACTCGGTCAGGCGGGTGTCGCTGGGCCTGGCACCGGCCAGCTGCAGCACGGTTGTGGCGCCCCACGACTGGCCCATGGCCACCACGGAGTCGGTGCGGATGCCGGGCGGCAGGCCCAGGCCACCGGCGGCGACGGCATCGATCACGGCGCTCACATCCAGGGGCCGCATCCGCAGCTCCTCCGGGCCCGGAGGCGGCACCTTGCCGGAGAGCATGGCGCTCTGCTGCTGCCGGTCGCTGCCGGGGTGGCGGGGCAGGAGCACGGTGTAGCCATGGCTGGCGAGATGGCGCCCCCAGCCCTCAAAGCTTTCCGGGCTGTCCCACAGACCGTGGGAGATCACCACCAGGCGGTTGTTGGCGCCTGTGGTCGGGCGGACCACCACCACGGACAACGGCTGGGGCCGGTAGGCCACGGGGATCGTCAGCTCAGCGCGTTGCGTGGCCAGTGGACCCGCTGAGCGCAGGGCCGGATCTTCCGCCGCCGCCGGCTGCGCGGCCAGCAGGATATCGGCCGGCTGCTGCTGCCGCGCCAGCCGCTGCACGGCGAACAGAGCGCGGCTCAGATCGAGCGTGGCCGTTTTCCCGGGCAGGGCCCGCAGCACGGTGAGCATGGTGAGCGGACCCTTGGCCGCCGCCTGGTCGAGCACCCTGGAGAGGTCTTCGCCGGTGAACGGCTCCGGCAGCCCGTCGATGCCGCCGAGCGCTGACACCAGCAGCAGGGCCTGGTTCAGCAGGGGCGAGGTCGCGGAGGTATCGACCACGGCCGTCACCTGCAGCGGCAGCGGGGCATTGAAGAGGTCAACGAACTTGCGGCCCACCGCTCCATCGGTGGCCCGGTCCAGCTCGGCCAGGTCGCTGTTGCCGGCCAACAGGCTGGCAGGGCTGCTGAGCTCGCTGAGCTCCACCGTGAAGTCGGTTTCCAGCAGCGGCAGCCGCATCTGCACCCGCTCCAGCGCCTGGGCGCGGGAAGGCGCCAGGGCGAGGCCCCCCACCAGCCCGGCAACGGTCAGCAGGGCGGTTGCCGCCGGCTTGAATCGACGCTGGGCCACGACGTTGGAGCGGTGATGCCTCCATGATCCCCTCCCGCTGGCCGTTGCTCGGTTGGTGGTGATGGCTTCAGGCCGAAAGGGCCTCCGGTGGATGCTGAGCCAGCACCTGCTGGAGGTAGCGACCCGTGTGGCTGGTGGGATGCTCCGCCACCTGCTCCGGCGTGCCGGCCACCACGATCTGCCCGCCCTTGTTGCCGCCTTCGGGGCCCAGATCGACCAGCCAGTCGGCACAACGGATCACATCGAGGTTGTGCTCGATCACCACGATCGAGTTGCCCTTGTCCACCAGCCGCTGCATCACATCCATCAGCTTGTGGACGTCGTAGAAGCTCAGGCCGGTGGTCGGTTCATCGATCAGGTAGAGGGTTTTGCCGGTGGCCCGCTTGGAGAGTTCGGTGGCCAGCTTCACCCGTTGGGCTTCACCGCCGGAGAGGGTGGGAGCGGGTTGGCCCAGCTTGATGTAGCCCAGCCCCACATCCACCAGGGTGCGCAGCCGGTCGGCCGCCTGGGGAATGGCGCTGAACACGTCGGCTGCCTGTTCCACCGTCATCTGCAGAACGTCGGCGATCGTGTGGCCTTTGTAGGTCACCTGAAGCGTTTCACGGTTGTAACGCGCCCCCTTGCAGACATCGCACTGCACATACACATCGGGCAGGAAATTCATCTCGATCACATTCACGCCCTGGCCACTGCAGGCCTCGCAGCGCCCGCCTTTCACGTTGAAGCTGAACTGGCCCACCTGATAGCCGCGGGCCTTGGCCTCCACCGTGGCGGCGAACACCTGGCGGATCGGATCGAAGGCACCCGTGTAGGTGGCGGGGTTGGAACGGGGCGTGCGGCCGATCGGGCTCTGATCGATCACGATCACCTTGTCGATCGACTGAATGCCTCGCAATTCATCGAGACCGGACGGGAACGGCACCTTCAGGCCCAGCTTGTGCTCGAGCGCCGGGTGGAGCAGTTCGTTGATCAAGGTGCTCTTGCCGCTGCCGCTCACCCCGGTGATCGCCACCAGGCGGCCGAGCGGAATGTCGACATCGAGCCCCTGCAGGTTGTTGCGAGAGCAATTGAGCAGCGAGAGCTTGCGGCTGCTGCTGGTGCGCCGCTCGGGCGGGGTCGGAATCGAGCGCCGCCCACTCAGGTAGGCCCCCGTGAGTGAGTCCTCCTCCGCCAGCAGGTTCTCGAGCGTGCCCTCGGCCACGATGCGGCCGCCGTGCACGCCCGCGCCCGGGCCGATGTCCACCAGGTGGTCGGCAGCGCGGATCGTGTCCTCGTCGTGTTCCACCACGATCAAGGTGTTGCCCAGGTCACGGAGCCGGAAGAGGGTGTTGAGCAGGCGGTCGTTGTCGCGCTGGTGCAGGCCAATGCTGGGTTCATCCAGCACGTAGAGCACGCCGGTGAGCCCGGCGCCGATCTGGGTGGCGAGGCGGATGCGCTGGGCCTCTCCGCCGGAGAGGGTCATGGCCGGGCGGTCGAGGCTGAGGTAATCGAGGCCCACATCCAGCAGGAAGCGCAGGCGCATGCGGATCTCACGCAGCACCAGATCGCCGATCTGGATCTGGCGGGGATTGAGCAGGGGGTCCGCCCCTTCCGCCTCCCCGACCCCCATCAATGACTCGATCCGCTGCAGCGTGTCGGCGACGCTCACATTGGTGAGATCGGTGATCGCATACGGCCCCACCTTCACCGCCAGCGCCTCAGGACGCAGCCGCAGGCCATGGCAGGTGCCGCAGGGAACCAGATCCAGATACTTCTCCAGCTTCTGGCGGATCGCCTCGCCGCTGGCGTCGCGCAGCTGCCGCTCCAGGATCGGCAGGATGCCTTCGAACGGGCGCAGGTAGCCCTGGCTCTTGGTGTAGCGGCTGTCGGTCTTGATGGCGATCGGCTCAGGGCTGCCGTGCAGCAGCAGTTGCTGCTGGTCTTTGGTGAGCTGGTTCCAGGGCTGCTTGATCTCGAAACCGAAGGCTTCCCCCACGCTGAACAGCAAGGAAAAGTAGTAGCTGTTGTCCTTTTCACTCCAAGGCGCCACCGCCGCATACACCGGCAGGGCGGGATCGGGCACCACCCGTTCCTCGGTGAACTTGCGCAGATGGCCGAGGCCATGGCAATCGGGGCAGGCGCCGTAGGGGCTGTTGAACGAGAACAGCCGGGGGGAGAGCTCTTCGATCACAGCGCCGTGCACGGGGCAGGCGAAGTTCTCGGAATAGAGCCGCTCACGCTCCACCCCTTCCGGCAGCTGCTCGCCGGTCTTGGGGACCACCTCCACCAGCGCCAGGCCGTCGCCGCGCTTGAGGCAGGTGCGCAGGGAGTCGGTGAGCCGTTCGTTGATGCCCTCACGCGCCACCAGTCGGTCGACGACCACCTCGATGTTGTGAGCGTGGTTCTTGTCGAGCTCGATGTTGTCGGAGAGTTCGCGCACCTCGCCGTTGATACGCACACGGGCGAAGCCTTCGGCCACCAGGCCGCTGAGCAGCTTGGTGTGGGTGCCCTTCTTGCCCCGCACCACAGGCGCCAGCAGCTGGTAGCGGGTGCCCTCCGGCAGGGAGGAGATCCGGTCGACCATCTCGTCGATGCTCTCGGGCCGGATCGAGCGGTCGCACTGAGGGCAGTGGGGTTCGCCGGCGCGCCCGAACAGCAGGCGGAGATAGTCCTGAATCTCCGTGACCGTGCCGACGGTGGAGCGAGGGTTGTGGCTGGTGGACTTCTGGTCGATCGAGATCGCCGGGGAAAGCCCCTCGATCGCATCCACATCGGGCTTGTCCACCTGACCGAGGAACTGGCGCGCGTAGGCGGAAAGGCTCTCGACGTAGCGGCGCTGCCCTTCGGCGAAGATCGTGTCGAAGGCCAGCGAGCTCTTGCCGCTGCCGCTCACACCGGTGAACACCACCAGCCGGTTGCGCGGGATGGTGAGATCCACGTCCTTGAGGTTGTGCTGGCGGGCGCCACGCACACGGATCACGTCCTCGAGGGCGCCGCCGTTGAGGGAGCGCAGCTTCGCCGCCTCTTCCTTGTCAAGGGCCGGGACCGTGGTGCTGGCTGTGGTCGACGTGGCGTCAGGCTCAGACGATGTGCCCTTGGGCCCAGAAACGATGCTCGCGCGGGGCATCCGGCCTCGTCTAGAGCGTCTGAGTCTACGGGTGTCTCCTGATGGGCAGGGTGCCGCCCCTCGACGGCAACGGAAACGGCGCTCCGCTCAGCTTCGCTCCAGCAGCCCGGCCGCGTAGCGATGGGCCTCACCGAAGTCGCCCCCTGCCAGTTCCGCCAGCTCCTGCTGACGTGCCTGGGTGTCCCGCAGCGGGCGCACCCGGGTGAGGGTGCGGCCCGCCTCCACCGCCTTGCTCACCTGGAAATGGTGATCGGCAGCGGCGGCCACCAGCGGCTGATGGGTCACACAGAACACCTGGCGCTGGGCAGCCAGCTGGCGCAGCAGCGCGGCGATGGCGCCACTCACGCGGCCGCTCACGCCGCTGTCGATTTCATCGAACAGCAGGGTGACGCCCGGATCCGCCGCCGCCAGGCAGGTTTTCAGCGCCAGCAGGAAGCGGCTCATCTCGCCACCGGAGGCCACTTCCCGCAGGGGAGCCAGCGGCTGGCCAGGGTTGGCGGAGAACAGAAAGGTGACCGCATCGGCCCCCTCCTCCGCCGGGGGCGTCGGCTCGATCGCCACCGAAAAGCGCACATCGGCCAGGCCCATCGGCCGCAGCGAGGCCGTCAGCTGCTCCTCCAGCTGCCGCGCCGCCCGCTGCCGCTGGGCGCTGAGCTGGCTGCAGGCCTGATCCCGCAGCAGGCGGGCCTGCTGCTCCTCGGCCTCAAGAGCTTCGAGGGCGGCGGCAGCCCCACCGCTGAGGCGCATGCGTAGCTGGTCGCGTTGCTCGATCAGCCCCGCCAGATCGCGGCCGTGGCGGCGCTCCAATCCCTTGAGCAGGGCCAGCCGCTCCTGCACCGCTTCCAGGCTGGAGGGATCGCTGTCGAGGGCACCGCCATAGCGCTCCAGGTCGCGGGCCAGGTCCTGCACGTGCTGCAGTGCTTCGCCACAGCGCTCCACCAGAGGCCCAAGGCTGGCGTCGAAGCCGGCCAGCTGTTGCAGCACCTGTTCGCAGGCGGCCAGATGATCGAGCGCTGCCGGGGCCTCTTCAGCCCCTTCCACCAGCCGGCCCAGCAGCAGCATCACCCCTTCCTGCAGCCGCACCGCATGGGCGAGGCGGTCCTGGTCCTGCTGCAGCCGCAGGCGTTCGTTGGGGTCGTCGAGGGCGGCAGCCTCCAGGGCCTCAAGCTGCTGGCAGGCCTCCTGCCGTTCCCGCTCCAGCCGGTCGCGGTCCGCCCGCGCCTGCTCCAGCCGAGCGGCAGCCTGGCGCCAGCTGCGCACCGCCTGCCGCACCGGCCCCAGACAGGTGGCCAGCGCGTCACCACCGCAGCGGTCCAGCCACTGACGCTGCTGGCCGGGACGGGCCAGTTCCTGGGTCTGACCCTGCACGGTGAGGTCCAGCAGCAGGGGCCGCAGCTCCAGCAGCTGCTGGCGGTTCACCACCACGCCGTTGATGCGACTGCGGCTCTGGATACGCTCGACGTTGCTGCGCCATTCGCGGCTGAGCACCAGGTCCACCGGTGGTTCAGCAGGTTCGTCTCCGTTCTGATCGAGGCCATCGGATTCGGCACCGACAAGCTGCTGATCCAGCTGCTGCTGCTGCAGCCAGGCCTGCACAGGCGCGGTGGTGGTGAACTGGGCTTCGATCAGGCTCCGCTCGGTGCCCTTGCGCAGCAGGCGCACGCCGGAGCCGCCGCCCAGCAGGGCATCGAGGGCATCGAGCAGCAATGACTTGCCGGCACCGGTTTCACCGGTGAGCACGGTGAAGCCCGTGGAGAACTCCAGCTCCAGGCTCTCCACCAGCGCGATGTTCTCGAGGCGCAGTCCCGTGAGCACCCGGTGCCTCAGCCGTCTGCCCGACCGTAGCGACGCTGAGATTCGTTTAGAAGGGGTTGATCGATCTGCCCCGTGATGGTTCGCTCCGACCATGTGAGCACCCCTGCGGAGCTCAGCGACTTCATCGAAGCCGCCGGCCTGCTCAGCTACGACCCGGCGGCGATCACCCGCCTCTACGCCGGTCACCCCCGGCGTCTGCTGCTGCGGCTCTGGCAGACCCTGATGCCCATCAGTCTGTTCCTGGTGGGTGTGGCCGTCGATCGCTTCACCGGTCTGCTCAGCAACCCCGACCGGGCCCGGGAGCGGGCGCGCGAATGCGCCCAGCTGCTGGTGGCGCTCGGTCCCGCCTTCATCAAGGCCGGCCAGGCCCTCTCCACCCGGCCCGACATCGTGCCGCCGGTGCTGCTGGAGGAGCTGGCCCAGCTGCAGGATCAATTGCCCGGCTTCGACGGTGCACTGGCCATGGCCTGCATCGAAGAAGATCTGGGTGCGCCCGTCTCCGAGATCTACGCCCAGCTCGATCGCGAGCCGATCTCCGCCGCTTCACTCGGCCAGGTGCATAGGGGCACGCTCAAGGACGGCCAGGCGGTGGCGGTGAAGGTGCAGCGCCCTGGTCTGCGCGAGCAGATCACGCTCGATCTCTACATCGTGCGCAACATCGCCTCCTGGATCAACCGGAATGTAGGCCTGGTGCGCAGCGATCTGGTGGCCCTGATCGATGAACTGGGCAAGCGGGTATTCGAGGAGATGGATTATCTCAACGAAGCCAGGAACGCCGAAACCTTCGCCAGGCTCCACCAGCACAACCCGAACATCGCCGTACCGGCCATCTATCACGAGGCCACCAGCCGCCGCGTGCTCACGATGGAGTGGATCGATGGGGTGAAACTCACCAATCTGGAGGCGGTGCGCTCGCTCGGCATCGACCCCGACCACATGGTGCAGATCGGCGTGAACTGCAGCCTGCAGCAACTGCTGGAGCACGGCTTTTTCCACGCCGATCCCCACCCCGGCAATCTGCTGGCCCTGCCGGATGGCCGCCTGGCTTACCTGGATTTCGGCATGATGAGCGAGGTGAGCCGCGAATCGCGCACCGGGCTGATCCAGGCGGTGGTGCACCTGGTGAACCGCAACTTCTCAGCCCTCTCCACCGATTTCGTGCAGCTCGGTTTTCTGGGCGAAGAGGTGAATCTGGAGCCGATTGTGCCGGCGTTCGAATCGGTGTTCGGCCAGGCCCTGGAGATGGGAGTGAGCCGGATGGATTTCAAGGCGGTCACCGACGATCTCTCCGGGGTGATGTACCGCTTCCCCTTTCAGGTGCCGCCTTACTACGCCCTGATCATCCGCTCGCTGGTCACGCTCGAAGGCATTGCTCTGAGCGTGGATCCGGAGTTCAAGATTCTCGGTGCGGCCTACCCTTACTTCGCCCGCCGGCTGATGGAGGATCCGGATCCGGATCTGCGCCGCAGCCTGCGCGAGATGCTCTTCGATGGTGAGGAGTTCCGTTGGCAGCGGCTGGAAAATCTGATCAGCAGCGCCTCCCTCCAGGATCAGCTGGATGTAGAGGGTCTGCTGGATCAGGTGCTCGATTTCCTCTTCTCGCCCAAGGGAGGCATGCTGCGCCAGCAGCTGGTCGATGCGATGGTCGACCGGCTCGATGCGCTTGGCTGGCGGGCCGTGCAGGCGATGGGGCGGCGGCTGCCGAAACGGCTGCAGCCACCGGGCCTGCGGGGCATGGAGCGGATGAGTGTGATCGACGCCCAGTTGCTGGATCTTGAACCCGTGCAGCAACTCCTGGTGGTGCTGCGCGATGTGCCGGGCTTCGAACCCCGTCTGCTGCTGCGCCGGCTGCCACGGTTGCTGGCGGAACCCGACCTGCGCCGCATGGGGCTGCAGCTGGCCCAGGGGTTGGCGGAGCGGGGGGTGGTGCGCCTGCTGCGCGACGTGCTGGTGGCGCCGGAAACCCGTCGAGCCGCTGGAATGGCACCGGTCGGCAGCTTCTAGGATCAGCGTCCAGCCAGGGAGTTTCAGTTGCGCATCCGCCCCAACGTCCTGGGGGTCCTGCTCGGGCTCTCGCTGAGCACGGCCGCTCCGAGTCTTCAGGCGGCCGAGCAACTGGTTTTCGTCAGCGGCGCCTTCCGGCGCTCGATCCCGGTCGCTGATCTCGACCATCTGGCCGCCACCGGCCAGGCCCGCGGCCTGCTGGCCGACGTGCTCAAGATCGGCCGCCAGAACCCGGAAGATGTGGCACGGCTGCTGAACCAGAAGATCACTCTGCCGCTGGTGCTCACCAGCCGCCTGCTGTCCACCCGCATCGGCGAGGCGATCCTGCAGCGTCTGGCGGGCATCTTCGCGCCGTTGCGGGCACCGGGCACCGGCGTTCCGGCGCTCCGCTCCGCCCTGATCATCGGCATCAGCAACGGCAACGGCACCCTCACCCCCACCGGCTTTCTGAGGGCTTACCCCGCCAACGAGCTGGCGATCAACATCCCGGCCCTGCTCAGCCTGGTGGGCAAAACCAATTCGATCACCGATCTGGTGCGGTTCTTCTCCGAATCCCCGCTTGACGGCCTGCGGGAGGGCAATGAACGGCCCTCCGGCCCCCCGGCACCGTCCACCAGCCCTCCAGCCAGCGCACCCGGCCAAACGCCCGCCAGCGCACCCGATGCCAAGGGGTCCTGAATCGCTCCAGGCCCCAAGGCCAGCTCTCAGGGCGTGAAGCCCTCTCGGCGCTTCTTAACCGCCGCGTAGATTCGCCACAGCCTGCTCCGTCGCGCCCGTGCCGCTGCTCTCTGCCCTCAGGCGCCTGGGCGCGAAGCCCACGCTGCAGGACTGGCCGGGGCTGATCGAGGCCTACCGCCCCTGGCTGCCGGTCAGCGACCGCACGCCGGTGATCACGCTGCGCGAAGGCGCCACCCCGCTGATCCCCGCCCCGGCGATTGCGGCGCGCGTGGGCCGCGGCGTGAAGGTGTTCCTCAAGTACGACGGCCTCAACCCCACCGGCAGCTTCAAGGACCGGGGGATGACGATGGCGGTGAGCAAGGCGCGCGAAGCCGGCGCTGAAGCGGTGATCTGCGCGAGCACCGGCAACACCTCCGCCGCGGCCGCGGCCTATGCCAAGCGCGGTGGCATGCGCGCCTTCGTGCTCATCCCCGATGGCTACGTGGCCCAGGGAAAGCTGGCCCAGGCGCTGATGTACGGCGCCGAGGTGCTGGCGGTGAAGGGCAACTTCGACCGGGCGCTGGCGATCGTGCGCGAGGTGGCCGACAGCTACCCCGTCACCCTGGTCAATTCCCTCAACCCCTTCCGGCTGCAGGGCCAGAAGACGGCCGCCTTCGAGGTGGTCGATGCGCTTGGCGATGCCCCCGACTGGCTGTGCATCCCGATGGGCAATGCCGGCAACATCAGCGCCTACTGGATGGGCTTCCAGGAGTACCGGCAGGCCGGGCACAGCCAGCGGCTGCCCCGGATGATGGGCTTCCAGGCCAGCGGCTCCGCCCCCCTGGTGCTGGGCCACACGGTGGAGCAACCGGACACCATCGCCACGGCGATCCGCATCGGCAACCCGGCCAACCGCGAGAAGGCCCTGGCGGTGCGTGAGCAGAGCAACGGGGCCTTCCATGCGGTCACCGATCAGGAGATCCTGGAGGCCTACAAGCTGCTGGGCCGGGAGGAAGGGGTGTTCTGCGAACCCGCCAGCGCCGCTTCGGTGGCCGGCCTGCTGCAGCGGGCAGCGGAGGTGCCGGCAGGGGCCACGGTGGTCTGTGTGCTCACCGGCAACGGCTTGAAGGATCCCGGCACCGCGATCGATCACAGCGACGGCGCCTTCCATGCCGGCCTGGCGCCGGAGGTGGACGTGGTCGCCAAGGTGATGGGCTTCTGAGACCAGGGCTTAAGTCCACCTGAACAACCAGGAGCCCCCGCCCACGGCCTTTCGTGGACGGGGGCTTTTGGCGTTCGGGCACGGACAGCGCCGCTGGAGAGCCCTGAAGCGGCCGGAAGCGTGGCGTTTTGATGTCGGCCGGTGAACAGACCGTCCCAGGGAAAAACGGGGGGCCAGCGGTGGAAAAGTGCGGCTGAATCTGGGCCCCGAACAGAGCGTCGGTTTTCCTCAGGCAGGGAAATCGTGGAAAAGGGGAAAACGTGCGGTTTCCGTCAGCGGTTCTCCCCATGCCTGTTGAGCCAGATCCCCTGCTGCAACTAGCTTTCTGAGTTTCTCCCCGATTTCCACACCCCCTACGACTACGGCTGTTTTTCTCCTTTTTCTGAAAGAGAGAACTTCCGTAGAAGGATCGCGGAAAACGGGCGTGGAAAAGGGCGCTGACGGTCGTCCGCCGTTGCGGATCGCCCCGGCTTGTGGAAGCGTGGTGGGGCCCGAAAAGGGCATCCCACCCGGAGTCTCGAAACGATGAAGCTGGTCTGCTCCCAGGCGGAACTGAGCGCCAGCCTTCAGTTGGTCAGCCGCGCAGTGGCGGCCCGGCCGACCCATCCGGTGCTGGCCAACGTGCTGCTCACCGCCGATGCCGGCACCGGCCGGTTGAGCCTTACCGGCTTCGATCTCAATCTCGGCATCCAGACGAGCCTGCCTGCGGCGGTGGAAACCAGCGGCGCGATCACGCTGCCGTCCCGCCTGTTCGGCGAGATCGTTTCCCGGCTCTCCGCCGACAGTCCGATCACCCTGGAGTGCCCCGAAGGCCAGGAGCAGGTGGAGCTCACCAGCTTCTCCGGCAGCTACCAGATGCGCGGGCTGTCGGCGGAGGATTTTCCCGACCTCCCACTGGTGCAGACCGGCGCTCCGATCCGGCTGGAAGCGGACGCGCTGATCAAGGGCCTGCGCGCCACCCTGTTCGCCAGCAGCCCGGATGAGGCCAAGCAGTTGCTCACCGGCGTGCATCTCGGCCTGGAGCACGACGGTCTCGAATGCGCCGCCACCGACGGCCACCGCCTCTCGGTGCTGCGTCTCGACAATGCGGCGGCCGCTGCTGCCGGTGCGGGCCCCGGTAACGGCGCAACGGATGCGGAAGAGGCGCCGAGCTTTGCGGTCACGGTGCCGGCCCGCTCCCTGCGCGAACTGGAGCGCCTGCTGTCCTCCCGCCAGTCGCAGGAGCCGGTGAGCCTGTTCAGCGAACGCGGGCAGGTGGTGTTCGTCTGGGCGGATCAGGTGCTCACCAGCCGCAGCCTCGACGGCACCTATCCCAACTACGGCCAGCTGATTCCCGCCTCCTTCAGCCGCACGCTCGAGCTCGACCGCCGCGCCTTCGTCAACGCCCTGGAGCGGGTGGCCGTGGTGGCCGATCAGCACAACAACGTGGTGAAGCTGAGCAGCGACCCATCCGCCGACATCCTGCGCATCAGTGCCGACGCCCAGGATGTGGGCAGCGGCTCGGAATCCTTGCCGGCGCTGGTGAAAGGGGACGCGATCGAGATCGCTTTCAATGTGCGCTACGTGCTCGATGGCCTCAAAGCGATGACCGCCGACCGGGTCGAGCTGCGCTGCAATGCCCCCACCACGCCCGCCGTGCTGGCGCCGCTGGAGGATCCGAGCTTCACCTACCTGGTGATGCCCGTGCAGATCCGCAGCTGATGCCGTGAGCCTTCCCGCTCAGCTGCTGCTCTCCGACCTGCTGCGCCTGCGGGTGCGCTGCGATCAGGGCCTCGACCACGGCCCCGGACTGATGGGCTGGATGCACCCGCCGGTGCACCGCCTGCTCGGCTGGGCCAGCAAACCCTCCGCCTTCGGCACCCGCCGGCTGGTCTGGCGCCTCGACCAGCTGCGCGGCCTCGGTGAACTGGAGGCATTGGTGCTGGGCGAACCGGCCGTCACCGATCCGGCCACGCTCGAACGCCTGCCCACGCTGTTCGATGCCGCCTTGACCGGCGCTGGGGGTTCCGTGCTGGGCACGGTGGCGGATGCGGCCGTGGAGCTGCGCAGTGGGCGCATCCTGCACTACCTGGTGTCGCGCAGCGATCCGCGTCTGCCGGGCACCAGCCGCTGGCGCCTCACTCCCGATCGGATCGTCGATCAGCAGCCCGGCCAGGTGCTCACCGGCCTCGGCGGCCTCGACGACCTGCCGCTGGCCAAGGCCAGTGTGCGGCAGGAGTTTCTGCGCCGCTCACGCCGCTGGCGGGATCAGGTGGGTCAGGAGACCACCCGGATCAGGGATCAGTTCCAGGAGGTGGGCGGACGCTTCGAGGAACGGCTGGAAGGCTGGCTGGAGGAACCCCCCTGGCAGGAGCCGCAGCGGGACGGTCCGCCCTGGCAGGACGCCGATTCCGGCCGCCGTCAACCGGACGGCGACCCGCTGGACGACTGGGACGACGACGATCGTCTGGAGGATCGCGACTACGGGCCCAGGGCCTGGGACTCGCCTGAGGACGATCCGGAGCTCGAACCGGACACGGACCGCTACCGTCGGACCCAGCCTGTCAGCGAGGGACCGTCCCGGCGGGGCAGCCGCTACGACAGCGACACGGATCCCTGGGTCTGAACCTGCCGATCCCCCGGCGGCCGTGGGCGCTCGCTCGGCCAGACTGCGCTTTCCTGCCTGCGGCCGCCTGGTGTCCTCCCCCTCCTTTCCGCTTGCCGAAGCTCTGCGCAAGGAGGGCCTCAGCCAGGCGGACTACGACGAGATCGTGCGGCGGCTGGGCCGGGCACCGAACCGCGCCGAGCTGGGCATGTTCGGGGTGATGTGGTCGGAGCACTGCTGTTACCGCAACTCCCGCCCCCTGCTCGGCCAGTTCCCCACCACCGGGCCGCGCATCCTGGTGGGGCCCGGTGAGAACGCCGGCGTCGTCGACCTGGGCGAGGGTCAGCATCTGGCCTTCAAGATCGAAAGCCATAACCACCCTTCGGCCGTGGAGCCCTTCCAGGGCGCGGCCACCGGTGTGGGCGGCATCCTGCGCGACATCTTCACCATGGGCGCGCGCCCGATCGCGCTGCTCAATGCCCTGCGCTTCGGTCCGCTGGAGGATCCCCGCAATGTGGGGCTGATGGAAGGCGTGGTGGCCGGCATCGCCCATTACGGCAACTGCGTCGGTGTGCCGACGGTGGGAGGGGAGGTGGCCTTCGATCCCAGCTACAGCGGCAACCCGCTGGTCAACGCCATGGCCCTGGGGCTGATGGAAACCGAGGAGATTGTGCGTTCGGGTGCGGCGGGCGTGGGCAATCCGGTGGTCTACGTGGGTAGCACCACCGGCCGGGATGGCATGGGCGGGGCCAGTTTTGCCTCCGCCGAGCTCACCGAAGCCTCCCTCGATGACCGCCCGGCCGTGCAGGTGGGGGATCCCTTCCTGGAGAAGGGGCTGATCGAGGCCTGCCTGGAAGCCTTCCAGAGCGGCGATGTGGTGGCCGCCCAGGACATGGGCGCCGCCGGCCTCACCTGCAGCTGCTCGGAGATGGCTGCCAAGGGGGGCGTGGGTGTGGAGCTCGATCTCGACCGCGTGCCGGCCCGCGAAGACGGCATGACTGCCTACGAGTTCCTGCTGTCGGAATCGCAGGAGCGCATGTTGTTCGTGGTGCGTCAGGGCCGCGAGCAGCCGCTGATGGAGCGCTTCCGCCGCTGGGGCCTGCAGGCCGCGGTGGTGGGCCGCGTGGTGGCCGAGAACGTGGTACGGGTGCTGCAGCACGGCGCGGTGGCCGCCGAAGTGCCGGCCAATGCCCTGGCCGACGACACCCCGATCAACCACCACGAGCTGCTCGCTGCCCCGCCCGCCGAGATCCAGGCCCACTGGCAGTGGAGCGAGGCCCAGCTGCCGCCCGCCGACACCGCCGGGATTACCCCGGCGGGCCAGTCACCGCTCAGCTGGAACCAGGTGCTGCTGGCCCTGCTCGACACGCCCACGATCGCGAGCAAGCGCTGGGTGTACCGCCAGTACGACCACCAGGTGCAGGGCAATACCGTGATGCCCCCCGGCGGCGCCGACGCGGCCGTGGTGCGGCTCCGGCCTCAGCAGGGGCCTGGCTCGTTGCTGCCGGCCCAGCGCGGCGTGGCGGCGGTGGTGGATTGCCCCAACCGCTGGGTGGCCCTCGATCCGCAGCGGGGCGCGATGGCGGCGGTGGCCGAAGCGGCCCGCAACCTCAGCTGCGTGGGGGCCGAGCCGTTGGCCGTGACCGACAACCTCAATTTCCCTTCCCCCGACCACCCCACCGGCTACTGGCAGCTGGCGATGGCCTGCCGCGGCCTGTCGGAGGCCTGCGCCGCGCTCGGTACACCGGTCACCGGCGGCAACGTCTCCCTCTACAACGAGACCCGCCTGCCCGACGGGCGCCTGCAGCCGATCCATCCCACCCCCGTGGTGGGGATGGTGGGTCTGGTGCCCGATCTTGCCCGTGTCACCGGCCAGGCCTGGCGCGCGGCCGGTGATGCCATCTGGCTGCTCGGTGTGCCGCTGGCGGGCGACGATGACGCCGACGAGCGGTTCGGGCTGGCGGCCAGCGGCTACCTGGAGTGGATCCACGGGCTCAGCACCGGCCGGCCGCCGCGCACTGACCTGGCGCTGGAGCTGGCGGTGCAGGCTCTGTTGCGGCAGGCGATCGCCCAGGGGGTGGTGACTGCCGCCCACGATCTCAGCGACGGCGGCCTGGCGGTGGCGGCGGCCGAATGCTGTCTCGCCTCGGGTCTGGGCGCGCAGCTGGAGTTGCCGGCGGGCACGGCCCGGGCCGACCGGCTGCTGTTCGCCGAGGGCGGCGCCAGGGTGCTGGTGAGCGTGCCGCCTGCCCAGGCCCAGGCCTGGCAGGCGTTGGTGGAGCAGGCGCCGCTGAGCGGTGCCGCCGGCTCGCCGCCAGCCTGCCAGCGGTTGGGCCAGGTGCAGGCTGAGGCGCTGCTGAGCATCGAGCGGGGCGGCACGACGTTGCTGGCGCAGCCGCTCGATGTGTTGGGGCTGGCTTACGAGCAGGGGATTCCCCGCCGCTTGGCCGGCGGGGCCTGAGGCAGACTGTCAACGCAGTCGGTCAGTGGTCAGGCCTGTGGTTCGCGCGCACCCCAGGCAGCACCCCTCCCCGTCACCATCCGGCCCCCATGGCGCCAGCTCGCCTGCGCTGGGTGACGGGTCCAAACACGCACAAGCCATGACCGCTCCTGCCGTGGCTGCTGAACCCGCTGCAGCAGCGGAGGCAGAGCGTCCCGATCGCATGGAGGAGGCCTGCGGCGTGTTCGCCGTCTATGCCACCGGCCAGCCGGTGGCGAACCTCACCTACTTCGGCCTCTACGCGCTGCAGCACCGGGGGCAGGAGTCGGCTGGGATCGCCGTGTTCAACGGCGCCAAGATCCGGCTCCACAAAGACATGGGCCTGGTCAGCCAGGTGTTCGATCAGGACGTGCTGGAGCGCATGCCAGGCGACCTGGCGATCGGCCACAACCGCTATTCCACCACCGGCAGCAGCCGGGTCTGCAACGCCCAGCCGGTGGTGCTGATGACCCGCCTCGGGCCCTTCGGCCTGGCGCACAACGGCAATCTGGTCAACGCCAACGAGTTGCGCGAGGCCCTCGACCATCTCGCCGGTGAATTCACCTCCACCACCGATTCGGAGCTGATCGCCTTCGCGCTTCAGGAGGCCGTGGATGGAGGTCTGGGCTGGAGCGCCGCGATCCGTCAGGCCGCCGGCCGCTGCCGCGGCGCCTTCAGCCTGGCGATCGGCACCCCGGACGGTCTGTTCGCCCTGCGCGATGGCTATGGGGTGCGCCCGCTGGTGTTCGGCCACATGGGCGACAAGCACCAGGGGCAATGGGTGCTCAGCAGCGAAACCTGCGGCCTCGACATCATCGGCGCCTCCTACGACGGCGATGTGGGCCCAGGCGAACTGATTCACTTCCGGGCGGGCGAGCCGGTGCCCGAGCGGGTGCGCTGGATCGAGGAGCCGGCGAAGCTGTGCGTCTTCGAGATGATCTACTTCGCCCGGCCCGACAGCCGCTTCTTCGGCGAATCCCTGTATAGCTACCGCCATCGCATCGGTGAGATGCTGGCGCGCGAATCCGCCGTGGAGGCGGACATTGTGATCGGCGTGCCCGATTCCGGCATCCCTGCTGCCATCGGTTTCTCCAAGGGCAGTGGCATCCCCTTCGCCGATGGGCTGATCAAGAACCGCTATGTGGGCCGCACCTTCATCCAGCCCACCCAGGCGATGCGGGAGGCGGGCATCCGCGTCAAGCTCAATCCCCTGCCGGATGTGCTCTCCGGCAAGCGGGTGATCGTGATCGACGACTCAATCGTGCGCGGCACCACCAGCCGCAAGCTGGTGATGGCGCTGCGGGATGCGGGCGCCACCGAAGTGCACATGCGCATCAGTTCGCCGCCGGTCACCCATCCCTGCTTCTACGGCATCGACACCGACAACCAGGAGCAGCTGATCGCTGCCCGGCTCACCCTTGAAGAGATCACTGCCCACCTCGGCGTCGATTCGCTCGCCTATCTCAGCCAGGAGGGAATGCTGGAGGCCGCCCACGACCATTCCTCCCATTTCTGCACCGCCTGCTTCGATGGCAACTACCCGATTCCCATGGACGACGCCGTCCGCTCCAGCAAGCTGATGCTGGAGCCCTCAGGCCTGGCGGCCACCAAGCCCTGAGCCTTGCTGCCGGGGCCCTGAGGATCAGCAGGTCAGCTCAGCCCTCGGAAATCAGTTGATCAGTGGTACCAGGGCCTGCACGCTGTCGCCGGCCGCCAGTGGCTGCGGCAGTTCGCCGGGTTCGTCGGGGTTCTGGGCCGAAAGCGTGGCTGGATCGAGGCGGAAGCTGCGGGTCGGGCTCAGCACAACCCCCAGGGTGGACGTTCCGCACACCTGCAGGTCCACCAGGGCGTCGCTGCGATCGAGGAAGCGCAGGCCGATCTGGCCCAGCTCGCCCCGCTGGCACCGCCTCAGACTCTCCAGCCGCAGGCGCTTGATCCGTCCCAGGCGGCTGGCCAGCACCACGTCCTGATCCGAGCGGGGGGCGCAGGCACCGGCAATCGTCTCGCCGGGCAGCAGCCGCAGCAGCAGGGGGCCCTGGGCCGCCCGCCCCATCAACGGCACGTCGGCGTCGGTCAGCTGCAGGCGCAGCAGGCGCCCGGAGCTGCTGCCCACCACCAGGTCCTGGTCGTCGCTGCAGGGCACCACACGGCGCAGTACCACGCCGTCCTTCAGCTTGAGCACGGTGGCGGCACGGCCGGACAGCTCGAGAAACGCGTCGATCGGCAGCCGCTTGAAACGGCCGTCGCTGCTCAGCAGGCCCAGGCTGCCCTCGGGTTGTGCCGGGAGTGGCAATACCTGAATGATCGGGTCATCGAGCAGGCTCTCGGGCAGGAACTTCTCCAGGCCCCCCTGCTGCTGTCCGGCATACTCCCAGCGCAGCAGGGCCACCCGCCCACCGGCGCTGAAGGCCAGCACGGCCGGTTTATCGCTCACCGCCAGGATCAGCCGCGCCGGGGACGGGTGCTCACCCAGCGGGGCGGCCTCCTCCAGATGCAGGCGGCCGAGCAGCTGGGGGCCCACGATCCGCACCTGGCCATCGGCCTGGATCAGCAGGCGACCATCGCCGGGCAGGGCGTCGAGCGCCTGCTGCCGCTGCAGCTCGGTGGTGGGTCGGGTGGCAGCGGCACGCTGTGCCACCAGGGCATCGCCGCCGGCCACCAGACGCGTGCGCCGGGGCGTGGCATAGCGCTTCTTCAGGCTTTTCAGCTCAGTCACCATGGCGTCGAGCAGGGCCTGGCGGTCGTCGAGCAGGTGCCGCAGCCGCTCCCGTTCCTGTGCCAGCTCAGCGGCCTCCTGCCGCAGGCCGTCCTGCTCCAGGCTGGTGAGGCGCCGCAGCGGCATGGCCAGCACCGCCTCGGCCTGCCGTTCGCTCAGATCAAAGTGGACCTGCAGGCTCGCCTTGGCCGTGGCGGCATCCTTGGCCGCCTGGATCCGGGCAATCACCTCCTGCAGGGCATCGAGCGCCCGGATCAGACCCTCCACCACCTCCAGCCGGTCTTCGGTGCGGCGCAGGGCGTGGTTGGTGCGCCGGATCAGGGTGTGTTCCCGGTACTCCAGGAAATGGTTAAGGATCTGCCGCAGGCTCAGCTGCAGCGGCTGGCCGTGGACGAGCGCCAGCATGATCGCCCCGAAATTGCTCTGCAGGGCCGTGCGGCGTTGCAGTTCGGCCAGCACCTTGGCGGGCTCCCCGTCGCGGCGCACCTCCACCACCACCCGCATGCCATCGCGGTCGCTCTCGTCGCGGATGTCGGCGATGCCACCGATCTTGCCGTCGTTGACCTGCTCCGCCAGCTTCTCGATCCAGCCCGCCTTGCTCAGCTGGTAGGGGAGTTCGGTGATCACCACGGCGCCGCGGCGGTGGCGCCCCTTGCCGGGCTGCACCTCCTCGATGTGGGCCACCCCCCGCATCGGGATGCTGCCGCGGCCGTTCAGGTAGGTGTCGCGCACGCCGCTGCCGGTGAGCACTTCGCCGCCGGTCGGAAAGTCGGGGCCGGGGACCAGTTCGAGCAGTTTGTCGTCGCTGAGATCGGGCTTGCGGATCAGGGCGATCAGGGCGTCCACCACTTCGCCCAGGTTGTGGGGCGGAATGCTGGTGGCCATGCCCACGGCGATGCCCGAGCAGCCGTTCAGCAGCAGGAAGGGCAGCTGCGCGGGCAGCACGGTCGGTTCCTGCTGGGAGGAATCGAAGTTGGGGGCGAAATCAACCGTGTCGTTGCCGATTTCATCGAGCAACCCCTGATTGGCGATCGGTGCCAGGCGCGTTTCCGTGTAGCGCATCGCCGCTGGCGGGTCGTCGTCGACCGAGCCGAAGTTGCCGTGGCCATCGAGCAGCGGATGGCGGCTGGCGAAGGTCTGCACGAGGCGTACCAGCGCGTCGTACACGGCCTGGTCGCCATGCGGGTGGTACTTACCAAGCACATCACCCACCACCCGGGCGCATTTTCGGTAGGGCCGGTCCGGGGTGAGACCCAGCTCGTGCATGGCGAACAGGATGCGCCGCTGCACGGGCTTGAGGCCATCGCGCACATCCGGCAGGGCCCGGCCCACGATCACGCTCATCGCGTATTCGAGGTACGACCGCTGCATCTCCTGATGCAGGGAGATCGGTTGGACGCGCTCCTCTGCCATCCGGTTCGGGGGTCTGGGGGCGGAAGGGGCTCAGCCTACAGATGCTGCCTGGCGGGCCCAGCTGCTGGTGGCTGCTCAGGTGGAGGGTTCTTCTTCCGTCTCCATGGTGCCTGAGGCATTGGCATTGGCCCTGTCCACAGCGGCCTTCAGGTCGGGATGGCTGAGCAGGGTCTTGGTGCTGGCACGCAGGCGGGGCCCCCAGAGTTGTTCTTTCTGATAGGCGTCAAGCACGTAGTTGGGTTCGATCGCCAGGGCCTCGCTGGCGAGCCTCCGCGCTTCGCTCTGTCCGTCCGGGGCGGCGGAGAGGCCGGCTGCCAGCGCCAGCATCGGTTCCGCCGCCTTGGCGTTGATCTGCAGGGCCTGGCGCCAGCGTTCGATCGCCTCGCCGCGGCGGCCCAGCTCATAGAGCACCAGCCCCTGGTTGTTGATCGCCTCCCAGAAGCCCTTGCGCAGCCCGGAGGCACGCTCAAAGGCCAGCAGGGCCCCCTGGGGGTTGTTGAGCAGCAGCTGGGCGTTGCCGAGATCGAAGTGGGCGCCAGCGTTGCGCCCATCCAGGCGCAGGCCCTGCTCCAGCAGCCCCACCGCCTGCTGCGGCTGACCATCGCGCAGGGCCAGGGAGCCTTCGGCGAACCAGATGCCGGGGTTGCGTGGATCGAGCTGCTTGGCCCGCGCCAACGAAGCCGATGCCTGCTTGCTCTGGTTGCTGCGCAGCTGGGCTTCCGCCAGCAGCACCCAACCGCGCGGATCGCCAGGCAGCAGCTGCACGGTGAGGGCCGCCAGACGGGCCGCATCCTCCGCTTGGCCCAGGCGCAGCAGGCGGCTGGCCGCCTGGGCGATGCCCAGCCCTGCCGCTTCCAACTCCGCGGTCTGCGGCACATAGGCGTAAGGGACCAGCGCGAAGGCCGGCGGCACCGACCCTGCCAGAACGGAAAACGTGAACGGTGCTGCCGTAAGACTCGCCAACCAGCGCGGGGCCATGCCGGGCGTTCCATTCCAGAACTCACCCTAGAGCGGCGGTTCTTGACTTCTGCAGGCGAATGGCCTCTCTTTTTCAGGCGGGCACTGTCAGCTGGCAGGGCCGGGCGTGCCCAGCCTCAGCATCGCCCGCAGGTTGCGCCGCCACATCCACGGCTTGATGCGGCGCAGGGCCGAGGCCCGCAGCCGCTCATCCCAGTCGTCGTCACTCCACTGCAGCGCCTCCTCCGGCTGCAGGTTGAGCATCCAGGCGCGCGGCTGCAGGTCGGGATCGCTGGACACGGGCAGGTCCTGGTCGTTCCAGGGGCAGACGTCCTGGCAGATGTCGCAGCCGGCCACCCAGGGAGCCATGGCGGCGCTGATCGCCGGCGGCAGCTGCGGCTCGCGGCTTTCGATCGTGTGGAAGGCGATGCAGCGCCGCGCGTCCACCACGAACGGCTCGGTGATGGCGCCGGTGGGGCAGGCGTCGATGCAACGGCTGCAGCGCCCGCATAGTGGCTCGGCCGGAGCATCCGCAGGCAGCTCCAGCGTGCTGAGCAGATGGCCGATCAGGAACCAGGAGCCCCGGCGGGGGTGGATCAGGTTGGCGTGTTTGCCGATCCAACCCAGGCCGGCCTGCTCGGCCCAGGCCTTGTCCAGCAGGGGAGCGCTGTCGACACAGGCCCGCCAGCGCACCTCCGGAGCCTGTTGCTCCAGCCAGCGGCCCAGCTGGCGCAGGCGGCTGTCGATCACCCGGTGGTAGTCGCGACCCCAGCCGTAGCGGGCGATCGCCGGCCGGCCGGGGGTGCGGATCGCGGCCACGTTGTAGTTGAGCCCCACCGCCAGCAGGCTGCGAACCCCAGGCAGCAGCCGCTGGATTTCCGCCCGGCGCGGATCGGCCATCCAGTTCATCGAGGCGTGGTGGCCTGCGGCCAGCCAGCGCTGCAGGGCCGCCGTGCGCAGCTGCATCCGTTCATCCGGCTCGGCGACGCCCAGCCCCACGGGGGCGAATCCCAGCAGTTGGGCCTGCTGTTTGAGGGCTGCCGCCAGGGCTGCGGGAGACAGGCGTTCCTGGTCGGGCTTAGATCCCACCCGTACAGTTGCGCATCACCGTCATTCTGCTGTGATCTCCGCCTCTTCCGGACGTTTCGGCGTGCTGCTGCGCTGGCTCGGTCTCACCCTGGTGGTGCTGCTGGCCCTGCAGCTCACCTCCGTGATCCTGATCGGCAGCTGGGAGGATCCCACCTTCCAGCAGCTGCTGGTGGAACGGCTGATCAGCCAGGCACCGATGGCGCTGGTGGGTCTGCTGCTGATCCTGCTGGGCTGCCGCCTTGATGTGTCCCACGAGGGCCGCACACCCCTGCGCTGGGTGGTCACCGTCGTGGCAGCGGTGCTGGCGATCGGCCTGGCTGTGGCAGTGCCGGTCACGGTGAGCGCCGATGGCTCGATCACCGCCCAGACTGAGCAGAGCCTGGCCACCAAGCGTGGCCAGCTGGAGATGGCCAAGCAGCAGAGCACCAATCCCCAGGTGATTGAGCAACTGGTGCGTCAGGCCGAGCAGGCGGGCCAGGTGCCGCCCCAGGCCACGCCTGAGCAGAAGCAGCAGGCGGCGCGCGGCTTCATCGACCGCCAGTTGCAGCAGATGCAGGACCAGCTGAAGCAGGAGGAACGCTCCAGCGTGCTGGCCCTCAACCAGCGCCGTTTCAACGGCACCGCTTCAGCGGTGGTGCTGGCCGTGGCGTTCACGTTGGTGGCACTCGCCGCGGTGCTCTGAGCCTCGGAAGTTCTGTGGCGAGATGGGCCGCCGCTTAACGGCGTCCCTGGTGGCTGGCTAGGTTGAAGTCTGCTTTTTGATGTCCGGTCGTTCCGGCCCGCTCTTGGTGCAATCGAATCCCCGCACTGATGAACCCCTGGGGAACCGTCTTCGCCAGGACCTCAAGAACGACCTGATCGCCGGTCTGCTGGTGGTGATTCCACTCGCCACCACGATCTGGCTGGCCACCACGGTGAGCCGCTTCGTGCTCGCCTTTCTCACCACGATCCCGAAGCAATTCAATCCCTTCAATACGCTGAGTCCGCTCCTGCAGGAGTTGATCAATCTCGGCGTGGGTCTGTTGGTGCCGTTGCTCGGCATCCTGCTGATCGGCCTGATGGCCCGCAACATCGTGGGCCGCTGGTTGCTCGATTTCGGCGAAGGCACCCTGCAGCGCATCCCCTTGGCGGGTTCGGTCTACAAAACGCTCAAGCAGCTGCTGGAAACCGTGTTCCGCAGCAACTCCACCCGCTTTCGCCGGGTGGTGCTGGTCGAGTACCCCAGTAAGGGCCTTTTCGCCGTCGGTTTCGTCACCGGTGTACTCGGAGCCGCCATGCAGAGCACGTCCGATCAACCGATGCTGAGCGTGTTCATCCCCACGGCGCCCAACCCCACCACCGGTTGGTATGCCGTGGTGCCCGAGCAATCCGTCCGCGACCTCGACCTCTCGGTGGAAGATGCCTTCCGCACGATCATTTCGGCGGGGATCGTCAGCCCCGATGATGAGCGCGGTGGTCAGGGCAACCGCAGCTTCTCCAGCCTGCTGGCCCAACTGCGGGCCCCTGTGTTCACCGCCCCCTCCTCCACCAAGGCCTGAGGGGGTTCACCCCTTCTGACGATCCGATGCAGAGTCGCTCCGTTTCCAGAGAACTGGCTTTGTTGATGCTGGGCCAGGTGAGCGATCGCGTTCCCGCCGCCGACCTTTCGCTTGAAGGGCTGTTGCACCAGGCCCTCGCCAGCCTCAGCCAGTGCGTGCGGGAAGCCCTCGACAATGCCGCGCTCGACCTGGAGCAGGCGCAGCAGCAACTGCTCGACAGCGAACTGGTCGATGCCGCCGATCAGGTGGTGCGCGTGCGCGGTCACCTGCAGCGCGGTCTGGCTCACGCCGAGCAGGCGATCAACCGCCTGTCAGCGGGCCTTGAACTGCCGCGCCTGCTGATGCTGGCCGACCAGGAAGATGTGCGCCGCGGCGCGGTGGAGCGGGCGCGGGCTGTGCTCGATCACCGCGAAGACCTCGATCGCCGCCTCGATGAGGTGATGGAGGGCTGGCGGCTGAAGCGCCTGCCGCGCATCGACCGCGACATCCTGCGACTGGCCGCCGTCGACCTCGACACCTTCGGCACGCCGGCGGCCGTGGCCTGCAATGAGGCCGTCGATCTGGCCAACCGCTACAGCGACGAGCAGGGACGGCGGATGATCAACGGCGTTCTGCGGCGGTTCACCACCGCGGCCCCCTGAGGCAGGCATGGTTTTCGACTGGTTCCGGCGCCAATCCGCCCCCCAGCCCGTGGCGGCTCCTGCCCCGTCTGCGGCTGAAGCTGAATCTGCTGCACCGACGACGGCCGCTCCCGCTCAGGACGAACGACCCGCCGGTGATCCCTCCACCTCAGATTCCTCCACCCCTGAGCCTTCCGAGCGCGGGTCATCCGCCAGCCAGGAGAGCAGCGCCTCAGCATCTGAAGTTGCTGAGGCTGGCTCCGCTTCTGCTGCTCCAGCCCCTGCCCCTTCTGCCCCGGCCCAAACCGGCGCCCCTGCAGCACCCGCCGTCGATCAGGACGCTCTTGCCTGGGCGCGCGAGGCCTATGCCCGGCTGAAGGCCCAGCAGGATGCGGCCAGGCAAAAGGAGCCCCCCGCCGAGCTGCAGGCGGTTGCGGCCGAGCAAGGGTCTGGGGCTCTACCCTCCGCTGCCCCGCCTGCGCAGGAGGAACCCGCGCCCGCTCCTGAAGCGGTGCCCCCTGAGCCTCAACCTGAGGCCAGGCTCCCGGCCCCGGCCCCGCCCGCAGCCGCTGCCGCGCCGCCACAACCGGCGCCCGCACTGTCGCTGCTTGAGCAGGCTGCGGCCCAGCGCCGCGAGCGCCAGCAGGAGTTGCTGGAACGGCCGGAGCCGGAGAGTGCCACCGCCGACTCCACCGGCGCCAGGGTTGCCAGCGCTGCTGCTGCCCCGGCTGCCGACACCGCCGCTCCCCAGCTGGGAGCGTTCGATGAAGCCTTCACCTGGTCGGTGGAGGTGCTGGCGGCCCAGGGCGTGCGCGCCGATCAGGTGTCGCTCGAGGAGATCGACTGGCTGGGCCGGCTGCGGCGCGGTCTGGAGAAGACCCGCCAGGGCTTTGTCAGCCAGATGCTGGAAACCCTCGGGGATGATCCGCTCACCCCGGAGGTGCTTGAGCAGCTCGAAACCCTGCTGCTGCGTGCCGATGTGGGGGTGAAGGCCACCGATCAGGTGCTCGAGGCCCTGCGGCAGCGTCTCAACCAGGAGGTGGTGGATCCGGGCGAGGGGCTGCGCTTTCTCAAGGAACAGCTGCGGGGGGTGCTGGAGGCACCGATCCAGGCCAGCGGCACGGCGTTGCTGGCCCCGCAGCGCGATCGCCTGAACGTGTGGCTGCTGGTGGGAGTCAACGGCGTCGGCAAGACCACCACCCTCGGCAAGCTGGCCAACCTGGCGGTGCGCAGTGGCTACAGCTGCCTGATCGCCGCGGCCGACACCTTCCGGGCCGCTGCCGTGCAGCAGGTCACGGTGTGGGGGGAACGCAGCGGGGTTCCAGTGATCGCCAACCCGAGCGCCAACGCCGATCCGGCAGCCGTGGTCTTCGATGCCATCGGTGCCGCCAGTGCCAAGGGCACCGAACTGGTGCTGGTCGACACCGCCGGTCGCCTGCAGACCAAGCACAACCTCATGGAGGAACTCAGCAAGGTGCGCCGCATCGTCGATCGCCTGGCGCCCCAGGCCAGCGTGGAATCGCTGCTGGTGCTCGATGCCAGCCAGGGCCAGAACGGCCTGCGGCAGGCCATGGCCTTCGCCAGCGCCGCCGGCCTCACCGGCGTGGTGCTCACCAAGCTCGACGGCAGTTCCCGCGGGGGCGTGGCCCTGGCGGTGGCCTCCGAGGCCGGCTTGCCGATCCGCTTCGTGGGTGCGGGCGAGGGCATCCGCGACCTCAGGCCGTTCAACAGCTTCGAGTTCGTCGAGGCGCTGCTGGCTGTCTGAGCCGGAGGTGGCGGTGACTGCCCCTCCGCTCGGGGGCGGCTTCTCTGCGGTTCAACCGGTGATGCCAGCCACCCGGTTAGACGCATCACGAGCGCTCAGCGATTAACGCGCACCACTGCTACTCTTCGTTCCCCCGGCCGCTCCCGTGAGCAGTACGCCGCCCTCCCGTGTGCCTCCGCCCCCTCCGCGGGCCCATGGCACCCTGTCGGCATCCGCTTCGCTGAGGCAGCTGCTCGACAGCCTCAGCCGGGAGCAGCGGCGCAACCAGGAGCTGCTGGCGTCGCTGGCTTTTGCCCTGCGCAGTTTTACCAATTTCAACCGCTTTCTGGAGCTGGTGCCCCTGGTCTGCTCCCGGCTGGTGGAGGCGGAGGGCAGCCTGTTGGTGGTGTTTCACTCCGATGGCCGCCTCTGGCGCGAGCAACTGCATGCCTCGCCACCGGAGCGCTGCCGGCATCTGGTGAGCCATCTGGCCGGGCTCAGCGATCAGGATCTGGCCGCCGGCGCCGGCGATGACGCGGTGGTGGCCCAGCTGGATCTGGAGATGCGCCGCCTGCTGGGCCAGGTGCCGATGTTCGGCACTTCGGTGGTGGCCCGCAACCATCAGCGCGGCCGGCTTTATGTGTTCGGCTCCACTCAGGGCGATGGGCCCAGCTGGAGCGATGTGCACCGGCGCCATGTGCAGCTGGTGGCCGATCTCACCGGCGTCGCGATTGAAAACGAGGTGCTGCAGGAGGACATGCGCCTGCATGAGCGCCTTGATCGCCAGCTCAGCACCGGCGCCGAGATCCAGTCCCAGCTGCTGCCCGATCAGTGCCCCGTGATCGAAGGGGTGGACCTGGCAGCCCGCTGCCGGCCGGCCTTCCGCGTCGGCGGCGACTACTACGACTTCATCCCTACCCGCCCCGAGCTGGTGGGACGGCGCCGTGAAACCGAGCGCTGGGCGCTGGTGATGGGCGATGTGATGGGCAAGGGGATCCCGGCCGGCCTGCTGATGACCCTGCTGAGGGGCATGCTGCGGTCGGAGGTGCTGAGCGGCCACGCGCCGGACCGGATCCTGCGGGATCTCAACCAGCTGGCGCAGGAAGACCTGGCCCATTCGCACCGGTTCGTGACGCTCTTCTATTCCGACTACGACCCCCGCACCCACGTGCTGCGCTACGCCAATGCGGCGCACAACCCGCCGCTGATCTGGCGCCGCCAGGGCCACACGCTCGAACGCCTCGATGCCCCTGGCCTGCTGATCGGCCTGCAGCCCGAGGCCGAATACGGCTGCGAGCGCCTGGTGCTGGAGCCGGGCGACGTGCTCCTGTATTACACCGATGGCGTTACCGAGGCGGCGGGAGTCGGCAATGAACGTTTCGACGAAACCCGGCTGATGCGGGCCTTCGATCGCTCCTGCCGCTCCGGGTTGGGAGCGCAGGGGATTCTCGATCAGCTGTTCACCCGTCTGGATCGTTTTGTGGGCTCCGATCGTCAGCTCCAGGACGACGCCTCGATGGTGGTGCTGAAGGTGCGCGATGAGGTGATGCTGCCGGCACTGCCGGGCTGAAGCCCCCGGCCGCCGGGTGCAAAGCTTTGCCTGACGACAAGCCTCGGCGGACATGGCCACAGAGTCTTCCCCTTCAGCGCGCGGTCGGGGGGTGTCCGGCGGTGCCGACGGCAGCTGGAGCGACCGTTTCGAGGAGGGCCTGCACCCGTCGATCGAGCGCTTCAACGCCTCGATCGGCTTTGATATCGCGCTGCTGCCGCAGGATCTGGACGGTTCGGTGGCCCATGCCCGCATGCTCGGCCGCTGCGGCGTGATCACCACGGCGGAGGCAGAGCGGCTGATCGAGGGGTTGGAACTGGTGCGGGCGGAAGCGGCCGCGGGCGGCTTCAATCCCGGCCTGGAGGCAGAGGATGTCCACTTCGCCGTCGAGCGCCGGCTGATCGCCCTGATCGGTCCGCTCGGCAAGAAGCTGCACACCGGCCGCAGCCGCAACGATCAAGTGGGCACCGATCTGCGGCTCTGGTTGCGGCAGAAGATCGACGGGCTCGATCGGGCTCTGCTGCGGTTCCAGCATGCGCTGCTGGCCCAGGCAGAGCAGCACGTTGACACGCTCATCCCCGGCTACACCCACCTGCAGCGGGCCCAGCCGCTCTCCCTCGCTCACCATCTGCTCGCCTACGTGGAGATGGCGGCGCGTGACCGGCAACGCCTGGGAGATGTGCGGCGTCGGGTGAACATCTGCCCGCTGGGGGCGGCGGCCCTGGCGGGTACCCCCGTGCCGATCGATCGCCGCCAGACGGCCGCAGAGCTGGGCTTTGAGGCGATCTATGCCAACAGCCTCGATGCCGTCAGCGACCGCGACTTCGCCGTGGAATTCAGTGCGGCAGCCAGCCTGATCCTGGCCCACCTCAGCCGCCTGGCGGAGGAGGTGATTCTCTGGGCCAGCGAGGAATTCGGCTTCGTGGCCCTCACCGACCGCTGTGCCACCGGCAGCAGCCTCATGCCTCAGAAGAAGAATCCGGATGTACCGGAACTGGTGCGGGGCAAGGCGGGCCGCGTGTTCGGCCATCTTCAGGCCCTGCTCACGATGATCAAAGGATTGCCCCTGGCCTACAACAAAGACTTTCAGGAAGACAAGGAAGCGCTCTTCGATGTGGTGCGCACCACCGAAGACTGCCTCGAGGCGATGGCGATCCTGCTGGAGGAAGGCATCCGGTTTCGTCCGGAGCGCCTGGAGCAGGCAGTGGCCGCTGATTTTTCCAACGCCACCGATGTGGCCGACTATCTGGTGGCTCGCGATGTTCCCTTCCGCGAGGCTTACCAGCTGGTGGGCGGGTTGGTGAAGCGCTGCCTTGCGGAAGGTCTGCTGCTGCGAGAGCTGCCGCTGGAGCGCTGGCAGGCGTTGCATCCCGCCTTTGAGGCGGATGTGTATGCCGCGATCGAGCCGCGGCAGGTGGTGCGCGCACGTCGCAGCGAAGGGGGCACGGGCTTCGATCGGGTGCGTGAACAACTCGCCCTGATGCGCCAGCGGCTCGATCCGATTCCAGCGGAAAACCCTTGAAGCAGAGAATGGCGGTCCTAGGGTTGGGCTGTCACCTCCGATGGGTTCTTTCCGAGGCCGTCGAGGTTGATGCCATCAAGGCCCCTGTTCTCGGTCCAATCGGTTTCTACGGTCAGTGAGCATTTTCGTCGGCAACCTCCCCTTCCGCGCTGAGCAGGAAGATGTGGCTGAATTGTTTGCGCCTTTCGGCGAAGTCGTGAGCTGTTCTCTCCCCCTCGAGCGGGACACAGGACGTAAACGCGGCTTTGCCTTTGTGGAGATGGCCGATGAGGCCACGGAAAGCAAGGCCATCGACGGCCTGCAGAACGTGGAGCTCATGGGCCGCCCGTTGCGCATCAACAAGGCCGAGCCCCGCGGCAGCGGCGGGCCGCGTCGCAGCGGCGGCTATGCCGGTGGCGGTGGTGGTGGTGGATATGGCGGTGGCGGCTATGGAGGGGGGGGCTACGGCGATCGGGGCGGCTCTGACCGGGGTTCCTCCGACCGCGGCAGCTCCGACCGTGGCGCTTCAGAGCGTGGCAGCCGTGGCTGGGAAGATCGCAGCCGCTTTCAATAAGCGCCCGTGCCCTGCCTGAACCCCAGCGCGCGATAGCGCAGCGCCTGGAGCCTCAGCCCCTGGAACTGCAACGCCTCACGCCGGACCGTCGGGGAGACAGGAGCCCTCAGAGCCCCTGATCCTCCAGTTCACGGCAGGCCTGCTCCAGCACCTCGGCCCCGGCAGTGGCCCGGCCGGCGGCTTCCCCCAGCCGCCGGCGCCAGTGTCTGGCCCCTGGAACGCCCTCCACCAGGTGCACCAGGTGCCGGGCGATCGGCCACAGGCGGCCACCGCCGGTGCACCACCGCTCTGCGTAGGGAACCAGACCGCGCACCACGCTTGAGGACGTGGCGATCGGCGCTGTGCCGTCGCTAAACAGGTCCGCGTCGACCCTGGTCCAGCGCAGCGGATGCTCATAGGCCGCCCGCCCCACCATCACGCCGTCGAGGTGCTGGAGGTGGGGCCGGCATGCCTCCAGATCCTGCAGCCCTCCATTGAGCTCGATCGTCAGGTCGGGCCGTTCCTGCTTGAGCTGGTGCACCCGGTCGTAGCGCAGGGGCGGCACGGTGCGGTTCTGCTTGGGGTCGAGCCCCGTCAGCCAGGCCTTGCGGGCATGCACGGAAAACCGGGCGGCGCCGGCCCCGGCCAGCTGCTCCACAAAGGCCAGCAGCTCCGCGTAGCTGTCGCGCTCATCGATGCCGATCCGGTGCTTCACCGTGACGGGCAAGGGGCTGGCCGCGGCCATCGCCTCCACACAACGGGCCACCTGCTCAGGGTCCGCCATCAGACAGGCCCCGAAGCGGCCTTTCTGCACCTTCTCGCTGGGGCAGCCCACATTCAGATTGATCTCGTCGTAGCCCCAGGCGGCGGCCAGGCCGGCGGCCTCCGCCAGCAGCGTGGGGTCATCCCCGCCCACCTGCAGGGCCAGCGGCTTTTCGCTGGGGTCGAAGTCCAGCAGCCGTTCCCGCCGGCCATGGTGGAGCGCCTGGGCCACCACCATCTCGGTGTAGAGCAGGCTGCGGCGGGTGATCTGCCGCATCAGCACCCGGAAGTGCCGGTCGGTGCAGTCCATCATCGGCGCCACACTGAACCGGTGCGCGGGCAGCTTCCGCCCCACCTGCAACTCACCCTCTGCCATCTCCCCATGCTGCCTTCTGAGTGCCCCCTGGTGGTGGCCGGTGGTGGCCCGGCCGGCTACATGGCCGCAATCACGGCCGCGGAGGCCGGACTGGCGGGGGTGCTGCTGCTGGAGGCCACCGATCAACCCCTCGGCAAGGTGCTGATCAGCGGCGGCGGCCGCTGCAATGTCACCCATGCCTGCTGGGATCCGCGCGCCCTGGTGGGTCACTACCCCCGCGGGGCGCGGGCGCTGCTGGGGCCCTTCAGCCGCTTCGCCACCGGTGACACGCTGCGCTGGTTCGCAGACCATGGCCTTGAGCTGGTGGAGGAGCCCGATGGGCGGCTGTTTCCCCGCAGTAACCGCTCCAGCTCCGTGGTCAGAACCTTGGAAACGGCGGCGGCGGCGGCCGGTGTCACGGTCTGGCGTGGCGCCGCGCTGCGGGGGGCTGAGGCCTCAGCGGCGGGCGGCTTCGCCCTGCAGGTGCGCCACCGCGAGCAGCCCTTGCGCTGCCAGAGGTTGCTGCTGGCCACCGGCGGCCACCCCAGCGGACGCCAGCTGGCCGCCGGGCTTGGCCATCAATTGGTGCCCCCGGTGCCCTCGCTGTTCACCCTCGCGCTGGAGGCCAATCCCCTGGCGGCGCTCAGTGGCGTGGTGATGGATCCGGTGGAACTGGAGCTGGACGTGCCGGGAGGGGAACGCTTTCGCCAGAGCGGCATCGTGCTGCTCACCCACTGGGGGCTCAGCGGCCCTGCCACACTGCGCCTCACCGCCTTTGCGGCCCGTGCCCTCAAGGACCATCGCTATCAGGCCCGCTTGACGGTGAACTGGTGCGGAGGCCGCTCCGCCGCGGATGTGGAGGCGCTGCTGGCGGCCTGCCGCCGGGACCAGCCCCGCCGGCAGCTGGCGGCCTGCAGACCCTGGCCGGAGTTGAGCCGGCGCCTGTGGCTGCATCTGCTTGAGCGGCATGGGGTGGACGGGCAGAAGCGCTGGGCCGATTTCGGCAAGGCCGACCAGCGCCGGCTGCTGGAGGGGCTGCGGGCCAGTCGGTATGCGGTCAGTGGCCGGGGCCCGTTCGGTGAAGAGTTCGTCACCGCAGGCGGAGTGGCCCTGGGCGAGGTGAACCTGGCCACGATGGAGAGCCGTAAGCAGCCAGGCCTGTTCCTTGCCGGCGAACTGCTGGATGTGGATGGGGTGACCGGCGGTTTCAACTTCCAGCACTGCTGGACATCCGGTTGGCTGGCGGGACAGGCGATCGCCCAGCAGGCGAAGCTTGCGACAGCTGCGAACTAGGCGTTGATCATCCAGCGTTCCTGGCTAGGGCCGCTTCTTCTGAATGAGAAACATTGAGAGAGCCTGCAATCAGCTTGCCCACTCCTATGGCAAATGACTGATATTCCTCTTGTAATGATCTATCTGATCTTTTCAAAAATGGAGAACATTGGCAGATACATGGCCAGCAGAATCGAAGCCACGATGATGCCAACGAGCACGATCATGGCGGGCTCTAGTAGTGAGGTGAGCGCTTTGACGGCAGCTGAAACCTCATCTTCATAGAAGTCAGCTACTTTGGCGAGCATGGAATCCATCTCACCAGTTTCTTCTCCGACCACCAGCATGCTCAACGCCATTTCGGGGAAGACGCGCTTGCGGGAGAGGGCGGTACTCAGCAGGACGCCGTTCTGAAGCTCCCCGCGGCAATTGTCAATAGCGTCAGAGAGAATGCTGTTCCCCACGGTGTCGCGCACGATTTCAAGTGACTGGAGGATGGGAACTCCGGCACGGCTGAGGGAGCTGAAGGTGCGGCAAAATTGCGCCGTTGACGTTTTTTGGATGAGATCACCAAACAGGGGAATCT
Source organism: Marcopretia estuarina LEGE 06307 (assembly GCF_056633115.1). Lineage (NCBI taxonomy): Bacteria > Bacillati > Cyanobacteriota > Cyanophyceae > Synechococcales > Prochlorococcaceae > Marcopretia > Marcopretia estuarina. The sequence goes on along the minus strand of NZ_JBSJOY010000002.1, from coordinate 112,995 downwards.
TCAGAATGGCTGCATCTACTTGCCGTCTACCTAGCGGAGTTGTGTAGTATTTGCTAAAAAGGATGACAGCAAGAATGATGATTCCCGTCAAGTAAATCGAGAAAGGCGAGCGCAGTAAAGCGCTGAGGTCCACCATGAATTGGGTGAATGGCGGTAAATCGGCACCCAGCTGATCGAAGATGCCCGCAAATGTTGGGATTAAGAAGATAGTCATCCCCAGAAAAACAGCTATAGCGATCACCAGCACCGCAACTGGGTATCCCAGGGCCCCCTTCACCTGGTTCTGGAGTCTGGAGGTCTGCTCAAGCAAGAGTGACAATCGCTTCAGTGATTCATCAAGCACACCCCCGACCTCACCCGCTTCGATCAAGGCAATGCTCAAACGATCGAACACCTTTGGCCATTTGCGCATGGAGCTGCCCAGGGTTTCACCCTGACTGACTTCGACACTGATGGCCTGTAGAGCGCGCTTGAAGATTGGATTCTTCTGCTGAGCAGCGAGCAGAGTCAGGCTGCGCACAATCGGAACGCCGGAATCCACCAAGGCCGCGAGCTTGCTAGCGAACAGGGCCTTGTCCTTGACTCCGGGTGACTGTTCAAACAGCGGCCCTAGGTTGATTTCCTTGTTCAGCAAGCTGCCGTCCTGCTGTTTCTCGCCTCCCTGGCTAGCCGCTCTTGCGAAATCCTGGACAAGCTTGGTTGCTGTGATCCCGCGACGCCTCAACTCACTGCGCGCTGCTGTCATATCGACTGCGGCCAGTTTTAGTTTCTTGGGCTTGCCATCTCTACCGCTATAGGTGGCGATGAACTGGACTGTTGGTGTTGATCGAGTCTTTGCCTTTGCGAGCGGAGATGGGCTGGAGCTGCCCACAGCCTGGAGGGTGGTCGGGAGGATGCCGCGCTTCCTCAGGTCACGCCGTGCGGTTGCCAGATCCACTGCGCTGACGCGAAGCTCCTTGGTGTTCCCTCGGCTGGTGGTGTAAGTGGCGAGAAACGAGGCCATTCGGGAACGATTAGGAAAGGGTGCTGAGCAGGCGGTTGAGCTCCTCTGGTTTGACGGATTTTGAGCGGGCTTCTTCTAGGCTGATCTCTCCGTGCATGACAAGCTCGCTGAGTGCTTTTTCCATGGTCTGCATGCTCAGTTGAGCCCCGGTCTGAATCTGGGAGTAAACCTGCGCCGTTTTTCCCTCCCGAATCAGATTGGCGATGGCTGGGGTGTTGATCATGATTTCTTGCGCCATCACTCGGCCCCAGGAGTGCTGGTCAGGATTCAATCGCTTGCACAGAGTCTGAGCAAAGATGGCAGCAAGACTGCCGCTGAGCTGCGCGCGGACCTGAGTCTGCTGGTTGGCGGGAAACACATCCACCATCCGATCGACTGTTTGAGCGGCGGAGCTCGTATGCAGGGTGGCAAAAACCAGATGGCCGGTTTCTGCGGCCGTGATCGCCAGCTGGATCGTTTCCAGGTCGCGCATCTCACCAACCAGAATCACATCAGGGTCTTCTCGCAGAGCGGCACGTAGGGCGTTGCTGAAGCTCTTGGTGTCGTCGTTCAGCTGGCGCTGATGCACCAGGCTGAGATTGTTTCGATAGGTAAACTCAATTGGATCTTCAATCGTGATCACATGCAAGGCCTTGGTGCGATTGATGTGATCCAGGAGGCTGGCCAGGGTGGTGCTTTTGCCGGATCCGGTAGGTCCCGTCACAAGCACGAGCCCTGAGGGCCTGTCCGTAATGTCCACAACCACCTCGGGCAGGCGGAGGTCCTCAGGGGTGGGTATCTTGCTGCTGAGTGCTCGTAGGCAGGCCGCGTAGGTGCCACGTTGGCTGTAGACATTCACACGAAAACGGGCCAGACCTCGTAGCGCATAGGAGCAATCAAGTTCCCAGGTTTGCTCCAGATGTTTCCTCTGGGCATTGTTCAGGATCGAGAAGATCAGCCGGTTGCACGTTTCTTCCGTGAGAATTTCTTCATGCATCGGTCGCAGTTCGCCGTTGAACCGTCCATAGGGACGTTGTCCGGCGGCCAGGTGCAAGTCACTGCCGCGTGCTTCCACCAGCTCGCGCATGAAATCTTCAATCACGAGTTCCATGGGCTTCGCGGCGTTGAGCAAGCTTCGTGACGTTGCGCAATTCTGCACGGCTTGAGGGAGAGCATCAAGGGTCAGGCCCTCTCTGTCAGGCAGTAGGGGCATTCCAGCCATTCATCCTTGAGCCCGGCCCCGCAGCCGCTGCAGCTCAAGGTGGTGAGGGCTCTGGCACGGCGTTCCGATTCAAGCTCCGTGTCGGTGAGCAGCATGCGCTCCACCTCCTCCAGTGTGGTCTGCCCCTCCCGCACCAGATCCAGGCCGTAGCCGAGCAGGGTTTTCATCCCGGCTTCCAGGGCCAGCTTGCGGATCACATCGGTGCTCGCCCCCTGTGCCACAGCTGAAGCGATGGTTTCGTTGAACTGGAGCACCTCGTAAACGCCGATGCGGCCTTTGTAGCCCCTTCCCTGGCAGGTGCTGCAGACGTGGGTGGCATCAGGTTCAGGCCGAAAGGCTTTGTAGAAAGTGACCTTTGTATCAGGGCTGGATAGGAGGCCAAAGTGGCCGAGCTCTTCAGGGCCGGGGTGATAGCCCACCCGGCACTTCGTGCAAACGTGCCGCAGCAAACGCTGCGACACGATTCCCAACAGGGAGGCACTGATCAGAAAGGGCTCCACGCCCATTTCGTTGAGGCGGGCGATCGCACTGGGGGCATCGTTGCAATGGAGGGTGGTGAGCACGAGGTGTCCGGTCAAGGCGGCCTCAATCGCAGTCTTGGCCGTTTCTCCGTCGCGGGTTTCACCTACCAGCAGAACGTCGGGGTCCTGCCGCATGAAGGCCCGCAGGGCATTGCTGAAGTCGTAGCCCTTGTCGCGGTTCACCTGGGTCTGGGTGATGCCCTTGAGCATGTACTCAATCGGGTCTTCAACTGTGGAGATGTTGATGCCCGGGACGTTACGCTCCGACAGCAGGGAGTAAAGCGTGGTGGATTTGCCGGATCCGGTTGGTCCGGTCACCAGGATCATCCCGAAGGGGCGTGACCCCAGCGTGCGCACCAGATTGAGGATGGCTGGAGAGCTGATCAGCTTGTCAAGACCAAGCTTTGTGGCGGAGCTGTCCAGCAGCCGCATCACCACCTTTTCACCCCAGCGGCTGGGCAGGGTGCTTACTCTCAGTTCAATTGTCCGCCCGTTATAAACCCGTCGAATGCGGCCGTCCTGCGGCATCCTCCGTTCGGAGATGTCCAGATCGGCCATGATCTTCAGCCGTGAGGTGATGGCAGGGATGAGGCTTCTTGGCAGGAGTTCCAGAGGTTGCAGCACGCCGTCCTGGCGGAAGCGGATCTGCAGGCCCTCTTCCTGAGGTTCAACGTGCACATCGCTGGAGTCACTGTCGATCGCCTTGATCAGAATCCGATTCACAAGACTCACCACCGGCGAAGCACTCGAGGCGGCAATGCCCTCATCAAGATTCATATAGGCATCGTCTTCGGCTGGCGCTTCGTCGAGCTGCCGTTCGAGGCTCAAGTTCTCCAGCAAAGAGACCCGCTCCACACGGGCCTCCTGCTGCGTCTCTTCGGGGTTCGGCAAGGAATCACCTGAGCCGTCACCATCACGAGCGACAGCAGCATCTAGCTCCTCAAGCCTCGCCTTGAGCACAACCTCGATTTCGCCCTTTAGAGCAAGACGCAAATCGGGTTCCAATCCGTCGCCAGCGATCGTCTCCATCAGCTCGTGACGCTGGTCCGATCCCCAGAAGGTGGGCACGGCCAACACGAGCCGGTTCCCGATGCGCCGAATCGGCAAGCTCGCCAAGCCGCGCCACCTCTCACTGCCGATCGAAGGGCAGGCCTCAAACGCTTTTGGATCCGCCTGCTCCAGCTCCTGCGGACGGAGCACACGTTCCCCAAGCAACAACTCCACCTCCAAGCGCTGCTGGGTGGGGGTGATGGCATCCGGCACCGGACGGGTTGCCGAAAGGGTCATGGCAGGAAGCGGCTCTAGGGGGAAATGCCTATGTGGGGCTGAGATTTCCCGCACCCAAGGCCCCTTTCTAGACCAGATCCACGCTGAAGGGCTGCTTGTTTGCCGCGATCATGGCGCACCTGGTGAGTGACGGATGCCGAGGTGCGGGCTTCCGCCGCTTGTGGGAGGCACGCGTCACCCTCCAACATGTTGGTGTCAGATCTGCGATCCAGCCGGCATGAGTGGCGAAGCCTCTTCCTTCTCCCAGGATTCTGAGGCCCCTGCGGAGGCACCTCAAGCGGCCTCCACGGAGGCCAATGTCGAGGGTCTTGCCAGCGAGGCGAATGAATTGATCACGCAGCTCGAAGCCTCCGCGGCCTCGGCCGACGCCTCCCCCCAGGCCGATGCCATCGGTTCGGAGGCCGGTGGTCCCGAGCAGCGGATTCAGGAACTGGAGGCGACGCTCAGCAGCCTCCAGGCCGAGCACGAGGGCGTGCGCAGCCAATACATGCGCATCGCCGCCGACTTCGATAACTTCCGCAAGCGCCAGAGCCGCGATCAGGACGAGCTGCGCCTGAAGATCACCTGCTCCACGCTCGCGGAGATCCTGCCGGTGGTCGACAATTTCGACCGGGCGCGCCAGCAGCTGGACCCCCAGAACCCCGAAGCCCAGGACGTGCATCGCAGCTACCAGGGGCTCTACAAACAGCTGGTCGATGTGTTCAAGAATCTGGGCGTCTCGCCGATGCGCGTGGAGGGAGAGCCGTTCGACCCCAACCTGCACGAAGCCGTGCTGCGGGAGCCCAGCGACGAGGTGATGGAGGACGTGGTGATCGCCGAACTGCAGCGCGGTTACCAGCTGGAAGGCCGGGTGATCCGTCATGCTCTCGTGAAGGTGTCGATGGGCCCCGGTCCTGCCGGTGGGCCCAACGCCGCCAACGCCCCGCACGGGGACACTGAACCCATGGCCGGCGCGGATCCGAGTTGATGGCCGATTACTACGACCTTCTGGGTGTCAGCCGTGATGCCGACGCCGACACCCTCAAACGTTCCTACCGCCGGCTGGCGAGGCAGTTCCACCCGGACATCAACAAGGATCCCGGCGCCGAGGAGCGCTTCAAGGAGATCGGGCGCGCCTATGAGGTTCTGAGCGACCCCCAGACCCGCGCTCGCTACGACCAGTTTGGTGAAGCGGGTGTGTCCGGCGCCAGCGGCGGCCCCGACATGACGGATATGGGCGGCTTCGCCGACCTGTTCGAGACCTTCTTCAGCGGTTTCGGAGGGGCCGGCGGTGCCAGTGGCCCACGCCGCCGTGGCCCGCGCCAAGGCGATGACCTGCGCCTTGATCTCACGATCGGTTTCAGCGAGGCCGTGTTCGGGCAGGAGCGCGATGTCCAGATCCGCCACCTGGAAACCTGCGCCACCTGCGAGGGCAGCGGCGCCAAGCGGGGCAGCGGGCCCACCACCTGCGGCACCTGCTCCGGATCCGGCCAGGTGCGCCGTGCCACCCGCACCCCATTCGGCAGTTTCACGCAGGTGGCGCCATGCCCCACCTGCGAAGGCACCGGCCAGGTGATCGCCGATCCCTGCGGCGATTGCGGCGGCCAGGGGGTGCAGCAGGTGCGGAAGAAGCTGCGCATCACCATTCCAGCCGGCGTCGATTCAGGCACCCGGCTACGGGTGACGGGCGAGGGCAACGCGGGCCAGCGGGGCGGTCCGGCCGGTGACCTTTACGTCTACCTGTTCGTTCAGGCCCACGACCACCTGCGCCGTGAAGGCATCCACATCCAATCGGATGTCACGATCAGCTATCTCCAGGCGATCCTCGGCGACAAGATCGAAGTCGACACCGTTGATGGTCCGGAAACCCTGGAGATTCCTGCTGGCACCCAGCCCGGTGCCACGCTCACGCTCAACAACAAAGGGGTGCCGCGGCTGGGGAATCCCGTGGCCAGGGGGAACCATCACGTCACCGTGAAGGTGCATATTCCCACCAAGCTCTCCAGCCACGAGCGGGAGTTGCTCGATCAGCTCGCCGGTCACCATTCCGGCAAGGAACACCCGCACAAGAGCGGTCTTTTCGGGGGACTGTTCGGGTGAGGGCCGCCGCCTGCCCATCACCATGAAGCCCGCTGATGCCTCCACTGCTCCCGCGCCGGCCCAGTGCCTTGACCTGCGCGGCACACCTTGCCCCGTCAATTTCGTGCGCACGAGGCTGGCGCTTGAAAAGCTGCCGCCCGGTGCCTGGCTTCAGGTCGATCTTGACGCAGGCGCCCCTGAGTTACTGGTGAGCGAGGGCATCCGCGAAGAGGGGCATGAGGTGCTGCGCATGAAGCCCACCGATGGCGCCGGGGCGCGTCTGCTGATCTGCCGCGACGGGGCCTGAGCGTGGAGCAGGAGCCGGTCACCGGCCGGGTCGTGGCTCTGCAGGCCAATTTCTGCAGGGTTTGGCTCGATCGGGCCGGCCCTGACCATCAGCTCGAACTGCTGTGCGTGCGGCGCACCCGGCTGGGCAAGAGCGGCCAGCAGGTCCATGTCGGCGATCAGGTGAGCCTCGATGGAATCGACTGGGCCGCCGGTCGCGCTGCGGTGAGCCGCCTGTTTCCTCGCGGCAGCCGGCTGGAGCGGCCCGCCGTGGCCAACTGCAGCCGGTTGCTGGTGGTGGTGGCGCTGGCGCAGCCCGAGCCGGATCCCGTCCAGATCACCCGCTTTCTCCTGGCGGCAGAGGCCACCGACCTGCAGGTGGAGCTTGTGCTCAGCAAGGTTGACCTGGTGCCCCGCCCCGTCCTGGAGGCGTGGCTGGTTCGCCTGAAGGGCTGGGGGTATGACCCGATCGGCCTGAGCGTGGCCACAGGTGAGGGGCTCGAGCTGTTGAGGCAGCGGCTGGTGAAACCGGGTATCACCGTGCTGTGCGGCCCTTCCGGCGTGGGCAAGAGCAGCCTGCTGAACGCCCTGATTCCAGCGCTTCAGCTGCGGGTGGCTGCAGTGTCCGGGCGGTTGCAGCGTGGCCGCCATACAACGCGGCACGTGGAGCTGTTCGCGCTGGGATCCGAGGCCCTGCTCGCCGATACGCCGGGATTCAACCGGCCGGATCTGCCGCTCGATCCCACCCGGCTGGCCGCGTTGTTTCCTGAAATGCGAGAGGCGCTGCGCTTGGGTGCGTGCCGGTACCGCAACTGCTTGCACCGCGGCGATCCCGGTTGCTGCGTCGGCACTGACTGGGACCGTTACCCCCACTACCTGCAGGCCCTGGAGGAGTTGTTGGCGGCCGGTGGCTCAGGGCCAGCGCGCCGTACGCAGGAGCCGGATGTTCAGGCACAGCGGACCGAGGTGCGGCTGGATCGCCGGCAGCGCCAGCCTTCTCGCCGCCGGCTGCGGCAGAGCCAGCAGGAAGGGCTCAGCCCCCCATCCCCGTCAGATTGAGCCCACCGGTGAGCTCTTCCATCCGCTCCTTCATGGTCGCGGTGGATTTTTCGTAGGCGGCCCGCAGCGCTTCGAGGGCGGCGGCTTCGGTGGCTTCGGCGCCGCAGGCCACAAGTTCGGGAGCCAGCCTGACCCGCAGGGGCTGTTGATTGCCCGAGAGCCACACGCTGGCGCGGCCGTCCTCACTGGTGCCCTCCAACTCCATGGCATCCAGTTCGTCCTGCAGTTTCTGGGCGTCCTGCTGGATCTGCTGCGCCTTGCGGAACGCTTCGGTGAGCTGGCCGAAGTTGGGAAGACCGAAGCCTGCCATGGGGACGATGTCGTGGGGCCACAGCGTACGTGGGCCGCCACGGTCGTTCAGCAGCACCTCTGGAACGGCTTTCCTCCCGCCGACACCCTGTTCAATCGGACATCGTTGCCGGATCGAAGCTGCCCAGGCGCTTCACTTCCGGGTGGAGCTCCAGGCCATGGGCCTGACGCACCCGCTCCTGCACCCGTTCGATCAGGCGGTTGATCTGAGCGGCGGTGGCCTCCCCCGTGTTGACGATGAAGTTGGCGTGCATGGGCGACACCATGGCGCCGCCCACCGTGCATCCCTTGAGGCCGAGTTCCTCGATCAGCCGGCCCGCCTTGAGCGGTTCCGGGTTGCGGAACACGCTTCCGCAGCTGGGCAGGTGGTAAGGCTGCGTTCCGGTGCGGCTCTGCAGATTGGCGCTGGTGCGCCGGTCGATCGCACGCGGATCATGGCCGGCGCTCAGCTGGAACCGGGCCGAGAGCACCAGCAGCGGCTCCTCCTGCAGGCGGCTGTGGCGGTAGGCGAACTCCAGGCTCGACGCCGGCAGGATGAAGGGAACGCTGCCCGGATCCGGCGCCACCACGGTGATGTCGCGCAGCACTTCTGCCGTGCAGCCTCCCTGTGCACCGGCGTTCATCGCCACAGCACCCCCCACGGTGCCCGGGATGCCCACGGCCCATTCCAGCCCGCTCAGGCCCGCCCGGGCCGCCCGGCGCGCCAGGGTGGGAATCGGCTCTCCCGCTCTGGCTTCCACCAGGCCCGTGCTGGCGTCCAGCTGGCTGCCCTGGAGGCGGCGTGAGCAGAGGGTCAGGCCCGCCAGGCCGCTGTCGCTGATCAGCAGATTGGAGCCCGCGCCGATGAGGCGCCAGGGCAGACCGCGCTCCCAGGCCCAGCGGGCCATGGCCTGCAGTTCTTCCTCACTGGAGGGTTCCCCGAACCATTCGGCGGGGCCGCCCACCTTCCAGGTGGTGTGAGCGGCGAGCGGCAGCTGGGCGCTCAGGTTGGCCGGTGGTTCGCCGCCCGCCATCCCTCAGGCAGCCAGGGGTGTGACGACAGCGGCGCCGGGCAGGGCCTTGAGCCGGTCCCACAGCCCGTTGACGTCCCCGGCCCCCATCGCCAGCACCAGATCACCGTCCTGGCTCAGCGTCGCCACGTCCTGGGCAAGGTGCTGCATGTCGGCTGCCACACGCACCTCAAGGGCAGGGTGCAGCGCGGCGATGCGCTCCGCCAGCGATCCGCTCGACACCCCAGGGAGTGGCGCTTCGCCGGCGGCATACAAGGGCGCCAGCAGCACAGCATCGGCCTGGCCGAGGGCCTGGGCAAACGCTTCGCCGAATTCCGCCGTGCGGCTGTAGCGATGGGGCTGGAACACCGCCACCACCCGCCGCGGCACCGCCGGCAGCGGGCTGCGGCCGGTGCTCACCATCAGCCGCGCCATGGTCAGGGTGGCATTCACTTCGCTGGGATGGTGGGCGTAGTCGTCGACCACCAGACGCCCCTGCCAGCTGCCGCGGAAATCGAAGCGGCGGCCGGGAGCGCTCAGGGAGGGAATGGCCTGGCTGAGCGCTTCGAACGGCACCCCTTCCAGCCGGCAGGCGGCCAGGGCGCCGGTGGCGTTGCTGAGGTTGTGACGCCCGGGCAGCGGCAGCCGGAACTGCCCCACCTCTGTGCCCTGCTCGTAGAACGCGGCCAGGGTGCCGTCCCCCTCTTCCGCCACAGCGATGGAGGCGAAGTCGGCTCCGTCCGCGCTCTCGATCGACCAGCAGGCGCTGGGCTGGAAATGCTGGTGCAGCACCGGGCAGTCCCGGTTGGTCAGCAGCCGGCCGCAGCCGGAGGCGAATTGCTGCAGGGTGCCGATCAGGGCCTCCAGGTCGGCGTAGTGGTCGGTGTGGTCGAGTTCGAGGTTGGTGATCACCCCCAGGCTGGGCCGAAACTTGACGAGCGAACCGTCGGATTCGTCGGCTTCCGCCACCAGCAGCCTGCCGTTGCCCACCCGGGCGTTGCTGCCGAAGCCTGGAACGATGCCGCCGATCACGGCCGTGGGGTCGTTCGCGGTGGCGGCCAGCAGGGTGGCGACCATGGTGCTGGTGGTGGTCTTGCCGTGGCTGCCGGCGATCGCGATCGCGTCCTGGCTGTTGATCAGGGCCGCCAGCACATCGGAGCGGTGCACCACTGACAGACCCACGCGGCGGGCTTCGACCAGCTCGGGATTGCTCTGGGGAACGGCGGAGCTCACCACGATCTGCGGATCGGCCGCGGCTGTGGTGCGGATCGCCTCGATGGTGGCGGCGCTCTGCTCCTGAAACACCCGCACACCCCGGCGGCGCAGGGCCTGCAGCACGCTGTTGTCGCGGGGGTCGGAGCCGCTGACGGAAAAGCCCCGCTCCACCAGGATCTCAGCCAGGGCGGACATGCCGATCCCGCCGACACCGATGAAGTGCAAAGGCTGCCCGCGATCGACCAGCAGTCCCAACGGCGTCTCCAGGATGAACCGAAACTTAAGCGGCAGGATCCCCGCTTGTCCCTGCTGAGACACCTTGTGGCACCCGGCATGGCTCCCGTGGGGGCAGGGGCGCCATTTCTGTATGATCGGCAGCCAAAACCTCCCTTGTTAGCGGGTTTGCCCGCTGTTGCCATGGCTTTGCGTGTTGCGATCAATGGATTTGGCCGGATTGGTCGCAACTTCATGCGTTGCTGGCTGAGCCGCGGCGAGAACACCGGCATCGAAATTGTCGGCCTCAACGACACCTCCGATCCGCGCACTAACGCACACCTGCTTCAGTACGACTCCATGCTCGGCAAGATCCGGGACGCCAAGGTGAGCCACACCGATGACGCCCTGATCGTCAATGGACGCACCATCAAGTGCTTCTCCGACCGCAACCCCCTGAACCTTCCTTGGAAGGAATGGGGTGTGGATCTGGTGATCGAAGCCACCGGCGTGTTCATCGACAAGGAAGGGGCAGGAAAGCACATTCAGGCCGGTGCCCGCAAAGTGCTGATCACCGCTCCCGGGAAAGGTGATGGCATCGGCACCTTCGTGGTGGGTGTGAACGCCGATCAATACACCCATGACGGCTTCGACATCATCAGCAATGCCAGTTGCACCACCAACTGCATGGCTCCGATCGTCAAGGTGCTCGATCAGGCCTTCGGCATCGTCAAAGGCACGATGACCACCACCCACAGCTACACCGGTGACCAGCGCATCCTCGATGCCAGCCACCGTGATCTGCGCCGGGCCCGCGCTGCTGCCATCAACATCGTTCCTACCTCCACTGGCGCTGCCAAGGCTGTGGCTCTGGTGTATCCCCCGATGAAAGGAAAGCTCAACGGCATCGCCCTGCGGGTGCCCACCCCGAACGTGTCGGTGGTCGACCTGGTGCTGGAGGTGAGCCGCGGAACAACCCGCGAAGAAGTGAATGCGGTGCTTGAGGAATCGTCACGGAACGGCATGAAGGGAATCATCAAGTATTCCGATCTGCCGCTGGTGTCCTCTGACCATGCCGGCACTGATGAATCCACGATCGTGGACGCTGACCTCACCCTGGTGATGGGCGACAACATGGTGAAGGTGATCTCCTGGTACGACAACGAGTGGGGCTACAGCCAACGCGTTGTTGATCTGGCCGAAGTGGTGGCCCGCAACTGGGTCTGATCCTCCCGTTCCTCATTCGCCCGGATCGCCCTTCTTCCGAATCGGGCCGTATTGCCAACTGAATCGGGTCTTCCTGCACGGCCTCTCCTGAGGGGGGGTTCGCAGGGAGCCCCTTTTTTGTGGGGCCGCCGCCACGCTGGTTTGCCCGGCCACGTGCTCCGGCACGCTTCAGCCGAAGTGCCGGAACCCGGCTGGGCCCTGCAGTGGCTCCTCTGTTCCCTGCCAGAGCAGCCGTCCTGTGCCGGCCACCAGCCGGCCGAGGCAGTGCACCCCCGGCAGGCAGCCCTGCAGGCGCTGGGCCCACCGCTCCGGCAGGGCCAGCACCAGCTCGAAATCTTCTCCGCCGCCGAGGCACCAGTCGGTGGCCTCCCGCAACGGCGCCATGGCCGGATCGATCGGCAGGGCTGAGCGATCCAGCAGCGCATCGCAGCCGCTGGTGCGGGCGATGGCAGTGAGTGCCGCCGCAAGCCCATCGCTGCTATCGGTGCCGCCCACCCGCCAGGGATCCCCGGGGGGCTGGCTTTGCTCCAGAGCCGCCACCACATCAAGACGCGCCTGAGGGCGCCGGTGTGCTGCGATCGCCCGCTGCCGCAGGTCTTCAGGCAGGTCGGTGGCGGCGATGCTGCCGGTGATGAGCCCGTGCAGCGGCTGCTCCAGCAGCAGCGCCAGGCCCAGGCGGCTGAGCCCGTGGAGACCACTGCACACCAGCACGTCACCGGCACGGCCGTCCTGCCGCCGGATCGGCCCCTGCGGGCCCAGCCGGCCCAGGGCCGTCACCGCCAGCAGGCGCTCGCTGCCGCTGCTGCAGTCGCCCCCGAGCAGCGGCGCGCCGGTGGTGGCCAGCGCCGCGGTCAGGCCGCCGTACACCCCTTCCACCCAGGCCCAGGGGGTGCGGGGTGGGGCCACCAGGCCCACGGTGAGCCCCACCACCTCACGGCAGCCCATGGCGGCCAGATCCGACAGGTTGGCGGCGGCGGCACGCCAGCCCAGATCGCCAGGGCCCATGGTGGCGTCGTTGAAGTGCACCCCCTCCACCAGCACATCGGTATTGACCACCAGCACCCCGCCAGCGCGCTCCTCGATCAGGGCGGCATCGTCATCGAACTGGCCCGGCGGCGCGAAGGCCCGCAGACGCTCGAGCAGTCGCCATTCGCCCAGATCGCCGAGCGTGGGCGTGGAGCCCTCGCCGCAGGCGGCCGGTGGCTCAGGCATGGGGCCGCAGGTTCTCGGCCCCCTCCAGCACCGTGGCCTTGACGATGCCGTCATCGGCGGTGAGTTCTTCGAGCACATCAAAGCCGTCGGTGACGTAGCCGAAGGCGGCATAGCGCCCATCGATCAGGTTCAGCCCAGCGGGGGTCAGCTCGGCTTCGAACAGGAAGAGGAAGAACTGGGAGGAGCCGTCGTCGAGGGCTTCATCGGAATGGGCCCAGCCCAGGGTGCCCTTGGTGGCGAAGGGCAGGGTCGGGGTGGCCTTGAACAGGCCCAGGTCCTCGAAGGTCTGGTTGTAGAAGGGGGCCGCTTCGCCGGGTACCTTGATCTCCAGGGGCACCGGGCGGTTGTGCTGTGTCCTGGGATCCACGAAGCCGTCGGCGGGACCGGCGGGATCGCCGGTCTGGAGCACATAGAAGTCTTCGGCCCGGATGAAGGGCAGAGCGTCATAGAAGCCCCGCTGCACAAGATCCACGAAGGCCCCCGCAGTGATCGGCGCGTTGTAGCCATCCACCACGGCAGTGAGATCGCCCTTGGTGGTGGTGAGTCTCACGGTGGCCCGGCCCAGCAGCCGCGGCAGGTCGTCGAAGGCGGCAGGAATGGTGAATGGGAACGGACCCACCAGCTCGGCCTCGGCGGCGCCGATCCGGCTGAGTGCCTCGCGGCGGGCATCCAGGAAGGCCTCCCGGTCCTGGCGCTCAGCTGCTGTCGCCATGTCCTGGAGGGATCCTTGCAACTGTTCGAGCAGGGCTTCCGCCTTGTCGCGGTCCGCCGGGTCGAAGCTGTCGAGCAGACCCACACGACGGGTACCCAGCAGCGACTGGGAGCGGCGCACCACATTGGTCAGGGCGCTCCAGCGCTTGGCGCGCAGGTCGTCGCTGGTGCTTTCGAGCCGGTGCTGGAGATCCTGCAGATCGGTGGCTTCGATCGGCAGCGCATCCCGCAGCAGGGCAGCGGGATCGGTGACGGCATTGCCTGGGGGTAGGGCTGCAGCGACAGGTCGGGGCGCCGTCAGCCCCGTCGCTGCGCAAAGCACCACGGCCAGGAGCAGGGCCCACAAACCACCGACCCGGGTCCTCCGCATCTGTCCGTCTGCCGTTTTCCGGACTTTGGCACAGCCGGCCGGTCCCGTTCCATCCGGCGCTGTCGCTGCAGCCGCACGGCGGGGAGGGGCCGAAGGGCAGCCGTACAATCCCGCTGACCCGTTCCCTCGGAATGATCTCCAGCAACGACTTTCGTACAGGCACCACGATCGAGCTGGATGGTCAGGTCTGGAGGGTCGTCGAGTTTCTGCATGTAAAGCCCGGTAAGGGTTCCGCGTTCGTGCGCACCAAGCTCAAAGGTGTGCAGAGCGGCAGCGTGGTGGAGAAAACCTTCCGCGCCGGCGAAACCGTTCCCCAGGCCCTGCTGGAGAAGTCCACCCTTCAGCACACCTACATGGAAGGCGACGACTACGTGTTTATGGACATGGGCAGCTACGAGGAAACCCGCCTTACCGCCAACCAGATCGGCGATGGGCGCAAGTACCTCAAGGAGGGCATGGAGGTCAATGTGGTGTCGTGGAATGGGTCCCCACTTGAGGTGGAGCTGCCCAACTCCGTGGTGCTGGAAGTCACCCAGACCGACCCCGGCGTCAAGGGTGACACCGCTACCGGCGGCACCAAGCCGGCGATCGTGGAAACGGGCGCCCAGGTGATGGTGCCGCTGTTCATCTCGATCGGTGAAAAGATCAAGATTGATACCCGCACCGACAGCTACCTGGGTCGGGAGTCCTGAAGCGCCATGCAACTCGACAACAACCAGCTCCACGCCCTGCTCACCTTCCTTGAAGGCAGCGACATCCAGGAGTTGAAGCTGGAGGGGGAGGATTTTCGTCTTGAGGTGCGCCGCAACCTGCCGGCCCCCAACCCCGTTCCTGCGCCTGCCGCCTACGCCCCGGTGGCGATGGCAGCCCCCGCACAGGCTGCGCCAGCCCCAGTCGCCCCCCAGCCCTCCAGCGCCCCGCCGGCAGCCGCTGCCGTGCGGGCCGATCTGGTGGAGGTCACCGCACCGATGGTGGGCACCTTCTACCGGGCGGCTTCACCGGGAGATCCCCCCTTCGTGGAGCTCGGCAGTGTCATTTCGGTCGGCCAGACCGTCTGCATCCTCGAAGCGATGAAGCTGATGAATGAGCTGGAGGCGGAAATGACCGGCCAGGTGGTGGAAATCCTGGTGGAGAACGGCACCCCGGTGGAGTTCGGCCAGGTGCTGATGCGCGTCAAGCCCGGCTGATCCGCGCTGGTGTCCAGCAGCCCCGCTCCGTACCCGCGCGGCTGCCGATCAGCCCAGGTCCCAGGCGGCGGTGAGCGCCGCCACCATGCTGTCGGCGCGGGCGATGCCAAGTCCGGCGATGTCGAAGGCGGTGCCGTGATCGGGGGAGGTGCGTAGGAAGGGCAGCCCCAGGGTCACATTCACGGCCGCATCGAAGGCGAGCAGCTTCACCGGAATCAGGCCCTGATCGTGATACAGAGCCAGATAGCCGTCCGATCCCTCACCGTCACCACGCCAGGCGGCGGCGGCACCCAGCCAGCAGGTGTCGGGCGGCACCGGCCCCACCAGCTCCACGTCCGGATGGCGTCGCCGCCAGCGGTCCAGTGCCGGCACCAGCCACTCGACCTCCTCCTTCCCGAGCTGGCCTGCTTCGCCGGCATGGGGGTTCAGGCCCGCCACTGACAGCCGCGGATAGGGCTTGAACCGCTGGCAGAAAGCCAGCAGAACGTCGAGCTTGCGCTCCACCAGCGCCCCATCGAGACAGCGCGGCATGGCCGCCAGCGGGATGTGCGTGGTGGCCAGCAGCGTGTTCAGACGCCAGGCGGTCAGGGGGGAGCGGGCTGTGAACAGCATCGAGGCCTCCACGCCGCCGGCCAGTTCCGCCAGCCGTTCGGTCTGGCCGGGGTAGTGATGGCCCGCTGCATGCCAGGCGTGCTTCGCGATCGGCGCTGTGGTGATGGCGCGGCAGCGGCCGCTCGTCACCAGCGCTGTGGCGGCGGTGAGCCAGGCGAAGCTGGCGGCACCACTGGCCGCTGAACCCTGGCCGGGCTGTGGCGCTACCTCCAGCGGCAGGTCCAGCACCTCCAGGCCGCCGGGGTCGGCCAGGGGAACGCTGCTCAGCGGCTCCAGGCGCCGGTGGGTGTCTTCCAGCCAGCGGCGGCAACCCACCAGCACCACCTCCGCTTGCCGATCGCCGAGCAGGGCCAGAGCCTTGAGAGCCACTTCCGCGCCGATGCCAGCCGGGTCACCGAGGGAGACGGCAATGGCAGCGGGCTTAGTCTCGCGCTGATGGGAGAGTGACGACATGTTTCGGTGGTTTCTGATCGGATTGGCGGTGGTCGGAACAGCCGTCGGTCTGGAGCGGGGCTGGGTCACCGTGGATGGCTGCCGCTTCATGCAGGACACGAAGCTCCCCACCCTCAAGAGCCTTCAACCGGATGCGGCCGGAGTCTGCCCCGAGCCCGGCGCTGACGCCTCCCCCGCCGACAGCCAAAGCATCGAACGGGTGTTCACCCGCCGCTGAACGGGCCCGGCGGAGTCGGCCGGAGACGTGGGCTCATGCGGCCTGATCGCCGTTGCCGCGCGCGGCCGTCCGGCGCTCTTCGGCGAGGGCCTCGCGAAAACCCTCGCGGTAGCTGGGGTAGCGCAGGGTGTAGCCCAGGTCATGGCAGAGCCGATGGTTGCTGGCGCGGCGATTTTCCACCCAGAAGCTGAGTGCCATCGGGCTCATGCCACCGCAGATGTCCTCAAACCGCTCCACGGTCGGCAGTTTGCAGTCGAGCAGATGGGCGGCGTAGCCCAGGCTTTCCGTTGAGGGGCAGGGGCGGTCGTCGGAGAGGTTGACGATCCGCGGGCGCCGCTGGGGCGGCAGGCCGATGCAGTGGATCAGCGCTCCCACGATGTCATCGACATGGACGCGGCTGAACACCTGGCCCGGCTTGTGCACGAGCCTGCTGGTGCCCTGCAGCAGGTTCTGGAAGGGGCAGCGACCGGGCCCGTAGATCGCCGGCAGGCGAAAGATCTGCACCGGCAGGCCACTGCAATCCCACGCCTGCTCACAGGCCAGCCGGGCGCGACTGCGCGACGCCCCTGGCGCGGGAGGAGTGGTCTCGTCCACCCAGCGACCGCCATGGTCGCCGTAGACGCCGGTGGTGGAGAGGTAGCCGATCCACTGCAGCGGCAGCTGGGCCAGCAGCGGGGCCAGATGTTCGAGCACCGGATCCTTTCCCTGCCCGTCGGGCGGGATCGTCACCAGCACATGGGTGATGCCGTCGAGCGCCTCGGCATCGGGCAACGCGCCGTTGTCGGGGTCAAAACTCAGCCAGCGCAGCGGCAGCGCGCTGCCAGCGGATCCCCAGGGGGTGAGCGCCTCCGGCTGGGCCGGCTGGCGGCGGGAGGTGACCGCTACCGGCAGCGCGTGTTCGGTGAGGGCCTGGGCGAACCGCAGTCCGCTGTAGCCACCGCCCAGCACCAGCACGCTGGCCGGCCGGCCATTGACATCACCGACCGTCATGAGTACACCTGTATCACATTCATGGCTTTCGTTGATGACCGCCTCCTCTCTCTCTAGCTCCCGCAGGGTGCCCGCCGGCCCCTTCGTGGCCCGGAGTCAGCGCCGCGCCGCGCTTCCCTCTGCCCGCACGGCCACCTGGAACACCGCTCTGGCCTGGGCTCCGGCCGTGCTCGCCCTCAGCCTGGTGCTGGTCGTCTCCGTGCTCGCCCCGGAAGCCCCGGAGCGGGAAGAGGGGATCTGCGTCCGCCACAACGGCCCGGTGGCCTGCCGGGTCTGGTGAACCGGCGAGGCGCGCTCAGGCCGCCTGAAAGGCCCAGTCCGTCCCCGCTGGAGTGGCTCCGGCATGGAGCGGAGGGCTGGAGCTGGGCTCCGGGTTGGCCCACTGGAGCAGCCGCACCGCCAGGCGTAGATCCCCATCCATCCAGGCACGGATCGCCATGGCCCGCCGCGGGTCGTAGAAGCGCTGACGCCGGTACCAATCGAAGGGATCGGCATCGCTTTTGTGGCCGTTGCAGGCCAGGCAGGCCGGCACGCAGTTCGCTGTCACGCTCAGGCCACCACGGCAGCGGGGCATCAGATGATCAATGGATTCGGAGCGATTGCCGCAGTAAATACAACGATTGTCAGTGTGTTTGTGGAGAGATTGACGCCAGCGCCTGACGCGAAGTTTGGGGCAGAGATCTTCAAGGAACACCGCATCTCTCGCGTGCATCCTGATGGCTCAGTTGCGGAGAGTTTGCCCCCACCTCAAGAGATGTCAATGTGTCGAGGATTGCTTTTTTCGGCCTTCAGCGCCAACGGTTGCCCGTCGCCCCGATTCGACTAAATTTGTCTTCGGCCCGCTTGCAGCGCCCCCGTCGCCAGCCGCTCTCCCGCCGTCAGCAGCTCTCCCTCGGTCAGCCGCTCCCTCGGACCCCGCACGGTTTCCGCCGCCACCTGTCTGCTGCGTCTCGGCCCATCGGGACAGATCGAGGTGGTCTCCCCCTTTGATCCCGTCACTCAGGCCCAGTTGCGCGCCGTGCGGCCCCGGGGCCAGTGGCAGGCGCGGCGTGGTTGCTGGGCCTTTCCGCTCGAGGCCTCGCTGGCCTTGCGCCAGCTGCTTGGCCAGCGCTTCCGGATCGATCCGGAGCTGGCGCAGTGGATGGAATGGCTGGAGCAGCCCCTGCCGCCCCTGCCGCCTCACCGCACTCTCGTGGCCCAGGCCGCCCTGGATCAGCCTCTGGCCGATGGGCGCCGTCTGTTCGCCCATCAGCGGCTGGCGGCGCGTTGGCTGCTGGCTCGTCGCGGTGCCCTGCTGGCCCACGCCATGGGCCTGGGCAAGACGCTCACGGCGTTGGTGGCGGCCCGGGCCATGGTCCGGGCGGCGGATTGCCGCATCGCCGTGGTGGCTCCAACCGCCCTCCATCCCCACTGGCGGCAGGAGGGCCTCTCCCTCGCCCTTGATCTGGAGCTGATCAGCTGGGCGGCCCTGCCGCGCTCGTTGCCGCCGGCCGCCACGGTGTTGATCGTGGATGAGGCCCATTTCGCTCAGAACATCCAGGCGGCGCGCACCCAGGCCCTGCTGCGGCTGGCCAGACATCCGCGGCTGCGGGCGATCTGGTTGCTCACCGGCACCCCGATGAAGAACGGCCGACCGGTTCAGCTGTTTCCGCTGCTGGCGGCAATCGGCCATCCCCTCGCCCAAGACCGGCACGCCTACGAGGAGCGGTTCTGTCAGGGGCACTGGAGCGAACGGGGTGGACGGCGCCAGTGGCAGGCGGTCGGAGCCGAGCGGCTCGATGAACTCCAGCGGCTGACAAGGCCGCTCGTGCTCCACCGCCGCAAGCAGGATTGCCGCGATCTGCCTCCAAAGTGCCGCCGCATGCTCCCGGTGGCGCTCGGGGAGTCCCAGGCGATGGCGTTCGAGCAGGAACTGGCCGCCAGGCTGGACGACTATCGCTGCCGGGCCGCCAGGGGTGAGGTGCGCCGCGATGCCGAGCCCCTCGCCATGCTCACCGCCCTGCGCCGGATCGGTGCCCAGCACAAGCTGCCTGCCGCCATCCAGCTGGTGGAGGCCCTTCTGCGCCAGGGGGAGGCCGTGGTGCTGTTCACCGCCTTCGTGGCCAGTGCCGAACAGCTGCAGGCCCGCCTGGGTGGGGCGCTGCTCACGGGTCGGCTCAAGGCGTTGGAGCGCCAGGCACAGGTGGATCGCTTCCAGGCCGGGGCGACGCCCTGCCTGGTGGCCACTTTCGGGGCTGGTGGCTTGGGCTTCACGCTGCACAGGGCCGCCCATGTGGTGCTGTTGGAGCGCCCCTGGACGCCGGGGGACGCGGAGCAGGCGGAGGACCGCTGCCACCGCATCGGCATGGCCGGACCGCTCACCAGCCATTGGCTGCAGCTGGGCGTGGCCGATCAGCTCGTGGACGGGATCATCGCCAGCAAGGCCGAGCGCATCACGCTGCTGCTGGAAGGCCGTCAGACGGCTCTGCGGCGCCAGGCGCTGCCGGCGATGGTGCGGCAGCTGATCGAGCGCTGGTGATCATGGCGCAGTCCTCGGTTTCCAGTGATGGCTGACCCGTGCCCCGCGAGCCGTGCCCAACGACCGTGATTGGTCAGCGTGGGGCGGGTCAGCACCGCCCTGATCAGGTGCCAGGCAGCGGTGCCTTCTCCTGGCAGCCCTCCAGCCGGATGCGGATGTCGATGGCCAGCTGGGAGTCCTCCGCTTGGTTGCCCTGTTGCCGCAGCAGCTGGGCGGCCCGTTCGATGTCCCGGCAGGCGGCCTCATGATCGCCCCCCAGGCTGTGCAGCACGGAGCGCTCGCTCAAGGGGCGGGGATCGGTGGGGAAGGCCTGCACCGATGCGTCACAGCGCTGCAGCGCCGCCGGCAATTCCGCCAGTTTCACCTCACGCAGGCAGTCGTCGTTGGCTGGCGCGTCGCCCAGCTCCGGCGGCGGCGCCGCCGCACAGCCGATCAACCCCAAGCCGGCCAGGGCGACCGTGGTGAGCAGGCGGATCCCCTGCAGCCGGTTCCTGCTCAAGTGCAGTGCAACACCTTCAATTGTTGTAGCGCTCCTCGCGGGTCATGCCCCCCTGGATCGGCACCGGCCCGCTGGAGGTGACGGCAGGAGCCGCAGGGGCAGGGTTCTCGCTGCCGAACAGCGCCCCCAGGTACTGGCCGCAATCGGGGAAGGCGTCCGGGTTGTTGACCACCGCCTCGGTGATCATCACGGCGCCGTGCTGCGGAGATGTCTTGAACAGGCTCGCGGATTGCCGCCGGATCAGGGCATAGGCCGCCGTCCAGCTCACCTCGTGGTTGTTGCCCGCCTTGCGCATGAAGCAGTACACCTGCGCGCCCTTGCTGCCTTGATCGGCAGGCAGCGCTGTGGTGGCCTGGCTCAAGGCGGGCGGTGGGATCGCCCCGGCCGTCAGCAGGGAACCAGCCAGCGTGAACAGACCTGCTGTGAGGGCGGTGCGGATGCGGCGAAAGGAGCTGGCTCGCAGAGCACCGGCTGGAGCAAGGCCGGACTCGGTGGCGCTGGCTTGCAGAGTGCCGGCCCGAACAATGTCTTGGCGAACAGTGTCTTGGTGAACAGTGGCGCGGCGAACAGTGGGGTGCTGCATGGAAGGGTGGAGGCGGGCCCGAGGCTGCTGGGCCCAACGTATCGGCCGTGCTTCGGCTGTCGAGGGGCCTCTGTGGCGGTTATGGCCAGGGCCGGGCTCAGCCCGATGACGAACCGCCCGTGCTGCCGAGCACCAGGCGCACGATCACAGGCAGCACCAGCAGCACAGTGATCAACCGCACGGCATGCAGGGCCGCCACGGCCGCCCCTACACCGAACTGCGCTCCCACCAGGCTCATGCCGCTGATGCCCCCCGGTGCTGCGCCCAGCAGGGTGATGACCGGATCCACGCCCAGCAAACGGCTCGACCACAACCCCACCACCAGGCCGGTGGCCACCAGGGCCACGGTGATCAGGATCGCCGGCCGCCACAACACACGCAGCTCCGCCAGCGCGGCACTCGTGAGCCCAGTGCCGATCACCGTGCCGATGCCGATCTCCAGAAGGGTGCGGGTTCCGGTGGGCCATTGGGCCACTTCGAGGCGCCCGCTCATGCTCGCCACGGCCGCTCCAAGCAGCGCGCCGGCCAAAGGGGCAGCAGGAATTCCGGTACGCAGAGCCAGTAGGCCCCCGGCCGTCCCGCACAGCAGATAGAGCACCAAAGTCGCTGGTGCAGCCATGAAGAAGATCCGCTGGTGGGATCCCTCAGTCTGAAAGACGACTTGAGCCCGCCGGGGATGTGTGTTGTCATCGGCGTTACCGACTTTGCCTGCGATGACGACCGAATCGGTGTCTTTCCGGATCACGCGAACCGCCGAGGATCTTGCCCAGACGGTGGCCGCCCTTTCCCATCGGCTGGTGAAGCTGGAACAGCGGCTTGGCGCCCTTGAAACGGCGATCCAGCGGCCTGAGTCGCCGGACCAGGCTCAGCTCGATGCCCTCGACCACGTGGAAGCGCTGCTTCAGGACTGCCGGCAGCTGCTTGATGAGCCAGGTCCCCAGGCGGAGCCGGTGGCCGAAGTGTTCCTGTCATCGGCACCCGAGCCGCAGAGCTACCGGGACGCCGCATAGCTCACCTTCTCTCGATGCACTGGCCAGGGGTGGCAGAATGAAAAGAAAGCGAACATGGCTTTCACCTATCCCGCTTGCCCCCTGCCACGGCCCCTCGGGTCGGCTGGGCTGAACGCCACCGGAACCTCCGCCTCCCGCACGTTCCCTTCCTGCACACCCCCTTCCGCTTATGTGGAGCGGGGTCACCAACGCGAAAAGCTTGAATTCGCCCTTGCTGTGGCGGTGAGCCGGGGTGATCAGTCTCGCGTGGAAGCCCTGAGATCGCAGATTGCCGATCTTGTCGACGAGGGAGAAGAGCCTGGAACATGAGCGTTTGGCGGCAGGCCCAGCCGTATGGCGGTCGGCAAAGCTGTTACTTTTCGCTGCGGCAAGAACTCAGGCAGCTCTGCTCGAAACCCCATACACTTGCGCTATTCATGATCTCCGGTTTTGACAGTCGTCGCTAAAAGCATGGCGGTGAAAGCAGTTTCGCATGAGCAGCGTTCTGCCCTCCTTCAAGAGATCAGCCGCCATGAGTCTGCTGCCAAAGCGGCAGCGCAAGAGGGTGATCTGGCTGAATCTGCGCGCTGCATTCTGCTGCTCCTCGACTGCGAGCGTCGTGTGGGTGGCCTTGGCCCCCAGGTGTTGCAACTGATCAAACCCCGCGCCTGAGCCTGCACCCCCGCCTGGGTCAGCGGGCACCCTGCCGATCACGGCCTCATCCGGCCTGGCCTTCCCCAGGCAGGTGTTGAGCCAACGCCCTGGCGCTGCCTGCCTGGTGTGACGGCCTCACGGTCTGCCGCGCAAGGGTCAATGCCGCACCGCCCCTGCGCAGCGTTATCAGATCCGGCAAATGCCACAAGGGTTCCGGCGATGCTGGATAGGACCGGCAGATGTGAGGAACCAGTCCTGATCCGCAGACGGGCACCCTGCAGGTCGTTAGGGGGAAGGCGGAGAGTGCTTGAGAGCCTCAATCCAAGTGCTGCCAGGCGGTTGGGTGGCTTCCGATCAGCCAGGGGTGCGATTCATTCGCTGCACACGCTTCACTTCAATGCCCCATCATTGGGCGATATGCTTGGAGCTGAAGCAGCTTCAGCAGTTAAGTGCTAAAAAAGCTAAAATCAATTCAAATTGAAAATCTTTCAAGCGGGTGACCGGATTCGAACCGGCGACGTTCAGCTTGGGAAGCTGACATTCTACCACTGAATTACACCCGCATTCCTGCAATGTAGCAAGGTGCCGGAAGGCGGCCTCCTGGAAGGCCGCCCCGCACGCTGCGCCTCAGCGGGCCAGCTCGGTGGCAGCGGCTGCCATGCCGGCTCCCACGGTGGCTGTGGCCATGCCCATCTCCTGCAGGGTGGCTTCGATCGCCGCCACCGCCGTGAGCACATCCCGGTCGCAGACGAAGCCGAGGTGGCCGATGCGGAACACCGAGCCCTTCAGGTGGTCCTGGCCGCCGGCCAGCAGGATGTCGTAGCGGGCCTTCACTTTCTTGCGCAGCACTTCCGCGTCGATGCCGCTGGGTGCCACGGCGGTGATCGAGGGGCTGCCATGGCCCTCCGCCGCGTACAGCGGCAGGCCGATCGCCTTCATGGCCGCGCTCACCGCGCGCCGGTGGCGTTCATGCCGGGTGAAGATCGCTTCCAGGCCTTCGCTCTGCATCATGTCGAGGGCGGCCTCGAGCGCGAAGTAGAGGTTCACCGGAGGGGTGAACGGATTGCTGTCCTGGGCGGCCGCTTTTCGATAGGCGCCGAGGTTCAGATAGAACTTGGGCAGGTCGGAGCGCTGCTGTGCCTGCCAGGCCCGCTCGCTCATGCCCACGAAGCCCAGACCGGGCGGCATCATGTAGCCCTTCTGGGAGCCCGAGCCCACCACGTCGAGGCCCCAGGCGTCCATGGGCACGTTGCAGGCCCCCAGGCTGGTGACACAGTCGGCCACAATCAAGGCCTGGCCGTGGGCATGCACGTGCCGGGCGATCGTTTCCAGGTCGTTGATCACGCCCGTCGAGGTTTCCGAGTGGGTGAGGATCACCGCACGGATCGCTTTGTCTGTATCCGCCTCCAGCGCCACACGGAAGGCGTCCGGATCCAGAGGCTGGCCCCATTCGGCCTTGATCACCTGCACATCCAGCCCGTAGGCCTTCGCCACCTTGACCCAGCGCTCACCGAACTTGCCGTTGTCGCCGCAGATCACCTTGTCGCCGCGGCTGAGGATGTTGATGATCCCCGCCTCCATCGCCGCCGTGCCGCTGCCGGCGAGCACCAGCACATCGCTGCTGGTCTGATGCAGCCACTTGAGCTGCGCGGTGGTGCGCTTCACGATCGCCTGGAAATCGGCGCTGCGATGGCCGATCGGGTGGCGGCTCATCGCCAGCAGGACGGTCTCCGGCACCGGCGTGGGACCGGGAATCATCAGGGTGAGCTTGTCCTGCATGGGGAGTGGAAACGCGGGGGCGCAGCGGCACAATCAACCACCTTAAAAAACGGATGGTGAACGCTTCACCCGGCTACACCCTGCCGGTGTGGGTGACGGCGGCGGCGTGTGCCGCCGTGCAGGCGCTCCAACGGGCGGAAGCTGGCCCTGCGGCTGCCTTCGAGGGCCTGCAGACACTGGAGTTGCTCGAGCCGCCCGGGCTGCGGCCGGTGCCGGTGGAAGCGGCGGCTCCGATCGGGCCAGGCCGAGCTCTCGGCATCAGTCGCTGCGACCCCGGCGCCGGCCTGGATCTCACCCGTGGCCTGGCGGTGTGGGTGGTGGCCTGCTGGATCCAGCCGCCGCCGGCCGGCGGCTCGTGCTTCGTGCTGGAGGCCGGCGAAGGGGTGGGGGTGCATGGCGCGACGGGCGACCTGTGTGCCTCCGCCTATGCCCGTGCCCTGCTGGAGACGAACCTGCGGCCCTTGGTCGGTGCCGGCCGGGCGGTGTGCCTGCGGCTCGTGCTTCCTGAGGGCCGGGCCCTGGCGCTGCGCACCAGCAACGCGGCCTTCGGCGTGGTCGACGGACTGGCGCTGATCGGCACCCAGGCGGAGGTGCAGCACAGCGCCGCTCCCGATCAACTGCAGGCCTGCCTGGCGGCCCTGGCGGCGCGCACCGCCACGGCCGGCTTCAACGGTGATCTCGTGCTTGTGATCGGCGAAAACGGCCTCGATCTGGCGCCCAGCCTGGGGCTCCCCGCCGGGCTGCTGCTCAAGGCCGGCAACTGGCTGGGGCCAGTGCTGGTGGCGGCGGCGGAAGCGGGAGTGCGCCGCCTGCTGCTGTTCGGCTACCACGGCAAGTTGATCAAGCTGGCCGGTGGGATCTTCCACACCCATCACCATCTCGCCGATGGCCGCGCCGAGGTGCTGACCGCCCTGGCGGCCCTTGAAGGTCTCAGCGGTGAGGCCCTCGGCCGCCTGCATGGTGCCGCCACCGTGGAGGCAGCGCTGAGCGAACTGGTGGCGGTGGACCCTGCCCTGGCCCAGCGGCTGGAGCGGCGCATCGCCGCGGCCATTGAGCAACGCAGCATGGCCTATCTGGCCCGCTACGGCAGTTTCCCCATGTGCGTGGGGGCCGCGCTGTTCGACCGCCGGCGCCAGCTGCGTGTGTGCGGACCTCAAGGCCAGGAGTTGCTGGAGGCATTCCGGCACCCTCTAGGGTGAGTCCCTCAGGCCTGGCGGCCCATGCGGGGCCTTGCTCCGGGGGCAACGCATCCGGCCAGCCGCCGATCAAGAAGCGTTCCGGTCGTATGTCTCAAGCTTCACAGTCGCTGGAACAGCCGGAGAGCCAGCGCCACCCGGCGATCGTGATCCTCGATTTCGGATCCCAGTATTCGGAGCTGATCGCGCGCCGTGTGCGGGAAACCGAGGTGTATTCCCTTGTGATGGGCTACGCCACCAGCGCCGATGAGCTGCGCGAGCTGGCCCCCAAAGGCATCATCCTCAGCGGTGGCCCCAGCTCGGTGTATGCCGAAGGGGCGCCTGTGTGCGATCCGGGCCTCTGGGATCTGGGCATTCCGGTGCTCGGGGTCTGCTACGGCATGCAGCTGATGGTGCAGCAGCTGGGCGGCAACGTGGTGGCGGCGGGGCGCGGAGAATACGGCAAGGCACCGCTTCAGGTGGACGATCCCACCGATCTGCTCACCAACGTGGAAAACGGCTCCACGATGTGGATGAGCCATGGCGATTCGGTGGAGACTCTGCCGCCTGGATTCGCGCGGCTGGCCCATACCAGGAACACGCCGGAAGCGGCAGTGGCGGATCATCGGCGCCATCTTTATGGCGTGCAGTTCCATCCCGAAGTGGTGCACTCCACCGGTGGCATGGTGATGATCCGGAACTTCGTTTATCACATCTGCGGCTGCGAGCCAGATTGGACCACCAGCGCCTTCATTGAAGAAGCCGTGGCCGATGTTCAGGCCCGTGTCGGCAGCAAACGGGTACTGCTCGCCCTCTCCGGTGGCGTGGATTCCTCCAGCCTCGCCTTTCTGCTGCACAGGGCGATCGGGGACCAGCTCACCTGCATGTTCATCGACCAGGGCTTCATGCGCAAAGGGGAGCCTGAATTCCTGATGGAGTTCTTCGATCGCCAGTTTCATATTCGCGTGGAATATATCAATGCCCGTGATCGTTTCATCGCCAAGCTCAAGGGCATCACCGATCCGGAAGAGAAGCGCAAAATCATTGGTGCCGAGTTCATCCGTGTGTTTGAGGAGGAGAGCAAGCGACTCGGCCCCTTCGATTACCTCGCCCAGGGCACCCTCTATCCCGATGTGATCGAATCGGCCGGCACCGGCGTGGATCCCAAGACCGGCGAACGGGTGGCTGTGAAAATCAAGAGCCACCACAACGTGGGTGGCCTACCCAAGGATCTGCAGTTCAAGCTGGTGGAGCCTCTTCGGCGTCTGTTCAAAGATGAGGTGCGCAAGGTGGGCCGCAGCCTCGGCCTGCCCGAAGAGATCGTGCGCCGCCATCCCTTCCCGGGGCCTGGCCTGGCGATCCGCATCCTGGGCGAGGTCACGGCCGAGAACCTCAACATCCTGCGCGATGCCGATCTGGTGGTGCGCGAGGAGGTGCGGGATGCAGGGCTCTACCACGACATCTGGCAGGCGTTTGCGGTGCTGCTGCCGGTGCGCAGCGTTGGTGTGATGGGCGACAAGCGCACCTACGCCTATCCGATCGTGCTCCGTTGCGTGTCCAGCGAAGACGGCATGACGGCCGATTGGTCGCGCTTGCCCTACGACCTGCTGGAGAAGATCTCCAACCGCATCGTCAATGAGGTGCGGGGCGTGAACCGGGTGGTGTACGACATCACCAGCAAGCCTCCCGGCACGATCGAGTGGGAGTGACAGCCGGCTGAAGGCGCCTCCGGCGGCGTTCTTTTGTCTGGTCTGGGTCTGGTCTGGCCCGCCCGGGACAGCTTCGATACCATCGGGGCCCGGCCTTCCTCTCTTGACTGTCGCCCTCGAGCAGGACCCGCAGCTGCAGCGCCGCCTCCAGCAGGACAGCATCCAGCTGGCCGGAAAGGTGATCTACCTCAATCCCTTTCTGTATTGGCGGCGCTTCGATGCCAACACCGACCGCTGGTTGCGCGAACCCGGTCAGCTGCAGGAGGAGCAGATTCTCGCCAACCGGGGCCGCTTCTACCCCGAGGTGCTGTGGGAGGAGATCCCCGAGCAGGAGGCGCAGATCAAGGATGGCGCCGTGGAGATGTTCCTCAAGACCCTGGAACTGATCAGCACCTTCAACCCCGAGCTCAGCGCCGGCCACCTGCTGGAGGTGGAGCGCAAGATGGCCGTGACCAAGAAACGCTCCTTCGAGCGCTGGGTGGAGAAGTCATTGCGCCGCCGGCAGACGTTGGAGCGGCAGGAGCGCCGCCGCTTCGATCGGGAGCGGCTGCTGCGCAGCTGGGGAGAGTGGGCAGGGCTGGACGTCACCCGACAGGCCGTGCTGCCGTTCACCGCGGTGCTGGTGCTGGCAGTGGGGGCCGGTTGGATGGTGGGCTCGCGCGAGTTCTGCCGCCAGATGATCGTCGATCCCGGCGTGCAGCGGCTGCCCTGAGTCCCTGCCACCTCCGGAGGGCGTCAAACTGGGGGCAAAGCCGCTCGCCTGCGCGGGTGGTGCTGCCTCGGTTGCTTCGGCATGGCTGATCCTCTCGATTCCCTTCGGCTCGCGCTGATGCAGGAGGTATTGCCGGTAGGTATGGCGGTGGTCGAGCGGGCGCGCAAGGGGGGCCCGCGCGAGGTGGTGGAAGCGTTCACCGCTTCGCCCGACCCGCTCGCCCAGCTGAAGCAGGAAGGCGATCCAGCGGCGCGGGCCGTGCGCCAGAGCCTTGATCAGATCCAGCCCGGTCTGGGCAATCCCGTGATGAAGGTGGAGGTGCACGATGTGGCCCCGCCACCGCCCTGGTCGCCGCAGGCGGGCGATCCGGCCGCCACCGGATTCACAGAGGCCGCAGACCCGCAGCGGGAGCGGGAGGCGCTGCAGACCACCCTGGCCCGGATCTCCGAGCGCCTGGCGCTGCTCCAGCACCGCCTGGAGGCCTGACGCCCATGGCCGCTGGGCATCTGCATGGACAGGCCCGCCACGCGGGCATGCGGCACCAGCCGGCCTGGCTGCTCGGGCTGATCGTGCTGGTGCTGGGGGCGATGGGCGCCCGGCTCGTGTGGCTGCAGCTCGCGCAGGGGGCAGAGAACAAGCTGCTGGCGGATCAGAACCGCATTCGCCTGCTGCCGCGCCATCCGATGCGCGGCCGTCTGCTTGATCGCAACGGCCAGGTGCTGGCCAGCAGCCGCCTCACCTACAACCTCTACATCCAGCCCCGGCTTGTCGATGACGCAGCCTGGCCGTCGCTGCGGGTGCAGTTGGCTGCGCTGCTGGCGCTCGACCCGGCGCAGCTTGATGCCAAACGCAAGGACGGCAGAGCCGTGGACGGCTTCCGCATTGAACTGGCGGGCCCCCTCAGCACCGAGCAGGTGTTGCGTTTTCGCGAGCAGGCCGAGTCGCTCAAAGGGGCTGATGTGGATGTCGACGTGCTGCGCGCCTACCCGCACGGACGGCTCGGCGCCCACGTGCTCGGCTACACGAGCAGCATCACGGAGGAGGAATACAAGGAGCTGTCTGAAACGGGCTACCGCCTGCAGGACCGTATCGGTCGCACCGGCCTGGAGCGCGTCTACGAGAACCACCTGCGCGGCGAGTGGGGGGGACAGCAGCTGGAAGTGAACGCCGATGGGCAGGTGCAGCGGGTGCTGGGCGACAAGCCGTCGCGGGCCGGCAACGATCTGCGCCTCACCCTCGATCTGGAGCTGCAGAAGGCGGCCGAGAAGGCCCTCAGCGGGGTGAGCAAGGGGGCGATCGTGGCGATGGATCCCCAGACCGGCGCGATCCGGGCCATGGCCAGCCGCCCGAACTTCGATCCCAACATCTTCTCGGAGGGCCCCACCACAGCGCAGTGGAACGAGCTCAACCGCCCGGAAGCCCCCATGCTCAACCGGGCGCTGCGCGGGTTCCCGCCCGCCAGCACCTTCAAGGTGATCACCGCGATCGCGGGGCTGGAATCGGGCTTGTTCAATCCCGCCTCCACCATCCTCACCTCAGGCTCCTTCTGCTACGACGGCCAGTGCTACGCGGATCACGGCAGCTTCGGCAGCATCGGTTTCCGCCTGGCCATGGCGGTGAGCAGCAACAGCTTCTTCTACCGGCTGGGCCTCAAGACCGGCCCCGATGAACTGTTCAGAGCGGCCCGCCGCCTGGGCTACGGCAGTCTCACCGGTGTCGAACTCAAGGGGGAGGAGAGCCCCGGCTTGCTGGGCGATCCCGCCTGGAAGCGCCAGGTGCTCGATGAGCCGTGGACCTCGGTGGACACGATCACCTCCTCGATCGGCCAGGGGGCCGTCACCGTGACGCCGCTGCAGATGGCCCGTCTGTATGCGGCAATCGCCAACGGCGGCTGGCTGGTGACGCCCCACCTGGCGGAGCGGCCGGTGGAGCGCCGTTGGATCGGCCTCAAACCCAGCACCTTGAAAGTGTTGCGGGAGGGCCTGCGCGATGCGGTCACCAGCGGCACGGCCACCCTGCTGAACGACCCTTCGCTGCCCGCCGTGGCTGGCAAGACAGGCACCGCCGAGGATCCCCCCCGGCCAGACCATGCCTGGTTCGGCGGCTATGCGCCGGCGGGCAAGCCCAACCTGGTGATCATTGCCTTCGGCGAGAACAGTGGCGGCTACGGCGGCACCGTTGCCGCACCGATGGTGAAGGCCCTGCTCACCACCTGGTTCCGTGACACCCTGCCCCAGCTGCGCAACTGAAGCCGCCCGCAGGTGACATCGGATGGCTTCAAGCTGCTACGGGGGGCTTCAGGCCACCAGTTGCAGAGGGGGGCGCACCACCTCGCTGTAGAAGCGCCGCAGTTGCTGGGTGGCGCCCGCCCAGCCCCAGCGCTCTGCTTCTGCTCGTGCCGCCAGCCGCAGGGCCTGGCGCCGTTCGGTGCTGGCCAGCAGCCTTTCGGTGGCGGCGGTGAGGCTGGCCGGGCTGTCGGGATCGTAGAGGCAGCCGTTCACTCCGTCGGTGACGATGTCGGGGATGCCGCCGCGGTTGGCGCCCACCACCGGGCAACCGGCCGCCATCGCCTCCAGCAGCACCAGCCCAAGCGTTTCGGTGGAGGAGGGGAACAGGAAGGCATCGGCGCTGGCATAGGCGCTGGCCAGATCCTCGCCGCCCAGGTAGCCCACGAACGTGGTGGCGCTGCCGGCGAACACCTTCTCAAGCTGCTGGCGGTGTGGGCCATCACCCACCAGCGCCAGCCTGGCCTGGGGCAGGGCATCAAGCACCGGCCGGATTCGCTCGATCTGCTTCTCCGCCGAGAGCCTGCCCACGTAGAGAAGCAGGCTGTCGCTGTCGCCGTGCACGCCGGTGAGTTTGCTGCGCATGGTCTGATTGCGCCATTCCGGTCGGAACAGATCGGTGTCGACTCCCCGCTGCCACAAGGCGGTGTGCTGGATGCCGTGCTGGCTGAGTTCCTCCACCATCGCCGTGGAGGTGCAGAGGTTGAGGGCCGCCTGGTTGTGGGCCGCCTTTAGCAGCTCCCACAGCAGCGGTTCGAACATGCCCATGCCGTAGTGCTCAAGGTACTTGGGCAGGTGGGTGTGATAGCTGGCCACCAGGGGCACGCCCCGGGTACGCGCCAGCCAGATCCCGCCCAGGCCGAGCACCGCCGGGTTCACCACGTGCACCAGGTCGGGTTTGAAGGCGTCAAGCGCCTCGGCCACCAAGGGCCGCGGCAGCGCCAGCTTGAGCTCGGGGTAGAGCGGCAGGGGCAGGGCCGGCACGCCGATCACCCGTGCGCCCATGAAGGTGTCCGGGGCTCCTTCGGGGCAGAACAGCAGCACCTCGTCGCCCGCATCCACCAGGTGGGTCACCGTTTTGGTGAGCCGCGTGACGATGCCGTCGACCTTGGGAAGGAAGGTTTCGGTGAACAGTGCGATCTTCACGTGGACGGCGTGCCTGCGGACGGTCCGTTCAAACCACCGGTTGGAGCGCGGCCGCCTGGCTGTGGGTCCATGTGGACACGCAGGGAATGCGGGAGCGATCGCAGCGATCGGCCCAGCGGCGTGCCACATCCACAACTTCGCCCAGTAGGCCGTCGTCGAGGGTGGTGGGCTTGAGCCCCAGCTCGATCAGGCAGCGGTTGTCGACGATCAGGTCGTTTTCGATGGCCTCCTTGCGGGGGTTGGGGAGGTGGTTGAGCTTGGCCCCGGTGACGGCCGCCACCTTTTCGGCCAGATCCTTGACCTTGTGGCTTTCGGTCATCTGGTTGTAGATGCGCACCTTCTCCCCTGAGGCGGGGGGATTGTCGATCGCCAGCTCCACGCATTTCACCGAATCGCGGATATGGATGAAGGCGCGGGTCTGGCCACCGGTGCCATGCACCGTGAGCGGATAGCCGATCGCCGCCTGCATCAGGAAGCGATTGAGCACGGTGCCGTAATCACCGTCGTAGTCGAAACGGTTGACCAGGCGCGGATCCCTGTCAGTGAGGTCGGTGTTGGTGCCCCAGACGATGCCTTGGTGCAGGTCGGTGACGCGGATGCCGTCGTTCTTGTTGTAGTAGAAGAACAACAGCTGATCCAGCGTCTTCGTCATGTGGTAAACGCTGCCTGGATCGGTGGGGTGAAGGATTTTCTCCTGGAAGCGGGTGCCATCGGGCTGGGGAACTTCCACCGTGAGATAGCCCTCGGGGATGGTGGCGCCACGGTGGGATCCATAGCCGTACACCCCCATGGTTCCGAGGTGAACGATATGAATGTCGAGACCGCTTTCAACAATTGCACAAAGAAGATTGTGCGTGCCATTCACGTTGTTATCGACCGTGTAGCGCTTGGTGGCGCTCGACTTCATCGAATAAGGGGCGGCCCGTTGTTCGGCGAAGTGCACCACGGCACTGGGGCGCTCACTGCGCAGCAGCCCCAGCAGCAGGTCGTAGTGCTGGGCGATGTCGAGTGCCACGAAACGGATGGGCCTGCCTCCGGTTTCCTCCCAGGCACGCAGGCGGTCGTTGATCGTGGCGATCGGAGTGAGCGATTCAACCCCAAGGTCGATGTCGATCTTGCGGCGGCTCAGGTTGTCGACGATCACGACGTCGTGACCGGCGTCGGCCAGGTTCACAGCGCAGGGCCAGCCGCAGAAGCCGTCGCCGCCGAGAACGAGAACCTTCACGTCTGAACTCCTGCTGAACGAGCGATTGCTCTCTTGGGGCAAGCTACTACAGGCATTCCGCCCCCCTCGTGCAGCAGTGGCGTCAGCTGATGCCGACCGCCACGCCCACCATGGCCAGCACCAGCAGCCCACCTGCGATCAGCAGGACGGTGGTGCTGCGGCTGCGTTCACCGCCGGCTTCGACCACCTGCATCCGCGGTTCTCTGGCAAAGGCGTTGAGCCTGCCCCCGTCCTCCTTGGTGACCGACATGGTGGGGTGGCCCGATTCAGAAAACGAACCTTAACGATGTCCTTCGGCGCCGGCATCGAGGCCGAAAGGGAATGTCACAGGCGCGGAGCCTCGGTGTTGCCAACCCGTCCCCACTGGGGTGAGCTGGCCTGGGCGTCCTGTCGCTGCGGCAGGCGCCCGGCCTTCCAGGCGCACCGGCCCGCCTCCGTGGCCTGAGCCATCGCCCAGGCCATGGCCGGTGGATCGCCTGCCATGGCGATGGCGCTGTTGATCAGCAGGGCGTCAGCCCCCATCTCCATGGCCTGGGCCGCTTCGCTGGGCACGCCCAACCCCGCATCCACCACCACCGGCACCCCCGCCGACTCGATGATCAAGGCGATGTTGGCGGCGTTGCGAATGCCCTGGCCGGAGCCGATCGGAGAGCCCAGCGGCATCACGGTGGCGCAGCCCACCTCCTCGAGTCGACGGGCGAGCAGCGGATCGGCGTTGATATAGGGCAACACGGTGAAACCCTCCTTCACGAGCCGCTCGGCCGCCTCGAGGGTGCCGAATGGATCGGGCAGCAGATGGCGGCCGTCGGGGATCACCTCCAGCTTCACGAAGGTGTTGTCTTCCTGGCCGGCGAGCTTGGCCAGCTCGCGGCCCAGCCGCGCCACCCGCACGGCCTCATCTGCGGTGGCGCAGCCGGCGGTGTTGGGCAGCATCCAGATCGTGCTCCAGTCGATCGCCTCAATCAGGCCCTGATGGCCTGCCGCCGCCGCCTGCACCCGCCGCACCGCCACGGTGACGATGTCGCAGCGGCTGGCCGCCAGGCTGGCCTGCATCGCCGCTAGCGAGGGGTATTTGCCCGTGCCGGTCATCAGGCGGCTGCGGAAGCGGCGACCGCCGATCACCAGCGTGTCGTCGGCGAGGGCGGACGGATCCGAAGCCGGAATCTGCACCATGGGGAGAAGTTACAGCGCACGCCTCCTAACCTTCGCGCAAGCCCGCTTGGTTCCATGACACCGGTTCTCCCCCTGCTGCTCGCCGCCAGTGCGGTGCCGGTGGGCAGTTTTGTCCCGTTCACCCTGCCGCCCGCCTCGCCGCTGGACACCTCCTTCAGTGAGACCGGTCCGGTGGAAACCTTCGATCCGGTAGGCCGGGCCGTGCTGCTTGCCGCCCAGTTGCCGCGGCAGTGGCGCGGCAGTTACCAGGCCTTTGGCGGCGGCGTCCCCACCCCTGTGGAGCTGCGTCTCGACACCGTGACGGCCATGGGTCAGATGATCGATCTGCGCGGCACGCTCACGGTGGGCGGCACCTCCTCGCCGGTGCAGGGCAACCTCAATGCCAAGTCTGATCAGTTGGAGCTCATCCCCCTGATCGACACCCTCACCTTGGGCCTCGAACCAGGCGGTGATTTTCTCGGCCTGCAGGGCTTCTCGCTGATGGGCTGGAATGCACCGCGGCTCACCAATCCCGGCGGTCGGCTGGTGCTTGATCCCGTGAGTTTCAGCCCACCCGCTTCCCGGCCAGCCGGCCAGGTGGCGCCGGTCCGCGGGCTGTGGTGACGACAAGCGAGCTCCCCTGAGGCAGCGAACCTCAGGGGCGGCTGGCCCTCTCCAGGCCATGTGTTCGGTTCCCGCTGTCGCTTTCAGCGGATCAGCCTGGAGCCTGACGCCCTGTGGTCAGACCGGTGTGTTGGTGGGCGAGGGTTTTGGGGACGATTTGCTGCCTGTGCTGCTGGACCCAGCTGATGATGAGCCTGGCTCGCCAGTGCCCGCAGCCATCCCCTGGCCGCTGGTCGCCGGGGCTTTCAGTTCAGCTGGAAAGCGACGATCGAGCAGCTTCAGGCGCTTGAGGGTTGTTTTGTTGGTGGGATCGAGGCTCAGGGCCTTGGCATAGGTGTCCCGCGCCTCATCCGGTTTGCCCTGTCGCTCGAAGGCGTAGCCCAGGTTGTTGAGTGCTACCGGGTAATCGGGTTTGGCCTGAAGAGCTGCCTTGTAGTGGCGGATCGCACTGGCGTAGTTGCTCTGGGCCGCCAGGGAAAAGCCAAGCGCGTTCTGAATCAGCGCCTGCGCCTCGGGGGGCTCACCGCCACTCTTCTTCTGGGCCAGGCGAAGGGTGTCCACCGCCTGGGCGTAGAGGCGCTTGCGCAGCTGCACAGAGCCGAGTTCGTAGAGAACGGCAGGGTCCTTGCCGTCCCCTCCCTTGGCTTGCCCCTCAAGCCGGGCCAGCGCCGCTTCATCGCGGCGGACCCGCATCACCTGCAGGGCGATGACCACGGCTGCACCGCCGAGCAGAAGGATCAGGCCGATCAGATAGGCCTGAGGCAGGAGAATGTCCATCGGGCCTCCCCGCAGTGCGGTGGTGATCAGCGCGTAGCGGCCGAAACCACGCTGGTGAAACTGGCGGGATCAGCCACGGCGAGCTGGGCCAGCATCTTGCGGTTCAGCAGCATGTCGGCTTTTTTCATGCCGCCCATCAGCCGGCTGTAGCTCAGCCCGTTCATGCGGGCGGCGGCGTTGATGCGGGCGATCCAGAGACGGCGGAAATCGCGCTTCCGGCGGCGACGGTCGCGGTAGGCGTTGCACAGCGCCTTCATCACCCGCTGGTTGGCGGTGCGGAACAGGCTGCCGTTGCTGCCCTGGAAGCCACGGGCCAGGCGGAGGATCTTGTTACGGCGTTTACGGGCGACGTTGCCCCTCTTGACGCGGGCCATGGTGAGTTCTCAGGGCGAAATGGAAAGGAAAAGGAGTGGGCGACCTGGCGAGAGGTCAGCCGGCGTAAGGAAGCATGCGGCTGACGTTGTCGGCGTCGCGTTCGTCGACCACCGCCATCGTGCCCAGAAAACGCTTGCGCTTGGGGCTCTTGTGATCGAGCAGGTGGTTGCGGAACGCATGCCGGCGCATGAATTTTCCGCTGCCGGTCAGCTTGAACCGCTTCGCGGCAGCTTTGCGGGTCTTGAGCTTCGGCATGTCCTGCGCGACTTCACAAACAACCAAACTACGACTTGGTAGTGCCGGCTGCCAACTCCCCCCGTCCGCTTTGCCCATGCTCCGCCAGCTGTTGCGTCCTTCCGCCCCCCTCTCCCTGCAGCCCGGGTCTGCCCTGGCACCGGTGGCCCTCGGGCTGGCGCTCACCCTGCTGGCGGCACCCGGCTGCCGTGCTGTCCCCGCTCTCGACCCCCTCCCGGCCCCTCTGCCCCTGCACTGGCCCACCAGTGCGCCGCCGCCGGTGCAGCCCGCCCAGCCTGTGTTGTGGGTGTCGCTCGGCCCACGCCTGGGCCCTGCTCCTGGCGGGGTGGCCAAGGCCGCTCCACTGGTGCTCCAGGCGGCGGCGGGTGAGCTGGTGGTCACCGACGCCGACGGCCAGCGGCTCTCGGGGTCCAGCGTTCGCCTGCGCTGGCAGGAGGAGCCCCTGGCGGAGCCGTTCCAGCTCGCCCGCACCGTGCTGGGCCCGTTCGCCAGCTTCGAGAGTGCGGAACAGGCGGCGACGGCCTGGCGGGAGCTCGGCGTGACTCCGGTGATCGCCCATCCCGCCGAATGGGAGGTATGGGCGCCTGTCGCCACCCAGGCTCCGGCCGGCCTGCAGGCACGCCAGGTGGAGCAGCGGTTCAGCCAGCGGCTGGTGCTGACGTCCGGGGAGCCGGGAGCTGCCGGTGCGGCATTGAAAGGTCCGCTGCGGATCACGGCGCCGGGAGGGCTGCGCTGGGAGGGCGGTGTGTTCCAGGGGCCGTTCCGCCTGGCGAGCAACGCCTACGGCGGTTGGACTCTGATCGAGGAGGTGCCGCTGGAGCGCTACCTGCTGGGAGTGGTGCCCCATGAGATCGGCGCCGGATCGCCGCCGGCCGCCCTTGCCGCCCAGGCGGTGCTGGCCCGCACCTGGTCGCTGCGCAACAAGCACCGCTATGCCACCGATGGCTACCACCTCTGCGCTGACACCCAGTGCCAGGTCTACGCCGATCCGCGGCAGGCGGGGGCGGCGGTCCGGTCTGCGATCCAGGCCACCCGGGGCCAGGTGCTCACCTGGCAGGGAGAGCCCATCCATGCCGTCTATCACGCCACCAACGGGGGAATGGCCGCCGGCTTTGAGGAGGTGTGGAGCGGCTCGCCGCTGCCCTATCTGCAGGCGGCGCCGGATGGCCCACCCGCTTTCAACGCGCGGTTTGCCGTGCCCCTGGCGGCGTCGTCGCTGCCGGCGCTGCTGGCCAACGGCGGTTCCGCCTATGGCGCCTACCACCCGCGCTTCCGCTGGCAGCGCCTGCTGACGACCGCTCAGGTGCAGCAGGCCCTCACCACGGCCCGGTTGCCGGTGGGCACCCCCTTGAAGCTCAGCGTGCTGGAGCGGGGGCCGAGCGGCCGCGTGATGGCGCTGGCCATCGAGGGGAGCGAAGGTCGCCAGGTGCTGCGCCGCGATGCCATCCGCCGCACCTTCCGGCAGCTGCCCAGCACCCTGTTTGAGCTGAGAGCGGAGGGAGCTGGCCGCTGGCGCTTCAACGGCGGCGGCTTCGGCCATGGCGCCGGCCTCTCTCAGGCGGGTGCGATCGATCTGGCCGGTCGTGGCTGGACCCTGCCACAGCTGCTGAGTCGGTACTACCCGGGGACCCAGCTCCAGCCGCTGGAGGTGCTCGGTCAGGGCCTTTAGAGTTCGGCCCAGTTCGAGCCCTGCCACGACCGGGACCCTGTCGCGTGCGGCGTGGCATCACGGAGAGCGTTCATTCATGCCAGGCCTGACCGCTGCGAAGACCGCCTCTCGTCCTCGGCGTGGCAAAGCGGCGCTGTTTGTGCTCCTGTGCGGTTGTGCCGGCGCGGCGCCCCACTGGGTGGAGCCGCCCCGCAACCTGCTGCCGGCGATCAGCCTCACCTTGCTGCTGGGCGCCTATGTGATCCGCACCGTGCTGTTTCGGCTCTGGAAACCCCAGCCGCCGGTGGCCCTCCCCGAGGCCTTGGACCACTGGCCCGACGTTGATGTGGTGGTGGCGGCGCGGGACGAGGAGGCGGTGATCGGGCGCCTGGTGGAGCGGGTGGCGCAGCTGAGCTACCCCGAAGGCCAGCTGCGTCTCTGGGTGGTGGACGACGGCAGCGAAGACCGCACAGCCACGCTGCTGGAGGAGATCGGCAGCCGCCACTCCCTGCTCACGGTGCTGCGCCGTCCGCGCGATGCCGGTGGCGGCAAGTCGGGGGCGCTCAATGCCGTGCTGCCCCAGCTGCGCGGCCGCTGGATGCTGGTGCTGGATGCCGATGCCGGCATGCCGCGTGATCTGCTGCAGCGGCTGATTCCCTATGCAGAAGCGGGCCGCTGGGCGGCGGTGCAGCTGCGCAAGGCGGTCGTGGAAGCCGATCGCAACCTGCTCACCCAGGCCCAGGCGATGGAGATGGCCCTCGACACCGTGATCCAGCAGGGACGGCTGGCCTCCGGCGGCGTTCCCGAACTGCGTGGCAATGGCCAGTTGCTGCGGCGTGATGCCCTGGAAGCCTGTGGCGGCTTCAACGAAGCCACCGTCACTGACGATCTCGACCTGAGCTTCCGCCTGCTGCTGGGCGATTGCGGCATTGGCGTGCTCTGGGATCCGCCGGTGGAGGAGGAGGCGGTGCGCACCCTGCCTGCTCTCTGGCGGCAGCGGCAGCGGTGGGCCGAGGGGGGCCTGCAACGCTTCTTCGACTACTGGCCCAGCCTCGTGGCAGGTCCGCTGGCCCCTTCCCGCAAGCTCGATCTGGCGGCGTTCTTTCTGCTCCAGTACGCCCTGCCGGTGGTGTCGATCGCCGATCTGCTCACAGCCCTGGCCACCCGCACGCTGCCATCGATCTGGCCGCTGTCGATCGTGGCCTTCGGCCTCTCCGGGGCGGCGATCGTGGCGGGTTGCCGGCGCAGCAGCGAAGGCCCACCCCTGCCCAACATCAATCCCTTCACCGCCGCCCTGGGCATCGCCTATCTGGCTCACTGGTTCGTGGTGATTCCCTGGGTGGCGCTGCGCATGG
Source organism: Marcopretia estuarina LEGE 06307 (assembly GCF_056633115.1). Taxonomy (NCBI): domain Bacteria; kingdom Bacillati; phylum Cyanobacteriota; class Cyanophyceae; order Synechococcales; family Prochlorococcaceae; genus Marcopretia; species Marcopretia estuarina. The sequence goes on along the minus strand of NZ_JBSJOY010000002.1, from coordinate 74,416 downwards.
CCCTGCTGCCGAAACGTCTCGTCTGGGCCAAGACGCTTCACGTGGGGGAGGCATCCGGCGAGGCAAGCCACGAGGACACGGACGATCTCACCGGTGAGGCTGACCTCACCACCCAGGTCTCCTAGGGCGGGTTCGCCCCTTCCTGCTGCCCTGGCACCGGCCCGTCGAACGCAACCACCTCGCCGTTGAAGAAGTCCGCCAGGCGCCGCGCCTTGTCGTCGAGCGGCACGGGAGGTACAGGTGGACCGGGAGGTGTGGCCGTGGTGAGGCCTGCGGCCACCGCGGGTGCTGGAAGGCCAGTTGCAGCAACGACAGCCATGGCAGTGGCAGCCCCAGGCCCTGAACCGGCGGCGGAGGGCGCCTGAGCCGGCTGCAGCCCCGGTACAGGCGGTGGCACAGCAGCTGGCGGGGAGACCGTTCGCAACGGCATCGCCGTGGCGGCTTCCGGTCGCTGTGCCTGGTCCGGTCCATGGCCCAGTCCCGGTGCCGCTGGTGCTGGCGTTGGCGCCCCTCCGCCCGGCACGGCCCCAGCGGGTGCCCCTGAAGCGTTAGCGGTGGCACGCGGTGGACCTGGGGCGTCGGCGCTCTCCAGCACGAGCTGGCGGGCGGAGCCCAGCGCACTTTGCAGGGCCTTCTCCAGCAGCGGCAGACGGCTCTGCACCATCGCCACCCAGTTGCCGCTGACCCGCACCACCGCCCGCTGGCCGTCGAGGCGCACCAGTGCCGCCTGCTGGGACAGGAGCATGCGGGTGGAGGGAAGCTCCAGGCTGGCCAGGATCTGTTGCCACAGCTCGGTGAGGTCGCTGCCGCCCCCTGGGCTGGAGGGCACCGGGGCTGGAGGAACCTGGGCTGCGGGCCTAGGGGCTGTGGGCAGCGGGGCCCCGGGCCCCGGCACGCCGGGCCCTGCGGCTGCAGGGACCGGGGCATGCGCGGCTGCAGGGCCATGCGCATGCGCAGCTGGCGCGCTGGGAACGGCTGGGGCCTGGGCGGGCGCAGCAGCTCCCGGCGAAACAGAAACCGGCGCGGCGGCGCTGCCCGTCGACGCTTCGGCCAGCAGGCCCAGCAGCAGCACCTCCAGCCACAGGCGTGGCTGCACGCTCTGGCGCAGCTGCTGTTCGCTGCCCTTGAGGCCGGCCTGCCAGCTCAGCAGCCGGGGGGTGGAGATGCGGGCCGCCAGCTCCGGCAGCTGGGGCCGGAACTGGGGGGAAAGGCTGCTCAACTCCAGGCGCCCGGGCGCGGCTGCGGCCACCGTGAGGTCGCGCAACAACGAGGCCAACCCCTGCAGCACCGCCCCCGGGTCGCGGCCCCGCTCCAGCAGCTCGCGGCAGGTTTCCACCACGGCCAATGGCTGAGCGCCGGCGAGAGCCGCGGCCAGGGAGAGCAACTCCTGTTCTGGCACCGCCCCGAGCAGCTCCCAGACGGCTCCAGCCTCCACCGGGGCAGGCAGGAGGCTGAGCTGGTCGAGCAGGCTTTCGGCATCGCGCAGGCCGCCCTGGGCCCGCTGGGCCACCACATGCAGGGCCTCGGGCGTGATGCTGATCGCTTCGAGCCGGGCGATCTCGCCCAAGTGGGTTTCGATCGCTTCCAGCGGAATGCGGCGGAAATCGAAGCGCTGGCAACGGGACAGGATTGTGGGCAGCACCCGCTGCGGATCGGTGGTGGCCAGCACGAACACCACCCGCGGCGGTGGCTCCTCCAGGGTCTTGAGCAGCGCATTGAAGGCGGCGGTCGAGAGCATGTGGCACTCGTCGATCACGTAGACCTTCCAGCGGGCCTGCACCGGCGCGAAGCGCGAGCGTTCGATCAGTTCCCGGATGTTGTCGACCCCGGTGTTGGAGGCCGCATCGATCTCGATCACATCAAGGGCATTGCCCGCCGTGATTGAACGGCACAGCTCGCAGACGCCGCAGGGTTCGGGGGTGGGGCCGTCGGCGGCGATGCAGTTGAGCGAGCGGGCCAGGATCCGCGCGCTGGAGGTCTTGCCGGTGCCGCGTGGACCGCTGAACAGATAGGCGGGAGCGATCCGCCCCTGCCGCAGGGCGTTGCTGAGGGTGGCCACGATCGCCTGCTGCCCCACCAGCTGGTCGAAGCGCTGGGGACGGTACTTGTGATGGAGCGGCTGGTAGGCGCTGGCCTGGGTCATGGCGGGGTCCCCGACGGCCTGATCAGCGAGGTTACTGGGGGCTCCCGGTGCCCAGCAGACGCTCCAGCCGGCCTTCCAGTTCCTCCACCGCTTCCAGCTGATCGGCCAGGTTCTGGGCCTGCAGCCGGAGGCGGTCGAACTGGTCGCTGCTGCCGCCATTCCAGCGGGCTTCGGCCTGCTCCAGCTCCAGCTCCAGCCGCTGCTGCAGCTTCAGCCGCAGGGCATCGAGCTGCTCCAGGCTGCGGCGGGCCAGCTCGCGGCCGCGCTCCAGCTGGGTGCCGTCGATGGTCAGACCCTGGCGCAGCAGCAGGCGCACGGCCACCAGCAGGGCGGCGGGGATGAACTGACCCAGGGCCAGGGCGCCGAGACTGCCGGTGCCCAGCCATCCCTCCACCTGGGAGCTGCGGTGCCGCCCGGTCTTGCACCAGCTGGCGAAATGCTCGCAGTTGTTGAACACCAGGTTGTAGCGCTGCTCGCCCAAGCGGCCCATGGCGCGCCGCAGGGTCACGCCCACCGGCGACACCTCCCCTTCCGGGTAGCTCACCACGCTGACCGCTTCGCCACGGGAGAAGTCGGCGAGCGGGCTGCGCAGGATCTGGCGGCCCTCCAGGTAGTGGGCCACCGTACCGTCGCCCAGATCGATGCCGTGGTGGTCGAACAGGCCGTGCTGGCGCGGCACCTGCAGATGGTCAGCCGTTGCCATGGCGGCTGTGCCTCAAGCGGATTCCTGTTTGTCGACCAGGCCGGGGTAGGGAAGAATCTTGGCGCGCGAGCGCTGCTCCACCAGCTCACGGGTGATCGTGAAGGTGGTGATCGCGTCGTTGGAGGGGATGTCGTACATCACATCGAGCATCAGTTCCTCGACGATGCCCCGCAGCGCCCGGGCGCCGGTGCGGCGGCGGTGGGCCTCCTGGGCGATCGCCTCGATGGCGCCGGCCTCGAACTCCAGCCGCACGTTGTCCATGCTCATCAGGGTCTGGAACTGCTTAACCAGCGCGTCGCGCGGCTCGGTGAGGATGGCTTCGAGGGAGCGGATGTCGAGCGGTTCGAGCACGGCGCTCACCGGCAGCCGGCCGATGAATTCGGGGATCAGGCCGTAGCGCACCAGGTCGTCGGGTTCGAGGTGGCGCAGCACGTGGGCCGCCTGATGCTCCTTCTGGACGCGGCTGCGGCCGCGGCCGTCGCTGGGCAGAAAGCCGATCGAATTGCGACCCAGCCGCCGCTGCACCACATCCTCGAGGCCGGTGAAGGCGCCGCCGCAGACGAACAGGATCTGGCTGGTGTCGATCTGGATGCAGTCTTGGTAGGGGTGCTTGCGGCCGCCCTGCGGCGGAACGTTGGCCACCGTTCCCTCCAGCATCTTGAGCAGGGCCTGCTGCACCCCTTCGCCCGAGACGTCCCGCGTGATCGAGGGGTTCTCGCTCTTGCGGGCGATCTTGTCGATCTCGTCGATATAGATGATGCCTCGCTGGGCCTGCTCCACATCCAGGTCGGCCTTCTGCAGCAGCCGCAGCAGGATGTTCTCCACGTCTTCGCCCACGTAGCCGGCTTCGGTGAGCGTGGTGGCGTCGGCCACCGCGAAGGGCACATCAAGCAGCTCGGCGAGCGTCTGGGCCAGGAGGGTCTTGCCGGAGCCGGTGGGGCCGATCAGCAGGATGTTGGATTTGTGCAGCCGGGTGGCGAGATGGTCGGTTTCGCCCTGCCCATCGCCCTGCCAGGCGAGGCGCTTGTAGTGGTTGTAGACCGCCACCGACAGCACTTTCTTGGCTTCGTCCTGCCCCACCACCTGCCGGTCGAGGTAGGCCTTGATCTCCCGCGGCTTGGGGACGGTGGCAAGGGTGGGGGCCGGTTTGGTGCCCTTCCTGGGCGCAGGCTTGCGGCCGCTGTCGTGGTGGGTGCGGGGGCTTCCGGCCGTGTCCACCAGCTCTTCATCGAGAATCTCGTTGCAGAGATCGATGCATTCGTCGCAGATGTAAACGCCTGGTCCGGCGATCAGCTTCCGCACCTGTTCCTGCGATTTTCCGCAGAACGAGCACTTCAGATGGGCGTCGAACTTTGCCATCGCGTGGGATCCGGGAGCGGAGGAGGAACGCTGGAGGCCGGAACTCCAGATGGGGCCGGAATGACGGGGTCAGACGAAGGAGGCCGCACTGGCGCGGCTCAGGCCGGCATGGTGTCAGTGACGACACGGTCGATCAGCCCGTAGGTCACGGCTTCGTGTGGAGACAAAAAGTAGTCGCGGTCGGTGTCTTCGGCAATCTTTGCCAAGGGCTGGCCGGTGTGTTCGGCCATCAGTCCGTTCAGGGTGTCTTTGAGGAAAAGGATCTCCTTCGCCTGGATTTCGATGTCGACCGCCTGGCCCTGGGCTCCGCCCAACGGTTGGTGAATCATGATCCGGGCGCTTGGCAGCGCCATGCGCTTGCCCTTGGTGCCACCGGAGAGCAGGAAGGCCCCCATGCTCGCGGCCAGTCCGTAGCAGATGGTGACCACATCGGGGGCCACCTGCTGCATGGTGTCGTAGATGGCCAGACCTGCGGTGACCGAACCGCCGGGCGAGTTGACGTAGATCTGGATGTCCTTGTCGGGATCTTCCGCCTCCAGGAAGAGCAACTGGGCCACCAGCGAATCGGCCACGGCGTCGTCGATGCCGGTGCCGAGGAAGATGATCCGCTCGCGCAGCAGACGCGAGTAGATGTCAAACGCCCGCTCGCCCCTGCCGGATTGCTCCACCACCGTGGGGAGCACCCCCGGAGCGGCCTGGGGCCCCGCGCCGCTGAGGGCCATGGGTGGTTGACCCTGCCAGCGGTTCTGGATCGGATGGGGGCGGAAGGCGTCGATCACGCGGCCGTGGGGATGCAAGGGGAGATGGAGTCAATCTATGGCCGCTGCGCTTCAGCCCGCTGCGGCAGGAGGTTCGGTGGCGGCTTTGTCAGCTCCCTCGCTGGCTTGTGAGGCCGGCTCCGGCGCCTTCTCGGTGACGGTGCTGTTCGCCTCCAGCCACTCCAGCAGCTTCTCGCGCAGCAGATCGTCGGCCACGGCCAGCCGCAGCCGCTCGGGGTCGATCTTGCTGGTGTCGCTGAAGCCCTTGCTCACCTCCTTCACCTTGGCGTCAATGACGGCCGGCTCCACCGCGATCGCTTCGGCCTCGGCCAGAGCCTGCAGGGCGAAGGTGCGCTTCAGCCGCTGCACCGCCTCAGGACGGGAGGTGTCCATCAGGCTGCGCACCAGCTCCTGGGTGAACAGCTTCTTGACGTCCATGCCCTGCTGAGCGATCTGGCTGGCCGTCTGCTCGATCAAGGAGCGCACTTCCTGCTGGATCAGACTTTCGGGCAGCTCCACCTCCAGCTGCTCCACCAGTGCATTGAGCAGGGCTTCCTGGCGGCCGTTGCGGGCGCGCCGTTCGGCGTCATCGCGCAGCCTGGTCTCCAGGTCGGCCCGCATCTCGGCCACGGTGGCCTTGTCACTGGCTTCCTGGGCGAAGGCGTCGTCGAGGGCGGGCAGTTCGCGGGTCTTGAGGTCGCTGAGCGTGATCGCGAAGCTGGCGGCCCGGCCGCGCGCGTCTTCCTGGGGGTAGTCGTCGGGGAACTGGCAGCTGACCTGGCGCTCCTCGCCGATGGTCATGCCGAGGATGCCTTCCACGAATCCGGGAATCATGCGGCCATCGTCGAGCTCCACCTCCAGGGCTTCGGCGGTACCGCCCACGATCGGCTCACCGGTGTCGGCGTAGCTGCCGCTGAAGCTCACCACCGCCACATCGCCGTTGGCGGCGGGCCGGCCTTCCACCGGCACCAGGGTGGCCCGCTGGCGGCGGGATTGCTCGATCAGTTCATCGATGCGGGCCGGGTCGAAACTGACCGCTTCCGCTTCGGCCGTCAGGCCGGTGGTGGCCTTCAGGCTGGGGGTGGGCTGCACATCAAGTTCCAGGGTGAGCACCAGGGCATCACCGGGGTTGAAGCGCTCCAGCAGCGCCTCGAAGCCTTCGCTCAGTTCAGGGCTGCTGAGCGCCTCGATCTTTTCCTGAGCGAGCGCATCGCGCCAGACGCTGTCGACCAGGTCTTCGAGGGCGGTGGCGCGGATCCGCAGCGGACCGATCTGCTGCAGCAGCACTGGCCGCGGCACCTTGCCGGGCCGGAACCCCGGCAGGCGCACGCTGCGGCTCAGCTTGTTGAACGCCGCTTCGTAGCTGGCCTGGGAACGGCCGCCAGGGATCTCCACTTCCAGGGCCAACCGGCTGCCGGGGAGGGGGCTGGTCTTGACCTTCAAAGCAGAGCTCATGGACGAACCGGCTGGACCGGCAGGGCAGGGCAGCTCCCGATACTAGAAACTCGCCTCTCCCCCCCCTATGGACCGTGCAGAGGCCGCCCCAGGCAGGCCCATCCTTGTTCGCCAAAGCGATGGGGTCCGGGTAAGGTGATCGGGACGACAAACAGATCCATATCCCCATCCGGTTCGACGCCGGCTGGAAACGCTCTTCTCGTAAAGCCCGAGTCCAGGCCGTTTCCACCCCGTCTGAATCGCCGCGCTTGCTGCACAGAGTTTTCACACCCCCCGCTCCCCTCACCGTTCCCTTTTCGTCTGTCTTCATTTCCCTCGCTTCGTCGGTCGGCCCACTCCGTTCTCTTTCCAAGCGCTCGTTGCAAGGCCCGGCCGCTGCCTCCTGATCCGTTTCGGCTCCACCCCGTCTGAATCCATTTTCGTCTGCTGCTCCGTTCTCCCCCGCCACGTTGTCCACCGCACCATCCGCCTCCTTTCTGAACCGCCAGCCGCTCACCGTCGCCGTACTCGGCGCCACCGGTGCGGTGGGCTGTGAACTGCTTGAGCTGCTGGAGGAACGCCAGTTCCCGGTGGCCGAGCTGCGCCTGCTGGCCTCCCCCCGTTCCGCTGGCCGCAGCCTCACCTGGCGGGGCGAGTCGCTCACCGTCCAGCCGGTCGCCCCGGACGCCTTCGAAGGGGTGGACCTGGTCCTGGCCTCTGCGGGCGGCTCCATCTCCCGGCAGTGGGCGCCAGTGGCGGTGGCGGCCGGCGCCGTGGTGATCGACAACTCCAGCGCGTTCCGCCTGGATGAGGATGTGCCGCTGGTGGTGCCCGAAGTGAATCCGGCGGCGGCGTTCGCCCACCGGGGCATCGTGGCCAACCCCAACTGCACCACGATCCTGCTCACCCTGGCCCTGGCTCCTCTTCAGGCCCGGCGTCCGATCCGGCGTGTCGTGGTGAGCACCTACCAATCGGCCAGCGGCGCGGGAGCCCGGGCGATGGAGGAGCTGCGCGCGCTCAGCCGCACCGTGCTCGATGGTGGCCAGCCCGTGAGCACGGTGCTGCCCCACTCGCTCGCCTTCAACCTCTTCCTGCACAACTCGCCGCTGCAGGGCAACGGTTACTGCGAGGAGGAGCTGAAGATGGTCAATGAAACCCGCAAGATCATGCAGCTGCCGCAGCTGCGCCTCACCGCCACCTGCGTGCGCGTGCCCGTGCTCAGGGCCCATTCGGAGGCGGTGAACATCGAGTTCGAAGAGCCCTTCCCCCCCGAGGAGGCCCGTGCCCTGCTGGCGGCGGCACCCGGTGTGGAGCTGATCGAGGATTTCGATGCCAACCGTTTCCCCATGCCCACCGATGTGACCGGCAGGGATCCTGTGGCGATCGGTCGGTTGCGCCAGGACATCAGCGATCCACATGCGCTGGAGCTCTGGCTCTGTGGCGATCAGATCCGCAAGGGGGCCGCGCTCAACGCCATCCAGATCGCCGAGCTGCTGTTCGACCCGTCCCGCCAGCCCCCAGGTGGCAGGACCGAGCCCTCCGCGGCAACACCATCCCGCGCGCAGTCCCTTGCAGGAGGTGCCGGTTGACACTGGTTGCCGCGCCTTTCGGCCGGGTGCTCACCGCCATGGTCACGCCGTTCGCGGCCGATGGCTCCCTTGATCTCGATCTGGCTGCCCGCCTGGCGGTGCACCTGGTCGCCCATGGCTCCGACGGTCTGGTGGTGTGCGGCACCACCGGCGAATCCCCCACGCTCAGCTGGGATGAGCAGCATCAGCTGTTCCAGGCTGTGAAGGAGGCGGTGGGACCCGGCGCCAAGGTGCTCGCCGGCACCGGCAGCAACTGCACGGCCGAGGCCGTGGAGGCGATCTCCCAGGCGGCCGCGCTCGGTGCCGACGGTGCCCTGGTGGTGGTGCCTTACTACAACAAACCGCCCCAGGAGGGGCTCGAGGCCCACTTCCGGGCCGTCGCCAGCGCCGTGCCGGAGCTGCCGATCATGCTCTACAACATCCCCGGCCGCACTTCCTGCAGCCTGGCCCCGGAGACCACCGAGCGGCTGATGGATCTGCCCAACGTGGTGAGCTACAAGGCCGCCAGTGGCAGCACCGACGAAGTCACCCAGCTGCGGGTCCGCTGCGGATCAGCCCTGGCGATCTACAGCGGCGACGATGCCCTCACCCTGCCGATGCTGGCGCTCGGGGCTGTGGGTGTGGTGAGCGTGGCCAGCCATCTGGTGGGCCCCCGGATCCGGCAGATGATCACCGCCTTCCATGCCGGCGACCATGCCACCGCCCAGGCGCTGCACGAGCAGATGATGCCGCTGTGCCGGGCGCTGTTCTCCAGTACCAATCCGATCCCGGTCAAGGCCGCCCTGCAGCTCGAAGGCTGGCCCGTGGGCGCCCCCCGACTTCCTCTTGTTTCTGCCGACAGCGATGTGCGTGAACGATTGACCACGGCCCTGGCCGCCCTGCGTCCCACGTGACGCCAAGGCTCCCCTCCGGCATGGCCTCGCCCGGAACTCCTGCTTCAGCTTCACCGCACCAGACCACAACATCTGCTCCACACCTCCATTCCCCTTCGTTCCGGATCTGATCCGGAGACACCCCTGATGACCTCAAGCACCAACGGCAAACAACCCTGTCTCCGAGTCATTCCCCTCGGCGGCCTGCACGAGATCGGCAAGAACACCTGCGTGTTCGAGTACGGCGATGACCTGATGCTGGTGGATGCCGGCCTGGCCTTCCCCAGCGACGGCATGCACGGCGTGAACGTGGTGCTGCCCGACACCAGCTATCTGCGCGAAAACCAGAAGCGCATCCGCGGCATGATCGTGACCCACGGTCACGAAGATCACATCGGTGGCATTCCGCATCACCTCAAGAACTTCAACATCCCCGTGATCTACGGGCCGCGGCTGGCGATGTCCATGCTGCAGGGGAAAATGGAGGAGGCAGCGGTCACCGATCGCACCGTCATCCAAACCGTGAGCCCCCGCGATGTGGTGAAGGTGGGGCAGCATTTCAAGGTGGAGTTCATCCGCAACACCCACTCGATCGCTGACAGCTTCAGCCTTGCGATCACAACCCCCGTGGGCGTGGTGGTGTTCACCGGCGATTTCAAGTTCGACCACACCCCGGTGGATGGCGAATACTTCGACATCCAGCGCATGGCCCATTACGGCGAGCAGGGCGTGCTCTGCCTGTTCAGCGACTCCACCAATGCCGAGATTCCCGGCTTCACCCCGCCCGAGCGGGCTGTGTTCCCGAATCTGGATCGACACTTCGCCAATGCCGAAGGGCGGGTGATCGTCACCACCTTCGCCAGCTCGGTGCATCGGGTGTCGATGATTCTGGAGCTGGCCATGAAGCACGGCCGCAAGGTGGGCCTGCTGGGCCGCTCCATGCTCAACGTGATCGCCAAGGCGCGCGAGCTGGGCTATATCCGCTGCCCCGATGAGCTGTTCGTACCGATCAAGCAGATCCGTGATCTGCCCGACCGTGAAACCCTGCTGCTGATGACCGGCAGCCAGGGTGAACCCCTCGCTGCCCTGAGCCGCATCTCCCGTGGTGAGCACCCGCAGGTGCAGGTGAAATCCACCGACACGATCATCTTCTCGGCCAGCCCGATCCCCGGCAACACCATCTCAGTGGTGAACACCATCGACCGGCTGATGATGATGGGGGCGAAGGTTGTGTACGGCAAAGGCGAGGGCATCCACGTGTCCGGACACGGTTGCCAGGAGGATCACAAGTTGATGCTGGCGCTTACCCGGCCGAAGTTCTTCGTGCCCGTGCACGGTGAGCACCGCATGCTCGTATGCCACTCCAGGACGGCCCAGTCGATGGGGGTCCCCGCCGACAACATCCTCATCATCGACAACGGCGATGTGGTGGAACTCACCCCCGACCGCATCCACAAAGGGGAACCGGTGAAGGCCGGCATTGAGCTGCTCGATGCCTCCCGCAACGGCATCGTCGACGCTCGCGTGCTCAAGGAGCGCCAGCAACTCGCTGAAGACGGGGTGATCACCCTGCTCACCGTGATCAGCACCGATGGCGTGATGGCGGCCCCGCCGCGGGTGAACCTGCGCGGCGTGGTCACCACAGCCGATGCCCGCAAGCTCTCGGTCTGGGCCGAGCGTGAGATCACCTGGGTGCTGGAGAACCGCTGGAATCAGCTCTCCCGCAACAGCGGCGGCAAGGCACCCGATGTGGATTGGGTGGGCGTGCAGCGCGAGATCGAAGTGGGGCTGCAGCGCCGGCTGCGCCGCGAGCTGCAGGTGGAGCCGCTGATCATCTGTCTGGTCCAGCCTGCTCCTGGTGGCACGCCCGCCTACAAGGGCCGCGCCGATGCCGAGCCCGACACCCGGCCGGCTCCCCGCACGGTGCGGCACCAGAGCCGCGAGGTGGTGCGGGATGGTGCGGTGCGCACGGCCCCGACGGCTGCCGCCACGCCAGCTCGTCAACTTGCCGTGGCCGTACCAGCGGCCGCCGTTGTCAAGGAGGAGCCTCAGGCTGAGCGCCGTGAGGAACCTGAAATGCCCGCCAACCGGGTGCGCCGCCGCCGTTCCACCGCCGCGGGCTGACGCCGCTGACGGGTGGTGCTGGGCCTCAGTCCAGCACCACCCGCAGCAGTCCTTTCATCAGCTCCGCTTCGTCTTCGGGGCTGATTTCCAGCGGAGGCAGGGACGTGAGCCCCGCATCGGCGGTCCAGCGGGTTGCCGGCGTGGTGTCTTCCACCACCCGCACGTTCACGGTTTCGATGGGGGGCGGGACCGGCAACACCGTCTCGATCGCCAGTCTGCTGCTGCCGGAGGCCGCACCCTGGGCAGAGCCGCCCTTCGGGGTCGTGGGCATGAACGGCAGCGAGCTGTACGCGCTTGCCTCGAGGTCGAGCAGCTCCGCCTCCTCGTCGTCCCCGTTCCCGCTCAGCCAGGGCATGGCGGCGTTGCCGCCGATCTTTGGCTTGGTCGGTCGATCAGGAACATGCCCCGGCTCGGACTCACTGGCCTGTTGTTGCAACGCCTTCTCGGTGAGCTCCACCCCCTGCGCCGCCAGGTCGCGGTAGATGGGGTCGAGGGCGTTGTCGAGCACGTTGTGGTACAGCTGCCCGGCGCGCAGCGGCTGCTGCAGCCCATAGAAATTGATGTGGCCGAGCAGCAGCTTGAGGCGGAGCACCTGAGGACGGTTCCCCGTGCCTTCCACTTCCTTCATCAACGCTTCGGCGCCGGACAGGGCTTCGTCGTAGCGACCCTGGCTGTAGGCCAGCTCCACCACGCCGTAGTTGCGATCGAAGCTGGCCTGATCGAACACTTCGGACATCAGTGGGGGGTGGCGTGGAGGGTCGAAGCCGATGCTGGATCGGTGCGGCTGACTGACCGCTCCAGTGTGAGCGTTGCGCGCCCCCACACCAGCCGCCAGCCCTCGGCAAGATCCAGGCTGCCAGCCCCGCGCTCCGGCGGCAACCGCTGCCTCAGACGCTCCAGCTGGGAGCTCAGCGGCCCGGAGCCCGTTTCCCGCTCGATCCAGTGGTGCAGCACCGCCCGCTGAGTGGCCGCCGACAGACCGGCAAGGGCGGCACGCCTGAGCGTGCGGGGGCTGTCCGGCTCGCTGAGCGCTGCGATGCTGAGGGCCAGCAGCTCGCTCTGCAGCGCCTGGCCGTGCTCCAGCCGTTCGGCCAGGGCGTTCATGCGCCGGCTGGCCCCGGGATGCAGCTCCTCCAGCACCGGCAGCACCTGATGGCGGATGCGGTTGCGGCTGAAGCGAGGATCCGTGTTGCTGGAGTCGGGCCACACGGGCAGGCCACGGTCTGCGCAGAACCGCTCCGTTTCTTGACGCATCAGCCCCAGCAGCGGCCGGGCGATCTGAACAGTGCCGCTGCTGGGACGCAGGCGTCTCAGGCTCGCCAGGCCCCGCAGATGGGTGCCGCGGGCCAGGTGCAGAAGCATGGTTTCGGCGCGGTCGCTGGCGGTGTGGCCCGTGGCCACCCGGCGGCAACCCAGCCGCAGCGCCTGGTGCTGCAGGCAGTGGTAACGCCATTCCCGTGCCTCCGCTTCCGAGGCCAGCGCTCGGTCAGGGGTGGCCAGCTCCAGCGGCAACTGCTGCTGCCTGGCCCAGGCGGCAAGCTCCCGGGCCTGGCTGCTGGCTTCGGGGCGCCAGCCGTGATCGCCGTGCCAGAGATGGAGTTGCCAGTGGTGCAGGCGGCGCAGGTCGAGCAGCAGCCCGGTCATCGCCATCGAATCCTGCCCGCCGGAAACCGCCAGCAGCAGCCGCTCCCCCGGTGGCAGCAGCTCGGGCTGCAGCAGCAGGGTGCGGTGCAGGCGCAGGTGAAGAGGGCTCCACGGAGAGGCGGCAGCTGGCGGCTCCCCGTGCATGGCGGGTGGGACAATGCCAGTCATCCGCTGCCCCCGCCGATGTCCCGTCTTGCCAGTCTGCCCGCTGCTCTGCAAGCTTCGCTGGCCTCGCGGCGGATGCTGAAGGTGATCGCGGGCCTCACCAATCGCGACACGGCCTCGGTGGCGGCGGTGAGCCGGGCGGCGGGCGCTGGCGGCGCCGACCTGATCGACGTGGCCTGTGACCCCGAGCTGGTCCGGCTGGCGACGGCGGCCTCCGGTCTCCCGATCTGCGCTTCGGCGGTCGACCCCGAGCTGTTCCCCGCGGTGGTCGCCGCCGGCGCCGCCATGGTGGAGATCGGCAATTTCGATGCCTTCTATCCGCTGGGCCGCCGCTTCGGTGCCGAGGAGGTGATCGCCCTCACCCGCCGCACCCGGCAGTTACTTCCCGACGTGGTGCTGTCTGTCACCGTGCCGCACATCCTGCCGCTGGACCAGCAGGAGCAGCTGGCAGTGGCCCTGGCCGCCGAAGGCGCTGACATCATCCAGACCGAAGGCGGCACCAGTGCCCTCCCCCACAGCGCCGGCATCCTCGGCCTGATCGAGAAGGCGGCACCCACCCTGGCGGCGGCCCACACGATCAGCCGCGCCGTCCCCCTGCCGGTGCTGTGCGCCTCCGGCCTCTCGGCCGTCAGCCTGCCGCTGGCGATCGCCGCCGGCGCCAGCGGCGTGGGCGTGGGCTCGGCCATCAACCGCCTCCACGACGACCTGGCGATGGTTGCGGTGGTGCGCAGCCTGCGCGAGGCGCTCAACGGCGTTCCGGCAGCCGTTCATTGATCCGATTGGCTGCTTGGCCAAAGCTGGGTGCCGCCGCGGTTGCTTCGCCTGTCTCCTGGGCCATGAAGGAATGTGCCCAGCGCCCTATCCACCCCCTGGTGAGGTGGATAGGGTTCAGTGTCCGCATCTTTGACGCATGGGAGCCTTTGTCTGGCTGCTGCAGTGGCCCATCCGCGCCGGCATCCTGCTGATCGTGGCGGCTCTCCCTCTGGGGGTGGAGATGTCCAGCTTCGGGACGGCCATGCTCTCTGCTGTGGTGATCGGCCTGCTGGGCACCCTGCTGGTGTGGCCGCTGAAACTGCTGCTCGCTCTCCCCTGGGCGGTCACCAGCCTGGGTGGATTGATTGCCCCGGTGACCTTCCTGTTCAACTGGCTGATCACGATCATCCTGTTCGCCTTGGCGGCGTGGCTGATCCAGGGCTTCCGGCTGCGCGGTGGAGCGGTGAGCGCGATCTTCGGCGCCCTGGCCTACAGCATCCTCAGCACCTTGATTCTCGGCCTGCTGGGCCTCAATGTGAGCTTCACCCGTGCAGGTCTGCTGGCCGGGGCCGGCCTCAGCTGAAAACTGGCGGGCTGTGGGCGGCTCTCCGCCGCTTCACCCCTTGCGGCTTCCTTAGGATCAGGTGCTACCGGCAGGCCTGGCCTGGCATCCGAGCGGCATGCCCCGTTATCAGCTCACAGCCCCTTATGAACCCAAGGGGGATCAACCGACCGCCATCGAGACCCTCACCCGCGGCGTGGAGCAGGGGCAGCGCTTTCAGACCCTGCTGGGCGCCACCGGAACGGGCAAGACCTTCTCGATCGCGAATGTGATCGCCCGCACCGGCAGACCCGCCCTGGTGCTGGCCCATAACAAGACATTGGCGGCGCAGCTGTGCAACGAACTGCGCGAGTTCTTTCCAGAGAACGCCGTTGAGTATTTCATCTCCTATTACGACTACTACCAGCCCGAAGCCTACGTCCCTGTTTCTGATACCTACATCGCCAAGACGGCCTCGATCAACGAAGAGATCGACATGCTGCGGCACTCCGCCACCCGTTCGCTGTTCGAGCGCCGCGATGTGATCGTGGTGGCCTCGATCAGCTGCATCTATGGCCTTGGTATCCCCTCGGAATACCTCAAGGCGGCGGTGAAGTTCCAGGTGGGGGAGACGCTCAATCTGCGCGGCTCGCTGCGGGAGCTGGTGAACAACCAGTATTCCCGCAATGACCTGGAGGCGGGCCGCGGCCGCTTCCGGGTGAAGGGCGATGTGCTGGAGATCGGCCCCGCCTATGAAGACAGGCTCGTGCGCATTGAGCTGTTCGGGGATGAGGTGGAGGCGATCCGCTACGTGGACCCCACCACCGGTGAGATATTGCAGAGCCTGGAGGCGGTGAACATCTACCCCGCCAAACACTTCGTGACCCCCAAAGATCGGCTCGAAGTGGCGATCGACGCGATCCGCACGGAGCTACGCGATCGTCTCGAGGTGCTGCATGCGCAGGGCAAGCTGCTGGAGGCCCAGCGCCTCGAGCAGCGCACCACCTACGACCTGGAAATGCTCAAGGAAGTGGGCTACTGCAACGGTGTGGAGAACTACGCCCGCCACCTCGCGGGCCGCCAGGCCGGCACTCCGCCCGAATGCCTGATCGATTACTTCCCCGACGACTGGCTGCTGGTGGTGGATGAAAGCCACGTCACCTGCTCCCAGCTGCATGCCATGTACAACGGCGACCAGGCACGCAAGCAGGTGTTGATCGACCACGGCTTTCGCCTGCCCAGCGCCGCTGACAACCGCCCGCTCAAGGCGGAGGAGTTCTGGGAAAAGGCCCGCCAGACCATCTTCGTGTCCGCCACTCCGGGGCAATGGGAGATGCAGCAGAGCGAGGGCCACATCGCCCAGCAGGTGATTCGCCCCACCGGCGTGCTGGATCCGATCGTGGAGGTGCGCCCCACCGAGGGGCAGGTGGATGATCTGCTGGCTGAAATCCGGGTGCGGGCGGAGCGCTCGGAGCGCAGCCTGATCACCACCCTAACCAAGCGCATGGCGGAGGATCTCACCGATTACCTGGCTGAGAATGGGGTGCGGGTGCGCTATCTCCACTCCGAGATCCACTCGATCGAACGCATCGAGATCATCCAGGATCTGCGCAATGGCGCGTTCGATGCTCTGGTGGGCGTGAACCTGCTGCGCGAAGGGCTCGATCTACCGGAAGTGTCGCTGGTGGCGATTCTCGATGCCGATAAGGAAGGCTTCCTGCGGGCAGAACGCTCCTTGATCCAGACGATCGGCCGCGCCGCCCGCCATGTGAGTGGGGTGGCGTTGCTCTATGGCGACAACCTCACGGATTCGATGGCGAAGGCTATTTCCGAAACCGAGCGGCGGCGTGCCATCCAGCATGCCTACAACGAAGAGCACGGCATCACCCCCACCCCCGCCGGCAAGCGGGCCGGCAACTCGATCCTGGCCTACCTGGAGGTGTCCCGCCGCCTCAACGACGATCAGCTGGAGCAGGCCGTGGAGCTGGCTGTTCACAACGAAGCCCCGCTCGAAGCGCTTCCGGAGCTGATCACCCAGCTGGAGGAAAAGATGAAAACGGCCGCCAAGAACCTCGACTTCGAAGAAGCGGCCAACCTGCGCGATCGCATCAAGCAGTTGCGTCAGAAACTGGTGGGTCATCACTGAGCCCTGCTGCGATCAGCTGGTCAACGCCCGGAGGCCTTCAGCACGGTTTTGATCGTTTTGGCGAGGATCAGCAGATCCAGCCAGATGCTGCCGTTGCGCAGGTAGTAGAGGTCGTAGCTGAGCTTCAGCTGCGCATCTTCCACGCTGGAGCTGTAGGGCATGTTCACCTGGGCCCAGCCGCTCAGGCCCGGGCGGATCCAGTGCCGCAGCCGGTAGTGGGGGATGCGCTGCTCCAGCTCCCCTTCCAGCTCCGGCCGCTCCGGCCGTGGGCCGATCAGGCTCATCTCGCCGCGCAGCACGTTCAGCAGCTGGGGCAGTTCATCGAGGCGGGTGCGCCGCAGCCACACTCCCACCGGGGTGATGCGTTGATCATTGGGCTCCGACCACCTGGCCCCGCCCAGTTCCGCCTGTCGCACCATCGAGCGCAGCTTGATCACCTCAATGGCTTTGCCCATCAGGCCGGAGCGACGCTGGCGGTAGAACACAGGTCCGCCATCGCCCAGGTGGATCAGGGCTGCAGCCGGCAGCAGCAGCGGCGCAGCCAGCAGCAGCAGCAGCAGGCTGATGGCCACATCGGCGAAGCGCTTGAGCTGCCTCTCCACCGTGGGCTGACGCCCTTCGATCCGCCCGGAGAACAGCAGCCACTGGTGGCCCACCCACTGCGGCGGGATGCGTTGCAGCTCCTGCTCGGCCATCTCGGCCAGGGTGGTGAGTGGTCCGCCCAGCCAGGCCAGCTGCTCCGCCTGCCGCATCAGGGCGGGGTCGGCCTGCACACCCGGGCTGAGGGCGATGCCATCCAGCCCGCCCGGCAGCTTTTCACGGTCCATGGGATGGCCGTCCACCGGCGACGCCTGGGCGCGCGCATCCTGGATGGCCAGTGCCGGTCTCCCCGCCTGGTGCCCCCACTCCCGCTCGATCGAAGCGATTTCCTCCGGCAGCGCCAGCACCCGCCAGTGGTCGTTGCCGGGGTGGCTGGAGACCTGCCGGATCGCCAGCCGCACCAAGGCGCTCCACAGGGCCAGCAACACGAACAGCGGGATGAGGCTGCCGCGGTGCAGCACGGCCACAGCCGGGCCTGCCCGCACCAACCAGCCCAGCAGGGCGGCGGCACTGAGCGACACCGCGCTCGTGACCCCGAGCCGCAGGGCCAGGCGCATGCGGCGCATGTCGGCGCGGCGCAGCACGGTGTACGAACCGAACAGCCAGCCGAAGGTCCAGTAGAGCAAGACCAGGATCAGCAGCAGGCCGGCGCTCGGATCGCTCGGCGCCTGGCGCGCCCGGCCGATCAGCAACGCCAGCACGACGAGGCCGGCGGCATCCAGCCCCGCCGCCAGGGCCAGCCATCGACGGGTGGAGAGCCAGTGCACCTAGGCGTCTGCGGGGAGGGCGGCGTCGTGGCTGGCGGGAGCCTCGCTGCCTTGCGCCTGATGGCTGGCCTCGCCGCCCAGCGCGAAGCAGGCGTGCACGGCCTGCAGGGCCTTCACCCCGTCGTCTTCGGCCACCACACAGCTGGTGCGGATCTCGCTGGTGGCGATCATCTCGATGTTGATGCCCGCTGCCGCCAGGGCCCGGAACATGCGGCCCGCCGTGCCGGGTGTGCAGGGCATGCCGGCGCCCACAGCGCTGACCCTGGCGATGGCGCTGCCCTGCTCGAAGCTCGCTTCCGGCCACTGCAGCAGCAGCGGTTGCAGTGCCTGGCGGGCCCGCGCCAGATCCTCCCGTCGCAGCGTGAAGCTCATGTCGCGGCTGCGGGTGGGCCCTTCCCCGCGGGTGCGCTCCGACTGCACGATCGTGTCGAGGCTGATGCCCGCATCCGCCAGGCTGCGGCAGACGGCGGCGGCAGTGCCGGGCCGATCGGGCACCTGCCGCACGGCCACCTGGGCCTGATCCCGGTCGAGGGCCACGCCCCGCACAGCGGGATCGTTGACCCTGCAGGGCAGCGGGTTTTGGCGCAGCTGGTGCTCCTGCAGCTCGAACACTTCGGCGGCGGCCCGCAGGGCCCGGTGGCCCTGGCTGCCGTCCACCAGGCAACTCACCTTCACCTCGCTGGTGGCGATCATGCGCAGGTTGATCCCGTAGCGCGCCAGGGTGTCGAACAGGCGCGCGGCAATGCCCGGCCGCCCCATGATCCCGGCTCCGGAGATGCTCAGCTTGGCCAGGCCCGCCTCGCTGCTCAGGGCCGTGTCGTCGGCCTGGAGATCGCCGAGCAGAGCGCGGCACACCGTGAGTGAGGCCTCCAGCTGATCCTCCGCCACGGTGAAGGCGATGTCGTTGGTGGTGCCGTCATGGGTCGATTGCACGATCAGATCCACGTTCAGGCCGGCGGCCGAGAGGGCCTCGAACAGCAGGGCTGCCACACCGGGTCGGTCGGGCACGCGGGTGAGGGCCAGCACCGCCTGGTGCTCCTCGAGATCGGCGCCATCGACGGGACGGCCCAGTTCCAGCCCACCGCTGCCGATCGGGCGCGGCGGGCCACTGGTGAGCCGGGTGCCGGGGGCCTCGCTCCAACTGGAGCGCACCACCAGCGGCACGCCGTAGTTGCGGGCGATCTCCACCGCCCGTGGGTGCAACACCGAGGCGCCGAGGCTGGCCAGCTCCAGCATCTCGTCGCAGCTCACCTGCTCCATCAGCTGGGCATCCGCCACCTTGCGGGGGTCGGTGGTGAGCACGCCCGGCACATCGGTGTAGATCTCGCACACCGACGCCGCCAGCGCCGCCGCCAGCGCCACGGCCGAGGTGTCGGAGCCGCCGCGGCCCAGGGTGGTGATCTCCGGCGTACCGGCGCTGCCGCTGCTGGTGCCCTGGAAGCCGGCCACCACCACCACCTGGCCCTCCTCCAGCAACCGCTCGATGCGGTCGGTGCGCACCTCCAGGATCCGCGCGCGCCCGTAGGACGACTCGGTGACGATCCCCACCTGGGCGCCGGTCATCGACACGGCCGGCACGCCGATCGCCTGCAGCGCCATCGCCAGCAGGGCGATCGACACCTGCTCACCGGTGGCCAGCAGCATGTCCATCTCCCGCTGGGGAGGGGTGGTGGTGATCGCCCGGGCCAGGCCGGTGAGTTCGTCGGTGGTGTGGCCCATGGCCGACACCACGATCACCAGATCGTGGCCCTCCTCGCGGCTGGCGGCGATGCGACGCGCCACGGCCTGCAGGCGTTCCACGCTGCCGACGGAGGTGCCCCCGAACTTCTGAACCAGCAGGGCCATCCCGGTGCGCGCGCGAACGGTGGATCGGTGCTGATTATCGGAGGGGGGCTGACAGGAACCCATCGCGGAAGGCGTCGCCGGCTTCGGTGCCCCGTTTGAGCGCCGCCTCCACCTCCAGCAGCTGCCCCAGCAACCGCAGCAGCCGCTCCGCCGACCGTCCGCGCAACTGCTTGCGCAGCACGTAGATGCGCCTGGGGTTGCCGATGCCGGCCGCCTTGGCGATCACGGCAACGTCCTGTTCGCCCTGGGCGTCCAGCAGGCTCACCCACACCCAGCCGCGCAGCTGGCCGGCGAGTGTGGCCACGATCCGCAGCGCCGGTTCGCCCGCCCGCACCAGCTCGTCCACCAGGGCGATGGCCTCGCCGGCGTCCCCGCGCAGCAGCGCTTCCCCCACCGCCAGGCTGCTGGTGCTGTGGCCCGCCACCAGCGCCGCCACCGCCGCGCCGTCGATCGGGCGCTCACCGCAGAACACGGCGAGCTTCTCCAGCTCGCTGGCCAGGCGGGCGCTGTCGCTGCCGATCGCACCCGCCAGCGCTTCGATCGCCGCCGGCGTGGCCGTCAGGCCCAGGGAGCGGGCAGTGCTGCGCACCAGTTCCAGCTGGCCCTCTCCATCCCACACCGCCGGCAGCACGAAGCTGCGTTCCTTGGCGATCGCCTTGAGGGCTTTGGTGGTGCGCAGGCGTGCGTCCGGTTTGCCTTCGCTTACCAGCACCAGGTGGCTGGTGGCGGGGATCAGCTCCAGGCTGGCCTCCAGCTGCGTGGCCAGCTCCGCCGGACAGGTGTGGCAGAAGGGGCTGCGCTGCAGCACCACCACCCGGTCACCGCCGCCGAACGGGCCGGTGCGCGCCTCGATCAGGGCCTGGCCGGCCTGGGCCGTGTCGTTGCCATCAAGCCGGCTGAGGTTGATGCTCTGCCAGACCGGATCCACTGACGCGGTGATCAGCTCCTCCACCGCCCGCTGACGGCTGGCCTCGTCGTCGCCCCAGTAGAGATGGATCGGCATCGGGGCAGGCCGTGGACCATCCGATCTTCACCGAAAGCGTGCGGCGGATCCGGGGCTGGCTGGGGCCCACCGGTCTTGACCCCGTGCAACAGGAGGTGCTCGAGCGCCTGGTGCACAGCAGTGGCGATCTGGCCATTGCGCCGGAGCTGCGCTTCAGCCCGGGCGCCTGCGTCGCCGGCCTGGCGGCCCTGGCGGCCGGGGCGCCGATCCTCACCGATACCGCGATGGCGGCGGCGGCGGTCACGCCGATGGCCCGCCGCAGCTTCGGCAACCCGGTGCACAGCGTGCTGGCCTGGGCGCCGGCGCTGGCCCCGGAAGGCAGCACCCGCACCGCTGCGGGGATGGCTCCGGCCCTGGCGGCCCTGCCGGGGGCGGTGGTGCTGATCGGCAGTGCCCCGACCGCGCTCGAACGGTTGCTGGAGCTGGTGGCCGCCCCCGAGCCGGTCGCGGGCGTGGTGCCCCCCGCCCTGGTGATCGGCATGCCGGTGGGCTTTGTGGGGGTGGCCGAGAGCAAGCGCCACCTGGCCGCCAGCGGCCTGCCCCAGATCCGGCTGGAGGGCAGCAAGGGGGGGGCGGGTCTGGCGGCGGCGGCGGTGAACGCCCTGCTGCGGCGCGCCTGGCTGGACCGCGCCTGAGGCCTTCCCTAGGCCGCCACCTGCAGCCCCACCACCACGTGGCTGTTGGCCTCGATCCGTCCGAGCACCTGGCGGGCGCGGCGCACCACCTGCTGGGGCACCCCGGCCAGGCGGGCCGCCTCGATGCCGTAACTGCGGCTGGCGCCGCCGGGACGCACCTGATGCAGGAACACCAGCTGATCGCCGGTTTCCTCCACCAGCACCTGGAAGTTCGCCACGTTCGGGAGCAGCTCGGCCAGCTCGTTGAGCTCGTGGTAGTGGGTGGCGAACACCGCCCGCGCCCGCAGGCCGTCGGCCAGGTGCTCCGCCACCGCCCAGGCGATCGAGAGGCCGTCGAAGGTGGCAGTGCCGCGCCCGATCTCATCGAGCAGCACCAGAGAGCGATCGGTGGCGTGGTGCAGGATGTTGGCCGTTTCGGCCATCTCCACCATGAACGTGGACTGGCCGGTGGCGAGGTCATCCACGGCGCCGACCCGGGTGAAGATGCGGTCGCAGAGGCCGAGCCGGGCGCGGCTGGCGGGAATCCAGCTGCCGATCTGGGCCATCAGCTGCAGCAGGCCCGTCTGGCGCAGGTAGCAGCTTTTGCCACTGGCGTTCGGCCCGGTGAGCACCACCAGATCGGGCTGGTCCGCCTCGCCCAGGTGGATGCCATTGGCGGTGAAGGGCTCCTCCACCAGCAGCTGTTCCACAACGGGATGGCGGCCGGCCTCGATCCAGAGGCTGCGGTCGGCGGTGAGCTCGGGGCGGCAGTAGCCGCAGGTGGCGGCCACCTCAGCCAGCGAGGCGATCGCATCGAGGCGGGCCACGCGCCGGGCGGCGCTGCGGATCGGCGCGGCCAGGGCGCCGACGGCGGCGCGCAGCTCGCTGAACAGTTCGTACTCCCGCTGGGCGGCGCGAGCCTGGAGCTGCAGGATGCGGCCCTCGCGTGCCTTGAGTTCGGGCGTCACGAAGCGCTCCTCGTTGGCGAGGGTCTGGCGCCGGATCCAGTGCTCGGGCACCCGTGTGGCCCGGGCCCGGCTCACCGAGAGGAAATAGCCGAAGGTGCGGTGAAACTGCACCCGCAGCGAGGGGATGCCGCTGCGTTGCCGCTCCGCTTTCTCCTGCTCCACCAGCCAGGCCTGCTGGTCGTCGAGCCGGTTGCGCAGCCCATCGAGTCGCGCGTCGACGCCGTCGTGGATCAGCCCCCCTTCCGTGAGGCTCAGTGGCGGGGTGTCCTGCAGGGTGTGACGCAGCTGCTCCACCAGCACCGCCAGTTCGGGCGGCGGTTCGCGCAGGGCCGCCAGGGGCTCGCTGCGCGCCGCCGCCAGCAACGCCGCCAGCCGCGGCAGCCGCTCGAGGCCATCGGCGAGGGCCACCAGATCCCGGGCCGAGGCGGTGCCCGCACCGGCCCGCCCCGCCAGCCGCTCCAGATCGCCCATCGGTCGCAGCAGACGGCGCAGGGCCAGCCGCAGCCCGCGCTGCTCCACCAGCTCACTCACGCCCTCCTGACGGGCGTGGATGGCGGCGCGGTCCATCAGCGGCGCCTCCAGCCAGCGACGCAGGGCCCGGCCGCCCATGGCGGTCATGGTCCGATCGAGGGCCCACAGCAGCGAGCCGTGGAACTGACCGTCGCGCTGGGTGCGGGTGATCTCCAGGTTGCGCCGCGTTTGGGCATCGAGCACCAGCTGATCGCCGGCGAAGCGGAGGCTGGGTGGATCGAGGGGCACCACGCCGGCGGCGGTGCTCCGGGCGCCGGCCTGGTTGTCGTCGAGGTAGCGCAGCAACCCTCCCGCCGCCCGCAGCGCCAGGGGCGCCTCCGCCAGCCCGAGACCGTCGGTGGTGGCAAGCCGAAAGCGCTGCAGCAGTGTGCGTCGCGCTTCCGGCAGGCTGAAGGGCGTGCGTGCCAGCCGGGTGAGGTGCAGGGCCGGTGGGCACCAGGCCGGCTTGGCGGCGGTGCCGTCCGGGTACGCCGCGGCGTCTGGATCGGGCCAGATCAGCTCGGCCGCCTCCAGTTGCAGCAGTTCCTGGTGCAGGGCATCGCTCCCCTGCCGTTGGCTGAGGCGGAACTCGCCGGTGCTCACATCGGCCACCACCAGCCCCCAGTCGCCCTGCTCCAGCACCACCGCCGCGAGCCAGTTGTTTCGCCGGGCGGCCAGCATCCCCTCCTCCAGCACGGTGCCGGGGGTCAGCACGCGGGTGATGTCGCGCTTCAGCAGCGCCCCCTTGGCGGCAGTGGTCTCCAGCTGGTCGCACAGAGCGACGCTCAGACCGCGGCGCACCAGCTCACTGCAGTAGCGCTCGGCGGCGTGGTGGGGGATGCCGGCCATCGGCACCCGACCGATCGCCTTGCCGGCGTCCTTGCCCGTGAGCGTGAGCTCCAGCAGGCGGGACAGCTGAATCGCGTCCTCGAAGAAGCACTCGAAGAAGTCGCCGAGGCGGTAGAGCAGCACCCGCTCGGGGTGGGCGCGCTTGAGCTCGGCGTAATGCCGCAGCATCGGCGGCAGGGCTTCCGCCGCCACCAGGCTGTGGTGATGCCAGCGGGGCTGGTCCTCCGCCAACACGTCCTGCGGGCTGGCTTCGCCGGCGGCGCTGGCAGGGGCTTCGTCGGTGTCGGGATCGGTGGAGAGGCTGCGGCGCGAGTGGGCCCGGGGCCGGGCGGCGGCGGCGGCGGCGAGGGCGCCATCTTCCAGGTCGAGATCGCCCGGGCTGCTGCGGTCTCCTTCGCCTGGTGCGGCTGCGGGCTCGGCGGCGCCGAACAGACTGCCCTGCAGCGCCTCCTCAGGCACCAACGAGAGCTGGCGATCGGCGTCGGCGCCCACGGGCGGCTCCTGGCTGCAGCGATGGTAGGGGCCCCGGGCCAGCTGCTCCCCACAAGATGTGAAGGATCCCGCGGCCGCCCGCAGGTGAGGGAAATCCCACGTGGGAAGATCGTCGCACTGCCCTCCCCAGGCCCCGCAGGTCCCATGCAGCTCCTCAACACCCTCACCGTTCTGGCCCTGGTGGTGATGTCGTTCGCCCTGATCGTGGCGGTGCCAGTGCTCTACGCGAGCACCGAAGACAGCGGCCGCTCCAACCGCCTGATCTTGCTGGGTGGGGCCGCCTGGGTGGCCCTCGTTCTGCTCAACTGGGGAATCAGTTACTTCGTGGTCTGAGGCCCTTGGCGGTTTTCGAAGGACGGTTCACCGAGGTCAGCGGCCTCCATATCGGCATCGTGGTGGGCCGGTTCAATGACCTGGTCACGGGCAAGCTGCTCAGTGCCTGCCTGGATGCGCTGTCTCGCCACGGCATCGACGTCACCCCCAGCAGCGAGCAGCTGGATGTGGCGTGGGTGCCCGGCAGCTTCGAGATTCCCCTCGTGGCGCAGCGTCTGGCGGCCTCGGGCCGCTATCAGGTGGTGATCACACTCGGGGCCGTGATCCGCGGCGACACGCCCCACTTCGACTACGTCTGCTCCGAAGTGAGCAAGGGCGTGGCGGCCGTGGCCCGCGATACGGGCGTGCCGGTGATCTTCGGCGTGCTCACCACCGACACCCTCCAGCAGGCGCTGGAGCGGGCCGGCATCAAGAGCAACCTGGGCTGGAGCTATGCGTTGCAGGCCCTGGAAATGGGCAGCCTGATGCAAGTGCTACCTAGCACAACTCTACGTTGACCGATAGCGTGACGCTCTCTTCAAGGAGAGGCTTGGCCTCCAGTCCTGGTGATCAGCCGCTGGTGGAGCTTGACAGGGTTTGCCTCGACATTCCGGTGGAGGGCGTTGGCGGTCGTTCGCTCAAAGCAGCGCTTGTCGGTGGGCTCACTGGCGGCCTGCTGAACCGCGGCAAACGAGGAGGGGTCTCGGTGCGCGCTCTCAATAACCTCAGCTTCACAGTCAATAAAGGAGAGCGAGTTGCATTGCTGGGCCATAACGGTGCCGGTAAATCCACCCTTTTGCGGTTGCTCTGTGACATCTACAAGCCAAGCAGTGGCAGTATCCGCCGTTATGGTCGGGTGGTTCCACTGATCAATAAGAACTTTTGGGTGGACACCGATCTCACCGGCAGGCACGCTGCACGCGCCCACTATCTCTTCAATTGCAACACAATCAAGGGATTTGACGCTTTTCTGGAGGAACTCACAGCCTTTACAGAATTGGCTGATTTCATCCATCTACCGATTCGCACCTATAGCGAAGGCATGCGCACCCGGTTGCAATTCGGGCTGCTTACCGCCTTCAGGCATGAAGCCTTGGCGCTAGACGAGGGGCTAGGGGCTGGTGATCAGTGGTTCCTCTCCCGAGCCCGGCACCAGCTCACACGCTTCTTAGGGGAAGCGGGAACACTGATTCTGGCCTCCCACTCCAATGACCTGCTCGCTCAATTCTGCACCAGGGGGGTGGTTCTCATGCACGGGCACCTTGAGTTTGATGGCTCCCTAGAGGATGCGATCAAGGCCTACACCAAGGGGGTGGGCTGAGCGATGCAGGAGCTTTCATCGAGGGATATGAGTCTGCGCGATGCAAAGCCTGCCATGGGCCATGGACTGGGTTATGCGTGCCGCACGGCGCGTGCATGGTGGTACAGCGCCTGGTTGCGCACCTTGGCTCGGTTCAGCCGCACCACGCTGGGTAGCTTTTGGATGGGCCTGAGCAATCTATTAAGTGTTGGTGTTTTAGGAGTTGTGTACGGCACTGTTCTGAAGGTTGCCGACCCTCTCCGTTACATTATCTATCTCGGATTTGGTGTCACTATCTGGGGGCTCGTCAGCATGGCGTCGCTTGCAGGCAGCACTCTATTCCTGCTGCGCCGTGACCAACTCGTGAACAATGCGATGCCGAGCATCTTCTATTGCCTGGAGGAATGGGCTTTCCAGCTCCAGACGTTCGCCCAGGCCTTTGTGGTTGTTCTCCTCGCCTTCGCATTCATTGATCCAGGCCTTCTCCTGAATGCTGTTCACTACATCTGGCTACCATTGCTCAATCTATTCCTATTCACATTTTGGATCATCGTTTTGATGGCCGTGTTGGGAGCCCGCTTCAAGGATTTTGCTCAGTTGATGCCGATTCTTCTCCAGCTTCTTTTTCTTGTTTCTCCAATCCTCTACAAGCGGGAAGGCCTCGGGGAGCTCAGCGTTCTCGCTGACTTCAATCCCTTCTACCAAGCGCTTGCACCGGTGAGGGACAGCTTGATTGATGGTCAGATCCAGCTTGGAGATGAGTTGCTCTCCCTTGCCATTAACACCATTGGGGTTTTGATAGCAGTGGGAGCCTTGAAGTGGGTTCGGTATCGCCTTCCTCTATGGGTCTGAGGCTGCAGCGCATGGCTCCTTTGAGGGGCTCTCTTCTACGTGTAACCAACGAGTGCAGGGCTTCTTGTCACCAATGAGTGAATGCCAGCTTTGTTAGCGGGCCTGAATTCCCTATGAATCGTCATAGCTTCCAGAATCTGTAGGTGAAAGTCTTGGCAGGAAAGTGATTAGCGTGCTACTATATTAGACATCGGCGATCATTTATTTATGCTTGCATCTGTAGTGATACCTGTATACAATACCAAGCCAGATCAGCTTGCGGCGGCATTTCTGAGCGCATGCAAGCAAACTCTTGACCCCAGTAGCTATGAAATTATCATTATCGATGACCATTCCACTAGCCAGGATACCCGGCACTTGCTTGATGTGATTGAGGGCCAAGCCTCTGGTTGTGCCAATCATGTGACGGTTAAGCGCCTTGCCGTTAATACTGGATTGGTTCAGGTTCGCAACTTCGGCGCAAAGATCGCCAAGGGTGACTTTCTGGTGTTTCTTGATTCCGACGATCTTGTCTCTTCCGACTATCTTCTCAAAGGCTTGGCAACAATGATGTCAAGCGAGAAGATTGGTTGGACATATCCAAACGTAGTGGGATTCGGATTTGAGCAAAACTTCTCGCCTGCTGAAGACTTTGGCATAAGAAGGCTATTCGTCTATAATTATTGTGCAACAGCCTCCATGTTTAGAAAGAGAGCATGGGAGTCAATCAAGGGCCAAAGAGATAAGACAGTTGCCGGTGGCATTAAGTGGTATGAAGACTGGGCCACATATATGAGCCTGCTTGTAAAGGGCTGGTATGGAGAGCCCAATAGATCCATCGTCTTTTACTACCGTAAGAACGTCAAAAGTATGATGACGAGGTCTCCTGAGCTCGCACTCGCTAGCCGTTATGTTCATTGGCGCACGTTTGTTTGTCGTCTGCCGTTCATGGCAGGGGCCAAGCTGAATTATATGAAAGCGCGATCTGGATCAGAGACTACGACGTCTCCACTTGATCCTAGGTATTACTCAAGGCAAGCGCTAGCGATGCTGCTGAGGCAAGCCTTCAAAATTGATACACCCGTGGCAAGGGTTAAAACGCGCTATCTGTTCTATGCGATTGCTCGGCCTAAGAAGTTGATCTCTGAACTAGTCTCTCTAAGGTTCCTCCCCAATCCATGTGAGCAGTATTGCGGATTATCAGAGAGCGTCAATTATGCTAGCAGTAGCTTTGATGACATCTATTCTAAACTCTCTGCGCTCAGCCCTGCTTCCAGTAGCGTTCTGGTTGGCCATTATTGGTGGCGTGCTGGCGGGGCAGAGCAGGTCTTGTTGGATCTTTGTGAATATCTGAAGGAGATTCAAGGTCGAGAGTTATTGAATATTGTCGTTCGTGGGCATGGTGAGAATAGCTACTTCAGAGAGCAGTTTTCTTCTGTGTCACTGTGTGCTGGCATCCTGGAAGAACTGAGCACATCGCCAATCGGCAGAATCAAGGCACTCTGGGCATTGATTTGCATTCACAAGCCTGCGGCAATAATGATTATGAGCAATCCGCATCTTTATTGCCTTACGCCGCTGATCAAAAAGTACTTCCCCTCAACCCGTGTTGTCGACTTGCTCCATTGCACCGGAGCCACTGGCACCCTGAGCTGGTTTGACCTCAGCAACTATTACAAAGATTTCATTGACACTCGAATCGTCATCAGTGAGACATATAAGGACTTGATTTGCGTCCGCTATGGCGTGGATGAAAGCAAAGTCCTTGTCGTGCACAACCAGGTAAAGTCTATGCGTCTGCAATCGCAACAGGCTTCTGCTCGCTATAGCCGCAAGGCGCTAGGAATCCCAGATACCAATGTGATTGTTGGTTTTCTCGGCCGTTTAGACAGACAGAAGCGGCCCGATGAGTTTCTGAGGCTTGTCGAATCCACTCAAGCTAACAGCGGCGTCTCCTATCTCCTAGGAGGAGATGGTGAATTGCGCAGCACCGTTGAAAAAGCCGCTTCACAGTATGGCAACCTCAGTTATGTAGGGAATGTTAAAGACGCTGGCGGCTTCTTGTCCCTTTGTGATGTCGTTGTTTTCTTTTCGGAGTATGAGGGCATGCCCTTGGTGGCTTTGGAATGTGCGTCTCTGTCGGTCCCCATCATTGCTCCCGATATTGTTGGCTTTAGGGAGCCGATTTCGAATGGAGAGTTTGGCATACTTTATCCTTCATGCTACGACGGAACAGATCATTTAAAAGTTAAGGCGATCATTGAAAATGATCTCAGCAAGCTTCGGCTTCTCGGCCCAAATGGCCCATCCTATGTTCAACAATATCATGCGAGATACTCCGCCAGGCCTGGCTTCGACCAGTTGATCAATAGCGTCCTCTTTGGCAAGCCCAGCATCTGCGTATGACGTGAGAAGCACTTTTCATGGCTTCAATGTGGTTGTGCGATGCCGCTCATTGTTCTTCCGAACCATGGCGCCTGGGATGGGCAGATCAAACCAGAGGAGTTCAGCTGATGGGTAAGCCTCTGCCTCGATGACCTCGATGAATCGCCCTTCCGAAGCCCCCGCCAAGGAGTGTGTTGCCCGTAGAGCTGCAGCCAAGCGATTGCAGCGAATGTCGGCGGCCATCGCGAAGACCCCTACCCCTCATCCCGTCGTTGCCGCCAACGCCTGCTGCTGTTTGGGCCCACCTGTCCATGGCCATCACGATGGCGATGATCGAGCACGACCAGGCCTGCCGCTTCTGCCCGGCCACGGCTCTGCTGCAGGACCTGCACAAGGCCAAGGCCAGCAACGAGCTACCGGCGCTGTAGCGAGCTGGTGACCTCCTTGCTGGGGACCTCCAACCAGCCGTTCCGGGAATGGGACGAGATCGTGCCCAGCGGCCCTATGACCGTGGCCGCCGTCGACCGACTGTGACGCACACGGGCATCAGAGATTTTCTCCAAATGTTGATCAGTTTTTGATCAACTTCGGTAGACGTTGGCATGGACTCTGAGGGGAGGGAACTCCACTGAGCGAGCCAATCCTCGCAGCTCAGGCAAAAGAACCTGTGAGCTATTTTGCTTCGGTTCTGGCGTCGCCCAGGCCGACTTATTGTTAAGGACTATAACGATATTCGTCCAGACTGCTGAAGTTTAAGATTTCCTTCAATAGCTTCCAGGTATATCGTCTGGTTTGCGTGCTGCAATGGACTTTCTTGTAACTAGCCTGGCCAATCAAGGGATTGGGACCCTGAGGTGGGCAATCACCAGTGCCAATAGTTCTATCGGGTTCGATTCGATTGGCTTTGATCCCTCTCTTGCTGGAGGAACAATCAGTCTGTTTAGTAGTTTGCCCGTAGTTACTGACCGGGTGGCGATCAGTGGATTGTTTAATGACATGAGCGCGCCCGGCATCGCCATTGATTTCAATGGTCGAGCAGGATTAGTCTTCCGCGGCAGCCGAGCCGCGGAATCAAGCCTTCGAGGGTTGTCACTAAATGATGCCGGTGGTGATGGCCTCAGGCTTGATGCGAATGGGATCACTGTTCAGAATAACTTCTTTGGCTTGATGCTCGATGGTGTCACTGGCCAGGGCAACTCGGGGAATGGGATCCGAATCACAGCCAATTCAAGTCACAACACGATTGGTGCTCTGACGGATCCCCTCACAGGGCAACTGGTTGACAACACTTTCTCTAACAAATTCAGTGGCAATGGTGGTTCGGGTATCTTGGTTCAAGGTGCCAATACCCATACCATCTCTGGGAACAAGATCTCCGCGATTGGCGATGGGAATCGTGGCATCCTTGTGACGGAAAGCCGTGCCACTACGTCTCCCACCAACGATCTCCAAATTCTCGATAATACAATCACAGCCAGTGGTGCACAAACAGCTGGCATTGAAGTGGTCGTTTCCAACGGTTACCTTGATCGTCTAGATCTCATTGGGAACACGATCAGCACGAATGGAGCCTTCTTGTCCCATGGTATTCGCGTGCTGGCCTCTGGATCTGGCTCGATTGGAACTGTGCAAGTGAACCAGAATGACATTTCAACGTCGGGACCTCTCTCCGAAGGTGTTTACCTGAGCAGCTTGGATGGGGCAACGATCAGGCAGGCAACCGTGAATAGCAACACGATTCTGACAACGGGAGACGTTGGCAGCGGCTCGAATAATCAATTCAACCTAGAGTCTGACGCAATTTATGTTAACGTGCTCAGGAATAGTGCTATCCAGGGCGTAAATATTGAAGGCAATGAAGTCACCACGCTTGGCAATGACGCGGATGGAATCTACTTGATTGCCGGAGTCAATGGAGACGTAGGCGAAGCCATGGTGTCGAATAACACAATCTCAACACTTGCGGGTAATCCCATTCAGAGCAGTCAGTCTGCAGAAGGAATCAAGATCTTGTCTTATGAAAACTCGAGCATTAACATCGCACTTTATGCGAACACGATCCTCCAGTCTGAGGGCGATGGCATTCTTTTGAGGGCTCGAGCAGTTGTGAATGGAAGGGAGACAACCGGTGGCTCAATCTTCGCCGATCTGCAGGGCAATAATGTTGTTAATGCTAATTCCTCTGGCCAGATCTTCGCCACAGCGTATAGCTTCACCAACCCTGGCAATGCAGGGACAATCACACTGGTTGGCGAAGACTTGGATGAGATCATAGCGAACAACTCGCCGGCCGATCCTGCCGCTTTCTCTGTGAATGGCACCATCCTGTTTGTCCCAAGTGCCCCTAGTGCCCCGGATGTCATCACCGGTATTCCCACTATGATCACGAACGGGAATGAGGGCATGATCTCCTCGCGCTTTCAGGATCATTCATGGGTCACTGAAGATGGCGCTGTTCATGTGATGGCCAACACTAATGGCCGGCTTTCACTTTATTCCAGCATAGACAATGGCTCAACATGGATGGCAACTGTCACGCTGGAGAACTCCACTGGTTCTTCCCGTGCAGATGGCGCAATCGTTGATGGCAAGTTATATTCGGTCTATACAATTGAAGGCGGCAGGATCGCTCTTGCCATCCTGAGTTATTCGGAGCAGAGTGTATCTTGGACAATTGAATCGACGGTAATCCCACCCAGTCCTGCGTCCCTCAGGATTGAGCGGCCGTCCATCGCAGTCACGGAGGATGGCACGATCGTAGTAGCGTTTACGGCAACCGACAGGTCAACAGGACAGGCCAGCCTAAGGGTCGCTCAGAGCAATGATCAAGGAGCAACATGGACTGTCCTCGATCAAGGAATCCCTAATACAACGAATGACGGCAGGATGTCGGGTGACATCATTGCATTGGATGACGGCTTTGGGGTCTTATATACCAATGGAGACACCCTCAATTGGACCGAGTTTGCGGAAAGCGCGTCCTCTGGTGGCAGCCTTGGCGTCAGTGAGACAATCTTGATCAAGGGAGATAGCCAGAATGATCCCAATGCCACCCATTTCAGCTCGTTGACCGATGAGGATGGCAACATCCATGTTGCCACTAACAATGGTGAGAGCCGAGTTGTTTACTTGCGATACAATAATGATACGGACTCATGGGATGAGCCTGTTGTGATCACAGATCAGCCCAGCGGCAACTACATGCAGATCAGCTTGATGGATGATGGCACGATCAAGATCGCCTATGATATCAATATCGATGGCGAAAGAGTTGTTGCGGTCAGCGAGAGCGCGAACGGTGGAGATAGCTGGGCCTTGGTTGCTGTCCTTACCCAGGATGTTGTTGCGGACCCCGGTAATCGCCGAGTAGAAACCCCAGCCTATGCGCAAGAAACATTGCCGGTCTTTCAACAGGTGGAGTCAGCAAACGGGTCCAATTCACTTGTGTATTATCAAGTGGCTTGAGGGAGATACGGCCAATTCGCTTTAATCAGGCCAGTTCGCAGATTGCGAGAGGATCGATCCTGTTATTCACTCGTGGTGCTCGCGGTTCGTGCCTGTGATGAACATCACGGTTCCCTTCATGCGCGAGAGGCTGATCGCTACGGTGAGCTTTCGCTGCTCAGCCGAAGGTGGGTTGAACGAGAGAAGATGGATGATCTCTGGTGAGCATCCTGGGTGCCAATGGATTGGCTGCCTCTGTGAATGTCCAGGCCTTGCCAGCACTCTTGGGTGCCTAATCCTTGATTCAGCAGGCACAGCAACTGGTGTTGCTTTTCGATAGCTATGAGGGGCTGCGATGTTCGTCGATGTACAGCTGACTCCCGCTCGCCAGATAGTCGATGAAGGGCGATGGAAGCTTGGCATCCTGCCACAGGATCCGGTGAACTCCAGCCACCGTTTGTCTCCACGCACGCTCCAGCGCCCAGGCTGTTAGGGCCATGAGTCTTCGGCTGGGGGCACTGAATGTGTGCCTGAATAGTTTCTCCACAGCGAAGATGCTGCGTCCACGTTGGGATGACAGGGATGAGCTATGCAACCGGTAGGCCATCAATGGCTCCATGAGGCATCCATAGCGCGGTGGTGGGTCGTTGGCGAACAGCCGGAGCCATAGGCCGTAATCCTCGTGGCGTTCAGGATGGAACGGTTGCGTGAGACAATCACGCTGGATGATCACGGACGAGAACGGCACAAGATTGCCCCGTAGCAGTGCTTTGAGATCGAGGTTAAGCGGAGGCCTGCGCGTTTCGACTAACTTCATGCTGCTTGCCTCAAAGCGGTGATATCCGGTGACCGACAATTCGATTCCGTGAACGGAGTGAAGGACAAGCTGGCGCTCAAGTTTGCGTGGATGCCAGAGATCATCGGCATCGAGAAACGCAATCAGTTCGCTTGTTGCACTGGCCAAGCCGACATTGCGCGCGAGCCAGGGTCCGGGAAAGTGGTCGTTGTGTGGAAGACTAATGAGTTTGAAGCGTCCATCCCGTGTGGCAACAGCCTCAGCAATTTCTTGTGCTTCGCTATCTGACCCATCGTTGACGAGAATACACTCCCATGCGTCGACCGTTTGAGCCTGCAGAGACTTGCAGGCCTGGGATAGGAGCGCCCCCTGGTTCCGGAAGGGCAGCACAATGGAGACCCGTGGCGACACAGCGTTAAAAATCAGGTAAGAAGGGGGTGTCCATCATCGGATGTTGAAGCAGGTAGCTTCGCTGCATTCGTGATAGACGACTCAGCAAGGAGGGTTGTCGGCTGAGGCGAAGACAGGAGGTCACCAGTTCGTCGCGGTTGCAGGTGTCCCAGTGCAGCAGTGAAAACTGATCCCACAGTGGCCATCGCCCCAGGATTGGTACCACGCAGCCGCTGGCCACAGCCTCTATCTGCGCAAGACCAAGCGATTCATAATCGGAAGGAATCAACACCAGTTTGGCTTGGCGCAACAGGGCAGGAATTTCGTTCGTCGTTGGTGAAACAACCACAGTCAACGTGGGTGAGCGTGAGATGTCACTGCTGGGTGGGGGGGTTGGAACGATGGCCGCACTTCGAAGCCCTGTGTCATGCACCACAGCAAGGAATCTGGTCCAACCTTTCTGTTCGGTGGGGCGTCCGAGAAAGAGCAAGTCAAAGGGCCTCTGCCTGGCGTCCGGGCACGAGTGCGCCTGTTCAACCTTCAGCCGCTGCAGCACCGCAAGGGGCAGAGCATGACTTGAAAGCAAACAGCGTCCTCCCTGAAGCAGTTTCTGCTCATGGATCGTCTGCACATACACGTTGATTCCGATCCTCTGCATCATTTTCAGCACTACCTGGGCCAGGCGAGCCCGCCAGCGGTGCTTGACAAAGTCAGGGTCGTGAAAGCTGGGGAGCCAGGCGATACGGACGGATGGATTGAAGCAGCGGGTATGGATGGCAAGCAGATAGGCCCAGGCGCTGTCGCAGCCAAACAGGAGCAAGCGTTCTCCAGGCCTGACCCTCTCGATAGGCTGAGTGCCAGGCAAGACGCCACATTTCCCTTCATGGGGCAAGGACTTCAACGTCCTGTGTAGGGTCCACAATCCGGTAGAGGCGAACTGGGAGTCTCGCAGACGCCGAGCCACTTCGGTGGCCACCACATGAATGCCGCCGATCTCACGGAATCCCATCGGCCTGTAGGCGAAGGCGATCATCTTCTGCTCGCAAGGGCGATGTCATACACCCCACGGGTCAGGTGAGCGGTACGAGCCCAGCTGAACTGCTTGGCTTGGACCTCGCACTGCTGAGCCAATTGGCGCCGCAGGCTTTCTGATGCCAGCAAGCGCTCAAGGGCAGCAGTCAGTTCTGCCGGACTTTGTGGATCAATGGTCAAGCCGGCCTCACCCGTCACCTCCGGGATCGATGACGTGTTTCCAACGATCACCGGTGTTCCGCAGCTCATCGCTTCCAGGGGCGGCAATCCAAATCCCTCGTATAGCGATGGGTAGACAAACACCTCAGCAAGCGAATACAGCACCGGCAGCTCCTCTTCAGTGACATGTCCAAGCAGATGAATGTTCGAACTGGCGGAGCTCTCCCTAAGTCTGTCCAACAGGGGTGCCGACTTCCATCCGACTGATCCTGCCAGCAGTAGCTTGATGGAGCTCAGCGAGCTGTGCCGCTGCAACGCCTCGAATGCAGTCAGTAGTGTCGCGAGGTTCTTTCGAGGTTCAAGTGTACATAAGCTAAGAATGACGCGGTCTTGGGGCTTCAGTCCAAAACGCTCACGGGCACAGCTCAGGAGATGAGGATCCGTTACCGGTTGCAGCTCTGGGGAGGCGGCCAGTGGAGTGACATGAACATGCTCCGCGGGCACGGTGCGGGTGAAGTGCAGAAAGTCCCGCTTCGTGGATTCTGATACGCAAATCACCTGATCGCTCTTGCATAATCCATCGACAAGCCCGTGAAAATGGCGGACGGTTTCCCTCGTGAATAACTCTGGCATGATCATTGGAATCATGTCGTGGACCGTCACGACCACTGGCAGCGCATCATGACGGCGGATGGCAGAAGGTACGGCTTGAAAAGGCGTGTGGAACAGGGTGACCTCTTTGTCACAGCTCTTCAGCAGAGTGTCGAACCTCTGCTGGCTAGCGGCGCGTGCGCCTGGAAGGCGTGCGTAGCTGCGATGGAATGGCTTTGCCAGTCGGATCAGCAGGGGCGGGAGGCTCCTCGTCAACATCGACGTCGTCAGGGCAAGGGCCAATGGATTGGCACCGAGATCAAGTCGCTTCAGTTCGACTTCAGCGAGAGAGGCAAGAAGTGGCTCTGGGCAATAGGTTCTCAGTGTGATGTTGGCTTGATCGTGGAGTGCCCGCAGCAACTGGCTGGCATAACGATAGATGCCACCCCGTGCCAGAGGTGAGCGGGCCGCCTGGCCAAAGATCAAGGTGTCAAAGATGAGATTCAAGCTTGCCGGATGGCCTCCCATCGCCTGCCTCTTCGGTTACGGACTGTTGAGTTTGGTCTGCGCCTCTTGTTGGCGGGCGCTTTACTCTGCTCGGCCTCGCTTACCCACTCCAGCCCTTGCCAGCAGTGGCCCAAGAGCCATTGCACCATAGACTCTCGCCACTGCTCCAGCAGCGTTGACTGGCGGGCAGGCCGTGGTGCATAATGAATGAGTGCCAGTCAAATGGCTGCGGGTGTAGCTCAGTGGTAGAGCGTCACCTTGCCAAGGTGAATGTCGCGCGTTCGAATCGCGTCACCCGCTTCCTACGGTAAACCCCCTGAATCTTGCTTGCAAGGTTTAGGGGTTTTTCGTGTAGTTTGTTGGTTCGGTTTCCTCTGTTTACGCGTATGGAGCACAACAGTCTTGAGTGCCACGATTGTTGATGAACCCTAAGGGGTACTGGAAGCTAAATCTGACGAAGTGAGTCGGCTTTGTCTCTGAATGTATTCAGGAGGAGCTGCAGATAGCTGACTTTGCGGAGTTTGATGTTTGCCTGCAAGGACATACCAACCTGCAAAGGCAGTGCCTGACCAGATTCAATCTTCAGTTGTTGGGTGTTCAACTTGATCTTTACGGGGAACCGATAGGTTGGTTTCAGCTGATCGGGGGGGATCGCATCGGAGCCAATCTGTCTTACGACACCGCTGATCACGCCGAAATCAGTGGCTGGAAAGGAATCAATGCTGATATCCACTGGCTTGCCAACGCTGACGAAGCCGATGTCTTGACTGGCAACTTCTACACTGGCTTCAAGTTTATCGAAGGGAACAATCTGCATCACTGGCTCGCTTGTTTGGGCGGCAAAGCCAGGTCCAGTTGGTTTGAGCCCGAAGATAATCCCGTTGACTGGTGACTTGACATTCTGATATCGAATGTTAATCCTTACGTCGGAAAGGCTGGAGTTAAGCTCGTTTACCTCTCCTCTCAACTGCTGAATGCTCTGGTCTAGGATTGCTTTCTGTCGCATTCTGTCAACACGCGTCTGATTCAAGTTTCCGTCAATCTCTGCAACCTTATTGCGCTGATTGAGATATTGTAGCTCGCCAATGCCGCCCTCTTTGGTCAAGGTTTCCAGGCGCTTGAGCACCTCTGTTTCTAGCTCAAGGTTCCGCTGCAGTGATTGCTGTTCAGTTGAGTTTAGGTCCAGATATTTTGCAAGCTCCTTTTCTTTGAGCTCCAGCTGTTCCTTTTTCAGCAGGATGCCCCGCATGAGGCTCCGGCGGCGATCCTCTGTTGCTTCGCTGTCTAATTGAAGCAGAGTCTCACCAGCGTTGACTTTCTGGCCATCCTTAACCAGAACTTTCGCAACGACGCCGCCCACCGGAAGACGGATGTCCTGAACGACACCGATTGGTTCTAGCTTTCCCGGGGCTACCACAATCTCTTCCGTCTGCGCCAAGGCTATCCAACCCACACCGAAGGCAGCAGTGCCAATCAGTCCCCAGGTTGTTGCCGTCGCCCAAAATGGTGACTGCTCCAGCACAGAAGCATTTTCTGATTCTGTGTGAATGCTTTGCTCGATGTTGTTTTGGAGCTTGCGGAGGGGATTGGTCAGTTTCACTGAAGTTGCGAAGAAGAGAACATCGTTCGTTTTGAGCTAGGATCAGCTGCCTTCTTGTTGGCGGTAGAGAGCGTAGTAGCGACCTTTCAGTTGAACAAGTTCTTCATGGGTGCCCTGTTCGACAACGTTTCCTTGGTCCATCATTACGATCAGCTTGGCACGGCGGATCGTGCTTAGACGGTGCGTAATGAAGAACACCGTGCTTCCTTGAATGCTTTCAACCAAGTTGTCGCAAAGGCGACGTTCCGTATCGTAGTCAAGTGCACTGGTTGCCTCATCCATCACAAGCAACTTGGGGTTGGTGATAAGAGTTCGGGCAATGGCAATGCGCTGTTTCTGCCCGCCTGATAAGCCAGCGCCTCTCTCGCCGATGTTTGTGCTGTAGCCTGCTGAAAGGCTCATGATGAAGTCATGAGCGCAGGCTATCTTTGCTGCTGCGACGATGTCGTCACTCGTGGCATTGGGATTGCCAAGTGCAATGTTTTCGTTGATCGTACCGCTGAATAAGAGTGGCTCCTGAGGTACGATGCCAATCTGACGACGCAGAGAATAGAGTTCAACTTTGTCGATATCGTAGTCATCAATCAGGATGCGACCTGATTCAGGGCTATACAGCCTTGCCAGCAGCTTCATCAATGTGCTCTTGCCGCTTCCGCTTTGGCCGACAACTCCAACAAACGTGCCTGATGGAATTGTCAGGTTGACGTTGTGAAGAACTGGCGGCAATGACAAGTTGAAGCGGAAGGTTACATCTTCAAAGCGAACGCTGCCATGCACGGGAGGTAGCGGGATCTTCTGCTTATCTGCTTCATTGGATTCTTCCGGGGTGTCAACAACATCGGCTAGACGCTCAAAGGAAACTCTCAATTCCTGTATGTTCTGCCAAATTGAGCCCAAACGCAACAATGGCTGTGTGACGTATCCACTGAGGATGCGGAAAGCAATCAGCTGGCCCAGGGTTAGTTCGCCCTTCAGCACCATCGTGGCGCCAACCCATAGCACCATGAGTTGAGAAAGCTTCTGAAGGACTTGGCTTGTCTGGCTTAATGCCGTCCCTGTAATTGTCTTTTCGAAGGACTTGCTGATGTAGCCTGAGTACAGGTCTTGCCACTTCCACCGGCTGACCATCTCCACATTCTGGGCTTTGACGGTTTGAATTCCGGTAAGGACCTCCACCAAGTGGGATTGGGTTTTTGCGTTTTCTTCGGCGGCATCGCGGTACTGACGCCGAAACAGCGGAGCTCCCAGCACGGTCAGAGCCACTTGAATCGGCACCACCGCCAAGGCGATCAGGGTCAGCACCCATGAATAGATCGACATCACGATGATGTAGATCACCGAAAAGGCGGCATCAAGGATCGTGGTGAGAGCCTGGCCTGTCAGGAACATGCGGATCTTCTCCAGCTCCGCAATCCGACTGCCCAGCTCTCCGACCGGGCGCTTATCGAAATAGCCAAGAGGAAGGCGCAGTAGATGATCAATGACCTCTGCGCCCAGCCGCGTATCGATGCGATTGGTTGTTTCAGTGAAAATAAAGGTGCGAAGACTCTCCAGCACACCTTCCAACAAGGTGACAACGACCAATGCAATGCCGAGAACCTGCAGTGTGTCGAGGCTGCGCTGGCTGATCACCTTGTCAATGATCACCTGAATGATCAGGGGATTGGCCAACGTGAACAGCTGCACCACGAAGGAGGAGACGAGCACCTGAGTGAGCACACCCCGGTGACGCTTCAGCGCCGGCAGGAACCACGACACCCCGAACTTCTGCTCTGGTGTGACGCTGGTGCGATCGACAAGAAGAAGGTTGATTCCATCTGGGAAGGCTTCATCCACTTCCTGAGGGCTAAGCCGGATCAAGCCCTTACGCGGAGAGGCCAGCACGATTCCGCGGGCGTTACTGGCTTGCAGGAGAGCAAAAGTGCCGTCCCATTCGACCAGGGAGGGAGTCTGCAGGCGGGTACAGGCGCTACTGCTGACTTTTGCCCCCACCACATGCATGCCCATCATTGAAGCGAGGCTTCCGACCAACTGCATGTTCGGCGCCTGACCGCGTTGCAGCTGCTGCCGTAAAACTTTCTCGATGGCATCCTTCCGAAAAGGCAGGGTCATCTGCCTGCTCAGCATCTGAAAGCAAGCCAGGGTTTCATCAATGGGGCCCTCCCCCCTGATGACTTTGAAGGGTTGCCGTTCATCACTCCTTCCCAGATTCTCGGCCGTGGGTAAAGGCGATTCAGGTGCAGCCAGGACTGTGGGACCGGCACCATCCACTGCGGTGATGAGGCTCCCGTTCTCTTTGCCGCTGGCAGCGGGAGCGGCCGGGCTTCTGCCAAGACTTTCAATGATCCCGGCTGGCAATCCAATCAACCTTGCCGGCAACGGACCAACGGGGGCTGGCAGACTCGCGCCAGAGGCGACAACGGCCCCGATGTCCCATCCAGGCAGGTTGGCGCTTGCCACATACCAGACATGGTCAGAGTCAACCTGTTGCGTCGTGAGCGGAACAGTGCGGACTGTGGCCTCGGATCGCAGCAGCGCCACGCTCTCACGGATGCTGATAGGAGCAGCTGCGGATTGGCTTTGAAGGAGTTGAACGAGGCGTACAAGCTCTGCAGTCCAGAGGTGCGTCGAGCACCAATCCTTAAAGATCTTGTCTCTGGAGTGCAACTTCAGAATTGTATTGTCGGGGATGGCCAGGGCCATCACTTCGCTGGAGGCATGAACCTCCTCGCAGGGGGCGGCGCTCAGCAGTGACGTGAGCCCTACAACCTCACCGGGTTCCAGGCGCTCGACAGTTCGCCAGCCTGTGCCTTGATGGGCAGTGAGCCGGGCGCTTCCCTCAAGGATGATCAGAACTTCACTGGGAATGGTGTTGGCGACCGCCATCGACTGCCCGACGCGGTACTGCAACAGGCGGGACGTATCCTCCACCAGTTGTTTCCCCTCAGCTCCAAGGGAACTGAACACCTCAAGCTCCCAAAGCTTTTGGTAGGTGGTGGTGGTCATACGAGAGGGTTCAGCGGGGCTGGGCACATTTGCTTGATCCTAAGGGTGACCTCCTCCTGGATCCATTCATCGAATAGCTCCTGGGCCATCCGCTGCCGCATCGCCTCATCAAGGCTAGCGGGTTGATGCCTTTCGAGCCGTACCAACAACCAGAGCTGCTCGACTGAGAACGGAGCGATCAGTTCGCCGACCGTGGCGCTTCTCAAGCGTTGCGCGAGTTGGGGATGGGCCTGATTGAGAGGCAGGGGGCCAATCAGTCCGCGCGATGTTTTTTCAGGCCCCTCGCTGTAGATCTCAGCCAGCTCTGCAAACGTGGCTTCTCCCTCTTCAATTCTGAGGTAAAGCTCGCGGGCAAGAGAGCCATCCTTCACTCTGATCAGGCTATAGATGACTTGGTCAAGCTGGTTCTTTTTGTCCAGGAATCGTGCTTCGGCTTTGGCGATAAAGTGTTGGCCGCAATGGACGGCAATGCGGTGTGGCAATTGAACTTGCCACAGGTAATCCTGTTGCGTCCATCCCATTTTGCTCAGAAACTGGGCTTCGCTGGCTTGATCTTGCAGGCCATTGGCTTTGCGAAAGTTCGAAAGCAGGGTTTTGCTCAACTCCTGCTCAAGTGCACCCTTGTCCAGCGTTTCTTCAAGAACCATGTGGTAAACGAAGGGGCGCAGCAAGTTGCAGTGGGCCAGGGAGCGCAGTGTTGGTGCAGCCACGCCTGGGATCCCTGCCGGCACTTCCTCGGCAGCTTGAGCGTGCTCGGGCTGTGAAACGGCGCTCATGGGGTCATGGGGAAAGACCGTGGACAGGGACAAAGGGTCCGCAGGGTAGACGTGACGCTATCTTCCCATGGGTGTCTGCCGGCATGGGCCAGGCACCGCTGTGGGAGGATGGCTAGCCCTAGGCCGCCTTCCTGCCCTGCTGATTGATCTGCGTCAGTTACAGCGTCAGAGTGCCGCTGCAGATCCTGCCTTGCTGCGCCGCTGCCTTTCCAGTGCGCCTCCTGGCCTTTTCGCTGCAGAGCGTCCGGTACTGATCTGCGGGGATCCGCAATGGGGGGAGTCCCCCGCTGCCGGGGTGTTGCTGGCCTGGCTTGGTCAGCGCCCGCGCCATTTCTGCCTCGTTCCCGAGCTTGGCCAGCCCTGCCTGGAGGCGCTTCAGGCCTTGTATGGCTTCGACGAGGTGTGTGTCCCCTCACTCCATCCACCCGCGTGGCCTCGAACGCGTGTCTGTGCGCCGGATGGCACCCCCTCTCTGCCTCCACGCTCCCCGGGCACACGGCTGGCCTATATCAGCCCGATGCCCCCCCAGAGGAGCGGAATCAGCACCTAATAGCCTCGCTCTGCTCCCCCACCTGGCCAGGCACTTCTCGATTGATGTTGTCACCGAGTCGCCGTGGGATGGACCACCTCCAGAAGGGGTGCTGTCTGTGCTCACGCCTTTGCAGTTCGCCAGTCGCGCCCATCACTACGATCATGTTCTGTATCACTTAGGGA
Source organism: Marcopretia estuarina LEGE 06307 (assembly GCF_056633115.1). Lineage (NCBI taxonomy): Bacteria > Bacillati > Cyanobacteriota > Cyanophyceae > Synechococcales > Prochlorococcaceae > Marcopretia > Marcopretia estuarina. The sequence continues at coordinate 32,694 of NZ_JBSJOY010000002.1, read as the reverse complement.
ATTCGTCGGCTCACCTGGAGATCATGCGGTTGCTGGGGGCCTTCCCTGGTGTGGTTGTCCTGCACGACTTCTTTCTTGGCCATGTGGTGTGCAGCCCAGAGTCAGATGAATGGCTCGGAGGAAGTTGCCTGCAGAGGCTCTACGCCTCCCACGGCTATCAGGCCTGCCTCGCCTACGAAGCGTCGCAGCGATGCGGCGATGATCACGTCATCTGGGCCTACCCCTGCAACCTGCCGCTGCTTCAGCAGGCCGATGGCGTGATCGTTCACAGCCGCGAGGCACTGCGATTGGCGGAATCCTTCTACGGCCCCACCGCTGGTGAGTTCTGGACCCTTATTCCCCATCTCAAGCAGGAGGTTCTCCCTGAGCCCACCGATCGCTCTGATCAGCGTGCTCGCCTCGATTTCGCCGAGGACAGCCTCGTCATCTGCACCTTTGGATTCCTTGGGGTGGCCAAGCGCAGCCTGCTCTTGCTGGAGGCGTTCCTGGCGTCGTCCCTGGCGAGCGACCCCCGTTGTGCCCTTGTGTTCGCTGGCTCGGCTGGGAGTGATCAACGGCTGCTGAACCGTATGCGCCGGGCCATTCGGCGGGCACGGGCGGACGGTGGCCTCCTGGCGGAGGTCCGTATCACCGGCTGGATTGATACAGCCGACTACCTCGCCTACCTGGCGGCCGCCGACCTTGCCGTTCAGCTGCGCAGCTCTTCGCGGGGCGAGACTTCCGGGACGGTTCTTGATTGCCTCGCTGGCGGGGTCCCCCTGATCGTCAACGAACACGGCAGCCTTCGGGAGATCCCCGAAGGCTGTGCGCTCCGCCTGTCAGAGGCTTGCGACACGGCAGAGTTGGCCCGTGCCCTGGAGTCGCTGGCGCGCGATCCAGAACGGCGACGGCGGCTCGTGGAGCGTGGACGCCGCGAAATCGCCGAGCGCCATCGCCCCGACCACTGCGCCGCTCGCTATGCGGAGGCCCTGCACCACGCTGGTGAGCAATCGCGGCGCCGCCAGCAGCTGCTCACCCCATTTCGCCGGCAGCTGCCTGAAGATCCCCAGCAGATCGTCAAGGCTGCCAATACGCTCGGCTTGCTGTTTCCTCCCGAGCCGCGGCAACGCCAGTTGCTCCTGGATGTCTCGGCCTTGGCAGAGCAGGATCTGGGCAGCGGCGTGCAGCGTGTGGTGCGTTCGATCTGTCAGCAGTTGTTGGCGCGTCCACCGGTTGGTTTCCGGGTCGAACCTGTTGTGGCTTGTTCGGACGGCCTGGGTTATCGCTACGCGCGCCACTTCACCACCATTCTGGTGCAAGCGGCGGTCGATCAATTGGAGGATGGGCCTGTCGCCTGGTACCCCGGCGATGTGTTCCTGGGCATCGACCTCAGCCACCACGTGGTTGTGAGCCAACGGGCTTACTACGCCTTCTTGCGTGCGCAAGGCGTGGAGGTGCACTTTGTCGTTCATGACCTCCTGCCTTGTTTTCTGCCGGAATGCTTCCCGCCGGGTGCGTCGGAACGGCATCGCGCCTGGCTTGATGTGGTTCTGCAGGCAGATGGGGCCGTGTGTGTCTCCAGGAGCGTGATGGAGGAGCTCAAGGGTTGGCGGCTGGAGCGGCAGCTGGCAGCGCACGAGAGTCCCTTCCGGCTTGGCTGGTTTCACCACGGAGCAGATTTTCAACGTGGCACCGCCACCGTGCCAACCCAGGAGGAGATCACAGCGGTGGAAGCCCTGGGCCCTTGGCCCACCCTGCTCATGGTGGGGACGGTCGAACCACGCAAGGCGTACCTCGAGGTGTTGGAAGCGGCCACGGCTCTCTGGCAGAACGGGGCAACCTTCAACTTGGTGATTGTGGGCCGAGAAGGCTGGACAGACCTGCCGGATCCAGACCGCAGAACCCTGCCGGCCACGGTGGCGGCGATCCGGCGGCATCCCCTGCTCCACCAACAGCTGTTTTGGTTTGATGCGGCGTCAGATTCGCTGTTGCAGTGCCTCTATCAACGTTCCACAGGGTTGATCGGGGCTTCCTTTGGGGAGGGCTTCGGTATTCCGCTGATTGAAGCTGCCTCGTTTGGCTTGCCCCTGTTGTTGCGGGATCTGCCGGTGTTCCACGAGGTCACGGGCGGCCATGCCAGCTTTTTCCCCAGCAAGGCCGGCCGGCAAGCCCTCAGCGAGTCCATCGCTCGTTTTCTGGAGGACATCTCTGGCGACGCGGCCGCAGCACCTGGCCACCGATCCGCGCCGTTCACCCCCCAGTCCTGGAGCCAGAGTGCCGATCAGCTCGTTGAGGCGATTGGTCTGCAGCCGGGAGCTGATCTAGCGCCATGCCTGGGCGCGCCTTCGTTGGCAAGCCCCGATGCAACGATGAGTCCTGAGCCTCCTGCGCCAAGACCCCGCCGGCGGCAACGCTGGCGCCGGCGACTCAGCACGGTGAAGGAGCGGATCAAGCGGCTGCTGCGCCCAGCCCATCACCCCACCCCTTTCTCGGAGCCGGTTGGCACGGCAAGCTCGCCTGAGTGTCTCCTGCCGGGCGCTGAGGCCTGGCTTCAGGAGCTACGACGCCAACGCTGAAGGAGGCGTCCAAGGCGACGATAGGGAGCGGTCAGCCGCCAGGAACGGCTGTGTTTGATGGTTTCTTGATCAAGCAGGGCCCGATTGAGTTTTCCCTGCATCTCTCCTAGCTTTCTATTGTCGCTTAGTTTTTGATCAGCAGCGTTCTGTTGAGCGATTTCAAGTTCGCGCATGTTTTCCCGGCTGGCTTCCAGAACGGCCAAGCAGTTCTTCTCTTTTTCGGCCAGTTCCAGCGCCCACTCCTTCTCTTTCTCGCTCCACTGCTCTTCCCTTTGCCGGTTGTCTTCGCGGAGCCGATGCACGATCCCCTCGAGTTCATCAGCTTCCTGGACTGCCCAATAGGCCTGTTGTGCGCGTAAGGCGGGGTTCTTGCGGAGCCTTTCCCTCACCAGCTCCGCCACTTGATGCAGGTCGTAGTGATCAAGGGTCTCCCCGCGCGTGCTTTTCTCGTCATGGATTGCCGTTACATCGCTAGCGTAATAAGCCCACTTCTCAAGTTTGTCGTAAAGATCAAGACAAAGAGCCACATCCTCCCCGCACACGCTGAAGCTCTCGCGCAGCCGGATGGCCTGGAAATCTTCGCGACGCAGTACCATAAGAGCACCTGTGACGGCGGGCATGGGCCCCGACTCCCGCACGGCCAGCGCATCCGGGTTGATCAGGGGGCCGAGGCGATCGGGTCGAAAGCGGTTGTACGGCACACCCTGGTTCGCAAAGAGGATGCCGGCATGACCCAGGCGACCAGGGCTGGTGCGCAACCGCCCCCCCACCACACCAACCTCGGGCCGGCTTTGCAGGATCTGAATGGCCCGATCCAGGCTGCCACGATCGAGAATGACGTCGTCGTTCAGCAATACCAATAGGTCACCGCGGGCTTGAGCGGCCAGGGCGTTCACATTGGTGGCGAAATGATAGGGTGAGCGGGCAGTGATTCTCAGTGGCGGGTGGGCATCAGCCTGAAGCAGGGCTTCATCCTCCGGATTTCCGTTCCACGAACAGAGAACTTCATCGGTGTCTTTCCAGAATCGGCGTGCTTCCCCAAGGCTGCGAACCAACCGGTTCAGCAGTGAGGCGTTGCGGGACACCACCAGGCATGAAACCGTCGGCGTGAATGGGGAGCTGTCAATAGGGTCCATCGATTGACTCCTGCGCCTTTTGGATCTCGCCGTCATTCAACTGCTTACCAACACAGCTCACGAGCCGCAACGGCTCACGAGTCACGACCTGTCTCAGCAGCCATGCTCCGCAGTGGCGATCCAAGCGGCTCCTTAGCAGATAGCAGGAAGGGTGGGTTGTGGGCTTCGCGCAGGCCGCATGGGGTGCTGCAGTATTCCGAACCCAGTCGTCGTTTGCTAGCTTTGTACGTCCAGTCCAAGATCTGTCAGCGAAGCGGCATATCACACCGGCAAAAGCTGGTCTCAACTCGTAATGCTCGGGTATGATTGGGCGGATCTGCTGGGTCTGCCACTGCGGCAACAGCCTTGACAGAACTGCCAAGACCCTTAAGGTTTCTCGGCAGCCGCAGCCGCAGCCCAGCTGCGGAGACCGTCCCCTTTTCCCCACGCCTGGAGAACTCCACGAATGGCAACTGCCCTCGAAACTCAACTTCTTTACATCACTTATTTCGGCAGGCCAGCGGATCCGGCCGGCCTCGCCTACTGGACCACGGGCCCTCAGGCTGCCCTGCCCCTCGATCAAGTCGCGGATTTCTTTGCTTCAGACGTTGAGTTTGCCCAGACGACCGCCGGCAAGACAACAGAACAAATCATCAATTCGTTCTACGTCAATGCCTTTGGGCGTCAGGCCGATGCAGCCGGCCTTCAGTTCTGGACGGCCAAGGTCAACAACGGTGAGATTTCGATCCAGGACGTGGGCCTGTTCATTGCCCTAGGCGCACTGGCGCAGCCTTCTGGTTCGCCAGACCGTGTGGCTTTGGAATCGAAGCAGGCGGCCTCCCAAACCTGGACCGGCCTTGTGGCAGCGGATGTCACGGCAACTCTTGAATACGCTGGTCCGCTCGCGGCTACCTTCGGCGTCGACTTCCTGGTGCCCGTCACTAGCACGGCCACCATTCCTTCTTCGGCAGATACTCAAATCTCCATCAATGGCCTGCCCCCTGTGGGCACCGTTGCGCTGCTGAGCTCGAACCTCAGCACCGTCAGCGAAGGCGGCACGGTCATCTTCTTGATTCAAACGGTCCCGGATCTGGCCGGCCAAACCATTGCCTATGAGCTCAGCGGTGTTCAGGCCGCTGACGTGGTTGGCGGCGCCCTGGTGGGCAATGTGTTGATCAGCGCCACCGGCGTTGGCGTTATCCAGGTCACCATCGCGCCAGACGCGATTCTCAGCGAGACGGAAATCCTTCAGATTGATTTCCCCAACCAGATCGTCTTCTCCAAGCCGCCTGGTAGCGACTCCGTGGTGATCATTGACACCACTCCTACGCCTCCCGTCGCCCGCGAAACGGTTCTCACCACAGCAACCGATGTGGTTACGGCCACAACGGCGCCCGAGTTCACCTTCATCGGCACCGACCTAACCCTCGGACAGAACGATCAGCTGACTGGCCGCGCCGGCACAGAATCCAAGCTGCTGATTGGTACCGATCAAAGCTTCAGCATCGGCAACTTCACCAGCCTTGGCATCCAGACCCTGGAGCTGAATCCTTCTGAAGAAGGTCTTTTCAATACTGGCGTGGTTGATCTCAGCCGTGCCTTCGGCCTCGATGGCTCTAGCGGTGCAACCGATGGGCTCACCAAGATCAATATCAATCAGTCAGGACTTGGACAGCTCAACCTTCAGGACATCCAATCGGCGGTTGGTTTTACCACTGAAATCACAGACAGCTTCGGCCTGATCGTCTACAACTTTGACGTTAACGCTCTAGCCAGCTCCAGCGATTCGGTCAGTGTCGTCCTCGACGAAACACCGGTCGACGCTACCACCGGTACACCCCTCGGCCTTGATTTCACCCAAGGGCCTCTCTCCCAAGACGCCAGCATTGAAACCCTTGCGCTCACCTCGCTTGGGTCGATCACCAATGTGCTCAACCAGCTCAGCGTTGGTGACGCTCTCACCACCTTGAGCATCGACGGTGATGCTTCCCTCGCTATCACCACGGATCTCGGCCTTGCCGGCAATGACAACCGGCGCATCAGCCTCATCGATGCGAGTGCTTTGGATGGTGATCTGACCCTTAGCTATACCTCGATCCTCGGCGATGTCATCAACGACTTCGTCCCGGAAGTGAGCGTGTTTGGAGCGATTGGGGATAACTTCCTTAGCCTTGGCACCCAGTCACCAGATTTCCCCACCGATTTCTTTGTTGTCACCCAAGACGGAGACGACACCATCTCCACCGTGGACGGCGATGACGGACTCTTGGTTGGTGAAGGTGATAACTCCGTTCTGGCCGGAAACGGTCAAAACACTGTTTCCGCTGGCGTTGGCGACGACACAATCGTGTCCGGTGGAGGAATTGATCTTGTCGACGCTGGCGATGGCGCCAACAGTGTCAGCACCAACGGGGGTAACGACACCATCACCTCAGGTTTTGGCGCCGACACGATTGACGCTGGCGCCGACGACGACGTTGTGAGCGCTGGTGACGGCAACAACGATGTGACTGGTGGTCTCGGCGACGACTCCATCACCACCGGTAGCGGCAACGACTTCATCGTTGGTGATGTCATCATCGCAGGCAATGTAATTGGAACCGACGATGACACCATCAGCTCCGGCGCCGGCTCTGACGAAGTGTTCACCGGCAGCGGTGCCAACCTCGTTGATGCTGGCGAAGATGATGACGTCGTCGTTGTTGGTCAGGTTATCCAGGATGTGATCCAAGACGACACCTTCGCCAACACTGTTCTGCTCGGCCTGGGCAATGATGAGTTGGTGATCGACACCGATTCCCTTACCTTTGCCGATTCGATCAACGGCGGAGCTGGGATCGACACCATTACTCTCGCCAATGCCGGAACCCTGCTCCGTTCGGAAACCCTGAGGGTTAGCCAGATTGAGGCCCTTGATCTCATTGGCCCTTCCAATGATCCATTCTCTTACTCAATCACCCTCAGCGACGAGCTTGTTCGCACCTCAGACGACCTCAGCAGTGGTTCACGCATTTTCTCGATTTTCACCTCTGGTGATAATGCCGGCGACGTGACCCTGGATCTGAGCTTCCTCAGCCCAGTGGATCTTGTTGGCAATCTCACCTCGATCCGTTATTCCGGTCAAAATACTACTGACTTGGAAACCATCATCGTCCGCGATGAGCTGATCAGCCCCGAGTCTGTGTTCGCCTTCGGTGAAGCACTGAATGATGCTGATGATAATCTCAGGTCTGATGAGCTGCTGATTCTTGACTCGGCAGATGTCACCGCCGTCGACCTCATCAATGTGACGGGCGTTGAGGTCATCAACCTTGGCTCATCAGTGAATGGTCCTCAGACCTTCACGTTTGATTTGCGCAACCTCAGTGTCGAGCAGTTCAACAGCCTCGTTGGCGATGGCAATGATGTGCTGATCATCCGCGCCAGTGCCCTGCTGGCAGGTTCCGTTTCCGCGCTGAACATCGATCTCACCGGTGCTGATCCGCTGCTTGCCGGGCGCATCATCGTTGAGCAAAGCGCCGATCTGAACGTTTCCGTTGTGGGTGTGCCACCTGGTTTCGTCACCATCAACACGGCACTTTTCTACACTCCCAACGCCGACAACCTTCTCGGCACTGCTGGCACCGACACGTTCGAGGCATTCCAGCTCTCGGACGTGCAAGTCGGCGACTTCGCCAACGGCTTCGGCGGTGTAGACACCCTTATCCTTGATTTTGCTGTTAGCAACCCGTTCGCCTCGCTGGCACTTCAGCTCAGCCTCACCAACATTAGCAACATCGAGGTTTTCAGATTCAATCCTGCCGCCGTTAACCAACCGGTTCGCTTCAGTGGAATTGGTCCTTTCTTTGCTCTTGGGCTTGAGACGATCTTCACCGCCGGTGGTGACGACTTCCTCGTCAACATTGAGCGTTCCCTGTTCATCGATGCAGGCGGCGGCAACAACACTGTCGACCTTCTCGTGGCGGGCACGGTTGTAACGGCCGGTGGCAACGACAGTGTTCTCGGTGGCGGGGGTGCTGATTCGATCGTGACCGGCCTCGGTGAAGACACCGTGAACGGACGAGGTGGTTCCGACTCCATCAGTGTTGGCATAGGAAACGACTCCGTGCTGGGTGAAGCTGGCAATGACACCATCGATGGCGGCACTGGCGACAACACCATTGACGCTGGAACTGGTAACGACGTTGTGATCACGGACGACGGCAACGACTCCATCCTCGGTGGCGCTAACAACGACCGCATCAACGCCGGAGATGGCACCAACACCGTGTTTGCTGGAACCGGTGCTGACACGGTCGTGACCGGTAATGGTGCTGACCGCATCAGCACCGCCGATGGTCTTCAACTCGAGAACGACAGTGTTCTATCTGGTGCGGGCGCAGACAGCATTGGGGTGGGTCTGGGTGATGATTCCGTTAATGCTGAAGCAGGCAATGATCTGATCGTGCTTGGGGTTGCTGTGACCACCGACACTTGGACTAGGCCCGCTTCAACTCCTTCCCAATTCGCCACATTCACCTTCCCGGTAACGACGGATGTGAACGGCTGGAGTGCTGGGGACAGAATTAACGGTGGTGATGGGATCGACACCGTGTCGTTCGCACTCGCTGACAATTCCGTCACGACTATTAGCCTTACTGAGTTCCAGAATGTTGAGGTCTTCAATATTGCTGGTTTCCAGGGTGCAACCCTGAATGTTTCCAATTCTCTCGCGGTTTCTGGAACCCCATTGCGCTTTAATCTTGCATGGGATGTAATTAACTCAGGCACCACAGATAGCTTTACTTTCAACGCTACATCTTTCGTTCAAGGTCAAGATGTTGAAGTCTATGCCTCAGACTTTGATAATGCAGGGGGCCTTGCGGGGATTGATACCTTCAGCTTCGGCGCTGGTAACGACCTATTCCATGAATCGACCGCATTCGGTGGACAATTTGTGATCGCTGGTAACGGCGGCTCCGATACCATCACTCTTGCGGAAGGCACCGTTTTAGGTGCACCTTCGACCACAATTGTCTACAACACAGGCAATGATGGTGGCACGGGTGGGACAGGAACCGGCGGTGACTTCATCACCGGCTATGTCTCCGCTCAAGACTCCATCGATATCACCGGTGGCTTGCTCACCGACATCGGCGGGCTGCTCTCCACCGCACCGGCGACCAATGCCCAGCTCGTCCTGGGTGGCCTGAGCTCCACGGGTAATGCAGGCAACAACCTCTCCGGTCGCAACGTCCTCAACCTCACCGGTCCGGCCCGCAGCCTCACCGATGCACAGTTGTTCGATGCCAACGCTGTTGCTGAAAGCATCAATGGCGTGGGTGTGATTGGTAACGGTCTTGCTCTTGGTGATCTCGTCGGCCTCTTCACCTTTGTGGATGCGGTCACTAACCAAGCACTGATCGTCCAGCAGGGTCAAACGGATACGGCTCTGTATCTGTACACCGAGTCGTCCTTCGACTTCGCCAATCCCCAGGCTTACACTGTGGAAGCGAGCGAACTGCGCCAGCTGGGTGTGTTCGACAACAGCCTGTTCACCGGCGCTGAACTGGTCTGAGTCTGGTCTTCTGCTTCTCATTCAAGCGGGGCTTCGGCCCCGCTTTTTTTCTGTTTCATCCGTTGACGCCTGAGTTCCACCTGCATGAACATCCTGTTCGTTCATCAGAATTTTCCCGGCCAGTACAAACATCTGCTGCCCTATTGCCAGGCGAAAGGCCACACGGTTCTGGCGCTTGGCAATGTTCGGCCCCTTTCCGCCTTTCCTAAGACCTACCCCTATCGCCATTACGGCTTTGATCGCTCCAGCGGCCGTGATACTGATCCTCTGGCGGTGGACTTTGAAAGCAAGATGATTCGCGCGCGCAGCTGTGCTGCAGCCGCACAACAGCTACGTGATGAGGGATTCATCCCTGATGTGATCTGCACGCATACAGGCTGGGGTGAGGATCTCTTTCTGCTGGATGTATGGCCCACTGCGAAGTTGATTGGTTACTGTGAGTACTACTACAACACTGATGGCTTTGATCTCGGCTTTGATCCAGAGTATTGCTCCAGCGATTCCCTGATTCTGCAAAAGCTGCGAGGCAAGAATGCCAGCAACCTGCTGTCACTGCAGCAGGTCACCGTAGGTGTCAGCCCCACCCGCTTTCAACGCAGCACCTATCCGCAGGAGCTTCGCTCACGGATTCGCATCATTCACGATGGCATCGATACTCGCCATGCCAAGCCACAGAAGGATCTCTATCTTGAGGTGCGCGGCCGCAGGCTTAGTGCAGCCGATCCCGTTGTCACATTCGTGAGCCGATCGCTTGAGCCTGCCCGCGGCTTTCACCGTTTCATGCGCGCTCTGCCCAGGTTTCAGGAGTTGTGCCCGCAGGCTCACATCATCATCGTGGGTACATCCGAAGGCGGATATGGTGCCCGTCCTGATGTTCCCCACAAAGAGCAGCTGCTGGCTGAGCTTGAAGGACAGATCAATCTGGATCGCATCTATTTCCCTGGCCGCCTGGCCTATACAGACTTTCTGCGGCTGTTGGCAATCTCTAGTTGCCACGTGTATTTCACGATTCCGTTTGTGCTCTCCTGGTCGTTGCTTGAGAGCATGGCGGCCGGTTGCGTCGTGGTGGGCTCAGATACCGCACCGGTGCGGGAGGTGATCCGCCACGGTGAGAATGGCCTGCTTGTCGATTATTTCAACCCCGATGCACTTGCCAATCAGATGCATGCCGTTGTGAGTGATCCAGGGGCCTATACTTCACTGCGGCTTGCGGCACGCCGAACGGTTATCAGCCACTACGATCGCGCTGATTGTTTGGCCCGTCACCACGCTCTCATTCAAGATGCGTTCCATGGGCATGTCTGAAGTGCCATCTGCCGCCAGGTCTTGCGGTGCTGTGGCGCTCAGAGCTGTTGAGGCACCAGCGATCGGGTGAGGGCTGCGGCATGTGCATGGCCACAGCCCCATTCCACCGGGTGCACAACCAGGGTCGCAGACAGTACCAAGGCGGCAGGTAGTCTCGCGACGGATCGGAGAGGCTGAATGTCTATGGTTGTGCAGGCTTGTCCACTTAGAGAGCCTGCACATCTCCACCGCTATGGCTGAGTGACTTCGCTGGAAGGCACATCATGAAGCAACTGATCCAGTTTTGCTGTTAATACCTGCCGGGCTGTTTCCGCCACAGCCACACTTGCCTGGCCGCGGGTGATCTGCTCTCCTGCAGCCTGGAGCAGGCCGAACACCTGCCTGGCTTCTTCGGGAAGATCTTCGATCACGAATTGGCGCCCTTTGAAGATAATATTTCGAACCGGCATGGCTGAATCCAAAATGCAATGTCACCTTATCACCGTGCTTCCAGGCCTTGGCGTGTTGCTCAGGCGCGCGGCCACTGCTTGGCGTACGCCTGAAACGAGGGGTGGCCATGCTCCACCCAATGGAACTGCCTGTGTGCCAGCGCTGGCTTCAGCACGGCGAAAAACCGCAGGGCGGTGAGCGTGGCGGCGGTTTCCAGCGGACCGACAAACCCCTGCTTGGGCAAGGATTGACCCCGCAGCTGCATCACTTGGCTGTTGCTCAGGCAGAAGAGGCCAGAATGTGGATTGGCCGTTCGATCAAACACGATCTCCTGCCCATCCCAGAACCGCCCGCGGCCAACGGCGGCCTGGGGCGTGGTGAACCGGCCGATGAAATCGCTGCGTAAGGGGCCATCCACCAGCAGCCTTTGGCCCGCCTGGCCTGGAATCCGTTCGTAGCGGTGCGGCATCAGCACCGCCTTGTGTTCACAGCCGGCAAGGAACCAGGCCTGCTTGTCGAAGAAGAGGGGATCGCCGATCACCAGATCGTCTTCCAGGTAAAGAGCCAGATCCAGCACGGGGTCAGCCTGGATCAGGAAGTCGCGGGCGGCCAGGGGCAGTTGGCGCGGATCCTCCAGTGACACGGTGTGGAGGGTCAGCCGATCGGCGTACGGCCGAATCGCTTCCTCCAGTTGATGGCCCTCACTGGTGAACAGATGCAAGTCGAGGCTGATCGAGGCCAGCCGGCGCTCGCTGCCGAACTGCAATGGCCCCGCGCCCTCCAGCACACGTTGGCCGATGTTGAGCACCAGATCCTCCGTGCTCCGCTCCAGTGCCAGCAGGGCGGCCAGGCATCGGCCGAGCGCCAGGCAGCGTTCAAAGCGGGCCCCTGGCTTGCCGGATCCATAGCCTGTGCCGCCACTGCGCTCACGGAAGTAGTGGGGGATGGCCACCCGCACCCGCAGGGAGGAGTTGCTCATTCCCCGCTGGCCTCACGCCTCATCAGCCGTTGGTGCTGAACGGCGTTGAATCCCAGCTTCCGGTAGAAACCTTCGCAGTTCGTCGTCATCAGATAGGTGCGCTCCACTTGTGCCAAGGCTGGTGCCGCCAGCAACGCTTCCACCAGTTGGCGCCCCAATCCTTGCCCCTGGCTTTGCTCAGCAACAACCACATCCCAAAGCACGGCACGAAAAACGCCATCACTGTTGGCCCGGCCAAACCCCACAAGCTGCTGTCCGCTCCAGGCACTCACCACAACGGAGCTACCTTTGAGCATCGTTCGCAGCTGAACCCGGCTTCGTGCCGTGGCCCAAAAGCTGTTGCAATTTAGCAGCTTCTGCAGCTGGCCAATCGCATCCACCGGCCGCAGCCCTGGTCCAAGTCCCAGACGCAGGCTGGGAGCACCTGCACGGTGGCGAATCACGGTGATCAACAGGCCTGGCTCCTGGTGGAACTGACGACAGTGTTCCATCTTCGCCTCCACCGCCATCCAGTGGGCTGGGATCTTTCCTGATGGTGTTTGCGAACCAACTCAGGCTTTTGGTGCTTCTTTCGAAGTTGACCCGTTTGGATTGGCTTCTGGCCACCTTGCTGATGGCAGTGTTTCCTGTCTACAGCTGGATGCATGGCCAGGATATCAATTACGACACTCGCAACTAGCACCTCTGCGCAACACTGGCTTTTCTCGCCGGTGATTACGGAGCCGATCTTCTTCCCGGTGGCACTCAGACCTTGCTGAACCCCCTGGCCAGCCTGCCAGTGGCATGGATGTTTGCAGGTAGCCATGCGGTTGGACCACTCTTGCCGACGCTGCTGTTCTCATTGGTCCAGGGCTTTGCTCTGCTGGTGATCTATGCGATCGGGTTGCTGTTGTTCGCCCACGATCGCCTCCTGTCATTTCTGCCGGCACTGCTGGGGGGAAGTGCCCCGATGGTGCTGTCCGAGGCGGGCAACACGATGGTTGACCTTACCCTGTCGCTGCTCAGCGTCAGCAGCCTTGCGCTGGCCTTGCTGGCGGAGAGGGGATCTGTTGCACCAGGGCGGAATCGTGTGCTGGTGGCCTTTTCCGCCGGCATGGCAGGCGCGGCCGTAGGGATGAAGCTCACCTTTCTGATCACCTTGCCGCTGTTGGTGTCTGTGCTGGTACTGGGCTCGCCCGCCTCGCAGGGATGGCCGGCACTGCCCTCCCGGTTGCGGTTGGCCTTGGTGACCTGGCTGATGCCTTTTCTGATCAGCTTCATGTTGTTCGCCTCTCCGCAGCTGTTTCATTCCAGCCGACATACGGGGAGTCCGTTCTTCCCGCTGTTCAATCACTATTTCCGCTCGCCGCTTCACGAAGACGTCCCCCCCACGAACGTCGTTTTCAGCCTGATTCACCAGCCGCCTTTCTGCTCGCTCCCCTGTTTGATTTCACCGACAGCTTCTTTCCGCCGCTCAATCCGGGTAAGAACCTGCAGACGCGTCGTTCGGAGGTCGGCATCAGGGATCTGCGGACCTTGCTCTGGGCTCTGAGCAGCCTGGCTCTGCTCGTTCTCCCTGCCCTGCGGCAACGATTGGGTCGGAGGCCACGCGCCTTGGTGCTGGGTCTTGCGGCCTCCTATGTGTTCTGGCTCTTTCTCAGTGGCATCGGCCGCTATGCCATCCCGTTGCAACTGCTGATGGGCTTGGTGATCGCCATGGCCTGCCGGCAACTGCTTTCCCCCCTGCCCATACCGCCACGGCTCTTCAACCCCTCGCTCCTTCTCGCTGCCTTGCTGGCGCTCAGCCTGGCGAGCCAGATAACGCCAAGCTGGGGGCGCTCAGGGTTCCAGCAGCACTGGACTCTGATTCGCTCAACCTCCCCATCGGCGCTGGTGCCCCTGCGTGATAGTCGGCTTAAGTTCCCTGCTGGTATCCCCGTTGTCCTGCTCGATCGACCCATCGGTTGGATCAAGTCGCACACCCTTGCCAGCAACAATCCACTGTTGCACTGGAACCCGGTGATCGCCCCGGTCTCAGCGGATCACTCGAAGCTGCCCATGGTTCACCAGCGGATTCAACGGCAGCTGCTGGAGAGCGGTTTCGACTCGTTTCTGGTCTTGATGTTTCAAGGTGGTGCTGATCGGCCAGAGGAGCGGCTTCGTGCGTTCTTGGTGGACGCCCCTGAGATCACTGCTGCTAGTTTCCAGGCGGGAACCTGCTCTTTCTATCAAACGAGCAAAGGAGTGGAGGATCTCAGCCTCTGTTCCGTTTCATTGCGTTGAGTTTCTTCACTTCAGCCGAACGCCGCCGGACGGATCAGCCCAATAGGATGGGAATTCAGAAGTGGTGCATTGGATTTGCAAGTTGATGCGACCCTCAGCTTAGTTTTGTGATTCCCTACCTGAATGAGGCGCCTCCTCTGGCCGCCACGATTCGTGATTGCCATCGTGGTGGGGAAGCAACGGGCCTCAACTTTGAGATCGTGGTGGCTGACAATGGCAGCTCAGATGGCTCAGTGCAGATCGCGCAGCAGGAGGGTGCACGCTTGGTGCCCGTTCCCATTCGTGGCTACGGCGCGGCTCTCTCTGCTGGCATTAAGGCGGCACGGGGCTGCTTTGTGTTGATGGGGGATGCAGATTCCACCTATCGCTTCGATCAGGCGCCGCTCTTCCTCGCACCGCTGCAAGCCGGGGCTGATCTGGTGATGGGCAATCGCTTCAGCGGCACGATTTCGCCAGGGGCGATGCCGTTCTTGCATCGCTATCTGGGCAACCCAGTGCTCAGCCTGTTGGGAAGGATGTTGTTTGGCATTGATGTCGGTGACTTTCACTGTGGATTGCGGGCTTTCCGCAGAAGCTCGATCCTGGCGCTTTCCCTTTGCAACACTGGCATGGAATATGCCTCTGAGATGGTCATCAAGGCCAGCCTTCGTGACCTGCACTTGGTTGAAATCCCTACGGACCTTCGCCCCAATCCACCGGGTCGTCGCCCCCATCTGCGTACGTGGCGAGATGGGTGGAGGCATCTCAAGTTCATGTTTTCTTTCAGTCCGCGCTATGCCTTCTTAGGGTTTGGATCTGTGTGTCTGGTGGCCTCGCTGCTGTTGTACTCTTCCTATGCAACTCAGCTTTCAATCTTCACCGGCACAACCTCGCTCCTGGTTGCTGGTTTCCTATTCTATTCTGCTTGTGCGCTGATTTCTGATTATGTGGTTACCCGCTTCTTCTTCGCGCAACGCTACGGCAACCACATCGGGCGTGGCGGCCGGTTGATTGATCGCTTGCTTCATGGTCGATCCGGAATCGATCGCCTCATGAAGTCCTCGGTGGCCATGCTGGTTCTCGGTGTGGCGCTCATGATGATTGTCTTGCATGCCTACCAAAACGCTTCGCTCTCTGACCGTGCCATCAGTCAGTTGACTTTCCTGGCCTCGGTATCCCTTTCCGTGGCTCTGTTTTCTTATCTCACTGGAGCTAAGATCTCCACATTGGTGGCGTTCCAGGATCGCGAGTTCTAGGTGCACTCTTTGATTCATTCAAGCGCTTTGAGCATCCATTCGAAGGCATTTCTTCATTGAGGACTTTTCGATGATCTCGCCAGCCATTTCATAGCCTCCCTCGGTTGTTCCGGATGCTCAGAGGCCACAGATTGATCGTTGCTCCTTGAGGAGTGACAAGCCTCTACAATGGACTGCCGGCCATCCTGATTTCTCTGCCCCATCAGCACGCAATGATTGTAACTCGCCGTGCACTTGGCCATAGCCCAGGCCGCCATCCGCTCAGCCCATCACGTAGGTGGAGGTTGCAGTTTCCCGCCGTGCTTCTCAAGAATCGTGAGCTCTGGTGGCGGCTGACAGAGCGGGAGGTGTTGGGGCGCTACCGGGGTTCGCTACTGGGTTGGACTTGGAGCTTTCTTCAGCCCCTGTTGATGTTGGTCGTTTATACGTTTGTTTTTTCGCAAGTGTTCCAGTCCCGTTGGGGCACCTTGCAAAATCAGGGGTCTCTTGCTTTTGCCGTCAATCTATTCGCTGGTCTGATTGTATTCAACCTCTTTGCTGAATGTGCGAATCGGGCGCCCGGCCTGGTCTTGTCGCATCCAAACTATGTGAAAAAGGTTGTTTTTCCGTTGGAGATCCTGGCCTCTGTTGCTCTTGGCAGTGCCGCCTTCCATGCACTCGCAAGCCTCATCATTCTTCTTGTTTTCGAACTGGTTGCGTTTCAGGCCATTCCAGCTTCCATCCTTTGGCTGCCGGTGATTTGGATTCCCCTCCTCCTTGGTTGCCTTGGGATCACCTGGCTGCTGTCTTCTCTGGGGGTCTTTTTGCGGGATATCGGCCAAGTTGTGCAAGTGGTGGTCAGCATGCTGATGTTTCTGAGCCCGGTCTTCTTCCCGATGTCCGCGATGCCACCACGTTGGCAGCCTCTGTTGCAGCTCAACCCCCTGGCACAAGTCATTGAGCAGACGCGTCGCGTGGCTATTCAGGGGGAGGCTCCTGAGCTTGGCTATGTCGTTGTTGGCCTTCTGCTTGGGGTTGTGATCGCTGAGCTGGGGCTACGTTTGTTTCAAAAGGCTCAAGGGGCCTTCGCTGATGTGATGTAAGAAGCACCACCCCATGAACTATAATCTTTCTCCGGCGTCCCTGCTACCTCTCCCAACGTGACTATTGAGTCGGATGATCTGATGATCCACGTGGAAGACTTGGGAAAGTGCTTCCACATTTACGACGATCCCACCCAACGTTTGAAGCAGGCCCTTTGGCGTGGCCGTCGCCAATACTTTCGCGAGTTCTGGGCCTTGCGGAATGTCAGCTTTGAGGTGCGCCGCGGCGAAACACTTGGTGTGATCGGGCGCAACGGCAGTGGCAAGAGCACCTTGTTGCAAATTCTTTGTGGCACCCTTACGCCGAGCGAAGGGCAGGTGCAAACGCGGGGTAGGGTTGCTGCCTTGCTGGAGCTTGGTAGTGGCTTCAACCCTGAGTTCACAGGAATAGAAAACATCTATCTCAATGCTTCCCTGTTTGGGCTTAGTCGAGAAGAAACCGCAGAGAAGCTCGACGACATACTCGCTTTTGCTGACATTGGCAACTTCGTTCATCAGCCGGTTAAAACCTATTCCAGTGGCATGTCTGTGCGGCTGGCGTTCGCCGTCGTTGCTCATGTGGATGCAGACATCCTTGTGGTGGATGAAGCTCTCAGCGTGGGAGATGCCTTCTTCAATCAGAAGTGTTTTCGCTTTCTGAATCGCCAGCGAGAGGAGAAGTGTCTGCTCTTCGTGAGCCATGACACACAGGCTTTGCGTAGCCTCTGCAATCGAGCCATTCTTCTTGAGGCGGGTCGCATCAAGTTCGCCGGAGAAGCGTCCACAGTGAGCGACTTCTACCTTGAGGACCTTTACATCGCCCAGGACGCATCGACTGGCCGTTCAGTTACGGCTCCAGACAAGACCACCAAGCCACCTGTTGAGCCTGCGGAGGAGTACTACACCCGTTGGCGCGACTACCGACAGGAGCTACGGCTCAATGCAGGGCTTGGGAATTTGATTGAGATCACGCCTTTTGATCAGGCCCTGTTGCTCTCAAGCTCGTTTGGAACCGCAGAGGCCAGTCTGGAGAGCGTGCACCTGGTTGATGCGGCGAGTGGCCTGCCGCTTCGCACGGCCATGGGCGGAGAGCTTGTCGATCTCTCGATCACAGCCCGTGCCCACGCAGCGATCCGCCAGCCCATTGTGGGATTCATCTTCAAAGATTCTCGTGGGATGGCGGTACTCGGAGACAACACGTGTTTATCCCATCCAGACCCGACCTTCACAGTTCCGGCCGGAGCTACTTACTTTGCACGCTTTCGATTTACCCTGCCTGTGCTGGCTCCTGGTGACTATGCCATTGCCGTTTCCCTGGCTGCAGGAACACAGGACGACCATCGTCAGCTGCAGTGGCAGCATGATGCCTTGATCCTCCACAGCGAATCGAGTGCCATGTACGCCGGCATTGCAGGTCTGCCGATGCAGGAGATCGAGTTTGGCTGTTTGCCCCATCAAGACAGTCCATCCAGCCAGGAGCTGGGAGCCTGCCACCGCCAATGAACATGCTGATGGAACGAAATCTTGGCCTTTTGCCCCGCTATCTGGCCCCCTCGGCGTGGTGGGAACATGTGCCCATTGCCCATTGGCTTGTGGAGCACCTCCAACCGCAGACCGTGGTTGAGCTTGGTACGCACTTTGGAGTTTCTTTTTTCGCATTCTGTGAGGCGGCACAGGCGTTTTCACCCCAAACCTTTGTCTACGCCGTTGACACCTGGCAGGGAGACGAGCATGCGGGCGGGTATGGAGAGGAGGTCTATCAACGCGTTCAGAGCGAGCAGGATCGCAACCATCGTTGTCGTTCGCGGCTGGTTCGGTCCAGCTTTGATGAAGCCGCTACTCACTTTCCATCCGGAGCCATTGATCTTCTGCATGTCGATGGTCTGCACACGTATGACGCCGTCCAGCACGATCTCGAAACCTGGCGACCGTTATTGAGGCCCGAAGCCGTGGTGCTGTTTCACGATATCAATGTGAGGGAGCGTGGATTTGGTGTTTGGAGGCTATGGAACGAGCTGCTGGAACGTTCCGATACCCATGGTTTAGGCCTTCTCCATGGCCATGGCCTGGGCCTATTGAGTTTTGGCACGAGCGAGCCCGCTTGGCTGAATTCGCTTCGGGAGATCCTGCCGCTGCTCACTGCCAAGGGCAGCCTTCTCGCCCAGATTGCTGAACTGCGGCCTGAATGCCAGTGGGGTGAGCGTAACCACCTGCCCTACAGGTTGCAAGCTGAGCAGCATTGGCATTCCCTGCAGCAAGCACGTGAAGAGCTTGAACGGTTACGCCATGAGCAAAGGGGCGATTAACCCACGGTCCACCCTGTTGCGCACCTGCCGAAGCGTCCTGCAGCCATCCGATGCAGGCGTTTGCTTTGCAGTGAATCCCTTCTGTTGGGAGATTGGACCCTCCCCATCACCCCCAGCACACGCACACCTATCCCTATGTCTGTTGATTCCCCCCAGACCCTCCGCCTCACTGCCGTGAAGACAGCGTTGACGCTCTAAGCCGCTTCAGCAGCCTGTCGATGCTCGCGCAGCAGGCACTTTGCCACCGTCAAGGAGATGACGCGAGCACCTTGCCAGACCGGCTTGTCCCCACGTTTTGGTGTGGGGGGCTGACGCCGGTCGATCGATGCCGACCCGGCCATCCCTGACGGCTTCCCAGCAACGTTCGTTTCTCGCTGGAGGCCCCGCCCTCTCGCCCTTCGGTTTGGGTGAGCCTCTGGCCTGCTCTGGCCTGACGGGCATCAGCGACGCCCGCTGCCCAGCTGAAGGCGCCAGCCTCGGCGCGCCAAGGCTGTTCACACGACCAGCAGGGGTGGATTCCCGCTGGCGCGGGTGCCGAAAACCCTTGCAGCAGCTGGCTTCTCCGCTCCCGACCATGATTTTGCGGTGGTAGGGTGACGCAATACGAATGGTCCGTTTCCATGCTCAAGCTCCTCCTGGGAGATCCCAATGCCCGGAAGCTGAAGCGCTACCAACCGCTCGTTTCCGACATCAATCTGTTTGAAGAGGAGGTGGCCCCTCTCGACGATGACGACCTGCGGCGCAAGACCGTCGACTTCCGTGAGCGCCTGGCAAAGGCGGAAACCCCGGCCCGTCAGCGCCAGCTTCTCGATGAGCTCCTGCCTGAAG
The DNA here is from genome assembly GCF_056633115.1 of Marcopretia estuarina LEGE 06307. NCBI lineage: Bacteria > Bacillati > Cyanobacteriota > Cyanophyceae > Synechococcales > Prochlorococcaceae > Marcopretia > Marcopretia estuarina. The sequence goes on along the minus strand of NZ_JBSJOY010000002.1, from coordinate 13,062 downwards.
CCTTCGCCGTGGTGCGCGAAGCGGGCAAGCGGGTGCTCGGGATGCGCCACTTCGATGTGCAGCTGATCGGCGGCATGGTGCTGCACGAGGGGCAGATCGCCGAGATGAAGACGGGTGAAGGCAAGACCCTTGTGGCCACCTTGCCCTCCTATCTCAATGCGCTCACCGGCAAGGGTGTGCACGTGGTCACGGTGAACGACTACCTGGCGCGTCGTGATGCCGAGTGGATGGGGCAGGTGCACCGCTTCCTGGGGCTGTCCGTGGGGCTGATCCAGCAGGACATGCCGCCCAGCGAGCGGCGTCGCAACTACGGCTGCGATATCACCTATGCCACCAACAGTGAGCTGGGCTTTGATTATCTTCGCGACAACATGGCGAATGATATCGAAGAAGTGGTGCAGCGTGAATTCAACTATTGCGTGATTGACGAGGTTGATTCCATCCTGGTGGATGAAGCGCGCACACCCCTGATCATCTCAGGGCAGGTGGAGCGCCCCCAGGAGAAATACCGCCGCGCTGCTGATATTGCCAATGAGCTCATCCGTGCTGAAGGCAGCTCGAAAGATGGTGTGGATCCCGAAGGGGATTACGAGGTGGATGAGAAGCAGCGCAATGTGACCCTCACCGATGAGGGGTATGCCAAGGCTGAGCAGTTGCTGGGAGTGGAAGACCTGTTCGACCCCGCCGATCCCTGGGCCCACTACATCACCAATGCGCTCAAGGCTAAGGAGCTGTTCATCAAAGATGTCAACTACATCGTGCGCGGCGAAGACGCAGTGATCGTGGATGAGTTCACCGGCAGGGTGATGCCCGGTCGCCGCTGGAGCGATGGGCAGCATCAGGCGATCGAGGCCAAGGAGAATCTGCCGATCCAGCCGGAAACTCAGACACTCGCCAGCATCACCTACCAGAACTTCTTCCTGCTCTATCCACGCCTGGCCGGTATGACCGGCACCGCCAAGACAGAAGAAGTGGAATTCGAGAAAACCTACAAACTCGAAGTGACCGTGGTGCCCACCAATCGGCAGCGCTCCCGCACCGATCTGGTGGATCAGGTGTACAAGAACGAAGTGGCCAAATGGCGGGCGGTGGCTCTGGAAACCGCCACCATTCACCACGACGGGCGCCCCATCCTGGTGGGCACCACCAGCGTGGAGAAGTCGGAGCTGCTCTCCTCTTTGCTGGCCGAGCAGGGCATTCCCCACAACCTGCTGAACGCCAAGCCCGAAAACGTTGAACGTGAGGCGGAGATCGTGGCCCAGGCCGGCCGGGCCGGAGCCGTCACGATCGCCACCAACATGGCGGGCCGCGGTACCGACATCATCCTCGGCGGCAACACCGATTACATGGCACGGCTGAAGCTCAGGGAAGTGCTCCTGCCCCTGCTGGTGCGGCCGGAGGAGGGCCATCGGCCGCCGATCCCCCTGCCCCGGGAGGCTTCCCGGGCCGGTTTTGCTCCCGGTGCCGCCCTGCCGGCCTCGGCGCCCAGCGAGGCCCGTGCCATCGGCGCTCTTTTCCCCTGCGCCCTCACCCCCGCCACCGAGCAATCGTTGGTGGAGCTGGCCCGTGAACTGGTGAAAGCCTGGGGTGACCGGGCCCTCAGCGTGCTGCAGCTGGAAGACCGGATCGCCCAGGCGGCGGAGAAGGCCCCCACCGACGACCCCCAGATTCAGGCGCTGCGCAGCCTGATCGCCCGGGTCCGCGCCGAGTACGACGTGGTGGTGAAGGAGGAGGAGGAGCGGGTGCGGCAGGCCGGTGGTCTGCACGTGATCGGCACCGAGCGGCACGAATCGCGCCGGGTCGATAACCAGCTGCGCGGCCGGGCCGGACGCCAGGGCGATCCCGGCAGCACCCGCTTCTTCCTTTCGCTGGAAGACAACCTCCTGCGCATCTTCGGCGGTGAACGTGTGGCCGGATTGATGAATGCCTTCCGCGTGGAAGAAGACATGCCGATCGAATCGGGCATGCTCACCCGCTCGCTGGAAGGGGCGCAGAAGAAGGTGGAAACCTACTACTACGACATCCGCAAGCAGGTGTTCGAGTACGACGAAGTGATGAACAACCAGCGCCGAGCGGTGTATGCCGAGCGGCGCCGCGTGCTCGAAGGCCGGGAGCTCAAGCTGCAGGTGATCGGCTACGGCGAACGCACCATGTCTGACATTGTGGATGCCTATGTGAACCCTGATCTGCCGCCCGAGGAATGGGATCTGGGCCGGTTGGTGGCCAAGGTTCAGGAGTTCGTGTACCTGCTGGCCGATCTCACGCCCGAGCAGCTCCAGGGCCTTTCCACTGAAGAGCTCAAGGCATTCCTGCGCGAGCAGCTGCGCAACGCCTACGACCTCAAGGAGAGCCAGATCGAGCAGGTGAGGCCTGGGCTGATGCGGGAGGCGGAGCGGTTCTTCATCCTCCAGCAGATCGACACCCTCTGGCGCGAACATCTGCAGGCCATGGATGCCCTGCGTGAATCGGTGGGTCTGCGCGGGTACGGGCAGAAGGATCCCTTGATCGAATACAAGAACGAGGGCTACGACATGTTCCTGGAGATGATGACCTCCATGCGCCGCAACGTGATCTACTCCATGTTCATGTTTCAGCCCCGCATGGAAACCGCCGAAACGGTGGTCACCGGCTGAGCGTCAGAGCCTGCGCCGCAGCAGCTCATGCGTCAGTCGGCGCCGTCAGCCGGCGCCGTCAGCAGGCCGCTACCCGGCCCATCGCCGGGGCCATCGCCCAGGAACTCGAGGATCTCGCGGTCCCTGAGGTTCTGGGCCTTGCCGCCGCAGATGTCCTGCAGGGGGCGGCCGGCGGCCACTTCCCGCAGGCAGTTCTGCAGGCGAGCCACCTCACCTTCGAGCGTGTCGATGCGCTCCATCAGGTTGCGAATCACCCTGGCTTCCGCATCCGGCAGCTGCGAGTGCGCCAGAGGATCGATCCTCACCCCCGATTGATGCACCACCCTGCCGGGAACGCCCACCACCGTGCTGTCGGGCGCCACATCCCGCAGCACCACCGATCCGGCGCCGATGCGGGTGTTCGATCCCACCGCGATCGCGCCGAGCACCTGCGCTCCTGCCCCCACCACCACGTTCTCGCCGAGCGTGGGATGGCGCTTGCCGTGTTCCTTGCCCGTGCCGCCGAGGGTGACCCCCTGAAACAGCAGGCAGCGATCGCCGATCACGGCCGTTTCTCCGATCACCACGCCCATGCCGTGGTCGATGAAGACCCCATGGCCGATCTGCGCGCCCGGGTGGATCTCCACGCCGGTGAGGCTACGCCCCACCTGCGAGAGCACCCGCGGCACCAGCGGCAGGCCCAGCCGCCACAGGCGGTGGCTGAAACGGTGCAGCACCAGGGCATGGAAGCCCGGATAGCAGAGCAGGATCTCCACCGTGCCGCGCGCGGCAGGGTCGCGCTCTTTGATCATGCGCAGGTCGGCACCGATCGCACGCAGCAACCGCCCGATCGAGCCGGGCGGAGATGGCTTCACGCTGCTCATCCCACCTTCATGGTTTCAGGATCGCCGTAGCCATCGCGCTGGCCGGTGAGGCCGATCTCCTTGCGCAGCAGATCGATGGTGGAGGCCCCCAGGTAGCTCTGGGCGCAGTGCACCTGGGGCAGCCGCATCAACTGGGCGCGGTTCTGGCGCAGGGTCTGCTCCACCAGCGGCAGGCTCGGCCGGTCGCAGAGCACGTGGCTGGCGGCCCGCAGCAGGGCCAGCAGGCGGCTGCCCACGTCGGGGTTGGCGGTCATCACCAGCAGCTCGTTGCCGCGCATGCTGTGCAGGATCACCTCCGCGGCCCGCAGGATGCCGGGACTGATGCTCACCAGGCCCACGCAACTGCCCGTCCGCAGCTCCTTGAGCAGATCCAGCTCGTGGCGGAAGTCGTTGAGATCCACCGCCACGGCGCGCACGCCGAAGCGCTGGGCCAACTCCTCCACGGGCTGGAGGAAGTAGCGGCTGGTGACCACCGTGCCGTTGCTCGAACTCTCCAGCACCGCCTCGAGCTCCTCCATCGGCACCACTTCGACGGGCACCTCCAGCACGGGCACCAGTTCTTCGGCGATCAGCAGCGAGGCGCCGATGTCCTCGCGCGGTGTGCTCACCAGCACGCGGGCGCCGCAGCGCAGCCGCCAGTCGATTTCGCGGGTGAGCAGCTCCCTTGCCTGCTGCAGCGTGCAGCCGGCGTTGAGCAGTCCGTCGACGCACTGGCGCACCTCGCGGTCGATGTCGGGCCGCAGGCGGTTGCGCAGGCCCGGCGGTGCCTTCAGCTCGCGCGGCTTCTGCTGATCGCGCACATAGATGCCGGAGCCCGCCATCGCCTCCACGACACCGTCGTTCTCCAGCTGGCGGTAGACCTTGCTGATCGTGTTGCGGTGCAGGCCTGTCTGCATGGCCAGCTGCCGCGTGCTCGGCAGGCGGTGGCCCGGCGGGTAATGACGGGCCGCGATCGCGAAGCAGATCTGGTTGTACAGCTGGGTCGACGCCGGGATGTCGCTTTCCTGCTGGATGTGAAATCGCACGCCGGCCCGGACCTGAACGTCTGGGGACACCCTACGGAGCTTCGGCCCCGGTGACAATTCCCTGTTTGTCATAAGAGACTGTGCCGGTTGCTCCGCCACTGGCCCAACCGCCGCAGTGGCATCGTGTGGGCCGACCCCTGCGACAGCATCCGTGGCCGAGTGGATCACCCTTCCAGCAGCCCCCGCTGCTGCTGCTCCTGGCCTGGTGGCTGCTGACAGGCCGGCAGGTTCGCTGGCAGGCGAGCAGGCGCAGCGCACCGGTGTGGTTTCGGTGCCGCTGCGTTGCTGGTGGGCTGCTCCCGCCCAGCCCGCACGGGGCGCCATCCTTGTGCTGCCGGAGGTTTTCGGCATCAACGCCTGGGTGCGTTCGGTCGCCGACCGGCTGGCTCTGGAGGGGTACGCGGCGCTGGCGGTGCCCCTGTTCGCCCGCAGCGCTCCGGCCCTGGAGCTGGGCTACAGCGCCGATGATCTGGCCGAAGGACGCAGCCACAAGGACCGCACCAGCAGCGCCGAGCTGCTGGCTGATCTGGACGTGGCCTGCCAGTGGTTGCAGGAACGCACCGGGGCCGGCCTGCTGGGCTGCGTGGGCTTCTGTTTCGGCGGCCACGCCGCTCTGCTGGCGGCCAGCCTGCCCCAGATCGCTGCCACCGCAGACTTTTACGGGGCAGGGGTGGCCAGCGGCAGGCCGGGGGGCGGCCCCCCCACCCTGGAGGTGTTACCGGAGGTCACTGGCAGGGTCTGGTGTTTCTGCGGGCGGCGCGATCCGCTGATGCCGGCCGCTGAACTGGCGGCGATCGGGGCTGCGTTGCGCCAGGCCGATCCGGCGGGCGGGCGCCACCGGCTGATCGAACTGGAGGCGGGCCACGGATTCATGTGCGAGGCCAGGCCCGACCATGACCCCGCTGCTGCCGCCGCCGGCTGGCAGGGAATGCTCGAACTGTTCGCCACCACGCTCTGAGCATGGGCGGGCCGCAGCAGCGAGCAACGCTCTGCGCCTGCGTGCGCGCTCAGCCCTCGGCGGCCTCGCCTGCAGCGGCGGCGCTGGTCTGGCGCTGCGGTGACGGAATGGTGCGCACCGCCTTGGCCGCCAGGGCAGCGGCATCTTTTTCCTTGGTGAGCGGCGTTTTGCGCGGCGTGAGGAACATGATCATGTTGCGCCCCTCGCGCTTGGGGTCCTGCTGGATCTCGGCGCTTTCCTCGAGGTCTTTGGCCATCCGATACAGCAACTGCTCAGCCAGCGCCGTGTGCTGAATCTCCCGGCCGCGGAAGATCACCGTGCACTTCACCTTGTCGCCGTCCTTGAGGAAGCGGATGGCCTGACCGATGCGCACCTGGTAATCGTGCGAATCGATCTTGTAGCGCATCTTCACCTCCTTGACTTCGGTTTGATGCGACTTCTTCTTGGCTTCCTTGGCCTTTTTTTCCTGCTCGAACTTGAACTTGCCATAGTCCATGATCCGACACACCGGCGGATCTGCCTTCTCGCTCACCAGCACAAGGTCGAGCTCACGGTCCTTGGCGACCTCGAGGGCTTCCTCCCTGGTGATCACGCCGAGCTGACTGCCGTCGGCATCGACCACCCGTAACTGGGGGTAACTGATGCGTTCGTTGATGTTGGGGAGCTCCCGCACGGGAGCACGACGATCAAACCGAGGACGAGGAGGCATTCAAAGAAGCGAGGGGCGTAGCGGAGGCCGGCACGGGGAACAGCCGTCGAGCACTCACACTTACCCTAGAACCCCTTCGACCGCCACCACGGCGGCCCTCAGCAGATCGGTGGCGCCAGCGGCCGGATCCAGCCACAGCGGGTCATGCCGGCGCCGGAACCAGGTGCGCTGTCTCTTGGCGTACTGCCGCGTGCGCTGGTCGGTTCGGCTGATCGCCTCCGCCTCGCTCAGCTCGCCCGCCAGCAGCTGCAGGGCTTCGCCGTAGCCGATCGTCTGCAGCAGCGGCAGGTTGGGGCCGAAGCGCCGGGCCAGCTGCTGCGTTTCCTCCACCAGGCCATCGGCATAGAGCGAACGGGTACGGCGGGCGATCCGCTGCCTGAGGTCGCTGGGGTCAAGGCCCAGTTCAAGCACCCGCCAGGCGGGTGGTCGTTGGCTTTGCTGGCTGGACAGGGGCCGCCCGGTGGCGTACAGCACCTCCAGGGCCCGCTGGGTGCGCACGGTGTCGGCATGGTCGATGCGCCCTGCCGCCTCCGGATCGGCCTGACGCAGCAACTGGTGGCAGGTGGCAGGCCCCAGCGCCGCCAGTTGGGCGCGCAGGGCCGGCTGTGGCGGAACCGCCGGTGGCTGCAGCCCCTGGGTGAGGGCCTGCAGGTACAGCCCGCTGCCCCCCACGAGAAAGGCCACGCCGCGGCGCTGGTGTTCGGCGGCGATGGCGGCCTCGGCCGCCTGGCGGAACTCCTGCAGGTTCAGCGGCTGGTCGGGCGGGCGCAGGTCGAGCAGGCCGTGGGGCACGCGCGCCCGTTCGGCGGCGGTGGGTTTGGCGGTGCCGATGTCCATGCCCGCATAAAGCTGTCGGGAATCCACCGAGAGCACCGTGAGGTCGAAGTGGCCGGCCAGCTCCAGGGCCAGGGCCGACTTACCGCTGGCGGTGGGCCCGAGCAGCACGAGCACGAGGGGAAGCGAAGCGGCCATCCGGGGGGCGTCTGCGCAGGGCGCGCGCGGGGTGACCTGAGCCTCGCTGAGGAACGGCCCGAGGGGATGCGCCGAAGGCCTGCGGGCGGTCCCGGCGCGGGACGGACGGAGCAGAGATGCGACTGGGGGGTGCATCCCTGTCGCAAACGGGCGCTGAGCGCCCCCTGGGCGCCCCTCTGAAGCAGCAGTGGTAAGATCAACACCTCGATTGGCCTTTTGAGCGCCCTGTGCCGCTGCTGCACCGCTTCACCCGGCTACCGGCGCACGCCGCAACTTGCCACCTGAGCCTTTCGGAATGAGCGACTCCTCCAAAGTTCAGCACGCCTACGGCGCCGAACAGATTCAGGTGCTCGAAGGCCTGGAACCGGTGCGTAAGCGCCCCGGCATGTACATCGGCACCACCGGGCCGCGGGGTCTGCATCACCTTGTGTATGAGGTGGTGGATAACTCGGTGGACGAGGCCCTTGCCGGCCACTGCACCGAGATCCTGGTGCGCCTTTGCGAGGACGGCTCCGCAGAGGTCACCGACAACGGACGCGGCATCCCCACCGACGTGCACCCGCGCACCGGCAAGTCGGCCCTGGAGACCGTGCTCACCGTTCTGCACGCCGGCGGCAAGTTCGGCAGTGGCGGCTACAAGGTGTCCGGCGGTCTGCACGGCGTGGGCGTTTCGGTGGTGAACGCGCTCAGCGAGTGGGTGGAAGTGACCGTGCACCGGCAGGATCAGGTGCACCGCCAGCGCTTCGAGCGCGGCGCCCCGATCGGAACCCTGCGCTCGGAAGCCGATACCAGCGGCCGCACTGGCACGGCGGTGCGCTTCAAGCCTGATATCGAGATCTTCTCCGGCGGCATCCACTTCGACTACACCACGTTGTCCGGCAGGCTGCGGGAGCTGGCCTATCTCAACGGCGGTGTGCGGATTGTTTTCCGCGATGAACGCAGCGAGGCCCTCGGCGCCGACGGCAGCGCCCACGAGGAGATCTATCACTACGAAGGCGGTATCCGCGAGTACGTCGCCTACATGAACGACGGCAAGGATCCCCTTCACCCCGACATCATCTATGTGAATGCTGAGAAGGACGGCGTGCAGGTGGAGGCTGCGCTGCAGTGGTGTGTGGACGCCTACTCCGACAGCATTCTCGGCTTCGCCAATAACATCCGCACCGTCGACGGCGGCACGCACATCGAGGGTCTGAAAACAGTTCTCACCCGCACGCTCAACACCTTCGCCAGGAAGCGTGGCAAGCGCAAGGACGGTGATTCCAACCTGGCGGGCGAAAACATCCGCGAGGGGCTCACCGCCGTGCTGTCGGTGAAGGTGCCCGATCCGGAATTCGAAGGTCAGACCAAGACCAAGCTCGGCAACACCGAGGTGCGCGGCATCGTGGACACCGTGGTGGGCGAATCGCTGAGCGAATTCCTTGAGTTCCACCCCCAGGTGATCGACCTGATCCTGGAGAAGGCGATCCAGGCCTTCAACGCCGCTGAGGCGGCTCGCCGCGCCCGTGAACTGGTGCGCCGTAAATCGGTGCTCGAGAGTTCCACGCTGCCCGGCAAGCTGGCCGATTGCAGCTCCCGCGATCCTTCCGAATCCGAGATCTATATCGTGGAAGGCGACTCCGCCGGTGGCTCCGCCAAGCAGGGCCGCGACCGCCGCTTCCAGGCGATCCTGCCCCTGCGTGGCAAGATCCTCAACATCGAGAAAACCGACGACGCCAAGATCTACAAGAACACCGAGATCCAGGCGCTGATCACCGGCCTGGGGCTGGGCATCAAGGGAGAAGAATTCAATGAATCCTCGCTGCGTTATCACCGGATCGTGATCATGACCGACGCGGATGTTGACGGCGCTCACATCCGCACGCTGCTGCTTACCTTCTTCTATCGCTACCAGAAGATGTTGCTGGAAGGCGGCTACATCTACATCGCCTGCCCGCCTCTCTACAAGGTGGAGCGCGGCAAGAACCACACCTACTGCTACGACGAAAAAGACCTCAGGAAAACCCTTGATGGCTTTGGTGAGAAGGCCAATTACACCCTCCAGCGTTTCAAGGGTCTGGGGGAAATGATGCCCAAGCAGCTGTGGGAAACCACCATGGATCCCTCCACCCGCAAGATGAAGCGGGTGGAGATCGAAGATGCCGCTGAAGCGGATCGCATCTTCACCATCCTGATGGGAGACAAAGTGGCGCCCCGCCGCGAATTCATCGAAACCCACAGCGCCGAGCTCGATTTCGCTCAGCTCGACATCTGATGGCCTGGCGTTGGATCTGGGTGCTGGGCTTCGCCCTGATCGCTCCGGCCTCCCTCCCCGCCGGCGGCGCCGATTGGCGCACGCCGGAGCTGCGCCGCCGCCAGAACGGCGATCCGCTGCTTGCTGAGGGCTCGCGCGATGGCGTGCTGCGCGCTTCTCCCCATCACCGCGCGCCCTGCCTGCTGCCCGTGTCTGCGGGCGCGCCGCTGCGGCTGCTGCGCGTATGGCAGGAGCCCGAGGGGGAACGCTGGTTGCACGTCGAGGCAGCGGCTGCCGCCGGAACGGCCCGGCGCGGCTGGCTGGTCGGGTGAATGAGGCCCTGCTGGTGGCCGTCGGTGCGGTACCCGGCAGTTGGCTGCGGCTGCGGCTGGTCAACCACTTTGAGCCGCTGTTGCCTCATCGCCACTGGGCCACCCTCGCGGTCAACGTGTCCGCCAGCTTCGCGCTCGGGCTGGTGGTGGCGCTCGATCACTCCAGCGGCACTGGCAGCCCCCTGCTGCTGCTGATCGGCACCGGTTTTCTCGGCAGCTTCAGCACGTTCTCCACCTTCATGCTGGAAGCCTTGCTGGCCTGGCAGGCCGGCAGGCGACGCGAAACACTGGCGCTGCTGGCGGCCTCCGTGCTGCTGGGCGTGCTGGCCGTGCTGCTGGGGCAGGCGGTAGCCCGTGCCTGACCCGGGCGATCTTCAGGCGCGGCGGTTGCGTTTCGAGCTCGTGGAGCTGCTGCTGGTGGCTGCGGGGGCGGTGCCTGGCGCCCTGCTGCGCTGGCAGGCGGAAACGCGTCTCGGCCCTGTGCTGGGCGGTGCCCCCTGGGCGCAGCTATTGGTGAACCTGACCGGCTGCCTGGTGCTCGGCCTGCTGGCGGGTCCGATCCCCTGGCGCACGCCGCTGGTGCTCTGCCTCGGCATCGGCTTCTGCGGGGCCCTCACCACCTTCAGCAGCTGGATGCTGAACCTGGTGCGGCTGGTCGAGCTCGATCGCGCCGGCGAGGGCCTCTGGCTGCTGCTGGCCAGCCTGGTGCTGGGTCTGCTGGCAGCGGCCGCAGGGGCCGCCGCCAGCCATCGGCTGATGGCCGCCCTGCGCCGTCGCCGGCTGTGAGTGGCCGGGGGGCCGCTCGGCCCCCGCGGCCGGCTCAGGCGGCGAGGGCCGCTTCGATCGCTGCCGTCAGTTCCGCGCTGGTGGGATCCACGGCGCTCTTGAAGCGCGCCAGCACCGTTCCGTCCTTGCCCACCAGGAACTTCTCGAAGTTCCACTCCACATCCCCGGCCGGTTCGGCCTGGGTGAGCACGTCATAGGGAGCGCTCTTCGCGCCCTTGGCCTGCACCTTGTCGAACAGCTCGAAGCTGGCGCCATAGGTGGTGGAGCAGAACTGCTGGATCTCCGGCAGGGTGCCCGGTTCCTGGGCGCCGAAGTCGTTGCAGGGGAAGCCCAACACCTTGAAGCCGCGTGCTCCGTAGGTGTCCTGCAGCGTCTGCAGGCCGGCGTACTGGCGGGTGAAGCCGCAGCGGCTGGCCACGTTCACGATCAGCAGCACCGAGCCGGCATAGCCGGCCAGCGGTGTCTCCGCGCCTGTGGCGCTGCGCACCACCACATTGGAAACGCTCACGCTCATGGTTGTTGTTGTCGCTGCCGGCTGACCCTAGAAGCTGAGCGCCGCTGCGGGGAGGCCGTGGCAGGAACCCTCCCCATACACTCGATGTGCCGCCACTTCGGGGCCGATGAGCGAGCTCGACAGCGGCGGCGCCCGCCATGGCCGCCAGGATCCTGCCGGCCGAGGCCAGTCCGGCGGCGCTGAGCACGGCGGTGGCGCAGTGGGCAGCATCAGCGGCTCCACGATCGTGCTCGGCGGCGGCCTGCAGGTGGCCGAGGTGGTGTCCCGCCAGCTGGAAGCCCTGCTCAAGGCCAGCAACTACGGCGGCGTGAAACTGCTGCTGGAGCCGGTTCAGCCGGTGGATTGCGCCGAGGCGATCGGCACCCTGCCGCGCACGCTGCAGGCCCTGGCCTTCCGCCTGCTGCCCAAGGACAAGGCGATCGAGGTGTACGAATACCTCGATGGCGATGTGCAGCAAAGCCTGGTGGAGCGGCTCCGTTCCGGCGAGGTGCTGGAGCTGGTGGAGGAGATGTCGCCGGACGACCGGGTGCGGCTGTTCGATGAACTGCCCGCCAAGGTGGTGCGGCGCCTGCTGATGGAGCTGAGCCCGGCGGAGCGCCGGGTCACGGCCCAGCTGCTGGGCTACGAGGCGGAAACGGCCGGCCGGTTGATGACCACCGAATTCATCGACCTCAAGGAGTTCCACAGCGCCGCTCAGGCGCTCGACATCGTGCGGCGGCGGGCCCGGGACACTGAAACCGTGTACAGCCTCTATGTGACCGACGCTTCGCGCCATCTCACTGGCATCCTCTCGCTGCGGGATCTGGTGATGGCCGACCCGGAAGACCGCATCGGCGATGTGATGACCCGGGAGGTGGTGAACGTCACCACCGCCACGGATCAGGAGGAGGTGGCCCGCGTGATCCAGCGCTACGACTTCCTGGCGGTGCCGGTGGTGGACCGTGAGGAGCGACTGGTGGGGATCGTCACGGTCGACGACGTGATCGATGTGATCCAGCAGGAGGCCACCCGTGACCTCTACGCGGCCGGCGCCGTTCAGGCGGGCGATGAGGACGACTACTTCCGCAGCAACCTGTTCACCGTGGCCCGCCGCCGGGTGGTGTGGCTGCTCGTGCTGCTGATCGCCAATGCCGGCACCGCGGCGGTGATCGCCTCTCAGGAGTCGGTGCTGAAGCGGGTGGTGATGCTGACGGCCTTCATCCCGCTGCTGATCGGCACGGGCGGCAACGTGGGTTCGCAGAGCTCCACCGTGGTGATCCGTGGCCTCAGCACCCAGCGCATCCAGGCGCTCGGTACCTGGCCGGCGATCTGGCGCGAGGCCGTGGCCGGCGCCTTGCTGGGGGTGCTGATGGTGCTGGTGGTGGTGCCCTGGGCCCGCTATGTGTCAGGCAGCTGGCTGGTGGCGGTGGCGGCGGGCCTGAGCCTGGTGGCCATCACCACCCTGGCGGCCACGGCCGGCGCGGCGCTGCCGCTGCTGTTCGATCGGCTGGGGCTCGATCCAGCCCTGATGTCGGCGCCCTTCATCGCCACCGCCACCGATGTGGCAGGGGTGTTCATCTACCTCAGGACCGCCACCTGGCTGCTCGACTCGCTCGGGATGCCGCTCTAGCTGGGCGGTAGGCGGCTGCCAGAGGCAGCGCCTTGGGGCCGGTTGGCGGGCCTGCTGGCTGGATGGCTGCGCCTACTCCCCAGGCAGGGTCTGCGTTGTGGGTGGATGAGCGGCTCTGGCCAGCGAGCGCCAGGGCAGTAAGAAGCTGGCGGCCGGCACTGCTCAGACCCTGGCTGCTCTGGGTGGCGCTCAGGGGAATGTCGCCCCGAAGAGTCCGAGATGAGAGGGACTTCACACTTCTTCAGGTTAGGCTTTACACACTGTCAAAACACCACGCCGTGATTGTCGCTCTCTCCCCGTCCCGGCCCGTCGAGTCGCTGGCCGATGCCGACCCCCGGCCCGTGGTTCTGCCCCGTTCCCTGCCCCCCGTGGACGGCGACCTGGTGCGCTCGTATCTGCGGGACATCGGCCGCGTGCCGTTGCTGAGC